>NZ_CAKAKD010000001.1:2062500-2583611 GCF_916618765.1 Corynebacterium sp. Marseille-P4611
GGCATTTTGCCGAATTCCTTAACCACAGTTCACCCGAACGCCTTAGTATTTTCAACCTGACCACCTGTGTCGGTTTAGGGTACGGGCCATACACACACATCGCTAGAGGCTTTTCTCGACAGTACAGGATCACCACCATCAACCCCAATGGGTCTACGCATCACGCCTCAACCATATGTGCGGCGGATTTACCTACCACACGGTCTGCACGCTTACACCACCAATCCACTAAGTGGCGTGGCTACCTCACTGCGTCACCCCATCACTTGAACCACACATCAGGCCCCACGACATCAACACCACCAACACTCAAAGAGTACCAGTAGTGCATCCGCGGTGGTTAGTATCAGTGCTTCATCATGGGCGCGCATGTACGGGTACCAGAATATCAACTGGTTATCCATCGACTACGCCTGTCGGCCTCGCCTTAGGTCCCGACTCACCCTGGGAAGACGAACTTGACCCAGGAACCCTTAGTCATCCGGCGGATAGGATTCTCACCTATCAATTCGTTACTCATGCCTGCATTCTCACTCGCACACAGTCCACGCCTCCTTACGGTAACGCTTCCACCCATGCACGACGCTCCCCTACCCAAACAAAAATTGTTTGCCGCGGCTTCGGCGGTGTACTTGAGCCCCACTAAATTGTCGGCGCAGAACCACTCGACCAGTGAGCTATTACGCACTCTTTCAAGGATGGCTGCTTCTAAGCCAACCTCCTGGCTGTCTTCGCGATCCCACATCCTTTTCCACTTAGTACACCCTTAGGGGCCTTAACCGGCGATCTGGGCTGTTTCCCTCTCGACTATGAAGCTTATCCCCCACAGTCTCACTGCCGTACAACACAATTAGTGGCATTCGGAGTTTGGCTGACATTGCTAAGATTGTAGTCCCGCTCAACCAACCAGTCGCTCTACCTCCACCAAGCTATAATACGACGCTGCACCTAAATGCATTTCGGGGAGAACCAGCTATCACGGAGTTTGATTGGCCTTTCACCCCTACCCACAGCTCATCCCCGCAGTTTTCAACCTACGTGGGTTCGCGCCTCCACAACCTCTTACAGCTGCTTCACACTGGCCATGGGTAGATCACCCCGCTTCGGGTCCAGGACATGCCACTTGACACCCCATTAGGATTCGGTTTCCCTACGGCTACCCCACACGGGTTAACCTCGCGACATGCCGCTGACTCGCAGGCTCATTCTTCAAAAGGCACGCCATCACACACAAAAGGTGCTCTGACGGATTGTAAGCACATGGTTTCAGGAACTATTTCACTCCCCTCCCGGGGTACTTTTCACCATTCCCTCACGGTACTAATACACTATCGGTCACACTGAGTATTTAGGCTTACCGGGTGGTCCCGGCAGATTCACAACAGATTCCACGAGCCCGCTGCTACTCGGGCAACCCAACAACCTGCATGCCATTGTCTTCAACTACAGGACTCTCACCTTCTCCGGCAGGTAATTCCAAACCACTTCACCTAACAACAACACACAAGCACGATGATGGCAGTCACCGCACGTTGGGGCCCACAACACCGCACACACAACCCCTACCAGGTATCACATGCACACGGTTTAGCCTCATCCACGTTCGTTCGCCACTACTAGCAGAATCATTATTATTTTCTCCTCCTACGGGTACTGAGATGTTTCACTTCCCCGCGTAAACCCCCACAACAGCTATGAATTCACTGAAGGGTAACCCCACATAACCAGGGCCAGGTTTCCCCATTCGGACATCCTCGGATCAACGCTTAATTGACAACTCCCCGAGGCTTAACGCAGCCTTTCACGTCCTTCATCGGCTCAGCATGCCAAGGCATCCACCATGCGCCCTTAATAACGAACACACAAACCACCACACACAAAAAATACACGCAGTGGCCACACAAGTGAACTTGACAAAAAATTGACTAAAGAAAAAAGAAATCACACAAACACACACAAACAAACCACAAAAATGCAGCCCATCCATACGTGTTTAATGCTCGCGTCCACTATACAGTTCTCACACAACACCCCAACCACACCCCACCAACACACACCGTGCCAGCAAGACTCATGGTCAGGCACACAAAAAAGGGGAATAATGCCCCAGACACCCAACAATGCACCAACATACAAACAAATTACTTTTTACAACTGTGCACGGCGCGTGTGTCACAAAGCGCCATTCAAACACTTGGCCTTGCCTTAAAAGGTGTGTGTTTCACCCGGACAATTTTTACAACAATAAGGTCGGCAGCATGACACTCGCACACTCAACCAACCAGGGTGCAACTGCACCCGAATAATAAAAGCTCCTTAGAAAGGAGGTGATCCACCCGCACCTTCCGGTACGGGTACCTTGTTACGACTTCGTCCCAATCGCCGATCCCACCTTCGACGGCTCCCTAACAAGTTTGGGCCACCGGCTTCGGGTGTTACCAACTTTCATGACGTGACGGGCGGTGTGTACAAGGCCCGGGAACGTATTCACCGCAGCATTGCTGATCTGCGATTACTAGCGACTCCGACTTCATGGGGTCGAGTTGCAGACCCCAATCCGAACTAAGGCCGGCTTTCAGCGATTCGCTCCACCTCACAGTGTCGCTGCGCGTTGTACCGACCATTGTAGCATGTGTGAAGCCCTGGACATAAGGGGCATGATGATTTGACGTCATCCCCACCTTCCTCCGAGTTGACCCCGGCAGTCTCTCATGAGTCCCCAACCAAATGCTGGCAACATAAGACAAGGGTTGCGCTCGTTGCGGGACTTAACCCAACATCTCACGACACGAGCTGACGACAACCATGCACCACCTGTACACCAGCCACAAAGGGAAACTACATCTCTGCAGCGATCCAGTGTATGTCAAGCCCAGGTAAGGATCTTCGCGTTGCATCGAATTAATCCACATGCTCCGCCGCTTGTGCGGGCCCCCGTCAATTCCTTTGAGTTTTAGCCTTGCGGCCGTACTCCCCAGGCGGGGCGCTTAATGCGTTAGCTACGGCACGCAAGTCGTGCAAAGACCCTCAACACTAGCGCCCACCGTTTACGGCATGGACTACCAGGGTATCTAATCCTGTTCGCTACCCATGCTTTCGCTCCTCAGCGTCAGTAACTGCCCAGTAACCTGCCTTCGCCATCGGTGTTCCTCCTGATATCTGCGCATTTCACCGCTACACCAGGAATTCCAGTTACCCCTACAGTACTCAAGTTATGCCCGTATCGCCTGCACGCCCGGAGTTAAGCCCCGGAATTTCACAGACGACGCGACAAACCACCTACGAGCCCTTTACGCCCAGTAATTCCGGACAACGCTCGCACCCTACGTATTACCGCGGCTGCTGGCACGTAGTTAGCCGGTGCTTCTTATCTAGGTACCGTCACAAAAAGCTTCGTCCCTAGCGAAAGGAGTTTACAACCCGAAGGCCGTCATCCCCCACGCGGCGTCGCTGCATCAGGCTTGCGCCCATTGTGCAATATTCCCCACTGCTGCCTCCCGTAGGAGTCTGGGCCGTATCTCAGTCCCAATGTGGCCGTCCACCCTCTCAGGCCGGCTACCCGTCGCCGCCTTGGTAGGCCATTACCCCACCAACAAGCTGATAGGCCGCGAGCTCATCCTACACCGAAAAAACTTTCCAACCATCACACTAAAAATGGCTCCTATCCGGTATTAGACCCAGTTTCCCAGGCTTATCCCGAAGTGCAGGGCAGATCACCCACGTGTTACTCACCCGTTCGCCACTCGAGTACCCTGCAAGCAGGGCCTTTCCGTTCGACTTGCATGTGTTAAGCACGCCGCCAGCGTTCGTCCTGAGCCAGGATCAAACTCTCCACAAAAAAATTTCAGAACAACATCCGAAACAGGCCGTGAAAAGCCCGAAACCCAACAAAAGAACAAACCACCACAAACCACACAACAATGCAGCCCGTGCTGGCGTCCAAAAAATTACTACAAAGAAAAAATAAACAGTCCCCTCAACCCGACGGGGTCAAAAAGAGGAAACCAAAAAAGGTAAACACAATCACATGCCAACCAATCCATCTCAATGCAGCCGAAACACCAAACAGCATTCAAAAAGGTACGTATTCCACATACCCAACCGGCACACACCAACCAACAAACCACTAAGCCTGCTGGCAGACAAACCAATCAACACACAACCATGCACACAAAAAATAAAAAGTACATTGGCACACTATTGAGTTCTCAAACATCACCACCAACCAACAAAAAATTAACTTCCCGTTAACCTCTCATCGGCAGCCCGTACAAACTTACTCAACTCAAAGAACAAAATCAAATCATCGAACCAAGTCCGTACAAAATTCGCTCACAAGTAACCTCCCGGCTACCTCTCAGCGACTTCGATAAAGCTACACCCCACACCTAGAAACACACAAATCCCCTGGTAAATGGCCAATAACCGTTACCAAGGGATCATGTAGCTACCTTATTGACACGAAGCGTGACGGCATTAGGAAGGATTCACAACCCGTGCCCCAGCGAAGCGCTTCTTGCCCTTGCGCAATACCAGCCACGAGCCATGCAGGAGGTCTTGGGAAGACGGAGACCATTCGATGTCCTCGATGCGCTGGTTATTCACGTATGCACCGCCTTCACCCACAGTGCGGCGCGCGGCACCCTTCGATTTCTCCAATCCCGCACCTACCAATAGATCCAGGATCGTGGCATCCGAGCTGACTTCCGCTACCTCGGTCTCCTGCAATGCAGAAGACAGGGTGGCCTCGTCCAAATCCTGCAACTCCGCCTTACCGAACAAAGCTTGAGAGGCCAGCTCCACTGCTTCGGTGGCTTGTGCGCCGTGGACCAGTGTGGTCATTTCTCGCGCCAACACTCGCTGCGCCTCACGCTTGTAGGGTTCCTCCTCTACCTTGCGCTCCAGATCCGCGATCTCCTCCTGAGTCAAGAATGTAAACCAACGCAGGTAATCGATAACCACCGCGTCTCCAGCATTAATAAAGTACTGGTACCAGGAGTATGGGCTGGTCAGCTGCGGATCCAACCATAGCTTGCCGCCGCCGGTGGATTTGCCGAACTTATTACCCTCGGCGTCCGTCACCAGCGGTACCGTCAGGCCGTGGACTTTCGCACCATTCACGCGCCGGTTCAGATCCACACCGGAAACGATGTTGCCCCACTGGTCGCCACCGCCAATCTGCAGGACACAGTCGTACTCATTGTGCAGGTGCACAAAGTCGTTAGCCTGCAGCAGCATGTAGGAAAACTCGGTGTAGGAAATGCCATCGGACTCCAAGCGGCGCTTAACCGTATCGCGGTCCAGCATGGTATTCAGCGAGAAATTCTTACCGATATCGCGCAGGTACTCGATGACGTTGATCTGGCTAATCCAGTCCGCGTTGTTCACCATCACCGCTGGGCTTGAAACGTCACTCTCATCGGTGAAGTCCACGAAAGATTCAAGTTGTGTCTTGATCATCTGCATATTCTCTGCGATCTGCTCTTCCGTGAGCATAGAACGCTCCCCAACATCACGTGGGTCACCAATCATTCCCGTCGCACCGCCGGCCAGCGCGATTGGACGGTGGCCGAATTGCTGAAAGCGTTTCAGCATAATCAGTGGTACTAGGTGCCCAGCGTGCAGCGAGCTTCCCGTCGGATCGAAACCGCAGTACAAGCTGATCGGGTTCTCTGTGGCCTCTTTCAAAGCCTCCAAATCCGTGGACTGGTTAATGAGCCCGCGCCATTCCAGTTCGTCAACAATGTTCGTGTTGTTAGTCATACGTAGGTGCTCCCCTGTTCCCTAATTATCTAAGTGTCTGCTTTTCCAGAGCGTGTGGCTTTAGTTACTTGGACCCAATGGGCCAGTCCTTAGCCTCGTCCACCAGCAGGACCGGAATGCCGTCCTGCACCGGATAGGCCTTGTTCAGCCTAGGGTTAACCAAATAGTCGCCGTGATCCTCCAGCGGTTGCTTGTCGATCGGGCACGCGAGGATCTCTAGGAGCTTCTGATCAATCATGCTGTTAAGTCTAACCCGTGCCCCAGCCATCCCACCGAGTGACTCTCTGTAGTTGTTTACCGCTTTTCTACTTTGCTCATTGAGGCTGTCCAATCAACCGTCCGCCCTAGGACTTAACACGCGGGTGCTGTGCGTTACAGTAGGAAGTGCAACCGAACACGGGCGCTCGAGGTATCGAGCTGAGATCGCGCTGTAATCCCCGCGCGAGTACCGCTAGAACCTGCCTGGTTAGAACCAGCGAAGGAAGAATGAGGAGAGACTTTTATGACGGATCCGTCTACACAGCACACCCGCACTACCATCCCGAATGACGACTATGGTGCGGAAATCCACCCGAAGCACAGCTTCGCCCCCATCGAAAAGCAGGTGGAATCCTTCGGCAAGACCTTCACCCTACAGGTGCCGGAAACCGAAGTTCAGCTGGACGATTCCCCAACGGGCCCGAATCCACCGCAGAAGCTCTACCGCACTCGCGGCCCCTGGGCCGAACCGACCGAGGGCCTGGAGGCTTTGCGCAGTGAGTGGATCGAAGCCCGCGGTGATGTAGAAGCCTACGAGGGCAGGCGCCGCAACCTGTTGGATGACGGTAACCGCGCCCTCAAACGTGGCGAGGCCAGTGACGAATGGAAAGGCGCTAGCCGCCAGACGCTGCGGGCCAAGGAGGGCAAGCGCGTAACCCAGATGCACTACGCCCGCCAGGGTATTATCACCCCGGAGATGGAATACGTCGCACTGCGCGAACACTGCGACGTAGAAAAGGTGCGCGAGCAGGTTGCCTCCGGCAAGGCGATCATCCCGAACAACATCAACCACCCGGAATCTGAGCCGATGATCATCGGCAATGCCTTCAATACGAAGATCAACGCCAATATCGGTAACTCCGCGGTGAGCTCGTCCATCCGCGAAGAGGTAGACAAGCTGCGCTGGGCCACCCGCTGGGGTGCAGACACCGTAATGGACCTATCCACCGGTAACGACATTCACACCACTCGCGAGTGGATCATGCGCAACTCCCCGGTACCGATCGGTACCGTGCCGATTTACCAGGCACTCGAGAAAGTCGACGGCGTGGCCGAGGACCTGACCTGGGAAATCTTCCGCGATACCGTGATCGAACAATGCGAACAAGGTGTGGACTACATGACGATCCACGCCGGCGTACGCCTGCCCTTCGTGCCGCTGACCACCAAGCGCGTAACCGGCATCGTTTCCCGCGGCGGTTCCATCATGGCCGGCTGGTGCTTGGCTCATCACAAGGAGTCCTTCCTGTACGAGAACTTCGACGAGCTGTGCGAGATCTTCGCCAAGTACGACGTTGCGTTCTCTCTGGGCGACGGCCTGCGCCCAGGCTCCATCGCCGATGCCAACGACGCAGCCCAGTTCGCTGAGCTGAAGACCATCGGCGAGCTAACCCACCGCGCCTGGGAGTACGACGTTCAGGTCATGGTCGAAGGCCCAGGCCACGTGCCGCTTAACATGGTGCAGGTTAACAATGAAAAAGAGCAGGAATGGTGCGGCGGCGCACCGTTTTATACCCTGGGGCCGCTGGTCACCGATATTGCGCCTGGCTACGACCACATTACCTCCGCCATCGGTGCGGCCAATATCGCCATGGGAGGTACCGCAATGCTGTGCTACGTCACCCCGAAGGAGCACCTTGGCCTGCCGAACAAGGACGACGTGAAGACCGGTGTAATTACCTACAAGGTCTCCGCCCACGCCGCCGACGTCGCCAAGGGCCACCCTGGCGCCCACGAGTGGGACGATGCGATGAGCAAGGCGCGCTTCGAGTTCCGCTGGCACGATCAATTTGCCCTGTCCCTAGACCCGGATACTGCCCAGTCCTACCACGACGAAACTCTGCCCGCGGAGCCGGCAAAGACCGCTCACTTCTGCTCGATGTGTGGACCTAAGTTCTGCTCCATGCGGATCAGCCAGGACATCCGCGACGCATTCGGTGACAAGATCGATGAGGCTCTGGCCACCGACCAGAAGCAAACGCTAGTCAAGGACCTCGGCTTGCCAGGCTTCGGGCGCCAGAGTGTAGACGGAGAACGCGTCACTAATACCGAAGGCGAAGAAGAAATGGCCGAGGAGTTCCGCCGTGCGGGATCCAAGCTGTATCTAGACCGCAATGAGGCCAAGGAAGTGGCCGAGGATCTGGAGAAGGAAGCAGCGATCCCCAGTGAGCGCTAAGCCTCGCCCTGCTGCGCAGGGTAGCCACCTGGATCTGCGGTGCTACCACGTTACGGGAGCACCGCAGGAAAAGGTCGTCCAGGTTGCCGCGGCAGCGGCCGCCGGTGGTGCGGGCGTGATTCAAGTGCGCAGCAAGCCCATCAGCGTGCGCGATCTGACCGCCCTAGCTATCGACGTTGCCGCGGCAGTCGAGGAAGCCAATCCGGCAACGAAGGTGCTTATCGATGACCGAGTGGATGTAGCGGCCGCCCTAATGGATGATCACCACATCCACGGCGTACACATCGGCCAAGACGACTTGAACCCGCACCTGGCGCGGCAGATTCTTGGCGAGGATGCGATCATCGGGCTGACCACCGGAACCCTAGAGCTAGTGCAGGACGCTAACGAGTACGCAGATGTGATCGACTACATCGGTGCCGGTCCGTTCCGCCCCACCCCGACGAAAATCTCCGGCCGCACTCCGCTGGGGTTGGAAGGCTATCCCCCACTCGTGGCGGCCTCGGCCGTTCCGGTCGTGGCAATCGGTGATGTACAGGCCACCGATGCCGCAGCACTGGCCCAAACCGGTGTGTCTGGTGTGGCGATTGTGCGCGCCTTCATGGACTCCGATGATCCGACTACCTTGGCGACCACGGTTGTGCAAGCTTTCGATCGGGTGAACGGGAATGCAGCAATCGGTTCACATGAATAACACTGTTCTCAGCCCGGGCAACCACCCCGATAGTCAGAAGCTACGCGCGGAGCACGCCATCATTGGCGCGGGAATCATCGGGCTGGCCACGGCATTCGAATTGGTGGAAGCGGGCGTATCCCCACAAGAAATTGTCGTGGTCGATCCCCAGCCCATTAGCGGTGCCACGTTCGTGGCCGGTGGCATGCTGGCGCCGGTTGCGGAGGTGCAATACCGGCAAGAGCCGCTATACCCGCTGATGGTGGCTTCGGGCGAGATGTTCCCCCACCTGCTGGCCAGGTTGGGTAAGAAAACTACCGCACCGACCGGGCACCGCAGTGAATCCACCCTGGTGGTGGGTGCCGACCGCGCCGATGGCGTCCATATCCGCGAGTTGCTGGCGCTGCAGCAAAGACACGGTATGGATGCCCAGGCGCTGACACTACGGCAAGCCCGAAGGCTAGAGCAGGGGCTAAGCCCCCAGTTGGCGGCGGCAGTGGAAATCCCGGGCGACCATCAGATCAACCCGCGCATGTTCAGCGCGTGCCTGTTGGACTACCTGCAGCAAGCCGGAGTTCGCTTCGTGGCGACGGCCGCAACGCGCATCAACGGGCACGATGTACAGCTCACCGATGGCCGAGTGGCCACCGGCGACACGGTCTATCTCTGCAACGGGCTAGGTGCCAAAGACGTAGACGGCTGGTTCGAGGGTGTCAATCCCCTAGCGCTACGGCCGGTGTACGGTGACATGCTGCGGCTGCGGGTCCCAGACGCGCTGGTGCACACCAGTGGCGAACCGCTTACCCGAGTGGTGCGCGCATTCGTGGAGGACCGGCCGGTTTATGTCATCCCCCGCACCGATGGCACCATCGCCGTCGGTGCAACCAGCCGCGAAGACAACCGCAAAGGTCCTTCTGTAGACGGTGTGCACACGCTTCTTCGAGACGCCATCCGCGTGGTTCCTGGGCTAGAGGATTGCGAGTTCATCGAAGCCATCGTCGGCGCCCGGCCCGGCACACCAGATGATCTGCCCTACCTTGGCAAGGTGCGCGACGGGCTGGTGATCTCCACCGGCTACTTCCGCCACGGAATCCTGTTGTCCGCCTTTGGGGCTAAGGTAGGTGCCCAGTTGGGGTTGGGCACCTACCCCGCCAACGGGTTGGAGATAGACATCTCTGCCTGCGATCCACTACGCCACGCCCGATACAGCCCACCCCGATAGCCACAAAAGAAAGGAATAAGCACCATGGAATACACGCTTAATGGAAAGCGCCGCAGCAGCGAGGGGCATATCACCGTGGCTGCCGTCGTAAAAGCAGAGACCGGCGATGCCTCGCCGAAAGGCGTCGCCGTGGCCGTCAATGGCGACGTGATCCCAGCCAGCGACTGGTCTTATGAAGTTACCGACGGCGATGAAATGGATATCCTGATCGCCGTGCAGGGCGGGTAGGGCTTTACTCATGCTTTCTATCGCAGATAAACAATTCGATTCGCACCTAGTGATGGGAACCGGCGGGGCAAGTAGCCAGGCTATGTTGGAACAATCCTTAGTTGCCAGCGGTACACAGCTGACCACCGTTGCCATGCGTAGGCACAGTGCCACGAGCGCTAGCACCGGTGGGGAATCCATCTTCGAGCTCTTGCAGCGATTGGGCATTGACGTGCTGCCCAACACTGCTGGGTGCCGCACCGCTCGGGACGCAGTAACAACCGCCAAGCTAGCCCGCGAGGCGCTGGGCACCAATTGGGTGAAGGTGGAAGTTATCGCGGATGACCATACGCTTCTGCCCGACGTGGTAGAGCTCGTGGATGCCTGCGAGATGCTGGTTGCTGAAGGATTTGTGGTGCTGGCATATACCAGCGACGATCCGATCGTCGCCAAGCGTCTAGAAGACGTGGGCGTGGAAGCGGTGATGCCTTTAGGCTCGCCCATCGGCACGGGCCTAGGCATCCTGAACCCGCACAACATCGAGCTGATCTGTTCGCGCACCCATGTTCCCGTGCTGCTGGATGCCGGTGTGGGCACGGCCTCCGATGCTGCACTGGCCATGGAGCTGGGCTGCGATGGCGTGCTTTTAGCGAGTGCTATTAACCGCTGCCAGGACCCCATGGCGATGGCCACTGCAATGAAATACGCCGTGGAAGGTGGCCGGTTGGCCCGGCAAGCTGGCCGCATTCCGAAACGGCAGCACGCCGTGGCCTCGTCATCATTCGAGGGGTTGGCTAGCTGGGAAGACAAAGTCCTGTAATGAGCCCACTGCCCCGTGAAGAGTTGTACAGAGTAGCCCGCCAAACCCTATTGCCTGGCTTCGGCATCCCCCAGCAAGAGGCGCTGCACGGCACCCACGTGTTCGTCATCGGCGCTGGCGGATTGGGCTGCCCCCTGATGCAGCAGCTAGCTGCCGCCGGTGTTGGCGAAATCTCTGTGATCGATGACGACACGGTGGATCTCACTAACATCCACCGCCAGATCCTGTTCGGCACCCACGATGTGGGAAGGCCCAAGGTGGACGTCGCCGCCGAAAAGCTCCGGCAGCTGCAGACCGGCATCGTAGTACATGCGATTCGCGACCGTTTTACCGTCGACAATGCCGTGGGCTACCTTCGTGGGGTGGACATCCTAGTGGATGGTTCTGACACGTTTGCCACCAAGTTCCTAGCAGCGGATGCTGCGGAGATCACAGGCACCCCGCTGGTGTGGGGCTCGGTGCTTCGCTACCGGGGCGACTGCGCAGTGTGGTGGTCTGGGCCCGGCGCCGAGTCCGGCGTGGGCATGCGCGACCTCTATCCCCTGCAACCCGACCCAGATTCCGTGCCGGATTGCGCCACCGCCGGTGTGCTGGGCGTAACCACCAGCGTGGTCGCGGGCTTGATGTCCACCGAGCTAATCCAGTTCGCAACCGGCATGAACCACGACCGGGTGGGCTTGTTGAGCATCTACGATGCCCTGACCGCCTCCATCACTCACTTCCGCGTGCCCCACGACCCGGCACGCGAGCTAACCATACAGCTGCAGCAAGACTACGGTAGCGCAGCTTGTGCCGTGCCGGATGCCGATGCTGCCGCTGCCGCTGCCACTGCCCCCGAGATGTTCGAAGATCTGCGCGACGGTGCCACGGCCATCGACGTGCGCGAGGCCGGGGAGGCTGCCATAGATGATTTCTTTTTTGCTGCCGGCACAGAGCATTACCATTTACCAACCTCCGTGTGGCAGGACGATCCAGAGGTGGCGCGCTGCCTGCTCGATTCCCTGCAGGCCGAAGGGCAGCGCAAAGCGTGGGTATACTGTGCTTCCGGCAAGCGATCGGCCAACTTCATCTCGACCTTCGCCGCGGATGCAAAACAGCGTGGTATTAATATGCTAAACGTCGCAGGCGGCATAACAAGCCAGCCCGCAGCGTTCCACGGAATACCTAAGCACTAGCTAGACAATGATGTCGATGACAAGGTGATTCGGGTTTTCCGGTAGGTCCACCTTGAACTTCGCGTTGGATTCATAAAAAGGTGCTGGGGAGTCACCTGTTTAGCACAGAGTATCCAGACTTTACATAGAATCCAGATTCAGGAGGGCCATTTCATCGCGTGGCCTACCAGAATTACTGGAACGTCATCTTCAATGGGATAGGCAATGCTAGGAACGCTCATTGACAAGGACTTGCTTATCTTCCGGATATATCAACAGGCCCTTGTCCTGCGGACGGACAAGTACCTCGAGCAACTTTGGGTCAAGACTCTTACATCTAATCCCAGCGGGTAGAGGGAGAAGTAAAATCCCTCTACCCCACCTTTGCTTTAAAGCAAGGACGGAACGTTAGCAACCAAGGAGAACAGATCCTTAGGATCGTCCGGGTTGGCAATGATGTCGATCTCGGACTCCAAGTCGGTTCCCTTGACGGAATCACGCAGGTAACGCAGCGCGGAGAAGTCGTTGATTGCGAATCCGACATCATCGAAGAGGGTGATCTGCTCATCGTCATCGCGGCCGGTGGCCTGGCCGGTGAGCACCTGGTAGAACTCGACAACCGGGAAGTCTTCGGGCTTCTGCTGAATTTCGCCCTCGATGCGAGTCTGCTCCGGGAACTCCACGAAGACCTTGGACTTGTCCAGAATGGAGCTTTCCAGCTCGGTCTTACCTGGGCAGTCACCGCCAACAGCGTTGAGGTGGACACCTGGGGCGACATGGCGCTCAGCCAGAATCTGGTTCTGAGCCTTGTCTGCGGTACAGGTGGTGATGATGTCTGCCCCCAAAACCGCCTCGTCGACGCTGGAACAAGCAGTGATATTAAAGCCCAGTGGCTCCAAGTTGCGCTTGAACTTTTCTACCGCCTCAGGGTCGATGTCATAGATGGTAATGTCCTCAATTCCCATAACGCCGCGGAAGCCAAGCGCCTGGAACTCGGACTGGGAGCCGGCACCGACCATGGCCATGCGCTTGGAATCCTTGCGTGCCAAGTGCTTTGCCACCATGGCGGAGGTCGCGGCGGTACGCAGTGCGGTAAGCAGCGTCATCTCGGCTTCGAAGGTGGGGTAACCATTGTCGACGTCGGCAAGCACGCCAAAGGCAGTAACGGTCTGGAAACCACGGGCCGGATTGGACGGGTGACCGTTGACGTACTTGAAGGAGTACTCCTTACCGTTGGACGTAGGCATAAGCTCAATGACTCCGAACGGGGTGTGGGAAGCAACGCGCGGAATCTTGTCAAAGCGCTCCCACTCGCGGTAGTCAGCCTCGAGGTAATCCACCATTCCGGTAATGATGTTTTCAACGCCCTCGCGCTGAATCCAGCGCGCCATATTTTCTACGTCTACGAACTTAACAGCGTGGTTCATAAGAAGTCCTTTCTTAGATTTAGTTCTTCGGGTGAAGGTCTGTTTGCGGTGCGGCCGGGAAGCTGGAGGTAGGTAGGTGCTTCGCCTTCCTCTCTTCCGCGATAGTACGGATGCGGTCGCGCCATGCGTACCACATTGCCATAAAGACCGGAACGAGGAGCAGAGTGGATGCCAGCGCATAGGTACCGATTGGATAATCAAAGGCCATCAGGACAATGACCAGGCCAATGAAGATGAGTACGGCCCAGTCTCCGCCTTCGCCAAACGGCGAGCGGTATCCCGGTCGGGTGTAGCTTCCGCTCTTAGCAAGGCGCACAAACTTGAGGTGCGAGATCGCAACTGCCGCCCAGGACGCCAATGTGCCCAAGGCTGCCAGGTTGAGCACGATTTCAAACGCCATCTCCGGCACCACATAGTTGAGGAAGACGCCTACCAAGCCCACCAAGGCCGCCATGACGATGCCGCCGTAGGGCACACCAGACTTGGACATACGAGCACCAAACTTCGGGCCGGAGCCGGAGGTGGACATGTTGTACATAATGCGGCCGGTGGAATACAAGCCGGCGTTGAGCGAGGAAATCGCAGCGGTGATAACGACAAGCTGGAAAATCGGGGCCGCCACACCTACGCCGAGGGACTCAAAGAAGGTCACAAATGGCGACACGTCAGCGACGTAAGTTGTGTACGGCAGCACGAGCGTGAGCAGCAGCACGGAGCCGAAGTAGAAAATCAGGATGCGCAGCAGCACGTTATTGACCGCGCGCGGGATGTGCTTTTCTACATCTTTAGTCTCACCGGAGGTGGTGCCGACAAGCTCAATACCGGCGTAGGCGAAGACGACACCCTGAATGACGATCACGGCAGGTATGAGGCCATTGGGCAACCAGCCACCGGTATTAGAAATGAGACTAAAGCCAGTCGGATCGCCACTCGGGTGGCCGAAGATGAGGACACCGATGGCCACCAGCATGAAGATGATCAATGCAACAATCTTAATCAGCGAGAACCAATACTCCAGCTCGCCGAAGATCTTCACCGAGAGCATATTGAATACCAGGATGCCGCAGATAACTACGAGGGCAAGTGCCCACTGCGGAACGGAATCGAGCCACGACGTGTATTGGCTGAACCATTTGATGTAGATAGCTACGGCTGTGCCATCCGCCACCAGGGTCATGGCCCAATTTCCCCAGTACAACCAGCCGGTAACAAAGGCGGTCTTCTCGCCGTAAAACTCGCGGGCATAGGAAACGAAGGAGCCGGAGCTGGGGCGGTAGACGATGAGCTCGCCAAGAGAACGCAGGATGATATAGCCGAAGAAGCCACAAACAAGATAGAGCACCGCGAGAAACGGTCCGGCGTCTTGCAAACGACTTCCGGTGCCCAGAAGAAGACCGGTACCGATGGCAGAACCGATGGCGATCATCTGCAGCTGGCGATTGCCCATTCCCTTTTGCAGGCCGTGGTCTTCCGAGGCGTAGACCGCTTTCTCGTTCTCGTGCGGCCCCGCTGTGGGCGGGGGCGAATTTACTGTCATAGGAGAGATCGTCCTTTCATTACGATGAATGAGTCTGTTAGATCACATTCTCTGCAAGAATACTAACGCACCACATTGTTACCCATATCACCACTACCCCCATTGTGTTCAACAACGCAGCTGACAGGTTGGGGATGGGGGTCAATCTCCCACCCCCGCAGCGAGATATAAAAGAACCGCATGGCCAGCGACCATGCGGTTTTAAAGAGCCCCGAGAATTAGCGCAGCGGCTTCTGCGCCCACGTGCGAGCAGCCGCGGCACGCTCGCGGACAGTCTCGCGCTGCTCCGCCACGCGGACACCAGCGGTGCCGCCCTTGGTGGCACGAGAGGCCACTGCCCCGTCGATAGTGAGCACGTCACGGACGCTAGGCTTCAGCCGCTTGTCGACGCCCGCCAAATCCTCATCGGTGAGCTCCACTAGGTCAACTCCCCGCTCCTCAGCGATGCGCACACATGCGCCGGACGCTTCGTGCGCCTCGCGGAAAGGAACGCCTTGGCGAACCATCCATTCGGCCAAGTCGGTAGCCAGCGTGAACCCTCGCGGGGCAAGTTCGCGCATGCGATCCTCGTGGAAAGTCAGTGTGGACACCAGCCCGGTCATTGCCGGCAGCAGCAGGTTAAGCTGCGCCACCGAATCAACGATGGGCTCCTTATCTTCCTGCAGGTCGCGGTTATATGCCAGCGGCTGTGCCTTTAGCGTAGACAACAGGCCAGTGAGGTTACCGATAAGGCGGCCAGTTTTGCCGCGGGTGAGCTCCGGAACGTCCGGATTCTTCTTTTGCGGCATGATGGACGAGCCGGTCGACCATGCATCATCAAGGGTGACGTAGCCGTATTCCGGCGTGCACCAGTAGATAATTTCTTCCGAAAGTCGGGACATGTCGACGGCAATCTGCGCCAAGACAAAAGCCGTCTCGGAGGCAAAGTCACGAGCCGCAGTGCCATCCAAGGAGTTCTCCGCGGCGGCATCAAAGCCGAGTTCCTCCGCAATGGCTTCCGGATCTAGCTGCAAGGAGGAACCGGCTAGAGCGCCAGAACCGTAGGGCGATACAGCCAAGCGCTTATCCAGGTCCTGCAGACGCTCAATATCGCGCAGAAGTGGCTGCGCATGGCCCAAAAGCTCATGCGCCAAAAGAACTGGCTGTGCCGCCTGCGAGTGAGTTTTGCCCGGCATTATGGCGTCCGGATGTGCTGCTGCCTGATCGGCCAAGGCATCCACCAAGTCGCTTACCTGAGCCGCGGTATCGCGAATGGCATCACGTACCCACATGCGAAACAGCGTCGCGACCTGGTCATTACGGGAACGACCGGCGCGCAGGCGACCGCCCACCTGTGGGCCTACAATCTCGATAAGCCCGCGCTCCATTGCACCGTGGACGTCCTCATCCGTGGGCGCTGGGCGGAACTCACCAGAGGCCACCTTCTCGCCTAGTTCGGTGAGGCCGGAGAGCATGGTGTCCAAATCGTCGTCGGAAAGCAAGCCAGCCTTATGCAACACCTTGGCATGCGCCTTGGAGGCTAGTACGTCATATGGTGCCAGCACCCAGTCAAAGTGGGTGGATACAGAGAGGGCAAACATCGCCTCAGATGGACCGCCGGAGAAGCGGCCACCCCATAGGGCACCCTCATTAGTCTTATGCGGTTCCATGTGCTCCTACTTCTGCGCGCTGGTGGGGAAACCGCCGTCGCGGTCACGCTGATTGGAGATCTGGGTGGACAGGCCGTGCAGCTGCACAAAGCCCTTAGCTGCGGTCTGGTCGAAGGTATCGCCAGTGTCATAAGTAGCCAGGTCAAAGGAGTACAACGACTGACCGGAACGGCGCCCAGTGACCGTGGCGGTACCGGCATGCATGCTCAGGCGGATATCGCCAGTGACGTTTTCCTGGGACTCCTCAACGAAGGCATCCAGAGAACGCTTCAGCGGCGAGTGCCAGAGGCCGTCATAGACCTCCTCGGACCAGCGGGCATCGGTCAAGCGCTTGTAGCGGGCCAACTCGCGCTCCACGGTGACATCCTCCAGCGCCTCGTGGGCCTGGATGAGGACCATGGCGCCCGGAGCCTCATAGACCTCACGGGACTTAATGCCTACCAAGCGGTCCTCCACCATATCCAGACGGCCAATGCCCTGCGCACCGGCGCGGCGGTTGACCTCTTCAATAATCTGCAGCGGGGACATCTTCTGACCATCAACTGCCACCGGGATACCCTTCTCAAAGGAGATGATGATTTCATCCGGGGCATTACCCAGGCTCGGGTCCTCGGTATAGGCATAGAGATCCTTCGTTGGCGGGTTCCACAGATCCTCAAGGAAACCGGTCTCTACCGCGCGGCCCCACAGGTTCTGATCGATGGAAAATGGCGAGGAAGCGGACTGCTCAATCGGCAGGTTAATCTCTTCCGCGAAGGCGATAGCCTTATCGCGGGTCCAGGCATAATCGCGTGCAGGGGCAATGATTTCGAGGGAAGGATCCTGCGCACGGAAGGAAACCTCGAAGCGTACCTGGTCATTACCCTTGCCGGTGCAGCCGTGGGAGACGTGGGTGCCGCCGAATTCCTGCGCCGCTTTCACCAAATGCTTGGTAATGAGGGGGCGGGAAATAGCCGATACCAGCGGGTACTGCTTCATGTACATGCCGTTTGCCTTGATGGTGGGAACGCAGTATTCCTCTGCAAACTCATCCTTGGCATCGATAACGATGGATTCTACGGCACCGCAGTCAAGTGCACGCTGGCGAACCGATTCCATATCTTCGCCACCCTGGCCCAAGTCCAAGGAAACGGCGACAACGTCACCACCGGTCATTTTTGCTAGGTATGGGATGGCAACGGAAGTATCAAGGCCACCAGAGTAAGCCAAGACTACGCGTGCGGACATGGTTAAGCTCCTTGTTCTATTGGAAACAATTCATCTAAGTACATAATATACGATGGTGGTGTGAATTGCCACCACCGCCGTCTAAATATTCCGCGTGGTAAGTGTCACTGCCAGATCTGCGCCCGAGACGCCCTCGCGCGCCAAGACGAAGATGGTGTCATCTCCGGCGATGCAACCGATGACGTCGCGCAGCCCCACCCTGTCAATAAAGCTGGCAAGATACTGGGCCGCGCCGGCTGGGGTGCGCAGCATAGCTATATTGCCGGAAGAATCATGGGATACCACCAGCTCATCGAGCATGCGGCGCAGCTTTTCACGGGGGCCGCCCACCTGGTCTTCAAATTGCTCCAGCTCACCGCCGACCACGTAGTAGGAACGGCCACCATCGCGCTTTACCTTCTTCGCCCCCAGCTCATCCAAGTCACGGGACAAAGTGGCTTGGGTGATGTCGATGCCGTCTGCGAGAAGAAGCTCGGATAGTTGCACCTGGCTGGTGACGCGATTGCGATCCAAAATCTCCAAGATCTTGGCCTGCCGAGCATTGCGGGTGGTCGGGGTGTTCATTACTTAGTTGATCTCCTTGTTTATTTCGAGCAACCAGACAAGAAGCGCTTTCTGCGCATGCAGGCGGTTCTCCGCTTCATCAAAGACCCGCGACTGTGGTCCATCAATTACCTCAGCCGTGACCTCATTTCCACGGTACGCCGGCAAACAATGTAAGAATATTGCATCCTTATGCGCTTTGCTCATTATGGTCGAATCAACCTGATATGGCAGGAACGGCGTACGCCTATCGCGGCCATCATTTTCCTGCCCCATAGAGATCCACGTATCGGTGATGACTACGTCTGCACCTTCAACTTCATCCACGTCATCAGTAATGGTGATGTTGCCCCGCTTGCGCGCGCGGTCGACGAATTCCTGGCGCGGCTGGAATCCTTCGGGCGCGATAATAGAGACGTCCATGCCGGCCGTGGCGAAACCAATCATGTAGGAGTTAGCCATATTATTATCACCATCGCCCAGGTAGACGGCCTTTTTGCTTTTGAGGTCACCCAAATTCTCGCGACAGGTCAGCAGGTCAGCCAAAATCTGGCAGGGATGCAGGTCGTCGGAAAGCGCATTGACCAGAGGAACGGTCGCAGTCTCCGCCATCTGGAGGAGGTTGTCATGCTTAAAGGTGCGCCACACGATTGCCTCCACGTACCGCGAAAGCACCGCGGCCGTATCTTGGTAGGACTCCCCTTTGCCCATCTGAGTGGCAGAAGTATCGACGGTAATGCCCTTCCCGCCCATATTCGCTACTGCGGTTTCAAAGGAAAAGCGGGTCCGCGTAGACGTTTTATCAAAAAGCACCGCCACGGTCTTAGGCCCCTCTAGTGGGCGCTCCGCAAAGGGATCCTTTTTGAGCCTTTCAGCTAGGTCCAAAACGGTTACTTGTTCTTGTGGGCTGAGATCGTCGTCAGCCAGAAAGTGTCGCAGGCTCATACCAGTTCCTCCACTATCGTCCGGAGTGTTGTCAGTGCTGTGTCTAGTTCATCGTGGGAAATAACCAAGGGCGGGGTGAGGCGGAGTACATTCTCACTGGGTGCGTTGAGGATGAGCCCCTGGGCAAGCCCGTCGCGCACGGCCTGCTTAGCCACCGGTTGTGCTAAAACAATGCCGAGCATCAGGCCGCGGCCGCGTACGCGTTCTACAAGCGGCAATTTTTCAATCTCTTGCCGCAGATAGTCACCCTTACGGGTAACTTCCGCAAGAAATTCCGCATCCACGGTGTCAAGTACTACGTTCGCCGCAGCGCAGGCCACGGGGTTTCCGCCAAAGGTGGTGCCATGGGAGCCAGGTTTAAACAAATCCTTGGCACGACCGCGGGTGATGGTCGCGCCGATGGGTACTCCGGCACCTAAGCCCTTCGCCATGGTGATGACGTCCGGTTGAATGCCTTCTACCTCGTGGGCGAAAAAGGTGCCGCTACGTCCCGCGCCCGTCTGCACTTCATCCACGATGAGCAAGATGCCGTATTCATCGCACAGCTCGCTTACCTTCTGCATGAATCCCGCAGGGGCCGGAATGACGCCGGTCTCTCCCTGAATTGGCTCAAAGATGATCGCCGCGGTATCGGTGGGATCTTGCTCTACCAACTGACGCAGGTAATCCGCGTCCCCGAACGGGTAGAACTCCACCCCGCCCGGTAGTGGGTGGAAGGCGCGCTGCTTATCAGGCTGGCCGGTCAGGGCAAGCGCACCCATGGTGCGGCCATGGAAGCCGTGCTCTGCCGCGAGGATGCGGCGCCTGCCAGTCAAGCGGGCAAGCTTAAATGCGGCCTCGTTCGCTTCGGCGCCAGAGTTGCAGAAGAAGACACAGGCATCGCTATCTCCTACTCGCCTAATTAACTTCTCCCCGGCGTCGAGCACCGGCTGCGTGGCAAAGAGGTTCGAGGTATGCACCAAGGTGCGGGCCTGGTGCGAAACCGCCTGCGCCACCTGCTCATTGCCATAGCCCAAAGAATTGACAGCAATCCCAGCGAGAAGGTCGATATAGCTCTTCCCCTCCTCATCGGTCAGCGTTGCTCCTTGGCCGGAGACGAGGCCTATTGGTGGCGTGCCGTAGGTATCTACAATCGTCTCCGGCCACCGTGTGGTCAAGCTCGGTGGCTTGTTCATGCTGCATCGTCCTTCCTGAAGATGGTCCCTTCGGGATAGTCGTGTTTGTCATAGTCATCTGGCAGCACCATGGTTCCGACGCCGCCTGGGGTTAATAGTTCTAAAAGCACCGAGTGACCAATCCGGCCATCAATAACGTGGGCGGCCGATACCCCAGCTTTTACCGCCTTAAGGCAGGACTCCATTTTGGGAATCATGCCGGAGTCCAAGTGCGGCAATAGGTGCGATAGCCGGCCACACTCGATCTTTGACACCAAGGACTCCCGGTTCGGCCAGTCCGTGTATAGTCCTTCCACATTGGTCAAAATGACTAATCGCTCTGCTCCAATCGCGCTGGCCAAAGCGCCCGCCGCGCTATCGGCGTTGATGTTATAAATCGCGCCATCTTCTCCCGGTGCAATGGTCGAGACCACAGGGATGCGTCCGGCCTGGACAATGTCCATAACGGCAGCAGGATTAACCTTTACGATGTCGCCGACCATGCCAATATCGGTAGGTTCGCCATCGATCTCCACCAGCCGTTTCGTAGCCCGAAATAGTCCTGCATCTTCTCCCGAGGTCCCCACTGCATAAGGACCATGGGAATTGATGAGGTTGACTAATCCGCGGCCCACCTGCCCAAACAGCACCATGCGCACGACGTCCATGACTTCCGGCGAGGTCACGCGGAAGCCGCCTCGAAACTCCCCTTCAATGCCGAGCTTTTGCAACATGGAGTTGATCTGTGGCCCGCCACCGTGGACCACCACGGGATGGACACCGACGGTGCGCAAAAAGACCATATCCGCCGCAAAGGCCGCCTTGAGCTCGTCATCCACCATGGCATTTCCGCCATATTTCACCACCACTATGGTGCCCCGATAGTGCTGGAGCCATGGGAGGGCATCCGCCAAGACAGTGGCGCGCTCATGGTCACTAAGTCCGCTAAACATTCTCATCTCCTCCCTAGGAGCTATACGCCGAATTAATTTCCACGTAGGCATGGGAGAGATCCGTCGTGCGCACGAATGCGGACCCCGCGCCTCCCGTGCCCAGATCCACGCGAACATCGATATCGGCGCCGCTAAGGTCCACCTCACGCGCCCCCGGCGTGCCCGTCGATGCCCGACAGACCGGCTGGTCATTGAAATAGACGGAGATATTGTCCGGCTCCATTTCTGCATCTGCCATTCCCACAGCGGCGAGGACACGCCCCCAATTGGGATCGGAACCAAACATGGCGCACTTAAACAGGTTGTCGCGGCCCAAGGTGCGCGCGGCATTGAGGGCCTGGTTATCGGTGGCCGTGCCCTCTACCGTGATTTTGACGCGCTTAGTCACGCCTTCCGCATCCGCTTGCAATTGGTCCGCAATGTCCGCGCACACCGCAAGCACCGCCGCATCCAGGTCTTCTTGGCTGGCTGCAATACCCGATGCCCCAGAGGCCATGAGGATTACCGTGTCATTGGTGGAGGTAGACCCATCCACGTCGAGGGTGTTAAAAGTCTTGGCCACGGCCTTGTCTAGGGCGCTGTGGAGTGCGGGAGCACTCGCGGCGGCGTCGGTAGTAAGGCATACCAACATTGTTGCGAGAGAGGGAGCCATCATGCCTACTCCCTTGCCCATGGCCCCCACTGACCAGCCGTCCGCAGCATAGGTGGCTTCTTTGGTCACGGTATCGGTGGTCATAATGGCTGCGGCTGCCGCGTGGGCGTGTTCCGCACCCGTGCCAAGGCCCTTCACTACGTCGGCCGCACCAGCCAGCACCTTGTGCATTGGCATGGGCTCACCGATAATCCCCGTCGAGCAGGCGGCAATGTCTCCCTCGGAAAGATGCAGGGAGTGAGCAACCTCAGCTACCAGCGCAGAGGCGTCCTTGTCCCCCTGCGTACCATTGCACGCATTGGCGTTGCCAGAATTGAAGATGACAGCAGCAAGCTGGCCATCGCTTAGCGCCTTGCGGGACAGTTTCACCGGCGAGGCCACCACGCGGTTGCGGGTAAAAACCGCCGCCGCATCGAAGCACGGACCATTATTTACCACCAAGGCCATATCGGGTGTGCCGGAGGGCTTAATCCCCGCTGTAGTTGCGCCGGCGCTAAAGCCGGCGGGGCCGGTAATCCCAGCTGTACTCATTGTATTCTCCTAGTGTTATGGGGCCACGGCCGCTTGCGGCAGGCCCGAGGTTTCATCCCAGCCAAGTGCCAGGTTCATGCATTGCAACGCGGCGCCAGCTGTTCCCTTGCACAGGTTGTCTAGCGCTGAAGTGACAACGAGCCGTCGGGCACGTTCGTCCACGTGAGCTTGGATATGGACCATGTTGGTGCCCACGACGTTTTGGGTTTCGGGTTGCTGCCCGGCTGGAAGGACGTGGCAAAAAGTCTCTTGGGCATAAAAGTCGCGGAATGCTGTCTCCACGTCACGCTTGCCGACGCCCCCTCTAAGCCCCGCCGTAGTCGTCGCCAAAATCCCACGGGGTAAGGGCGCAAGAACCGGTGTAAAGCTGACAGAGAGCTTCTGCTTAGCAAAAGGCTGCAGGTTCTGCAGGATCTCTGGGGTGTGTCGGTGCGTCCCGCCAGGTTTATATGCTTTGAGGTTTCCCATGGTCTCCGCGCCAAGGTGCGCTACAGAAGCTTTCTTCCCGGCACCAGAGACGCCGGTTATAGCGATGACCGAAAGGGTCGGCTCAACAAGCTCGTGCGCCACGGCCGGCAGAACCCCAAGGGTGACCGCTGTCGGGAAACATCCCGGTATTGCTATTCGGTGAGCACCCCGCAGCGCTTCCCGATTGCCGGGCACCTCCGGAATTCCATAGGGCCAACTTCCGGCATAGTGGCCGCCGTAGAAGGAACTCCAGTCAGACTTGCTACGAAGGCGAAAATCGGCTGCACAATCGATCACGGTGGTCTGCTGGCCCAGTTGCTGGGCGATGTCAGCAGAGTGCCCATGCGGTAGGCCTAGGAAAACAATGTCGTGTCCACGGAGCTTATCAACGGACGTCTCCTCAATGACTCTGTCCGCCAACTGAGGCAGGTGGGGCATAAGCTCAGCTACCGTCTTCCCTGCAGTGGAATGTGCCGTGAGTGCGCCAATGCGCAGGCGGCCGCAAAGATAGGCCGGATGAGATAGCAGCAGGCGAAGGATCTCGCTTCCTGCGTATCCTGTGGCGCCTGCTATTGCTACTGAAATCGTCATAGGGATGACTATAGCAAAAAATACACTCGCCCGTATGTTATTCATACAAATTGGGAGAAATACCTGGTTAAAGCTTTGCTAGGAGCGAAAAATGTATGAAAAAAGGGGCGGTGAGCTATATCTCACCGCCCCTTTGGGGAAAGCTATGCGCGCATCTCTGCGCCCAAGCGCTGCTTAGCCAGCTCTGCTGCCGCCGTGCGGTGCTCGTTGACTTCCTCATCGGTCAACGTGCGATCCGCTGCACGGAACAGAAGCTGGAAGGCCAAGGACTTCTTGCCCTCACCCAACTGCTCACCACGGAAAATGTCGAAGAGCTCGACGGACTCGATGAGTTCGCCCGCCCCCTCTTCCACGGTGGCGCGCACGCGCTCTGCTGGGACGTCTTCATCCACCACGAGCGCAATGTCCTGGTGCAATGCAGGGAAGGAGGACAGTACCGGCGCAGGGAACTTCTCTTCCAATGGCATAGCGGTAACGTCCAGCTCCATAGCGCAGGTACGCGCCGGCAGGTTCAGTGCTTCCAGAACCTGCGGGTGAAGCTCACCGGCATGGCCCAGAACCACATCAGTGCCAGCAACCTTCACGGCAGCACAACGACCTGGGTGCCAGGGAAGAACGTGCGCTGCCTCCAGCTCGATATCCACGCCGGCGGCGCGAGCGACCTGGCGGGCGGATTCGATAGCGTCGGCGTAGCTATATGCGCGACCCTCGCCCCACGGTCCCTCATGCTCAATATTGCCGGTGGCCACCGTTGCAACGTGCAGCGGCTGCTCAGGAAGGGTACCCAGAAGTTCGGAAACAACCTGCTCAGAAGGTCGCTTCTCGACAGAAGGCATGGGCGATACCGCGGCGCGCTTGAATGTCACTTGCTGCAGACCATACAGGGCGAGGTCGCTGCGGCCACGCGCAACATTGCGGCCGATGGCCTCCAGCATGTTCGGAAGCAGAGTCGTGGACAAGATGGCCTTATCTGCCTCAAGCGGGTTCTGCACCTCTACGGTGCGGCGGCGAGCATCATCCTTGTCCAAGCCCCACACATCAAAGGTGTCGTTCGCCACGAATGGGGCCGGCAATACCTCTGCATAACCGGCATAGGCCAAGCCGTGACCAATAGCGCGGCGACGCTTCTGCGCTGGGGTCAGACCGCGACCGCCGGCCGGAGTAGGCAAGACGGTGGGAATGTCCTCCAAGCCCTCCAGACGTAGGACCTCCTCAATGAGGTCAACATCCATAGAGATATCGGTGCGCCACGTGGCAGGCGTTACCTGCAGCAGTTCCCCCTCATCGGTAACCGTGCAGCCGACTTCCTCAAGGCGGGAAATAACGGTCTCACGGGAATAGTCAACTCCTGCATACTCGCTAGCCTTTGCGGTGCGCAGGGCAATAGGCTCGCGCTTGGCGACGTCCCCGATAAGCGTCCGGCCTTCCTCAATGGTGCCGCCCGCCAGCTGCTGCAAAAGCGCACATGCGGTGTCCAGAGCGACCTCGACGACCGCTGGATCCACGCCACGCTCGAAGCGGCGGGAGGACTCGGACGCCAACTTATGGCGGCGGGAGGTGCGCGCCACGGTGATCGGATCCCAGATAGCGGATTCGAAGACAACATCAGTGGTCTCCGCCGAGATTTCGGAGGTAGTACCGCCCATGACACCGGCCAGGGACTGGATGCCATTGTCATCGCAGATGACCACGTCTTCTGCAGAAAGCTCACGCTTTACGTGATCCAGAGTCTCGAACTTCTCACCCTCCTCCGCGTTACGGACAACAAGGTTTCCTTGGATCACGTTAGCGTCAAAGGCATGCATCGGGGTGCCCAACAGCAACATCACATAGTTAGTAATGTCCGTAGGCAGGTTCACGCTGCGCTGGCCGCAGAGCATGAGATCGCGCTCCAGCCAGAACGGGGTACGCGCCTGCGGGTCTATACCGCTGACTTTGCGGAGGCCGAAACGCTGCGCCTTGGTCGCGGGGTCTAGGGTGACGTCGATAAGCGAGCCCTGCGCCGCCGGAACAGCAGATGTATCAATTCCAGCAACCGACGGATCCTCGGCAATATCGGCAAATTCTAGATCGAAAGCGGAGGCAATCTCACGGCTCAAACCGCGCGCAGATAGGGCGTAGCCGCGATCCGGGGTGATGTTGACATCAAAATCGGTATCGTGCAGCCCAATAATCGGGCGAGCATCCTCACCTACTTTATCGGCGACATCATCGCCCAAGACGATGATGCCGTTGGCCTGCGCGCCCAAACCGAGCTCAGCGCCGGAGCACAGCATGCCATTGGAGATGTGGTCGTAGGTCTCGCGAGCCGCAATTTTAAAGCCACCTGGCAGTTCCGAGCCCGGAAGCGCCACAACGACATAGTCATTCAAACGGAAATTACGAGCACCGCAAATGATGCCCTGCAGCTCGCCGGTCCCATTAGCCTGGCCAACATTCACCTGGCAGTAGCGGATGGGCTTTTTGAACTGAGTAAGTTCCTCGATCTCTACCACCTGGCCGATGACCAGCGGACCGGTGCTCTCCGGAACAGCAGCATAACCTTCGGTTTCAAAACCGACGCGCACGAATCCGGAGTCCATATCAGCAGCGGAAACGTTCCAACCAGGGTTCTTAGCGCCCAGGATGCGGGTGACCCAGTCTTGGGAAATAAGCATTAGTGTGTCTATCCTTTCTGGGTTTTAAGCCTGCACGCCAAACGGCAGGGTGAAGCGGACATCGCCTTCGACCATGTCGCGCATATCGGTCAAGCCATTGCGGAACTGCAGCGTGCGCTCGAGGCCCATGCCAAAGGCAAAGCCCGTGTATTCCTCTGGGTCAACACCAACGGCGCGCAGCACATTGGGATTCACCATGCCGCAGCCGCCCCACTCGATCCAACCGGCGCCGCCCTTCTTATTCGGGAACCACACATCAACCTCGGCAGAGGGCTCGGTGAACGGGAAGTAATTCACGCGCATGCGCGTCGTAGTCTCCGGACCGAACAACACCTTGGCCAAGTGCTCAAGGGTGCCGCGCAGGTGAGCCATGGTCAGGCCCTTATCCACGGCCAAACCTTCTACCTGGTGGAAAACCGGGGTGTGGGTGGCATCTAGCTCATCGGTGCGGAATACGCGACCTGGGCAAGCGATATACAGCGGCACATCGCGCTCCAGCATCGTGCGTACCTGTACCGGAGAGGTGTGCGTGCGTAGCACCTGCTTAGAGCCCTCGCCGGAGACGTGGAACGTATCCTGCAGGGTACGCGCTGGGTGATCCGGCTTAAAGTTCAAAGCGTCGAAGTTAAAGTACTCCGCCTCAACCTCGGGGCCATCCGCGATTTCCCAGCCCATACCGACGAAAATATCCGCAATGCGTTCTGACAATGCGGTAATCGGGTGAAGCGCACCAGTCTGGGTGCGAGTGGTAGGAATCGTCACATCTACGGTCTCTGCTCGCAACTGCTCCTCGCGGGCCTTTTGCTCCAAGACGTCCTTAACCTGGGCGAAGCGCTTTTCCATCTTGCCGCGGGCCATGTTGACAGCCTTGCCAGCGCTCTTGCGCTGGTCCTTGGGCAGCTGCCCCAATGACTGGCGAGCCTGCGGAATATAGCCGCCATCTCCTAGGTGCTCGCGGCGGGCTGCAACCAACTCATCGAGCGTTTCGGCTGCGTCGAAGGCTGCGATAGCCTTTTCGGCCGCGGCCCCAAGAGCCTCTTCGGTCAATTCGATCTGCGGTGTATCGGACACGTACTTCGTACCTTCTTCTCGCGCGAAAACTAACGCGTGCAATCTTACTCTGTCCCGGCTAGTCCGACCGCCCCAGGGACCCCCCTTTTCATTCGGGGATCTGCTTAGCTGTGCTCTTGGGCTTTTGCTGACTCATAAAGACAGATACTCGCCGCGGTCGCTAGGTTGAGTGACTCTGCGCGCCCACGTAGCGGAATACGCACCCGCATATCGGCTTCTTCCAGTAGCTCACCCAATCCGTGGGCCTCGTTGCCAAATAGCCACGCCGTTGGCTGTGATAGATCTGCCTCTGCGAGGTCTACTTCCCCATCGGCGGCTGTCGCCGCAATCTGCATGCCTGATTTACGCAGCTGCCCCAAAACGTCTTTGATATTGGGATCCCGCGCTACTGGGACATGAAATAGCGAACCGGCTGAAGCGCGCGCTACCTTGCAGCTGAGGGGATCGACCGTCTCGCCCGCAAAAATTACTCCATCTGCGCCCATGGCGTCGGAAGTCCTAATCAATGTGCCTGCATTGCCCGGCTCCGAAGTGAGCACGGGAACAGAGACCAAACTTGGCTTGCCGTTAAGGATTTTGCCCGCGGACCATAGCACTGGCTTGCATAGCGCGAAAAGCCCCGTGGTGGTGGCGGTATCAGATAGATGCTTAGCCGCTTTATCGGTAATGGGATGTACGTACGCCCCCATGTATCCACAGACGGTAATAATGTCACCGAAGCGTTCTGCGGCCTTTTCAGTGACGAAAACATCGACAGCCGCGCCTGTAGACACTGCGGCATCTACAGCGTTTTCTCCTTCAATCAGGAATTGCTTCGCCTTCTTCCGGTTAGCCGCACGGTGCAGCTTGGCTGCGTTAACAATGCGCGGAGTGCGTTCAGTAAAGGCAGAGTCAAAATCCAAATTCATGGCTCCTACCCTACCTACTAGTTGCCTAGCCCCAGGCTCAGCCCCTGCTGCGTAAGCAAAATAAAAAGTCCTGTTGCCGATTTGGGAACAGGATCACAACGTTGGATGCTACTTAGCTAGTGGCACGCCGCGGGCGTCCTTATCGTAATCACCGGCGCCGGCGATGATCATAATGAACTCAATAAAGACCCAGATTCCGACGATGGCCCAAAACGCGAATCCGAGCAAGAACCAGAAAGTAGCCCAGCCCAAGATATTAAGCACCAGCTGCGCTACGCCAAAGCTCGTGCGGCCGGTATAAAAGTTATGCGCGCCGAAGGAGCCCAAGAAAAAGCACAGCAGCAAAGTCGCGATCCAAGACTTTTGCGGTCCCTGCGCCACATACTGCTGCTGCACCGGATAGGAACCCATATTCGGTTGTGGTGCATAGCCTTGGTGGTACTGCGGCTGGTAACCGGCCTGCTGGTTATAGGGGTTGTACTGCTGGCCCTGGTTGTTGTCATAGGAGTGGCCAGAATACTAGCCGTTTTCTGGTTGGTAGCCACCATTTGGGTTTGTCACAGGGAAATCTGCTCCTCGGTCTCGGGGTTACTCGGGGTCCCGACCCAATGTAGCATGCGAGGCCGAGCTCACTAGACAGATAGAGCGTAAAACCAACAAGGCCCGCTTCGCCTGGCACATAAGCCGGAGAAACGGGCGTTGTATTCCTAGTAACTAGGCAGCCTTAGGAGCGTTAACGTCCTCAGGCAGAGCAGCCTTGGCAGCCTCACACAGTGCGGAGAATGCCTCGAAGTCATTGACAGCAAGCTCAGCCAGGATCTTGCGGTCAACCTCGATCTCAGCCAGGCGCAGGCCGTGGATGAGACGGTTGTAGGTGATGTCATTCATGCGGGCAGCAGCGTTGATGCGCTGGATCCACAGCTTACGGAACTCAGACTTACGAGCGCGACGATCGCGGTAAGCGTAAGTCATGGAGTGCAGCCACTGCTCCTTCGCCTTACGGTACAGGCGGGAACGCTGGCCGCGGTAGCCCTTAGCGGACTTCAGAATCGCGCGACGCTTCTTCTTTGCGTTAACTGAGCGCTTTACTCGTGCCACAGTGATACTTCCTTAATTCGAATTGTGATGGCGGATGTGGGTTGATTCGGCGCTATTATGCGCGGCCGAGCAGGCGCTTGACGCGCTTGGTGTCAGGCTGTGCGACTGCCTCGGTGCCCTTCAGACGACGGGTACGCTTGGACGGCTTGCCCTCCAGCAGGTGGCGGCGGCCAGCCTGCTCACGGCGCAGCTTGCCGGAACCGGTCACCTTGATACGCTTTGCGGTGCCCTTGTGGGTCTTCTGCTTCATGAGTATTAAGTCCTTAAATCCTACGTGGAATCTGGTCTACTTCTTGCCCTTGCGAACCGGACCCAAAACCATGGTCATATTGCGACCATCCTGCTTGGGGCGGGACTCAACAACGCCAACTTCAGCGACGTCATCGGCCAAACGCTCCAAGAGGCGGAAACCCAGCTCCGGACGCGATTGCTCACGGCCACGGAACATAATGGTCACCTTGACCTTGGATCCCTTCTCGAGGAAGCGAACTACGTTACCCTTCTTGGTCTCATAATCGTGATCATCGATCTTCGGGCGGAACTTCTGTTCCTTAACCACGGTCTGCTGCTGGTTCTTACGGGCTTCGCGAGCCTTCTGAGCCTGCTCGTACTTGAACTTGCCGTAGTCCATGATCTTGGCCACTGGGGGCTTTGCCTTTGGGGCGACCTCAACCAAGTCAAGGTCAGCCTCGTATGCAAGCTTGCGAGCATCATCAGTACGGACGATGCCCACCTGTTCACCACCGGGGCCTACCAAACGGACCTCGGGTACTCGGATACGCTCATTGATGCGAGCTTCAGCGCTGATTGTGGTTCTCCTCGATTAGGGGGTGTATGAGTAAGTAGTTCACCTACCGGGACCACAAACGAATCAAACCCGGTCTGCCAAAGACAGCCGGGAGTTCTCACAGTGCCAAGCACGTTTGCTTGGTTACCTTTACCTTTATCCTACGAACGGTATTCGCGGCATCGGGTGGGAGATACTCCGCTTGTGACCCACAAACCTTGAAAAGGCGTCATGGGCGGTAGTGGCTTTGAGGATAGCAGCTTCTACTCTTTCCACCAAATTGCAACTCGCTTAGCTGTCCTTGCAATGGGCAGCTGGTTTAATAATGCCCTTCTTTACCCCTCTATCAACGATGCCCACCATTTCATGGGCGAGGTACTTTACCGCTGGCTCAGCTTTGGCATAATCCTCGCCATCGGTAACCACAGATAACGCGACACCGACGCGCTTTCCGGTAACCTCATGAACACCAAATTGGCGGTAGGTGTACTCATTTTCGTCCTCGTCCAAGCCCCAGCCACTTTTGGCGCGGGTTCGCTTCTCTTTCGACAGGCCAATTTTCTGCCAGGACACAATGTCTTTGAGTACCTTGTGGACGTAGTCCGCCTCCTCGATGCAAGGCAATTCAGCACCGAAGACTGCTTGGTCTTTCAATGACCACGTGGAGTAGCCGAAGGCGGTGTTATGGATATCCGCGTGCGATCCATAGTCTTCGAGCAATTCCTCTACGGCCTTATCGGCGGAGCCTTCGTGCCATTGCACCTGGGACCACAAGGAGTAGGCGGCATCGTTATCGGATTCCTTGATTGCCAAGTCAACCAGGCTTTTATCCGCGCCGTCTTTCAGCGCCGCGATAGCGATTGGCACCTTAATGGTGGACCAGACAGGACCCTTGCCCTTATCGCCCACAGCAATGGCGTCATCGCCGGCTGAAATAGCGACCCCAACCTTGGCGTGGTACTTCCTTGCGGTCTTGTCCACTGCACGGTCAAGCTGTGTGCGCACTGAGTCCGGGTTGGGTGCCGGAGAGGCCGTCGCGGGTGCTGAGGCCTTCTCAGTCTCAGGATCGCTAGAGCAGGCACTCACCGTAAACAGAGTGAGCGCTGCCAGCAGGCTGACGCCGAGACTGTAACTATTCACTGTGTCCCTACTTCAACATTTCCTTTAGGTACCTTCCGGTATAGGAGCCTTCCACCTGCGCAACATCTTCCGGGGTGCCTTGGGCGACTACGGTGCCACCGCCGGCGCCGCCTTCCGGCCCCATATCCACGATCCAGTCCGCAGCCTTGATGACATCGAGGTTGTGCTCGATGACAAGCACCGAATTGCCCTTGTCTACGAGGCCTTGGATAACCAACATCAACTTGCGAATGTCCTCAAAGTGCAGACCAGTGGTCGGCTCGTCCAAGATGTAGATGGTCCTACCGTTGGTGCGCTTTTGCAGCTCCGAGGCGAGCTTAACGCGTTGCGCCTCACCGCCCGAAAGCGTAGTAGCGGCTTGGCCGAGGCGAACGTAGCCCAAACCGACGTCGACAAGCGTGGCAAGGTAGCGGTGAATCGAGTTGATGGGCTCGAAGAAGTCCGCTGCCTCAGATATTGGCATGTCGAGTACCTCGGCGATGTTCTTGCCCTTGTAGTGCACCTCCAAGGTCTCGCGGTTATAGCGAGCGCCCTCACACACCTCACACGGAACATACACGTCCGGCAGGAAGTTCATCTCGATCTTGATGGTGCCATCGCCTTGGCATGCCTCGCAGCGCCCACCCTTGACATTGAAGGAGAAGCGGCCGGCCTTGTAGCCGCGGACCTTGGCCTCTTGGGTTTCGGCAAAAAGGTTTCGGATCTTGTCAAAGACGCCCGTGTAGGTTGCTGGGTTGGAACGCGGGGTACGGCCAATCGGGCTCTGGTCTACCTGGACCAGCTTATCTAGGTGCTCCACACCCTCGACGCGCTGGGCACGGCCGGGGACCTGGCGGGCACGGTTGAGCTTATTGGCCAAAGTCTTGGCCAAAATCTCATTGACCACGGTGGATTTACCCGAGCCGGAAACGCCGGTAATGCACGCCAGCACTCCCAGCGGGATTTCGACGTTTATTCCCTTGAGGTTATTCTCGCGCGCACCCACGACTTTCAGGGTGCGGTCCTTGTCGATCTCACGGCGGTGATCCGGGACTGCGAGCACCTTCTTGCCAGATAGATACTGGCCAGTCAGGGACTCCTCTACCTTTTCAATTCCCGCCGGTTCGCCTTGGTAGACCACCTCGCCACCATATTCACCGGCACGCGGGCCCACATCTACGAGCCAATCGGACTCCCGAATGGTGTCTTCATCATGCTCGACCACAATGAGGGTATTGCCAATATCGCGCAAACGCTGCAGCGTCTTAATTAGCCGGTGGTTATCGCGTTGGTGCAAACCAATGGAAGGTTCATCGAGCACATAAAGTACACCGGCCAAACCGGAACCAATCTGCGTAGCCAAACGGATGCGTTGTGCCTCGCCGCCCGAAAGCGTGGATGCGCCGCGATCCAGGGTCAGGTAATTCAGACCGACGTCCAGAAGGAAGCGCAACCGAGCCTGGGTTTCCTTGAGTACCGCACCGGCAATGATTTCCTCGCGGTGTCCCAGCACCAAAGAGTCCAGGAATTCAGAGGCATCCTCAATCGAAAGCGCACACAGTCCCGCAATGGACTGCTCACCATGAGTAGTAGAAGCCAAGCGGACAGCCAAGATCTCCGGCTTCAAGCGCGTGCCTTTACAGGTGCTGCACGGCACGCGGCGGGTGTACTGCAGCAGGCGGTCTTTTTGGGACTGAGAATCGGTCGTTTCCAGCTTGCGGTGAATGAAACCGGTCGCGCCCTCAAACGGCGCGGTCCAATTGCGCTGGCGCCCGTAGCGGTTCTTGTACCGAACCTGCACCTCCTCGTCCGTGCCATAGATGAGCGCGTGGCGCTGCTCCTTGGTCAATTCGTTCACTGGCGTCTTAGGGTCAAACCCCATTGTCTTACCCAGTCCCTCCACTAGCTTGACAAAGTAGCGGGAGTTGGGAGAGGAGTGCCACGGCTGAATCGCATCAACCGCCGGGGCCTCTGGATCCGGAATAAGCAGGTCAACATCGACTTCCAGCTTGGTACCTAAACCGTCACACACCGGGCAAGAACCAAACGGGGCATTGAAAGAAAAAGCACGGGGCTCATACTCTTCGATGGTCAGCGTATGGCCATTCGGGCAGGCGGCCTTCTCCGAGTACGTGTGGGTGAGCTCCTCCCTATCCACGAACTCGATGGTGACTAGGCCATCCGCCAAGCGCAGGGCCGTTTCCACCGAATCCGTTAAACGTTGCTTCTGCGAGGCCTTTACCTGCAAGCGATCAACCACTACTTCAATATTGTGCTTGATCTGCTTCTTTAGCTTGGGAGGATCGCTGAGCTGATGGGTCTCTCCATCCACTCGCACGCGGGAATAACCCTGAGCCGACAGGTCTTGGAAAAGATCCACAAACTCGCCCTTGCGCTTGCGCACTACCGGTGCAAGCACCTGGAATTTCAGCTTTTCTTCCAGATCCAGCACCGCATCCACAATCTGCTGCGGTGTTTGGCGCTCAATCACCGCATCGCATTTTGGGCAGTGCGGGGTACCAGCACGGGAAAATAGCAAGCGCAGATAGTCGTAGATCTCCGTGATCGTGCCCACCGTAGAACGTGGATTATGGTTGGTGGATTTTTGATCAATGGACACCGCGGGTGACAGGCCATCAATAAATTCCACGTTCGGCTTGTCCATCTGCCCTAAGAACATGCGGGCATAAGAACTCAAGGATTCCACGTAGCGTCGCTGACCTTCAGCGAAGATGGTGTCAAAGGCCAGCGAAGATTTACCGGAGCCGGATAGACCGGTAAAAACAACCATTTTATCGCGGGGGATATCAATATCCACGCCCTTGAGGTTGTGCTCGCGGGCACCGCGCACCACCAAACGATCAGCCACTGTGCTCAGACCTCCAGTACTAGGGATTGCAATCTCCCCTCGAATGTACCCGTAGGCTAGGAAACATGACTAACGAGCTTCAGCTACATCAGATTTCCGTGTCCGAGATGGACAATAACTGCTACCTCCTACAGGCGGGCGAAGAGGGCTTGCTTGTCGACGCCGCCGATGACGCCCCCGCAATCCTCGACATGGCCCGCAAAGCCGGAGTGAAAATTACCGCAGTTCTCACGACGCACCGCCACTGGGATCACGTGCGCGCACTCGAGGAGATTTTGTCCGAAACGGGTGCCACTCACTACGCCTCCTTCCTGGATTCCCCCGCCATCCCGGCTGAGGTAGACGTGGAGCTGCGCGAGGGCGATTCCATCGAGTTCGCGGGTCTTCAGCTGCCAGTCATCATCTTGCGCGGCCACACCCCCGGCGGGGCAGCTCTGGTTGCAAGCATCGATGGCGTCACCAACCTCTTTGTAGGCGATTCCCTCTTCCCCGGCGGCCTGGGCAAGACCACCTCTGAGGGTGACTTCGTACGCCTTTATAAGGACGTTACGGCGCGCATCTTTGATGAGTTCCCCGACAATACGATCGTGCGCCCAGGACACGGCAAGTCCACGACCTTGGGCGAGGAGCGCCCCAAGCTTGGTGACTGGTGGGAACGCCGCTGGTGATCCAGTGGCTAATTTCCGCGTACAATGGTCTAGCACACGATAGGTCTAGAACAACGAGCTAAGGAGCTTTAAGGACTATGATTCGCAAGCTTGCCCGCCCCATGCTGGCATCCGTATTTGTATGGGAAGGCGTAGACAACCTGCGCAACGCGTCCGAGCACGTGAAGGAAACCGAGGGTTTCCTCAAGACCGTGCGCAAGGCCGTTCCTTCTGAGTACCAGGGCTACATCCCCAATGACCCAGAACTAGTTACCCGCGCCATTGGCGGCGCTAAGGTAGGCGCCGGCTCCACCTTGGCTCTGGGCAAGGCACCGCGCACTTCCGCTGCGGTACTGGCGGCCGCTACCCTGCCCAACCTGATTGGCAAGAACAACTTCTGGGCTGCAGACAACAAGGAAGACAAGGAATCCCGCCGCAACGGATTCGTTACCAACACCGCTTTGCTCGGCGCCCTGTTTATCGCTACCCAGGACACCGAGGGCAAGCCTTCCCTGCGTTGGCGCGCGCAGAAGGCCGGCAAGCGCACGAACAAAAAGATTCAGCAGGCGCTGCCTACTAAGTCTGAATCCGAGCAGAAGCGCGAAGAGCTCTCTGCCCGTGCTAACGAGCTGTCTTCCAAGGCCGGCGACTGGATCAACGAGACCTCTGCCAAGGCACAGGCTTACGTAGACGACAACAAGGATGACTGGCAGTCCACCGGCCGTGGTCTGCTAGATACCGCAAAGTCCTATGTTGACGATGCCAAGACCTACGTAGAGGACAACAAGGACGATTGGCAGGAGTCTGGCCGCGACTTGCTGGGCAACGCCAAGTCCTTCATTGAGGACTCGGTCGACAACGCCAAGACTTATGTTGATGACAATAAGGGTGACTGGCTCGAGGCCGCGCAAGCTAATCGCGACATCGCCCGTACCCGTGCGGTGAAGGCAGCTACCAAGGCTCAGGCACGTGCCGATAAGGCCGTCGCCAAGCTGGATGGCGCAAAGTCCAAGCGCGCAAACAAGAAGGCCTCCAAGCACGCTGACAAGCTACAGCAGGAGGCAAATAAGAAGATTGAGGCAGCTATCAAGAAGCTGGAAAAGCGCTCTAAGTAGCCACATCTTCCTCGGCCGACTATCTCGGCGATGACTCAACGGCCCAGCCTTATGCTGGGCCGTTGTTCTTTGTCACAGCAGAGTCTAAACTCATCTCTCCCCCTCGCCGGACAGCGTGCCCGGCACCTTCCACCCCATCAACGTCCAATCACCAAGGAGTCACGTGAACTCAGCATCCAATAAGCACGCGGCGGCCGAAGGTTCCTCGGAGCGCGAAGCCATCGCTACGGAGCAAGATTATGTGGACGGCCTATTCTCCCGCCTCGACGATGAGGTGGCCGCGGCAAATGAACGGCTTAATGAGGTGCAGGCGGACGTAGATCCTTCCACCCCGGACGCGGATGCCTTGGTGCGCCGCGAAACGGAATACCACGGGCTTCAAGCCAAGCTGGATCGTCTCAATGTGGCCCAAATGGGTTTGGTCTTTGGCCGCATCGACATCGATGCCCCAGGTGACAATCCCACCTCGGAAGGCCTAGATCGCCGCTACATCGGCCGCATGGGACTCGATGCGCGTGAAGATGACTATCGCACGCTCCTTCTAGATTGGCGTGCCCCCATGGCACGGCCCTTCTATCTCGCTACCACCGCCCAACCAGAAGGCGTACACACCCGCCGCCAAATCCGGACCAAAGGACGCACCGTCACCGGCATTCATGATGAGGTTCTGTCTGGCCCTGGCGTGCGTGAAGAAGAGACCGGCGTAGCGAGCGAATCCGCTCTCTATCACGCTATGCAGCGAGCCCGCACGGGCCACATGGCCTCCATTGTGGAGACTATTCAGCGGGAGCAGGACGAGATTATCCGCGATAACACCCGCGGCGTGATGGTGGTAGAAGGCGGCCCCGGTACCGGTAAAACCGCAGTTGCGCTGCATCGCGTTGCTTATCTGCTCTATACCCACCGCGAGCTACTTTCTGCCACGGGCGTACTCATCGTTGGCCCCAATAGCAGCTTCTTGGACTATATTTCGCGCGTGCTCCCCGAACTGGGTGAGACCGGCGTGGTGCTCTCAACCATTGGCGGGCTCTTCCCTGGAATTGAACCAAGCCACGAGGAAGACCTCGTAGCTCGGGAAATCAAGGGTAGCGACGCCATGGTGGAGATCCTCTCCACCGCGGTCAAGGACTACCAGCTGCTTCCCGACGCCCCCCGTGAGCTAGCAGTCGACGGCCTTACCCTAAGCGTCACGCCAAACATGGTGAAAAGCGCCCGCACACGTGCCCGGCGCTCGCGAAAGCCACACAATGAGGCGCGTGGTGCCTTCATTGAGCACCTCGTAGAAGACCTAGCCCAGCAGATGGCAGACACGGTAGGTGCCGATCCGCTTGGCGGAAAGAATCTTCTTTCGCGCGCCGATATCGATCAATTCCACGATGACCTTGCTGAGGACGCGGCCGTCACTGCCTTGATCGATGAGTTTTGGCCCGAACTACACCCCACAGATGTACTTGCTGCACTAGTCTCCTCGCGCGAGCGCATCGCTTATGCCGCGCACGGATATGACGAAGAAACCCAAGAAGCGCTCTACCGGGCAGATGGACGAGCATGGACGGATTCGGATGCGGCCTTGTTAGACGAGCTTGCCGTCCTCATCGGCCTGCCCAACCCTGAAGAAAAGAAGGCAGCCGATGATGCCGCGTGGCGTGAGCAAGTGGCTGATGCGGAAGACGCATTGGATATCTTGTCCTCCTCCGAGTCCACAGATAATGATGATGACATGTTTGAAGCAGAAATCCTCTCTGCCCACGATGTCATCGACGCCGAGACCCTAGCGCACCGCCAGGAGGTACGCGATAAACGCACCACTGCCCAACGCGCCCGCGAAGACCATACGTGGGCTTATGGTCACATCATCGTGGACGAGGCCCAGGAATTAACACCTATGGAGTGGCGAATGCTCTTCCGCCGCTGCCCTTCCCGGTGGATGACTTTGGTGGGTGATACCTCCCAGACTGGTTCCCCAGCAGGTGTTGATGACTGGGGCGAGACTCTCGAGCCTTTTGTGGCTCAACGCTTTCGTCACCATTTTCTTACCGTCAACTATCGCACCCCGCAGCCCATCACGGATTTGGCCAATGGACTATTGGAAATGATTAACCCTGACGCCATTCCGGCGACAGCCATCCGTGATGGAGTGCAGGTCCGCCGGTTTGAGCACGGCACCTGCACCCCTGGAGTACACAGCGAAGAGGACGGCAGGCTCACCGCGGTTATTGACGCCGCTACGGCGGAGCACTACAAGGGCCTCGAGTTTGACCACGTGGTCGTGCTCGATCCGCAGCGCATCGTGGACGCCTCCCCACAGGGATTGCAGAACCTCTATGTCTGCATCACTCGTGCCACTCAATCGCTCACGCTCGTCGGTGACTGCGGCGAAGTTCTTTAGGCTCCCGTAAGCTTCATGCTATGGCCTTATCTGACATCATGCGCAAAGCTGAAAGCTCGCTAAATTCCTTTACCTTGAAACGCTCCCAACGGGGTGGGTGGCAGCCCCTGATTGTGGGATATACAGGTTATGGCACCACCGAACAGGTGAGAGTCTTCGGCCGCGTACTCATGCACGATCCTGATGAAGGCAAAAGGGATACATGGGGCAAGCGCGGCTACCAGCAGTTTCTCACCATTCAAGTAGAACACCACGACGTTTCGGTAACTATTGGGGAAAAGACTGTCACCGGCACCACCGATCGAAACGGATACATTGACTTACTAGTCCATGACCACGGATTAGAGCCCGGGTGGCATACGGCAACAATCGAGGCCGCAAACGCGAATGCCGTGGAGGCCCAACTACTTATCGTTGATCCGGCGGCCAAGATCGGCATTGTTAGCGATATCGATGACACGGTGCTTGTCACGTGGCTGCCGCGTGCGCTCACCGCGGCGTGGAATTCCTGGGCCAAGCGCCCTAGCAAGCGACAGGCCGTTCCCGGAATGGCCGAATTCTATGCTCAACTACAACAGCGCTTCCCCCAAGCCCCAGTATTTTATCTATCTACGGGCGCTTGGAATACTTTTGGCTCGCTCAAGAAATTCCTGTCTCACCATGGTTTCCCCGCGGGTCCCATGCTGCTGACGGACTGGGGCCCAACGGAGACGGGACTTTTCCGCAGCGGTCAGGAGCACAAGCGTGTTCAGCTGCGCAATCTGCTCATTGCCTACCCGGATATGCAATGGATTCTCATTGGCGATGACGGACAACATGATCCATTGACCTACGGCGATGTGGCTAATGAGCATCCGGACCGGATTCACTCTGTGCTCATCCGCAATCTGAGCCCGCAGGAGCAGTTGCTCTCCCACGGCTCGCTGAGCCCTTTGGCCGCTGCCAATGAGGAGGGCGACTTCTCTATCCCCTTGATTCAGGGCGCGAACGGTAACGCCATCGCCGCCGCATTCAACGCCGCACACCCTAAGGACTAAGCTGCGCTTAACGACGAAACCCGCCTTGGTCTTTCCAGAACAAGACCAAGGCGGGTTTTAATCACCGCTTTTAGCTGACGGTGTGAACGATCATTACATCGCAGTCAGACTGGCGAGCAACGTCTGCTGGCACGGAGCCCAGCAGACGACCGGTCAGGGAGTTGATGCCGCGGTTGCCCACGATAAGCAGGTCAGCATGGTTGTCGTTGACGATGGACATCAGGGCCTGCACTGGGGTGCCCGGGCGAACAGCGGTTTCGACCTTGGAAGCGCCGAACTTCTCAGCGTGTAGCTTAGCCTCCTTGAGGTTTTCCCCCGCCTTCTCATCGCCCAAAATGGTTACGGAATCCTGACGCAGGGTCTTGGAAGCCTGCTCCTGGTTTTCGTAGTAAGCACAACCGATAATCAGATTGGAATCGAAAGCAGCGGCGATCTTAGCTGCTCGCTCTACAGCGAGGAGAGAAGACTTAGAACCGTCAGTACCGACAACGATCGAGTTGTAGTCGCTCATGATGACCTTTCTTTGTGGGTGTGTACCCAGAGTGTTTATTTAGCCTACAGAGGCATTACTGCCAGTGTAACAACGAAAAAGGATTAACGTTTCTCGCTGGTATTAACTACGACGACGTCCACCTTTGACTTGTGGGTTAGTTCCGTTGGGACAGAACCGAAGACTCGACCACGAACGGAATTCACGCCGCGGTTTCCCACCACGAACAGGTCCACGTCATAGTCCTGGCCTACTTCCAACAAGGCTTTTACTGGGTCTCCAGATTTCCCTACGATCTCAATGTGTTCCGCACCCTCCGACTCGGCGATACGGGTGGCATTGGTCAGGTAGGTACCGGCCATGTCCTCACTTACAACGGGCAGACCGGCTTCGTCGCCCCTCGGAGCACCAAGCATGGATCCAGCGTGGTTATAAAAAGCTGAGATAATAATCAGCTTAGCGTCGTACGCCCGTGCCATGGACGCCGCAGCGCGGACTGCGCGCAGGGAGGTTTCAGAGCCATCGGTGCCGACGGCAATGTTTTTATAAGTAAGCATTATTCTCCTTGCAGTTGAACTATTTCGCAGTGACAACTAAACGGCGCTTCTGGCACTTATCCAGTATAACTAGCGCAGCCTTTTAGAAAAGTACCCTCGGAGCCAATCATCACTTTCAGGGGGAGAAAACTAAATTCCCGCTTCCTTCAATCCACGCAATTCCTTCTTTAGATCAGCAATCTCATCGCGCAGACGACCAGCCAGTTCAAATTTAAGCTCGCGCGCGGCGGCACCCATTTGGGCCGAGAGATCGTCGATAAGCGCCTGCACCTCATCGGTAGCCATGCTGGAAATATCCCGCTTCTCCACCACTGTAGAGGGATCAGAGTTAGACTCTTCGTCCCCGCCGTCTTCATAGACTTGGTCAAGGATGTCGGCAATCTTCTTCCGCAAAGGCTGCGGGTCAATGCCGTGTTCCTTGTTATAGGCTATTTGCTTTTCGCGGCGTCGCTCCGTCTCCTCGATTGCCTCTTGCATCGAATCGGTGATTTTATCGGCATACATAATCACCTCGCCAGAGACGTTACGGGCAGCACGGCCAATGGTCTGGATGAGCGAGGTGGTAGAGCGCAAGAAGCCTTCCTTGTCCGCATCCAAGATGGCAACGAGCGATACCTCGGGGAGGTCAAGGCCCTCACGCAGGAGGTTAATGCCCACCAGCACATCAAACTCGCCGAGGCGCAATTGCCGCAAAAGCTCGACGCGCTGCAAGGTATCGATATCCGAGTGCAAGTAGCGCACCTTAATGCCTTGCTCCAACAAGTAATCGGTGAGGTCTTCTGCCATGCGTTTAGTCAGCGTGGTCACCAGGACTCGCTCTTGCTGCGAAATGCGGGTGCGTACCTCATCGATGAGATCATCAATCTGGCCCTTCGTAGGTTTGACGGTAACCTTCGGATCCACCAGACCAGTTGGGCGAATCACCTGCTCCACGTACTCACCGTCCGAGGACGTAAGTTCAAAGTCGCCAGGGGTGGCGGACATGTAGACGGTTTGTCCCACGCGTTGTTCAAACTCATCGAAGGTCAGCGGGCGGTTATCCACCGCGGAGGGCAGACGGAAGCCGAATTCCACCAGATTGCGCTTGCGGGACATATCGCCCTCGAACATGCCGCCAATCTGTGGGACCGTGACGTGAGACTCGTCAATAATGGTGAGAAAATCCTCGGGAAAGTAATCCAGCAGCGTAGCCGGCGCGGAACCGGCTGGACGGCCATCGACGTGGCGGGAGTAGTTCTCGATGCCGGAGCAAAAACCTACCTGCTCGATCATTTCTAGATCGTATTCGGTGCGCATGCGAAGTCGTTGTGCCTCCAGCAGTTTGCCGCGGTTTTCTAGATCGTCCAGGCGCTCGGCCAATTCCTCTTTGATGGCAGCTACGGCCTTTTCCATGCGTTCAGGTCCGGCCACGTAGTGGGTCGCGGGAAAGATGCGCACCTCATCTACTTCCTCGATGACATCGCCAGTGACGGGATGAATGTAGTAGAGAGAATCAATATCATCGCCGAAGAATTCAATGCGCACCGCACGTTCCTCATACGCCGGAATGATATCGACCGTGTCGCCCTTGGCGCGGAAGGTGCCGCGGGTAAATCCTACGTCGTTGCGTTCGTATTGGATATCCACCAACAAACGGAGGAAGCGGTCCCGGTCTAGCTCCTCGTCCACGGAAATAATGACCGAGCGATCCAAATAGGACTGCGGTGTACCCAAGCCATAGATGCAGGACACCGAGGACACAACCACCACGTCCCGGCGGGACAGCAGCGCCGAGGTGGCCGAGTGGCGCAGGCGCTCTACATCCTCGTTGATAGACGAATCCTTCTCAATATAGGTATCCGTCTGCGCAATATAAGCCTCTGGCTGGTAATAGTCATAATAAGAAACGAAGTACTCCACCGCGTTATGCGGCAAAAGTTGGCGCAGCTCGTTCGCTAGCTGCGCTGCCAGGGTCTTATTTGGTGCCATCACCAGCGTGGGTCGCTGCTGTTTTTCGATCAACCATGCAGCTGTGGCGGACTTACCTGTACCGGTAGCACCCATGAGTACTACATCGCGCTCATCGCGGTTGAGGCGCTCATTGAGCTCTGCAATAGCAGCGGGCTGGTCGCCGGCCGGTTCGTATTCAGAGACAACCTGAAACTCACCTGGGGTGCGCTCGACCTCGCTGACGACGCGGTGCTCGGAATTTGGAATAAGAGGATGTTCAGCAGCAAAAGCCATGCCCACTACTCTACTGCTTATATGGCGCGGCTAGCTATGTTCACGGCAAGGAGTCCTGCGCGGTGCGCAGCCACTCTTCCAGCTCGCCGGTGGTCTCCCACAGCGCATAGACAGAAGACGTCTCTGGGCGCATTGCACTATTAATGCGGCGACGCAACCATGCTTTAGACTGCGGTGTATACAGGGGTGCAAGATCCTCGCGGTGAATGCCTTCCGGCAGTGCATCAGCCTTCAGCTTTAACAGAGCGCCCAGCGCGATCATGGTTTCCGCGTCATCGGAGTCTAAGGGCTCCTCGGCACATGACTTCTGAAAGGCTGTGAGATCGAAAGAACCATCACGCAGGCTAGCGAGCAGTTCTCGCGCAGCGTGATTATCAAAAGGTCCAGTATCCCACGTTCCCACGGCGAGTAGCTTAAGACGCGGAAGTTAACACAACTTCTAAACTGCGTAAACTCTAACCGCCCAACGGTTAAAGTTTGGGTGACTCCGCATCTAAGAGTCCGCTTCTATGCGGTCCATGACCTCGGCCGCTCGCGCGCGCAACTGCTCCAACGTGCCATTGTTGTCAATGACGTGCGTAGCCGCGGCCAATCGCACCTCATCAGGTACCTGCGCTGCAATGCGACGGCGCGCGTCTTCCTCTTCCAACCCGCGTGAAGCTACGAGGCGACGGACGCGCTCTTCTACCGCCACGTCCACCACGATGACGTAGTCCATGTCTTTGTCTAAGCCGTTATCTACCAAAAGCGGCATATCGTAAACCGCAAAATCATAGCCATCTTCACGTGCCGCCGCGAATTGGCGCTGCGTTTCCGCTTGGATGCGTGGATGGGTAATGGAATTCAACAACTCGGTGTGTTCCTTGTCCGCAAAGGCTCGCCGGGCCAATTCCTTGCGGTTAAGGCTGCCATCTGCCAGCAAAATATCTTCTCCAAATGCTGACGCCAGCTCCGCTAACGCAGGCCGCCCGGGCTTGACGACGTCGCGCGCGATGCCATCGGCATCGACCACTTCCCATCCGCGTTCGCGGCAGATCCTCGCGACTGTTGACTTGCCACTGCCAATACCACCTGTAAGCCCAATGAGTTTCATGGCAGCCACCCTACGCGAAAAGGAACCCCACCATACGCGATGATGTGGGATTCCTCTGTCGCTATAGGTGTCAGCGATCCCTTATTCCGCTGCTTCCTCTGGCTTCGGTGGAATGCGGAGCAAATCATCATTCAGGGTAACCTGGCCGGCTTCGCCGGAGACCGCGCCGAACTTAGTGGCGTTAGTGACCACAACTGGAGTAATCAAGTTATAGCCCTTGGAACGAATGAATTCCGGGTCAAAGCTAATCAACTTGTCACCTGCGGATATGCGTTGCTTCTTTTCCACGTGCACATCGAAGCCCTCGCCTCCCAGCTCAACGGTATCGAGACCTACGTGAATGAGCAGCTGCACGCCATTGTCGAGGCTTAGGCCTACCGCATGGCCGGACTTTTGAACGGTGAGCACCTTGCCGTCAGCAGGCGCATAGACGGTATTGCCAGTTGGCTGGACAGCCATGCCAGGCCCCAGCTTTGCGCCTGCGAAGATAGGATCCGGAACCTCCGAAAGATCTACTGCCTCGCCTTCCAGAGGGGAATCCAGCACGATGTCGTCCTTGCCAGCCTGCTTGGCGGCAACACCAGTAGCAGCAGCGCCCGCAGCGCTGGCAGCAACTGCGCCACCCGCATTCGAGGACTCTTCCTTCCCAGCATTGGTGGGCTTAAACTCCGAACGAGCAGCTACGTCCTCCACAGATTCGCCCTGTTCGCGAGCGATGCGCTCCAAGTCTTCCTGCTTTTCCTCTGCAGTGCGGTAGCCGAAGAACAAGGTCAGGAAGAAAGAGGTAAGGAACGCAGCCGCGATACCAAGTACGTAACCCAGCTGCGGGGTCATAGCGCCAGTGGTCAACGCAGAGGTAAAGACGAAGGCCTCAGCGCGGACATCGAAGAGACCGATGATGGCGCCGCCTATCGCACAACCTGGCAGCAACCGGTAGTAGCTGCGGCGGAATCGCAACAAGATACCGTAGAGGGAAGGCTCCGACACGCCACCGAGCATGCCCGCAGCGAAGGCACCGATAGAAACCTGGCGCATGGCATTGTTCTTCTCCCTGAAGGAGATAACCATGACCGCGCCTACGACGCCGAAGCAAGCGAAGTTCCATGCGCCCATCGGGCCCTGAATGAAGTCGTAGCCGTAGGTTGCGATGTTCTGAATCATGATGACGTTCAGCGGCCAGTGCAAGCCCATCGGAACGAGGAACGGGTACAGCAGCGGAATAACGATAGCCAGGATGAACGGCGAGAAATCATTGATCTGGTACAGGATCCAGGAAATGCCGTTGCCCACGCCAATGCCGAACGGGCCGAGTAAGAAGGCCGTTGCCGGAATCATAATGAGCAGAGAGAAGAACGGCACGAAGACCATATGAACCGCGCTAGGAATAATCTTCTTTAGCCCCTTTTCCACCCAGTACAGGCCGATTGCGGCCAAAATGGGCGGGAAAACCTGGGAGCCATAAGAGTTAATAACCAGCGGCAGGCCAAATACGTTGACCGTATCGCCTTGCTCACCCAGCGACATAAATTCAGGAGTCAGCAGAGCTGCGGGAATAGCCGCGGAGACCCACATATTCGCACCCAACTTTTGGGCCGCGGTCGCACCGACCATCACCGGCAAGAAGTAGAAGACCGACTGGTACATGGCGTGAGCCAAGCGGAAGCCTTCCGGCTGCTCCTCCAGCGGAGCGCGGAAATCCTGAATGTGCACGGTGTCTGCCAGGATCAGCAACATGATGATGAGTGAGGCACCAAGCAACGCCCACAAAACAGGGCGGAAGGTATCAGAAAGGAACTCGAAGCAGTAATCCACCCAGTCGTACTTACCGCGAACCCCGTCATATTCCTTCTTGGAGGACGCCTCTTTGTCGCTGGAGGCATGCACACCGGGCTGTTTGATGATCTCGTTGTAGTAGTCAGCAACGCCGCCGCCCATGACTACCTGGTAGCCGTGAGCGCCCTGCGGCACGGTGCCAAGCACCGCTGGATCGCTATCGAGCTTTTCTTGATCAACTCTCCCCGCATCAGCAAGTTGAAAGCGCAAGCGCGTCGCACAGTGCGTCAGCGACGTGATGTTGTCGGCGCCGCCAATACTTTCAACGATGTGGGCGGAAGTGTCCTTGATAGATGCCACTTCTTACTCCTCAATTCGATACCACTTATAACCAGTACTGCACTGGCTATAACGTCACCTTTGAGTATAAGAGGATTCCCACATGAACAAAAGCCCGTTTTGTGGACTTGCCAGGAAGTTTTTCTATTTGTCTTTACTTCGTCGCTGGTCAACCGCCTAGAGGCAGTAAACAATCTGGCAAACGTTTGCACAAATTGTCTATAAGATCACAAAAGCCGCGCCCATCCCATCTAGGTGATGAAGTGGGCGCGGCGCTGAGCAAAGCCCTAAAGCTTAGCGGAAACTAAGCGGAAGCTTTAGTTGCCAGCCAGCTTGTCGCGCAGTGCAGCGAGCTGTTCGTCGGAAGCCAGGGAGCCGCCAACCTCTGCCTGAGTCTCGGATGCCGGAGCTGCATCGGAGGAATCAGAGGAGTAGTTGGAGGACTCTGCAGACTCAGCAGCCTCAGCGGCTGCGGCGCGGTTGCGCTCGATCTGAGCGGTGTGCAGGTTGAAGCGACGCTCGGACTCTGCGTAGCGTGCCTCCCAAGCCTGACGCTGCTCGTCGAAGCCTTCCTTCCACTCGTTGGTCTCAGGGTCGAAGCCCTCAGGGAAGACGTAGTTGCCCTGCTCGTCGTAGGAGTCAGCCATGCCGTACTTGGACGGATCGAACTCTTCGGTGTAGTCCTCGTCTGCCTGCTTAACGGACAGGGAGATACGACGACGCTCGAGATCGATGTCGATGACCTTGACCATAACTTCCTGGCCAACGGTGACAACCTGGTCCGGAACCTCGACGTGGCGCTGAGCCAGCTCGGAGATGTGAACGAGGCCCTCGATGCCCTCCTCGACGCGAACGAAGGCGCCGAACGGAACGAGCTTGGTCACCTTGCCCGGAACGATCTGGCCCACAGCGTGGGTGCGGGCGAATACGCGCCACGGATCTTCCTGGGTAGCCTTCAGGGACAGGGAAACGCGCTCGCGGTCCAGATCGACGTCCAGAACCTCAACGGTTACCTCGTCACCAACAGTGACAACCTCAGATGGGTGGTCAATGTGCTTCCAAGACAGCTCGGAAACGTGAACCAGGCCGTCGACACCGCCGAGATCGACGAAGGCGCCGAAGTTGACGATGGAGGAAACAACGCCCTTGCGGACCTGGCCCTTCTGCAGCTGGTGCAGGAACTCGGAGCGAACCTCGGACTGGGTCTGCTCGAGGTATGCACGGCGGGAGAGGACAACGTTGTTGCGCTGCTTGTCCAGCTCGATGATCTTAGCTTCCAGCTCCTGGCCGATGTACGGCTCCAGGTCACGGACGCGACGCATCTCAACGAGGGATGCAGGCAGGAAGCCACGCAGGCCGATATCCAGGATGAGGCCGCCCTTGACAACCTCGATAACGGTACCGGTAACAGGCTCTTCCTTGGCCTGCAGCTCCTCGATGGCGCCCCATGCACGCTCGTACTGCGCACGCTTCTTGGACAGGATCAGACGACCTTCCTTGTCCTCCTTGGTGAGAACAAGTGCGTCAACCTCATCGCCGACCTCAACAACCTCGTCCGGGTTGACGTCGTGCTTGATGGACAGCTCGCGGGAAGGGATAACACCTTCGGTCTTGTATCCGATGTCCAGCAGTACCTCGTCGTGGTCAACCTTGACGACAGTACCCTCGACAATGTCACCATCGTTGAAGTACTTGATGGTGGCGTCTACAGCTGCGAGGAAGTCCTCTGCGGTTCCGATATCGTTAATCGCAACCTGCGGGGTGTTAGAAGATGGCATATTTAAAAATGCTCCGAATAAATGTAGGAAATCGAAATTGGACAACTGCGCGTCTCTCGAAAAAAGCTTGCTAAGCTGCGCAAATGCAGCTAAAAAGAGAAATAATCGATCCCGCCTCGTGATTGCTTAAAGCCTTCCTACAGGGGCTTAGAACAACCCGCGGCATAGACACGCCCGTTTAACACTACATCTGTCCAGCTAAAAGGGCAAATACACGGACCAACTACTTCGCAAAGGAATTTCTTCCACCGTGACTTCCCCCTCGCACGCAAACCAGGCCTACTGGGATAGCGACGCCGCCAACTACCACGCCGAGCACCCCGACTACCTATCTTCCTTTTACTGGTGCCCAGAAATGCTCCACGAAGAGCAAGCCCACTTGCTAGGCGACGTCTCGGCTTCCTCCGTCCTCGAAATTGGCTGCGGCTCCGCCCCATGTACCCACTGGCTCCAGACACGCGCGCACTTCGCCACCGGTTTCGATATTTCCCGCGGCATGCTCAACCATGCTGCACCCGGACTCCCCTTAACGCAGGCCGATGCACTGTCGCTCCCCTACGCCACGGACTCTTTCGACGCCGCATTTTCAGCGTTCGGAGCCTTTCCCTTCCTTGCCAACCTTGACTTAGCCTTAAGTGAAGTCTCCCGCGTTCTTAAACCATCCGGTCGCTTTGTCCTTTCGGCCAACCACCCAATGCGGTCGATATTCCCTGATGACCCCACCGATCTGACAGCCGATATCAGTTATTTCGATCGTGCTTACCTGGAGCAAGACCGCGATGGCAACCTCACCTATGCGGAGTTCCATCGCACCATCGCCGACTGGTTTCAGGCTTTACAGGGTGAAGGTCCGTACCTCATCGAGCGCATCATCGAGTCCGAATGGCCTAAGGATCTCACCACTACGTGGGGCCAATGGTCGCCGGAGCGCGGCGAGATATTCCCGGGCACGATCATTTTCGTCTGCCGGAATTGCCGCTAACCTATGGGCATGATTCTGGATCGAATTGGCCTACTCCTGCGTCGCGGCCTCGCCTGGTGGATCGACGCTTTCTTGGCAGCGGCCGTTATCGTTGTGGCGCGCTGGGCAATCAATGCACTTGCCGAAGCCCCCTTAACCGGCCAAGCCCTCGAAGTTTACAATGCCATAGCCCTCGCCCTAGTCTTTTATGCCTACCGCGTATGGGCGGAGGCCACCAAGGCGACGTCGCTGGGTAAGTGGTCGCTCAAGTTGGAGATCATCGCTACCCACCCCGGATGGCGCGCAGCCTGCCTGCGCAATTCTTGGCTGCTACTCTCCCTGCTCACGCTGACAGGATTGCCGTTCATCATGCCGCTATTGCTAGGCGTTTTGAGCGCCTGTGTCCTCGCCTTCGGCCAGACTCCCTTCGATATGCTGGCCAATTGCCTAGTGGAGCGCCGACCTCAGATGGACACGCCTTCTTTTCGCGGCCAGAGGTAATAAGCAAGTGCGAAAATAACCAACGCAGCAAACATCCACGCGGACGGAAAGAGGAACGCTAGTGCCGTAGCTACAACCATCACCGCAGCGGCCGTAAGTCTCCTGATTTTCGAGTTAGGCGCCACACGGGCGAAAGTCATGGCGCCCACAAAATACCCCACCGCAATCATTCCGTACCCGATGGCATAGGCCTTATGCTCTGCAAGGAACTGTTCGAGGCCGAGGTCAGCTATATCGATGGCAAGAAAGTTTACTTGAATGGCCCAGAGGGTTTCAAAGAAGCGGAGTGTCCACTTATTCGTCTTGTCTTCTAATGTCACTGCTCGGCAATTCCCTTCTTGGCTTTTCGGCTTACACTCATAACTTTTTCTGCGCAGAAGAGGCTCCCTAAAAACTTAGTTCGCATCCCGCCATAACTTCTGAACCTTCCTCACTGCATAGTCGGGCATGCCCAAGTCTTCAATAGCTTGTTTATTCCAGGTTCCGCGGACCTGTCCATCCACAACGATGGCGCGGCGAAATACCCCGCGGTTTCCAGGAACGAGTACCTCGTGGACTTCGTTAGTCATCGCAAATAGACGGTCTTGATAACCCAAGATGTACTCGTCAAAAGCTCCTAGTAGAAAGATTGATTGCTTCTTTCGTGCTTCGGCCATTTCCACTACCTCAGCCGAGACAAGTTCCTGGGATTCTTCCCCACACCGCACGATATCCGGGGGAAGGTTTTCAGCTGCTGGCCTTATTAGGCTTTGCGGTAGCTTTGTCCACCAAGCAAAGTCTTGCAGAGTTGCTGGACCGTGAGTGCGAAAGTACCGAGCCATTAGCTCCGCGGTCCCCGCAACTTTATCACCATTGAAGGTCTCCTCTAGCCCCGGCAAATCCACCGGTGTAATGAGCTGATCGGCTCCAGAATAGACGGCGTGACCGCTTTCCATTGCTACACGCACAACGTGCCAGAAAGGCACCTCGGGCAACGTTGTAGCAGCCCGTTCTTTGAGCTCGGCGCGCGAAAGTGGACGATCAATTAGCTTGTTCACCTCCGGTCGTAGCTCAACATCGCCCTTGCGGCCCTTTGCACAAAGTTCTGTTATCCAGCCTATGTCCTTGATAGAAGCCGCGAAGAGGGTATTGCGCATGGGATAGCCACGCACAATATTTCCGGCATCTGAGTGGTCTTCCGCCCGCAAGGCCAGCGACCGGTGCACAGAATGCAGGTCTTGGCCTTGCATGACGCCGAAGGAACGGACTACTTCCTCAGCACTCTCCCACCGCTGAACGCTTAGGCCTTGCGAGGCGAGCCTAAGGCGCGCCTTTTCTCGGCGGGAGAAAATAACCGAGCTAGTGGGCTGCGGCATCCCAATCCTTACCTGCACCAGCCGAGACCTCTAGAGGCACGTTGAGCTCGATGGCAGAGTCCATCTCTCGCTCGAGAATCTCTCGAACCGTGTCGGCCTCACCGGGGGCGACTTCGACTACCAATTCATCGTGCACCTGTAGCAGCACGCGAGACTTCATTCCTTGCAGTGCGCGGTCCACACGAATCATCGCCACCTTAATGATGTCCGCGGCAGTGCCCTGAATCGGTGCATTAAGCGCTGCGCGTTCTGCGTTCTCGCGTGCTAGGCGGTTATCGGAGTTGAGCTCTGGCAAGTAGCGGCGACGGCCAAAGAGCGTTGCCGTGTACCCGTCCTTGCGGGCTTGGACCACGACTTCATCGAGGTACTTCTTCACGCCGCCAAAGCGCTCAAAGTAGCTTTCCATGATGGACTTTGCCTCCCCCGCTGGAATGCCCAATTGCTGGGATAGGCCGAAAGCGGAAAGTCCGTATACCAACCCATAAGACATGGCCTTAACCCGGCGGCGCAGCTCGGGTGTCACTTGGTCAACGGGCACATCGAAGACTCGAGAGCCAACATAGTTGTGTAGGTCTTCGCCGTCCTTATAGGCCTCGATGAGGCCCGGGTCAGCGGAGAGGTGCGCCATGACACGCATCTCAATCTGCGAGTAGTCCGCGGTCATAAGTTCTTCGTAGCGCTCGCCTACGACAAACGCGGAGCGAATCTGTCGGCCAGCTTCGGTGCGCACCGGAATATTCTGCAGATTTGGCTCGGTGGAAGACAGGCGGCCAGTCGATGTCACCGTCTGATTAAACGTGGTGTGGATGCGCCCATCCGGCTGCACGGTTTTGATTAGACCTTCGAGGGTGGTCTTCATCTTCTGGTACTCACGGTGAGCCAAGAGGTGGTCTAAGAACGGGTGGGGATTCTTAGCCGCGAGTTGTTCAATCTCCTTGGCCGCGGTGGAATAGCCCGTCTTCGTCTTCTTGGTCTTGGGCAGCTCAAAGGTCTCGAAAAGTACAGTTTGTAGTTGCTTGGGCGAGTTAAGGTTGAGTTTGTCATCGCCGGCAAGCTCGCGGGCAGCACGCTCTTGCTCGGCAACTTGCTCTACAAAGGCATCCTTTTGCGTTTCGAGAATGTCAACGTCAACGGCGATTCCGGTAGCCTCCATGCGCGCCAGGATGGTTACCAGCGGCAACTCGAGGTCGGCATAGAGCTCAAAAGAGTCAATCTCCTGCAGCTCTGCGGTGAGCCTTTCTGCAAGCTCCATGATTGCCGCGGCCTGGTCCACTAGGGAGGAATCATCCAGCAGGGACAGCTGCTCCGTGGCGGCACCGAGGGTCTTTTGGAGGTGGCGCTGGTAGACGTCGGCAAGCGCGTAAGTGCGCTGACCTGGTCGAAGCAGGTAGGCGGCAAGGGCTGTGTCATGGGCGATGCCAGCCAGCTCAATGCCGCGGCCGGCGAGCATATGGAAGGCCGCCTTTGCCTCGTGGAAATACTTCGGCGTATCAGACGCTAACCACTGAGCCAGGGCCTTATCGTCCTCGGCAGAAATATCGCCCAGCTCCACTTGCAGGCCGTGGCGGTCTTGGTCCACGAAAGCAATCGCCGAAGCGTCGCCCTGTCCCGGGGTTCCCTCGCCTTGGACATACACCGCGACATGCTCTCGGCCGGGCAGCCACTGGGACAAAGGCTCGTCATCGATGACCGTCTCTAGCTCTTGGAGCTCCTCGGACTGCTCCGCTGCCTCAGCACCATCATTGGGAATGGCAGCCAGTACGCGATCGCGCAGACTGGTACCAAACTCGAGGTCGTCGAACTTAGCGGCTACATCGGCGACCTTGGCTTCCTTAAAGGCCAAGTCATCGGGGCCGACCTCTAGGTCCATGTCCGTGATCATCTGGGTGAGCTTGCGGTTCATCTGCACCTGTTCAATGCGCTCGCGGAAGTTATTGCCTACCACGCCCTTAATTTCCTCCGCGTGCTCTACCAAGGATGCCAAGTCCCCATACTTGACTATCCACTTGGTGGCGGTCTTCTCACCTACCTTTGGGATGCCCGGCAAATTATCGGAAGGATCGCCACGTAACGCGGCAAAGTCTGGGTACTGCGCGGGGGTGAGACCGTACTTCTCTTCTACCGCGGAAGGGGTAAAGCGGTGGAGGGTGGATACGCCCTTCATGGGATAGAGCACCGTCGTGGACTCATTAACTAACTGCAGGTAGTCACGGTCGCCGGTAACGATGAGAGTCTCATAGTCCTGTGCCTCGGTTGCGAGAGTAGCCAGAATGTCATCGGCCTCGAAGTTCTCACGAGAGAGGGTGGTAATGCCCAGTACCTCGAGCACCTCGCGAATGAGGTCTACCTGACCCTTGAACTCCTCCGGCGCGGCCTCGCGCTGGGCCTTATAGTCCGGGAACATCTCAGTGCGGAAGGTCTTGCGCCCCACGTCGAATGCCACCGCAATGGCGTCGGGAGTCTCTTCCGCCACGATATTAGAGAGCATCGATAAGAAGCCATACACGGCATTAGTGTGCTGACCTCCTGAGGTGGAGAAATTATCCACCGGCAGGGCATAGAAGGCACGAAAGGCCATAGAGTGGCCGTCAATGAGCAGAAGTCGAGGCTGATTAGTAGTCACCTGCCCCATCCTAGAGAAGCACGCCAACATTCGAACACCCCGGTGCAGATTTTGTGGATGACGTGGGCATTCCCCCGCTGACACTACCCAATTAGGAATTCGCCTAGTGCCTGCGCTACTATTTTCACAGTCAAAGGCAGCCAGCCTTTACACTGTGCGCCCCTGTAGCCCAATTGGCAGAGGCAACGGATTCAAAACCCGTCCAGTGTGAGTTCGAGTCTCACCAGGGGCACGACTAGAAAAGACCTCGGTTTCCACTAAGTCAGGAAACCGAGGTCTTTGCTTTAGCCCAGTTCAGGCAGCGTTGGCAGGTGGTACTTGCGCAGCGCTGCGTTGATCTGCGGGATGGAAGCCTTCAGCTGCGGTAATGCTAGACCAATGAGTCCGGCCACGCCTGCGATGCCGAGGATTGCTCCGAAGATGGCGGGCTTGGAGCTCGCGCCGCTGCTCGATGCGGAGCTCCCCGTGGCAGGTTGCGTGGTATCGGCCGGCTTGCCGGAATCATGCGCACGGGCGGTAAGCCATTCCTCCTTGCCCAGAACTCCTTGGGTCAGTCGGGTTTCACCAATCCAGCCGTACCAGGGGTCCTGCGGGCGCTGATTATCAAAGCCACCGCCCATGACCCACTGCAGGTCGCGCGGGAGAAGACCGTCGGCGCCTACCGCGTTGCGTAAGATAGGCGCGCCGTTGATGAACATCTCCACGCTATCGCGCTGCGGATCGTTGACCACGGCGATGTGCATCCACTCGTCCTTGGGCACCTCGTGGGACCATACGGTAGAACCGCTTCCCTGCTTCGGCTCCGCCCACCAGCGCAGCTCGCGGAGGTTGGAGATGCCAAACATGACGGTAGGGTCCGTGTCATCAGAGCCGTCGACCAATTTATTAATGGCAGAGTCGCGGCTCAGCGCGCTTCCCCAGCCATGCTGTGCGCCATTGAAGTCTTTAGGAATCTTGACGAAGGATTCGAAGGTGTACCCCTTGGTGGTATCCACATTATTTGCAGGCGCGTCCTTGTCGGTGCGGAACTCGGCATTGCCTACCTTGCCCGCTGGGTCGGACCAGAAGAGGGAGCCGGAATCAGAGGACAGCGGGTGGTGGTCAGAGCTATAGGTCACTCGATCGCCTAGCATGGCGCCAGAGCGATGCAGGTCGCTGCCGGAATCGCTGGCAATATCGGGGATGGTGGTGCCACGGCCGGCAGGGGCGCCGTCGGCAAGCGCATGGCCGTCCTTGTCCTGGGCCTGGCCCGGGCGCCAGTGGAATACTGTGTGATCATTCTTGGCAAAGTCATCCGCACCCTTGGGAAGCTCGTCTTCCGCAATGGTATAGGGCCTAAAGCCTTCAGCGGCGATGTCACGTGCACGCTGCGCTAGGTCCGGCTGGTGGCCCTCGCCCACGGTGAAATCCGGGGAAAAGGAAGAAAAGCGCTGCTCAAAGTCGAACGGAATGGCGTAGCTATCGCCCTTATCATCTAGGGTGAGCTTGTCGAACTGCGTCAGCTCCTCGTGCGGCTTCTGCGCCACCCACGGAGAGAGCGCGGTCATTTCCAATTGCTTGCTGGAAAGATCAAACTCAAGCACGCCCAGCAGACCGTTGCCGCCCTGGTAGGCCATCTGATAGTCCTGCAAGATGGAGACGACGTCATGGCCGGCATCGTTTTTATCCACGCGGTAGCCCGCACCATGGTGGTGGCCGCCCATCACCAGGAAAATCTGGTCGTTGCGCTTGATAAACTTATCCCACATGCCCTTGCCGTAGTCATCGGAGTAGAAGACGTTACCCTGGCCATCGATATTGAGGGCTTCGTGCGTCGTGACGATGACGGGGAGGTTGGGGTGCTTATCGATGATGCCTTGCGCCCACGCAAGGGCCTTATCGTCGGCGCGCCAGCCCAGCGCAAGGTTGAGGTACTTCTGGCCCTCGGCTTCAAAGATGTGAGCCTCCGAGTCATTATTGACGGCCGTGTAGCGCTCTTGGAAGGTCTCCGGATTAGCGGCCTTGGCACGATCGGCACTAAACCACTTGTCATAAGGGTGAGCCGACGCACCCTCCACGTCCATGTCGTGATTGCCGGGCAGGATGGAGTAGTTCAGATCCGAATCGTCGAGGACCTGCATGGCCTTATCAGCCACCTGCCATTCGCCCTCCACGTTCCACTGGTCTACAACGTCACCCAGATGGGTGACAAAGTCCATATTCAGATCGTCTTGGTGCTCCACCAACCATTGGGTTTGGGCCAAGTAGGGTTCACTTCCATAACGAGCTTGGGCCAAGTTGCCGGTCTCCGGAGTGGAATAGCGCGAATAGAACTGGGTATCCGGTAAGACGCCGATGCTAAAGCGAGAGCCCTTACTTGGCGATGCCCCCTCGGCCCCAACCTCCGCAGCGCTTGCTGCCGGTATAACAATGAGGTTTCCCACCACTGCGGTTGCAGTTAACGCAGGCAGGACGAAACGATTTTTCATAGAGAGTCCTTTATGACTGGAAAGGAATGCTTGCACAGGGGAAATGGCGGGAATACGCGAGGGATTCTAGGGGGTGAATCTTTCAGCTAGTTGAAGCCCGCGTAAACATCAGACTGAATAATGGGAAACTTATGGTTTCTACCGAAGAAAGCATTTTCCCGTGTGAGATCCGTATATCCTGCCCCAAACTGCATAGTTGCATTGGGGTGCATTAAACTGACAGAATATTCGTGAATACGGTTTTACCTTTACGGTTAGGGAGAAGATCCTCCCCTACCGCGGGAGGTAGATCACCGCCCTCTAATGAAAGATATGCATTACGCTTCACAGCGGTTCGCCTAGCGTCTCCCTTCGGCACTTTTCTGCCGCCCTGCTAGGCCAGTCGCCCTACGCACCAGTCCCCTCCCAGGTAGATTTTTATCTTATGCAATACATTTTGAACGCTATCCGCGGTGCCCTCATCGGCATGGCCGAGCTTGTACCGGGCATCTCCGGTGGCACCGTGGCACTCATCGTGGGCATTTATGAACGCGCAGTCCACAACGCCAACGATCTCATTTCCGGCCGCTTCAAAAAGGTCGAATGGAGCTTTCTTCTCTCCGTAGCTATCGGCATGTTTATTGCCGTTTTCGGAATGTCCACCGTGCTTTCTAACTTCGTGGATAATCATGTATCGGCTTCCGGAGCGCTATTTTTGGGCATGGTGGCTGTGTCCATTTTTGTGCCGCTATCCATGCTTTCTAAGCAAGAGAGACTGCGCCCCTCCTCTATCATCGCATTTATAATCGCTGCGATTGCCATCTTCTTTATCACCGGATTCACCTCCGAACCGCACGAGAACCCCAGCCTCATTGTGGTCTTCTTCGCCGCCGCCATCGCCGTCTGCGCACTCATCCTGCCGGGTATTTCCGGCTCGCTCATCCTGCTGACCATGGGCCTCTACCAGCCCATTATTGGCGCCGTTTCAGATCGTGACCTAGGCACTATCGCGGTCTTCGCGCTGGGCGCCCTGTGTGGCCTGGCGGCATTTATCAAGGTGTTGAACTTCCTACTGGATCACCACCGCGCCCCGACCCTGATGGCCATGGCTGGTTTCATGCTCGGTTCTCTGCGTGCACTGTGGCCCTGGGGAGCTGACCAAGATGCCTCTAGCGGCATCATCATCGGCATGTTCATCCTCGGTGCACTCATCGTCTCTGCGTTCATCGTCGTAGACATGAAGAAAGCCCGCGCTATAGATGAAAGGACGGCGCAGAAGTAATGCCGCGCTCGTTTTCCCACCGCGCGATTATCGCCGCGGTCCTCGTCCCCACGCTGAGCCTCAGCGCCTGCGTCACCAACGAGGAAGATTCCACTCCGGAGGGCTGGGAAGAACCCCATTCCGCAATGGTGCCGGAAATTGCCGCCATGTATGACGACAACGATGGCGTCCTCACTGCCGGAACTAACCCACCCTATGCCCCATTTCAGCTCAAGGATTCCCACGGGGCGCTCCAGGGCGTTGAACTCGATCTCGCTCGCGCCGTTGCCGGAGTCTTGGGACTCGATTTCCAGCCCATGGAACAGGACTTCTCGATGATCTTGCCCGCCGTGCAATCGGGCCAGATTGATATGGGTGCATCCGGCTTCACGGATAACCCCGAGCGCCGCAATGAGTTCGACTTTGTAGACCACCTCTACGCCGGCATCCAGTGGGCCGAGCGAGTAGATGGGCCTAAGAAGGTTGACCCGGATAATCCTTGCGGCTTGACGGTTGCGGTGCAGCGCACCACGGTATCTGAAACCGACGACGTGCGCCCCAAGAAGGATGCATGCAACGGCGATCTCACTGTCTTGTCTTATGACACGGGTGACAACGCCGCGCTGGCGGTCCTCATGGGACGCGCAGATGCCCTGTCCGCAGACTCCCCAGTAACGGCGTGGGCTGTCAATCGCTCCGAGGGAAAGATGCGGCAGGTAGGCGATATGTTCCAAGCATCGCCCTATGGCTTTGCCGTACCCAAGGATTCCGATCTGGGCAAGGCCTCGGCCGCGGCACTGCAACACCTCATCGAAACCGGTGAGTATGCAGAAATCTTGTCCCGTTGGGGCATCGAGGATGGCTTAATAGACCAGGCAATGATTAATGAAAGGCCGATCAATGGTTAATGAAAATACGGCGACGCCAGCTACGGCCGAGCCTAAGGAAAAGCCCGCCAAGATCGAGGCGCGACCTCTACGCCACCCGTGGCGCTGGGTCTTCGCCGGCCTGCTTATCGTGCTCGGCGTGTGGTTCATCATCGCCTCCGCCCGCAACGAGGCTTTTGGCTGGGACACCTACTTCCAGTACCTCTTTGATAAGCGCATTGCACTTGCCTCCCTTCACACCATCGCCATCACCATTTTGTCCATGATCATCGGCGTTGTCGGTGGTGCAATACTTGCGGTTATGCGCATGTCCCCGAACCCGGTGCTGCGCAGCGTCTCCTGGGTATTCCTCTGGGTCTTCCGCGGAACGCCGATTTATGTACAGCTGGTGTTTTGGGGCCTGCTCTCCGCTATCTATCAATCCATCAACTTGGGCTTTACCGAAGTGTCTTTGCAGACGATCCTCACCAACGCCTTCTTCCTTGCGGTGATGGGCCTGGGTCTCAATGAAGCCGCCTATATGGCCGAGATTGTGCGTTCCGGTATCACCTCCGTTCCCGAGGGGCAGAAAGAAGCCTCCAAGGCACTCGGCATGTCTTGGTGGATGACCATGCGCCGCACCGTACTTCCGCAGGCCATGCGCATTATCATCCCGCCTACAGGCAATGAATTCATTTCCTTGCTCAAGACCTCTTCCCTCGTGGTGGCCATTCCTTATACCGAGGAGATCTTCGGCCGCTCCACTGATATTTCCGCCGCTCTCTTCCAGCCCATCCCGCTGCTGCTGGTCGCAGCGTCCTGGTACCTCGTGGTTACTTCCCTACTGATGGTGGGACAGTACTTCCTGGAGCGCCGCTTTGAGCGCGGTGCCACCCGCGAACTCACCGGCCGCCAACTTGCTGCGCTGGCAGACGCTGAAGGCACCATCCCCCGCAACGTATCCGTGATTTCGGAGGCTAAAAACTAATGGCTACTCCCATGATTTCCGCCCAGAATGTCCATAAGTCCTTCGGACAGCTCGAGGTCCTCAAAGGCATTGACCTTGAGGTCCAGCCCGGCGAAGTAGCCTGTCTACTGGGCCCCTCGGGCTCCGGCAAATCCACCTTCCTGCGCTGCGTCAACCACCTTGATAAGGCTACGGCGGGCCGCCTCTACGTCGACGGCGAGCTAATTGGCTACCGCGAAAAGAACGGCACCCTTTATGAGATCAGCGAGAAGGAAGCCGCAGAGCAGCGCTCCGATATCGGCATGGTCTTTCAGTCTTTCAACCTTTTCCCCCACCGCACGGTGATTGAAAATATCATCGAGGCACCGGTGCAGGTGAAAAAGATTCCGGAAGAAACCGCCCGCGCCCGCGCTATGGAGCTGTTGGAGGACGTTGGATTGGCGTCCAAGGCCAATAACTACCCAGTACAGCTCTCTGGCGGCCAGCAACAGCGCGTTGCCATCGCTCGTGCGGTGGCCATGGATCCTAAGCTTATGCTTTTCGACGAACCTACGTCCGCCCTCGACCCCGAGCTCGTCGGCGAAGTGCTACGCGTTATGAAGGACCTCGCAGCCGAAGGCATGACCATGCTCGTAGTCACCCACGAGATGGGTTTTGCGCGCGAGGTAGCCGATAAGGTCTTCTTCATGGACGGCGGCGTGGTCATTGAGTCCGGCAGTCCAGCTGAGGTTTTGGATAACCCACAACAGGCACGCACCAAGGACTTTTTGGCTTCGCTGCTGTAGCCCCCACTGCACTCAACAGAGTGCCTTCAGCCCGCCGTCTTTCAGCTAAAAGAGAGGACCGGCGGGCTTTGTCGCGACTCATTCCTCTACACCAGTGTTAAAAGACCCCGAATCAATGCGCTGGCCGCACCCAAGCCGGCGACGCTCAGCGAAAGCACGCGGGCTTTTTCTCGTGGAACACGCTGGGCAATCCGGGTTCCGGCGCAAATTCCTACACACATGCCTAATACTCCCGCGGGCCACATCATCCAAGGCAGGCCATCAAAGTGTGCCGCACCTGTGAGAGTCTTGGTCATCACGGAAAAGAATCCGCCTACGACAAAAATCGGCTGCAGCGTGGCGGCGTAAACATGTTGGGGCCACTTTGCCGCCTGCGCATAGACGGTAATAACCGGGCCCGCAACGCCCGCCAAGGTATTGGTAAAGCCGCCGAGAATACCGGCGGAGATGGCAGGGCCTTTGCCCTCCATCGGCGGGACAAACTTCTTTCCAAAAGTGACCACCGCCAGTGCGGCCAGAAGCGCAGCACCCACCACAATCATGAGCCCTGCCGTGTCCATACGCCTAATGAGCAGCGCCGCGGCCAAGGAGCCAATCACCATGACTGGGGCTATGAGCCCGAACTTCTTCCAGCTCACATTCTCGCGCACGGAATAGGTGGTCAACATCGCATTAACACAAGCCAGAACGTTGATGACTAGTATGCCTTCGACCGGCCCCATTATCAGCATAAGGATGGGACCGCCGATAAGACCGAGCCCCATTCCGGATACCCGTTGCAGTGTCGAACCAACGACAACGACGAGGAAAGTAACCAGTGCAAGGCTCACTGACGGTATTTCTCCTTTACCGCACGACCTACGGATTCGGGGAACATACCCGTTACGTCGCCGCCAAACTTTGCTACCTGCTTACACAGCGAGGAACTGATATATCCGTACTTCTCGTCCGTGAGTAGGAAGACGGTATCGATACCGGAAAGGCGCCGGTTCATCTGCGCCATGGGCAGCTCATATTCATAGTCGAGAGAGCTTCGCAGTCCCTTCACCAAAACGTCCGCCCCATGCTCCGTGGTGTAATCCACCAAAAGCCCGGAGCAATAGTCCACCTGGATGGAAGAATCCACGCTCTGACGGATAAGTTCCATGCGCTCCTCCACGCTAAAGAGGCCGGAGGGCTTGTCAGGATTACCGGTTACTAACACGGTGACCTCATCAAACATCTGGTTAGCGCGGTTGATGATATCGACGTGGCCTAAGGTGACGGGGTCAAAGGATCCAGGGCAGACGGCCTTAGTCATGCTACTTTCGCTTTCTTTTCAGTGGTTTAGTCTTCGGTGTCCTCGCTGCCGCGGCGGGTATAAACGGCCATATCCATGCGTGCGATGCCAAAGGTGCGCTTCTTAAGCTTCTGGCCGGTGGGCTCAAAACCAGCAGGCCACTCAGTAACCGCGGAATCAACATGGCGCTCAATTACTACCATTGCGCGATCGGTAAGCACTGGTTCGATGGCAGCAATGAGTTCATCCACTTCATCAAAAACATAGGGCGGGTCCGCCAGCACCAGGTCAAAGTGTTTGCGCGGGGCACTAGCCAGGTAAGTGCTTACCTTCATCTCTTGCACGCGCACGCCGGGATGCTTGACGACGCCCATGTTGTGCCGGATGATCTTTACCGCATCGGCCGAAGATTCCACCAGTACTGCTTCATCTGCCCCACGGCTCGCTGCCTCAAGACCTAGGGCACCAGAGCCTGCAAAAAGATCGAGCACCGAAGATCCAGCAAAGCCCCACCGTGCAGTGAGGGATGAAAACAGCCCTTCGCGGGCGCGGTCTGCAGTAGGCCGGGTTCCTTCTGCAGGCACTTTAATGGTGCGGCCGCGGGCTTCGCCGGCAATAATGCGCGTCATTTATGCTTCTCCAATCTCCATCAAAAGGTCTCCGCCCAGCACGTCACTAAAATCAGAGACCACGATACGGTAGACCTTTCCTGGGCCGGGGCTTTCTACGGGAGCCTCAAGCTTCGTGGCTTCAACGGTCGCAAGCGGTACTCCGGTATCAACAGTGTCTCCCACATTCACATGGCAGCGGACGATGCCCGCGAAGGGGGCGTAAATTTTCATGCTTCTAGGTTAACCCGTCTTAGTTCTTCTCCAAGTATTCCTGTTCGCTTTCGCTCAAATTGCGCGTGAGTTCCTCAGCCAACTCGGGATTGCGCAACACCATGGCGCGCGCATCCGCATGGGTGCGCTCCACAATGTCTTGGTCATCCGCCAAGTTCAGTAGCCGCAGTGTGCGATGCGTTCCGGACTGCATGGTGCCCAAGATGTCGCCCTCTTGGCGCTGGCGCAAATCAAGCTCGGCCAGTTCAAAACCCGAGGAAGTTTGGGCGATCTGAGTGATACGACGGAAGGATGGAGTGTTATCGGCTGCCGTTGTGTGCAGAAGACAAATGGAGGCATTACCGCCTCGTCCCACGCGCCCGCGCAACTGGTGCAACTGGGAAACGCCGAAATGCTCGGACTCGCGAATGAGCATCACCGTGGCATTGGGAACATCCACACCTACCTCGATGACCGTCGTAGAGACCAAGATATCGATCTCTCCCCTAGCAAATGACGTCATTACCTCATCTTTATTGGGCATCTTTCCGTGCAAGATGGCTACGCGCAGTCCCTTAAACGGTCCGTTTTGTAGCTGCTGTGCAAGCTCTAGCACTCCGCCTTTGCCTTCAATGCGCGGGCAAACGATATAGGCCTGATGACCGTGGGCAACCTCCTCGCGTATCCGCTCGAGTGCGCGCAGCACCCAGGTCGGCCGCCACTCGGCCACCACCGCTGATTGAATAGGTTTGCGACCACCGGGCAGCTCGGTCAGCGTTGATACAGCGAGGTCGCCAAAGACGGTCATCGCAATGGTGCGCGGAATCGGTGTTGCTGTCATCACCAGCACGTGGGGGCTCAGGCCTTCACGTGCCTTTAACCGCAGGCTATCGCGCTGCTCTACACCAAACCGGTGTTGCTCATCTACGACGACCAATCCCAGGTTAAAGAACTCCACGGTGTCTTGGATAATCGCATGGGTTCCAATGATGATGTCCGCGTCACCGGAGACAATATCCAATAAAGCCTGCCGCTTGTCCGCCGTTCGCATGGAGCCGGTCAGGAGTACCACCTTGACCCCTTCGGGAACCGAGGTCCCGATGGAGGCAGCGTGTTGGGAGGCGAGTACTTCCGTAGGCGCCAACAGTGCGGCCTGCGTTCCTGCGTCGACAGCCTGCAGCATAGCGCAGGTAGCCACCATGGTTTTGCCCGAGCCAACCTCGCCTTGCAACAAGCGCATCATGGGCAGCGGACGAGCCAGATCGTCTTCAATCTCGCTAATGACGCGACGCTGCCCTTCGGTCAGGTCAAAGGGCAGATGGCTCAGCAGTTCCTCGCGATAGCCGCCTAAGGTAGCCGGCATGGTAGAAGCGGTCCGGGCCTCGGCATCTCGCTGGCGCAATGCCATCACCAGACCAATAGACAGAGCCTCGTTGTACTTCAGCCGCTGAATCGCACGGTAGGGGCCTGCTTCCCCTGGCTCATGGATTTCCCGCACTGCCTTGTCGAGGCTGATAATCATCCGATAATCCAGCGGTTCCGCGATCGGCGGGGTCTTAGATAGGACGTAGTGGATGGCGCCCATGATGTACCACGAGGTCACCTTGGACGTGGCTGGGTACACCGGTATCCATTCACGTTCCAAGAGGAGCTGGTCGAGCCTGCCAAACTGCGACAGGTTCCGCAGCGAGCCGGTGGCTTTTGGGCGGTGCTTCTTGCCAGACCCAGCCGCTGGCTGGCGGTAATCATCCAGTTCGCCATCGGGGCGACCGAAGGCATCGATCTCTACAAAGTCCGGCTGCTGCAACTGCGGCTGGTTACGGAAGAACTTAAGCTTGCCACTCATCATGACGCGCTGTCCGCGGTGCAACATCCGCATCACGTAATTGGCATTGAAAAACGTCGCAATGATGCTGCCATCGAGCTGCACATTAATGATGGTGGTCTTGCCCGAGTCATGGCGGGTGAATCCGGTAATAGTTCCGGTAACCGTGACGATATCGCCCTCGGCAGCGTCTCCTAGGCCGACGTCCTTGTTGTGGCGGATATAGTCTCGCGGATAGTGAGCTAAGAGCTCGCCGCAGGTCTCATACCCCAGTGCTTTGGTAATCTTCGCGGCGTCTTTCGCCGCAAGCACCTCTGTCAAAGGGCGGTTGTCCTGCCAGCCGAGCATTGCTATTCCACTCCGATTTCGGTTGCGATTTCCGGTACTTTCAGTGCCATAACATCTACGCGAAGCTGTTGAGCTAGTTCCTCCTGGTCTAGGTCTAAGGCGCTTAGGACTGTGACCTGCTCACCGCCTTCTGCCAAGAGATCGCGGCAAGTGGCAATGATTGACTGCGGGGTTTCCTGGCTCGGGTAAGCCACTCGCATGGACTTGGCAGCATCACGCATGGCAGCAACGACGGCACCAGTATCTGGGTTATCCGGTTCATAAACGGAAATCGCGGCTAAGGCTGCAGCCAGCGATTGCGCGGGCACTACTCGCCCAGTAGCGGTCTGCGAACTCACGTCGGTGGCAAGAACGATGTCCTCGTCCTTAGCCGCAATGGGATCATCCGGAGGCACTACGCTAACCCCCGCAGATGCCAGAAGATCGCTGATAGGCCCGGCCGGTGCGGCAGCAAACACTCGTCGAGCAATCGGCTCTTCGGAAACAGCTTCGGCGTAAGGAGGCAACACCTCCAGGTGCAGGTTGGTTACCTCTCCGGTACCAAAGGCGGTTTCAATGACCTTGCCTGCCTGGCGGGAGTGGATATGTACATTAGCGCTGTCCTCGGTGGCCCGAGCGATGACCAGGCTGTCTCCCAACGGTTCAATTGCTACCTGCAGCGTGTCTATATCTCCTTCGAAGAAAAAGACCACTTCCAGTTCAGTTTCCGGCTCCGGTTCGGGCAGGCCTGTGTGCCCGGTCGAGCCTTCAATTTCTGCGAGAAGAGACTCTAAAAGGATAACGAGGCCGGCGCCGCCAGCATCCACCACTCCTGCCTCGCGCAGAGCTGGCAATTGCGAAGGAGTGCGCTCGAGGGCCGTTTCCGCGGCAGCGATTGCGGCGCTCACAATACTGTGCAAGGTTGCGCCTGACTGCGCTTCAGCGTCCTCGGCGGCCTCGGCGGCTGCCTTCAGGACCGTGATAACTGTGCCTTCCACCGGCTCGGCGATGGCTCGGTCCACCAGCTCCACAGCCTGCTGCAGGGAGCGGGCAAAAACGTCGCCGTCGATAACTGAGTCCACAGTTGACTCGGCAACGCCGCGCAGAACCTGGGACAGCACCATTCCCGAGTTTCCGCGGGCACCACGTACCGCCCCGAGCGCAAGGGAGTCGGCGACATCGCCGCCATTGTCCAGCTCCGCAACCGCTGCTTCCATGGTGTGCGCCATATTCGAGCCCGTATCGGAATCCGGTACAGGAAAGACGTTGAGCGCGTTGATCTCATCGCGACGATGGGCTAATTCCCCCACGGCGCGGGTGGCCCAATTGCGCATTCCGTGGGAATCCAGCGTGCTGGGGTAGGACATGCGCAATAGTTTACAAGCGCCAGTCTATTTCCTGTGCGCCTTGGTCCCGCAAAAGGGCGTTTGCCCGGGAAAAGGGCTGAGAACCAAAGAAACCGCGGCTGGCAGATAGCGGCGAGGGATGTGGGGACTTGATACAAGGGACGTCTGGAAGAAAGCGCTCACACGCTTGCGCATCCCGGCCCCAGAGGATCGCGACCATGGGGCTGCGGTTGAGCGCGCGAATGGCAGCCTCGGTAATCTCTTCCCAGCCGATGCGGCGGTGCGATCCAGCCTGGCCTGGCGCTACCGTAAGCACTCTGTTGAGCAACAACACTCCTTGATCCGCCCAGGCGCTCAGGTCGCCGTCCGCTCGGCCGTTGATGCCCAGATCATCGTGCAGCTCGCGGTAAATATTAACCAAGGAACGCGGCGGTTTCACACCTGGGCGGGTGGAAAAGGCCATACCCATGGCGTGTCCTGGGGTGGGATAAGGGTCTTGGCCCACGATGAGCACGCGGACCTTATCCAGCGGCATGCGCAACGCGCGGCAGACGTCCTCGGCCGGGGGCAGATAGTCTTGGCCCTCAAGAGCGTGAGAGATCTGTGGCCATTGCTCTTCTACTACCGGCGCCAGCACCGGTTCCCAGGAAGGGTGGTAGGTGGGGTGCATGGTTAAAAGCTCAGCCAGCCTTTCTGATAGCTCGGTGTGGTGCCTCCCAGCGTAACCCCGCAGCCGCGGGTTACGGTTCCAATCTTTCGGAATCCCGAGGGTGCTTCCTTTGCGGTTGTGCCGATGAGGGTGTGGTCTTCGCCGCCGCTGAGTACCCATTCCCACGGATCGCAGTCGAGTAAATCCGCGGCTTGGCACAGCAATTCTTCCGGTTGCAAGGCCTGCGGATCCAAGTCCATGTGCACACAGGAGTGCTCGGCCATCGTAGTGCAGTCTTGAATCAGCCCGTCTGAGTTATCGGTCATCGCGGTGACCCCCGCGGCACGGGCAATGACGCCGCGGCCGGGGTTGAGCCAGGGGGCACAGTGGGCGTCGATAAGCGGCTGCAGGTGCTCATGCCCTGCAGGCAGGTTCCGGCCGAAGCGCTCCAACAAGGCCAAGCCGGCGGCCGAGTGGCCGATCTTGCCGTGCGCTACCACCTGCTGACCTGCCCGCGCCCCGTCCAAAGTCAAGGCGGGAAGGCTGCCGCCCAGGAAGCCTACGGCCGTGATATTAATGACCAAAAGATCGGACTTCGTAAGGTCACCGCCTACCAACTCGGCGTTATAGAAAGAGCTATGCTCCGCAATTCCCTCGGCAATGCCGCGCACGAAGGGCACCGGGGTATCACCTGGCGCGGCGATTGCAAGGAGGGCGGCCACCGGGCGGGCACCCATAGCTTCCACATCGGCAAAATTGCGCAAGATGGCCTTCTTGCCAATCTCGCGCGGGGTAGACCACTCGCGCAGGAAATGACGTCCCTCCACCATCAAATCGGTGGCCGTCACGGTGCGGGAATTCGGCGGCGCACTGGGCAGAACCGCGGCATCGTCTCCATTGAGCCCACTGGAGGCCACGGAGGTAATTTCCCGGATGGCGGCGCGTTCTCCCACATCTGCGAGAGTCTGAGTTAAGTTCACCAGCTTCCTTTCGATACTATGAGCCCTTATGACATCCCAATTTAACCGCACCGCGATCTTCATTTCACTTGGGTTGTCCATAGTGATGGTTCTGGCGGTCCTTTTCGGCGCAAAATACGTATTCAATAATGTCGCCAAAGCACCCGTGGCGGTCTCCCCCGTGGAGTCTAAGGAGGCAGACTCGCAAGCCTGCCGCAGCTTTATCGATGCCCTGCCGGACAAGGTGATGGATAAACCGCGGGCAGACATTGCCGATCCCGTGCCTTCTGGTGTCGCGGCTTGGGCCGCTACCTCGGACGATAAGGTCACCGTGCGCTGTGGCGTGGATATGCCTTTCCAGTACACCGAGTACTCCCAGACCCAGGACGTAGAGGGCGAACAGTGGTTCCAGGTGCGTGATGCCACCCCTGGCTCCAACCTCACCACCTGGTATGCGGCACAACGCTTCCCCATTGTCGCGGTCACTGCCTCCACTGATGCAGAGCCGGGCGAGCTTAACGACGCCCTCTCTTCCCTCGAAGAAAAGCCAGCCACCGCGCACGACGCGCCACTCAAGACGCTCAAGGCGGGCAATGACCAGATGTGCGCCGAGGTGGACAAGGCCTTGCCCGATTCGGTGGCTGAGGGATACAACCGCCGCAAGGTAGAGGAAAAGAATACCTATGTGTGGAGCGCCGATGGCCGCGAAGACATCGTTGCGCGATGCGGCGTAGCCAAGCCGGAGAACTATCGCGCCGGAGTTAAGCTCCAGCAGGTTAACGATATTCCGTGGTTCGAAGACACTACCTTGGCTCATGGCACGACCGCAGGCACATGGTTTGCCCTCGGCCGCGAGGACTACCTTGCGCTACACGCCCCACAAGATGCCGCGCAGGCGGCACTGGTGGAAATCGGCGACGTGCTCGCAGAGCACACGACCGAAAAGTAGGCAGCGCTTAGGCCTACTTGGCTAGGGCCTGCTCGATAAGCGCCTCAAGTAGCGCCGGGTATTCTACCCCGGAAGCCGCGAGCACCTGCGGGTACATGGAGATCGGGGTAAAGCCCGGCAGGGTATTGATTTCGTTGATATACACGGAGTCTTCGGTGACGAAGAAGTCGACTCGGGACAGGCCCTCACAGTTGAGGGCCTCGAAGGCGCGGATTGCCATGCCTCGTAGTTTCTCAGTCAGCTCAGGTGCGAAAGGCGCAGGGATTTCGGCGGTGACCACATTGTCGAGGTACTTGGTGTCGAAGCCATAAAAGCCCTCGTCGGAATCATCGATACCGGCGAGCAGCGCTGGGACGGAGGCCAGCAAGGTGCCATCGGCATAGTGGAGTACACCGATTTCTACCTCTTGGCCAACGATTTCAGGCTCTACCAGAATCTTTTCGTCATCTTCTAACGCCAGGTCGACGGCTGCGGGGAACTCCTCCCAAGTAGAGACCTTGGAAACGCCAATGGAGGATCCACCGCGTGCGGGTTTTACAAAGACGGGCAGGCCTAATCGTTGCTTTTCGTCCTCGCTTAGCTCGGTGCGGCCTTTGAGGATGACCTCGGGCGCTACTGGTAGGTCTGCGGCCGCCAGCACCTTCTTGGTAAATTCCTTATCCATTCCCACCGAGGAAGCCAATACCCCTGGGCCTACATAGGGCAAGCCGGAAAGCTCAAAGAGGCCTTGGACAGTGCCGTCCTCGCCAAAGGGGCCGTGCAGAATGGGAAATACCACGTCGACCTCTGCGAAGAGCGTGCCGTCGGTGACGTTGTGGAATTGTCCCCTGGCATTGGGATCAAGAGAAAGGGTCAGCTCCACACCTGGGCTGACCTCCGGCATAACACCATCGACAATTTCTAAGCCCTCCGTGGTGCCGGGCGTCCACGTGCCCTCACGGGTAATGCCGATTGGCACGACCTCGAATTTCTCTGGGTCGAGGTGGTTCATGATCGCGCCTGCGGATACGCAGGATACGGAGTGCTCGGTGCTACGGCCGCCATAGATAACGGCCACGCGGGTCTTTTCAGTCATGCCCGCAGATTTTACCCTCGACCTACTCCGACTTCTTGGACCGACCCATCAAAGCGATGATCATATCTTCCACCGCCATGCCCTCGTAGCACACGCCATAAACCGCATGAGTGATAGGCATCTCTACCCCGGCCTGCTGGGCGAGGCGATAGATGGAGTCACAGGAGTAGACGCCCTCCGCGACCTGGCCATTGGTCGCGGCCTTGGCCTCTTCAATCGTGCCGCCTTGGCCCAGGCGATAGCCAAAGGTGCGATTGCGCGACAATGTCGAGGTGCACGTTGCCACCAAGTCGCCCATGCCTGCGAGGCCGGAGAAAGTAAATGGATCCGCCCCCAGCTCCACTCCCAGGCGAGTAATTTCCGCCAGACCGCGGGTGATGATGGTGGCCATGGTGTTATTGCCCAGCCCCTTGCCGGAGGCGATACCACAGGCCAAGGCGATGACGTTCTTGCAGGCGCCGCCGATTTCCGCGCCTATAACATCGGTATTGGTGTAGGGCCGCAGGTACGGCGCGGCGACCGCTGCTTGCACGCGCTGAGCGCGGTCTTCATCGGAGCAGGCAATCACCGTCGCGGCCACTTGGCCGGCAGCAATCTCCTTGGCCAAGTTCGGGCCAGACAGTACCGCCACGCGGTCTGCTGGCACGCCCGCCGCATCCACGATGACCTCGCTCATGCGCTTGAGCGTGGTGGTCTCTACGCCTTTCGAGATGGACACCAGGGTCGCGTCCTCTGGCAGGTGCGGCGCCCACTTTTCCACGTTGGCGCGCAGGGTTTGGGAGGGAACGCCGAACACGACGACGTCGGCAAGCGCAAGCGCTTCCGCATCATTGTGGGTGGCCCGCACCGCAGCCGGCAGCCGGGTCTCCGGCAAATAGTCCGGATTGGTGTGGGTCTCGTTGATGGCCTGCGCCAATTCCGCGCGGCGCGCCCACAGGCGAACGTCATTTCCGGCGTCCGCAAAGACCTTGGCCAAAGTAGTGCCCCAAGAACCAGCACCCATCACGGCAACATTAACCATGGTGTCTCCTCCATACGTGCAAATCTATAACCCCAACCTTAAAGCATGCCCGTCTCCCGTGGGGCGAGGATGCACAACGCGCCTTACCCGTGGGACAATGGGCGCTTAGACGTTGTTTTCAAACACCCAATTTCTGTGGAAAGGCCCCGTGGAGGCAGACGATGCCCAATATTAAAAAGATGCACGAAACCGATAAGGATCAGCAGCACGAGGAGTTTATTTCCGGCCGCCATCAGGAAATCCCGGTGGACCCCGCCAAGGAATTCCACCGCACTACCCTTGCCGCCGGCGCCGTAATCTGGCGCGGCTCCCCGCAGGACCCGGAAATCGCACTTATCCACCGCCCCCATTACGATGACTGGTCCCTGCCCAAGGGCAAGGTCGATCCCGGCGAGTCCCTGCCCACAACCGCAGCCCGGGAAATCCTGGAGGAAACCGGCTTTAGCGTGCGTCTGGGCAAGCTCATTGGCAAGGTAACGTACCCAGTCCAGGGCCGCACTAAGGTGGTCTACTACTGGGTGGCCAAGTACCTGGGCGGAACCTATTCCGCCAATAGTGAAACCGATGAGCTGCGGTGGCTGCCCATCGACGAGGCGCAAGACCTCCTGTCCTACGACGTTGATACCGCGGTAGTGGCCAAGGCGGCTAAGCGCCTACGCATCGCGCCCGCTACCCGCGTGCTTTATGTGCGCCACGCACGCGCGCATGAAAGCGGCAGCTGGCAAGGCGATGACAACCTGCGGCCACTAGATAAAAAAGGCCGCCGCCAAGCAGAGATGCTGGTGCCGATGCTGAGCGCCTTCCAGCCCACCGCGATTTACTCGGCCTTGCCCCAGCGCTGCCAGCAGACAGCTGCCCCGCTTGCCGACGAACTGGGCAAGGACATCTCCATCAACAAAAACTTTGGCGACGAGGCCTGGGAGAACGACCCAGAAGCAGCCAAGAAAGCTTTCCGCCGCGTGGTCAACGACGGCGGCGTTCCCGTCATCGTCAGTCAAGGTGAAACCATTCCCGGCATTATTGAGGATTTGGCCCCGAAGTTCCTCAAAAAGCCAGTGGACAAGCTGAAATTCAAGAAAGCTTCTGTATGGGTCCTTTCCTTTAATAACGGCGAGCTAACCGGTGCCGATTACCTAGCTAGCCCGCTGCCGGTGCGCTAGCTGCTCGGCTCTTCCGCACGCTACGACTAAGGCCCTGCCTGCCACCTGATTCGGTGGACCGGCAGGGCCCTATTTGCGTGACTATCGTGCGGCTGCGGGTTTCTAACCGCGCAAGCCGAGCGTGCGACGGACGAAGAGAACCGAAATGAGTGTATTCAGCGCCGGGAACAAAATGGCGCCGACAATGGTAAAGCTCAGCACGGCGTACAGGACGGCAATCAGGACGGCCACCAAGATGGTCACTCCGACATTCTTCTTCGCGACCTCGATGGAAGCCCCAAAGGTCTCGCCAACGGATAGTTCAGGGCGTACGGCCTTAACAGCCGGCATCCAGGTAAAGAAGAAAGCGGCGAAGAGTCCCGGAATAACCAGGAGAATGAAGCCCAGGGAAATAACCAGGGACGAAAGCACATTCACCGCCATGAGACCGGCGACATTTTTAAAGCTCAGAAAGTCCTCTATCTCCAGCGTCCCGGTATCCACCTGTTTATTAGCAGCCTTGTACCAGGTGCTAACTGCCCAAATAAGCACGAGGAACATAGCGATAAACGCTAGGACCATTATCGCAATGAGCCCACCGGTAAGCGCGGCATCGGAACCCGAGCCACTATTAGCTAGAGCATCAATGGATGCACCGCTGCCTGCTAGAACGGCGAACATTAGCAAATAGAGGATGAAGACAACTACCATCTGCACCAGCGGACCGAAAATCCACTGCGCCCAATTGCGGCCGAAATAGCGGAAGCTATCGCCGATTACCTGAATGGCATCTACATCCCGGCCAAACAGGGAATCGTCTCCCGGATACGGGCTTCCGGCGTATCCAGGCTGGCCGTATTGCTGCTGTCCATATTGTTCCTGGCCGAACTGCTGTTGACCAAAGTGCTGTTGTCCGTAGCCAGACTGGCCATTCGCGTCGTGCCCACGAGATGCAGACTCATTGCCAGCTCCGGGATACTCTGCACCGTTGTTTCTTGAATTAAAGGAATCATTATTCGAATAGGGATTGCTCATAAATCTAAAGCTAGGGGCGTACATTGGTGCGGGAAACTCGAGCAAGCAATTGTTACCTATACGTTACCGAGTTGTACCCCCTTTTACCCCAAGGCAGAAGTTTGAAGTTCACGTGTGAGCGCACAGCGCCCCCTACGGCCTCTTCGCGTAGCAGGACTGTAGGGGCACTGCTGGCCCGCCGATCGCCATCGATTCTTCTACTATTGGGCGTGAACGGCAGGCTTGAAGCTGGGGCGACGCGATTCGTACGTAGCGATTGCATCCTCGTTGCGGAGCGTAATGCCGATATCATCCAGCCCTTCCATCAACCGCCAACGGGTGTAGTCATCAATATCGAAGCGGTAGGTATTTTCACCCACTGTGACTGTTCGAGCCTCCAGATCCACGGTGACCTGGGTTTCTCCTGCTTCCAGCTGTTTCCAGATGAGCTCAATATCTTCTTGCTCCATCAATCCAGTAAGCAGTCCGGACTTTCCAGCGTTGCCGCGGAAAATATCAGCAAAGCGGGAAGAAAACACCGCGCGGAAGCCGTATTCGCTCAACGCCCACACTGCGTGCTCACGGGAGGAGCCGGTGCCAAAATCACTGCCCGCGAAAAGCACCGAGCCATCCTTGAATTGCGCCTGGTTGAGTACAAAGTTGTCATCAGAGCGCCAATTTGAAAATAGGCCATCTGAAAAGCCGGTACGCTTGACCGACTTCAAGTAGCGCGCGGGGATGATCTGGTCAGTATCCACGTTGGAAGCGCGCAGGGGCACGCCCGTTCCCGTATGCGTAATAAATTTCTCCATCGTCAATGCCTTTCTAAGCGCTTAATCCAGATCTGCAGGGCTAGACAGGTAACCGGTTACGGCAGTCGCGGCAGCCACCTGCGGGGAGACAAGGTGCGTGCGCCCACCAGGGCCTTGTCGCCCCTCGAAGTTGCGGTTGGAAGTGGAGGCGGATCGCTCGCCCGGAGCCAATTGATCCGGGTTCATACCCAAGCACATCGAGCAGCCGGCGGTACGCCACTCCGCGCCGAACTGTCGGAAGACTTCGTCGAGGCCTTCCTCCTCCGCTTGGGCTTTGACCACGGCGGAGGACGGCACGACCATCATCCGCGTATCGGCAGCGATGGTGCGTCCCTTCACCACGTCGGCCGCAGCGCGCAGGTCTTCGATGCGGGCATTGGTACAGGACCCGACGAAGACGGTATCGATCTTGATATCACGCAGTGGAGTACCTGGCTGCAGGTCCATATACTGCAAGGCCTTTTCCACAGTGGCCTTTTCATTGTCGTCACCACAGTCTTCCGGATCTGGGATCTTCTCCCCTAACGGAAGGCCCTGCCCAGGATTGGTTCCCCACGTAACAAATGGGGTCAGCGAGGAGCCATCAATTTCCACAACGGTATCGAATTCTGCACCTTCGTCCGTGGGAAGCGTCTTCCAATACTCAACTGCAGCATCCCAGTCTGCTCCTGTGGGAGCGAACTCGCGCCCCTTGACATACTCGAAAGCCGTCTCATCGGGGGCAACCATGCCGGCGCGGGCTCCTGCCTCAATAGACATATTGCAGATGGTCATGCGCGCTTCCATGGACATCTTGCGAATGGCCTCACCGCGGTATTCAATGATGTGACCTTGCCCGCCACCGGTACCGATTTTGGCGATAATGGCCAAGATGAGGTCCTTGGCAGACACGCCCTCTTGCAGCTCTCCAGTCACCTCAATAGCCATGGTCTTGAATGGCTTTAAAGAAAGCGTCTGCGTAGCCATGACGTGTTCTACCTCAGAGGTGCCAATACCCATGGCGATAGAACCAAAGGCGCCGTGCGTGGAGGTATGCGAGTCACCACACACGATTGTCATGCCCGGCTGGGTGATTCCCAGCTGCGGGCCAACCGTGTGCACAATTCCTTGCTGTGCATCACCCATCGAGTGCAAGCGCACTCCAAATTCCTCGCAATTCTTGCGCAGGGTCGATACCTGGGTGCGCGAAACCTCATCCTTAATTTCCAAGAGGTTTCCGGTCTTGATGCCTTGCGTGGGAACGTTATGGTCCTCGGTGGCCAAGTGCAGCTCAGGGTGACGCAACGTGCGGCCGGCCAGCCGCAAGCCATCAAATGCCTGCGGACTGGTAACTTCATGTAGTAGCTGAAAGTCAATAAAGATGAGGTCTGGCGCCCCAGCATCGCCGTGTTGGACGACGTGATCGCGCCACACTTTTTCTGCCAATGTCAGCTTCTGGTTCATAAACATCTCTCCACACTTGAAATCTCATAAGTTGGGACGTAGATTTCATTGTATGGGAAAGTATAGCGCAGTTTCCGGAATTAAGGTGTTGGATCGAGCAATGGCCATTATGATGGCCGCCGCCAACCACCCCTCCACCCTCAATGAATTATGCGAAACCACGGGGCTACCTCGGGCGACGGCACATAGATTGGCCACCGCGCTCGAGGCACACCGCATCCTCGTTCGCACCCCCGATGGAAAGTGGAAGGCCGGCCCTGCCCTTCCCGGCAACCGCGATCACCTCCTCGAGGCAGCGGGACCAATCATGGAGAAACTGCGCGAACACACCGGAGAATCCATCCAGCTCTACGAGGTCACTGGAAATACCCGCACCTGCATTGCCACTAAGGAGCCGGAATCCGGCCTCCACAACGTCGTGCCAGTCGGGCGCCAGCTACCGCTTAGCTCCGGCTCTGCCGCACGCATCATTGCCGCATATGTAGACATCAATACCGAAGATGCCTCGTTTACCCAAGAAGACATTGAGGCGGCCAGAAACCAAGGCTATTCCGAGTCCATTGAGGAACGCGAAGCCGGCTTAGCCTCCATCTCCGCGCCGGTTTTCGATGGTTCCGGCACCTTCCTCGCAGTATTGTCGATTTCCGGATCTGCCGAGCGCTTCCAACCTTCCCCGGCCCAGAAATACGCCGACATTCTCACTTCTGCCGCACGCGAATTGAGCAATCTCCTTTAAGGTCCTCCCTAGCTTTACGACGCCCGCCTCCACCCACCCCAAGGAGGCGGGCCGATTTATTTCCCAAACCAGAAAAATCAGAGAAACGCGCCCACGCCTATTGAAACCGAAATGAAAATGCAGTTTAATGAAAACACACTGAAAACAACGGGGCTTCCCCCACCAGAGAGGATTGGACATCATGACCCACACCACCCACGAAGACCACGCCCACACCCATGGCGCCGATTGCGGCCACGTTTCCTTCCCACACGGCGACCACACCGACTACCTCCACGAGGGCCACATTCACCGTGAGCATGATGGCCACTGGGACGAGTGCGAGACGACTGAGCACGTTGAAGCCGAGGCGCACGGCGACCACACCCATGGTGAAGGCTGCGGCCACGTAGCGATCCCGCACGGCGACCACGTGGACTACCTGCACGACGGCCACCGCCACGCCGCCCACGGCGATCACTACGACGAACACTAAACGCCTATCGGGGCCCAGCCCCACGTGCTTGCCGCCTAGGCCCCTTGAACTGTGGGGCTAGGCGGCCTTTCTATCCCCACGACTACTGTTGAAAGCGTCCCCGAAAGTCACACCAGAAACATATCTGCAAGCTCGACAGGACGCGCTCTCTCGTTTCTGTTAAAACTGACAGTCAGACTATTAGTTCTTTCCGTTTGGGTGCTACGGTTCTTCGAGTGATTACTAGTTGGAAGATTTTTCTCCAAGATTTTGTCCGCTTGTGGCGGACCCCGCAGGTCTGGGTGATCCTCATTGGTTTGATGATCACCCCAGCCCTGTATTCCTGGGTAAACGTCTCCGGTTTCTGGGACCCATACGGAAACACAGAACACCTCAAGGTCGCCGTAGTTAATGAGGACAAAGGCGCATCCTCGGAGATGACTGGCCACTTAGATGTCGGCGGGCAGATGATTGACAAGCTGCATGACAATGACAAGCTGGGCTGGCAGTTCATGGACCGCCAGGAAGCCGAGGACGCCGTTAAGAAGGGTGACGTCTTCGCCTCGGTGATCGTCCCCGAGGACTTCTCGGCCGATTTCGTGAGCCTTTTTAAAGGTACCTATTCTCAGCCCACGCTGGAATATCACGTCAATGAAAAGCTCAACGCCATTGCACCGAAGATTACTGATACTGGCGCTTCTACCCTAGACACCACCATTAGCTCGACCTTCAATGAGCAGGTAGCGGATTCGGTGGCTACGGAGCTAAAGAACTCCGGTGGCGATTTGAGCCAGAAGATTAACCGCACTGCAAGCAAGACCGCGGATTCTTTTTCAGAGACCGCAGATACGGTAGCTAACTCCCGGAGCCAGCTTGCTGACGTGCATGCCACCATCGAGGATGCGCGCCCTACCATCGCGCAAGCCCGCGAGTCTTTGGGCACGGTGCAAAAGACCGTCGACGATGCGCAGATCGCCCTGGATGAACTTAACTCCATTACTGCAGAGGTCCAGCGGGAAGTCACTTCTTTCTCGGACGATGCCACAGCTGCCTATGTAGAAGGCACGACCGCCATGGCAGACGGCACCGCCTCCGCCAATGCCACCGTGGGCTCAGTCTCCGGCAAGCTGCGCGGCGCACTCAATCGCGTAGGTGCCGCATCTGCGGGCGCGTCGGGAATCGTCGGCGAAGTTGACCGAGCTATCGATCAGCTCGATAAGCTTGCGTCTTCGCCGGCCCTGCCCCCACAGGTTTCCCAACAGATTAAGGATCAGGTAGGAGACCTCCGCGAACGCAATGACCAAAATAAAGCCGTTCTCGGTGACTTAGATACTCTCAACGGCGATACGAACGACACCATCGATTCACTCAATAAGACCACGGGCATGTTGGAAAAGATGGCCGCCCAAACGCGCGATGATTCCCACGCGCTGCGCGATAATGTGGCCGAAGGCCTGCCCAAGCTCAACGCTGCGCTTTCCGACGTCACCGCTACCACCGGCAAGCTTTCCGCCTCGCTCGAAAGTCAGCAGGCACTGGTAGGGCAAACCGATGGGCTCTTAGGCGGCGTCGACGAGCAGCTAAGCCAGGCCCAGCAAGTAGTCGAGCGCTTTTCTGTGGACCTCGACGGCATTGAGGAAGGGCTACGTGCCTCCCGCAGCGACGTGATTGCGTTGAGCAATACCGCCAATAACAATTCCATCCTGCAGTCCGTCAAGGGCCTCAACACCGATGAGGTGTCATCCTTCCTTGCCTCCCCTGCAGAGATGGAAAGCCACGCCGTATTCCCTGTAAAGCATTACGGTTCCGGCATGTCCTCGCTCTTTATCAACCTCACGCTGTGGATCGGCGCGTTCATGCTCCTAATCATCTTCCGTGCTGAGGTAGATCCGCAGGGCCGCAAGAACCTCACTATTACCAAGGCTTACCTTGCCCGGTTCCTTTTGCTTTCCTTCTTTGCCATTGCACAGGCACTCATCGTGTCCATCGGCAACCTAGCCATTGGAGTTGAACATGCCAATGCATTCGCCTACGTCGCAACCGCGGTCATCGTGGGCCTGTGCTACCTGAGCATTACCTATAGCTTGGTTTCTACGTTTGGACACGTAGGCCGCGGCATCGCGGTGGTCTTCGCCTTCATCCAGATTCCGGGCGCATCCGGTCTCTACCCCATTGAAATGACGCCGGACTTCTTCCGCGCGGTACATCCCTTCCTGCCCTTTACCTACGGCATCGATGCCATGCGCGAGACCGTCGGTGGTTTCTACGGCAACCACTATGCACGCGATCTTGCCGCACTCATCGGCATGGCCGCGATCGCTTACCTCATCGGTACGGTGTTGCGCCGCGGCCTGTCCAACGTGAACATGCTGGTCAACGACGAACTGCATAAGGGAGGTCTCGTTATCAATGAGCAGGTCCATCTGGTCGGCAGCCGGTACCGCTTCACCGACCTTCTCTATGCCTTGAATGACCGCGAGGCGTACCAACAAAGCTTGGAGGATAAGTGGAGCATGGCCCGCAGGAATTACTCCCAGCTGATGAAGATCACGGTTGCGGTAGGCCTAGCGTTGATTGTCGCCTTGGGCATCTACTCACGTATTAACCCTGAAGAAAAGGCCATCATCTTCGGCCTGGCCTGCCTGGTTACACTCATTGCGGTGGGCGTTATCTGCTCCCTTGAGTACGTCAAACAGAGCATCGCGCATGATACCCGCCTGGCGGATCTCAGCGATGAGGAAATCCAGGAGCACATCGAGCACCAACAGGAACACCCAAACCGCTACCTCCTAGAGGACTTAGACGAGGAATCCACACCTTCTAATACCAGCGAGACCAAGGAAATGCCCGCCGTTGATGGCGCTGACACCGGAAAGGGAGGCGAGTAAGTCATGAAGAACATTCTGACCATTCTCCGCGATGACCTCCACGCCATTCGCACCAATGTGATGACCGCGGTCATCATCTTTGGCCTTGCCATCATCCCGTTGCTTTTCACGTCCTTCAACGTGCTGGCTAGTTGGGATCCCTTTGCTAATACCAACCAGCTCAAGATTGCTGTGGCCAGCGAGGATGAAGGCCACGAAAGCGACCTCGCCTCGCTGAAACTTAATCTGGGCGATGAGGTGCTCTCACAGCTCAGCCGCAATCACGATATTGATTGGGTCATCACTGATAGCGCCGATGCGGTTGAAGGAACAAAGTCTGGCGAATACTATGCCGGCATTGTCCTACCCAAAGACTTCAGCGCGGATCTCCTCACGTTCTATGTAGAAGGAACCGAGCCAAGCAAGCTCAACCTCTATACCAACGAGAAGAAGAACGCGCTGTCTACCACCATCACGCAAAAGAGCGCGGACGGCGTCATCCAGAAAATCGACGAGTCTTTCACCCGAGTGGTATCCAAAGTCGGCCTTGGCGTCGTCTCGGATCTTGATCAATACCTCAATGAGGACGATACCCAGACTGCACTCAATAACCTGCACAATCGCGTCAACAACGTCAGCACCCGCCTCGATGCTGCAGCTGGTACCGTAGGTGCACTAAGCAATCTGGTCGACTCCACCCTGCCGCTTACGCAGGCAGCGGACAATATTCTCGCCGAGGCTGGCCGCCAGGCTACGGAGACAGACAATGACCGAGGCGAAAACCCCATCGACGTTCTGCGCTCTACTCTCAATGACTCGGCTGGTTCGCTCGACGCTTCCTTGGCGGCTACAACGCAAAGCTACGATGCGCTCTCTGCCCAGGTCGATGAGTTGCTCAATAATGCAAGCAACACCAGCGCACAAACGGCGCAGACCTACCGCACCGCTGCTGAGCGGGTGGATGAGCAAACTCAGGCCTTTGAGGGAGTTCGCGCCTCCATCAAGGACCAAGCCGATAAGGTAGCTCTACCAGCTCCGGTCGTGGGTGGATATAAGGCGATGATGGGCCAGCTTGATGCCTCCATTGCGCAAAGCAAGGCACTGCATGATTCGCTGGTATCTACCGCCGAAGACCTTGAGCAAGGCCGTGGCACGTCCCAAAACTCCCGACAGCGCACTAAGGATGCCATCGCTAATGCCAAGCAGGCTGCTGAGAAGGCACGCAATTCCTATAACGAGAACCTCAAGCCCCAACTAGATCAGCTCAACCAAAGCGTCTCGGTGGTCGCGGACGATATTGATGCTGTCAAGCAGGACATCGCAGGCATTCGCTCTTCGGTTTCCCAGGATGACGGGTCGGCACAGCAAAGCCTGGCGCGCGCCCGCGATACCACCGCCGGCCTTGCCGGCACCCTGCGGGAGCAAAGCGGCCGTTTTGCGGACATGGGCCGCAAGATCGACGAGGCGCGCCGTGGCGGCGATTTGGACAAGTTAGCGGATATTGTCGGCAACGATCCAGAACTGCTCGCCTCCCGCATTGCCGCTCCCGTGGCTGTAGACCGCCAGCCGGTCTACCCTGTCGCCGCCTTTGGCGTGGGTATGACGCCGTTCTACCTCACCTTGTCACTATGGGTAGGCGCCCTTCTGGCATGCGTGCTGGTGCATACCAACGCCGAGCGTAAATACTTGCGCAAGGACGAAAACGGGAAGTACGACGAGAGCGAATTCACCCGTGGTCAAGCATTCTTCGGTCGCTTTGCCACACTCGGCCTGGTCGGACTCGCGCAGGCCACCTTGGTAGTCCTCAGCCTCATCTTCTTCGTCCAGATCGAGCCCGCCCACCCATTCATGCTCATGTTTGCTGCATGGATAGTCTCGCTGGTGTTTATGCTGATCATCTATTCACTCGTCATCACGCTCGATAGTGCCGGCAAGGCCTTGGCGGTGTTGTTGCTCGTGATACAAGTCTCTGGCTCCGGCGGCGCGTACCCGCTGCCTTTGCTGCCTGAATGGTTCCAAAACGTGAGCCCATGGCTGCCAGCGACGTACGCCATTGATGCTTTCCGCAGCGCCATTGCGGGCATCTATCACGGCGATATTTGGCGCGAGTTGGGCATGCTACTGCTCTTTACCATCCCGGCACTCATCGTCGGCCTCATTCTCCGCCGCGCTATGGATGCCTACCACAAGCGCCTGCAGAAGGCGATTAAAAAGACGAAGGTTATGGCGTAGCCACGCTGGTCGACGCCTCCCCTCCCGCCCTTCCTACACCGCCCACCAAGCCCGTTTCACGACTTGGTGGGCTTCTTTCATGGTCGGGTCCCAGCTAGTTCCCCAAAGACCTAGAAGGGGCAGAGAAAGCCGCATATGCATCCACTAAAGGGACTCGGATACCCTTCCTATCGGCTAGGTCTAGCTTCCTTCTTAAGGGATTCCCTCGAACGCAGCTATCGGGCACGTAGTCACTTACGGCCCCCACCTGAGGCCCTACTAAAAGACCGCTATGGGAGTCTGCGCCCCGCTTTACCTCGGCTCCCAAACCGTCCCGTGGGCAGGACGGTTAGGGGTTAAGGGTCAAAAAGTGTGTCCGGAATCGCGGATTTTCACGGATTGACCTGTAGGTTTCCGGAAAGTATATGCTCCGGAAGCATATATCTAGCCCCCGACGGGAAATCCTCGGTGTGGCAGCCGTGATGTGCTATGCGCGGCGTGGTGTGGTGTCGCAATGTCGAAGAACCAACCACGCTGCCACTGCGGCGGTGAAATGAAACGCAACGGCACCACCAGCAAAGGCACCACCAGATGGCGCTGCAAACAATGCGGCGCCTCCAGCGTCAAACGTCGAAACGACATCACCAACGCGGCAGTGTTCACCCAGTTCATCGAGCATTGCACCACCGCAATATCACTCGACGACCTAGCCAAACGAAACGGTGTTAGCCGCGCCACCATGAAGCGGCGCTTCAAGTGGTGCTGGCTCGTTGATGTGCCTGACCCCACCGCCGGCCACCACAAGCGGATCTACGACCAGGTATTTCTCGATGGCACCTACACCGCCGGTGGCTGCCTGATCGTCGCGGCGACCATCGACCACGTGATCGCCTGGCACTGGTGCAAACACGAAACCACCCGCGACTACCAACTGCTGCTTGAACGCATCGAAGCCCCACTCATCGCCGTCATCGACGGCGGCCAAGGCGCATACAGCGCAATCAAAAAGTGCTGGCCGACTACGAAAATTCAACGCTGCCTCGTCCACGCCCAACGCGTGGTCCGCCGCTACACCACCACCAACCCACGCACCGATGCCGGGCGCACCATCTACCGACTTGCGCTGAAACTGACCCGGATCACCACACTGGATGAAGCCGCCGCGTGGGGTGTGCAACTGCACGAGTTTTCAACGATCTACCGGGAATGGATGAACGAGAAAACCATGATCAAAGACCCCAAAACAGGTGCATGGACCCGCGTGTGGACCCACCACAACGTGCGCAAGGCCTACAACAGCCTCAACCATCTTTGGCGGTCCGAGATGCTGTTTGTCTACCTCAACCCGCCAGCAGGAGTCCTTGCGCCCGAGCGGATCAAATCCACCACCAACAGCTTAGAAGGCGGCATCAACGCCCAGCTCAAACTGCTCGCCAGAACCCACCGCGGCAGATCAGGCGAACGACAACGCCGCATGCTGGATTGGTGGCTCTACTTAAAAACGGAACTGCCTGACGATCCAGTACGAATCGCCAGGCAGTCCGACTGGGGCCAGGGCCAACTCGCCAAAGTATCCACCCTGACCCAAACCGAGAACCAAGCCGACCACGAAACAGGACGCCCAGCCCTCTACGACAACGCTATCGACACCGACTACACCCACTCAATCGGCATTCAAAAAGGCCAAATCTAACCCCCGCGACACGCCGAGCCAGACACACATTTTGACCCTTAACCCACGGTTAGCCCTTAACCCTCGAGGCCTCCCCTACATGTCGCTAGACCGCACAGGTCTTAGGTAAAGAAAAAGCTGCGAGCCAAGTGGCTCGCAGCTTTCCGTTGGTACCCCGTACGGGATTTGAACCCGTGTTACCGGCGTGAGAGGCCGGCGTCCTAGGCCGCTAGACGAACGGGGCGCGTTCGCGGCAATCGCACGCTGTGCGTTGCGGACTTGTTAAGAGTAAACGATGGGTTAATTCAGCACAAATCGCGCGGTCAACGACGGTTTTGAGGGCAGGCGAAGGAAAACGCAAAAATTCCCGAGTCCGGTACTGCAGTGAGGGTTCTTCGTGGCCGAGGTGCGGATCGAATCAGTGGTTATTCCGCAAGCAATCTGTGGATAGTCCGTGGCCGAGAACGCTGTGCTAGTAGGACTCGGGATGGCGCTGTGCGTCGAAGAGCATATGCAGCAGGCTCCTATACTTCGTACAAACGTTGGTGGGAAGGAAGTTGTGGATTATAGCGTTACTACCTGGCTACGCTTTCGGGCTGTGCGCCTTGGCTGTGGTGCGTTTCGCTTTCTGTCACCCGCTCTCCTTTCTGTTTGTTTTCTGCTGTACTTGCAGTTTATGCCTGCACGTGCAGGACAGGAAGGGTTTTGCACAACTTCGCGGTGGTCTTAACCCTGGTTTCATTGGCAGAACGCTGCTAACTGCACGGACGAGCCCAATGGTCTGGGGGTAGGTTATAACCAGTTTTATTTGCGCCGTGGCCACACCCCACGCTGGCGCTAGAAAAAGACATTTCCCCGGATATGAAAAATCCTCCAGCCTTTAGGCTGGAGGTCTTTGTACCCCGTACGGGATTTGAACCCGTGTTACCGGCGTGAGAGGCCGGCGTCCTAGGCCGCTAGACGAACGGGGCATAGAACTAGTGATCCTGCGGTTTAATGCATTTTCACTGCTGGCCTACCAGGACTCGAACCTAGAATGGCGGTACCAGAAACCGCTGTGTTGCCAATTACACCATAGGCCATTTGCTAACTTGCGTTGGAAGCTTAACGCCTTCCGGCTGTTCTCCCTTGCTCGCTGCAACGTGTAATAACTATAATGATCATCGCGTAAACTGCCAAATCGCCAGCGCACAACACATTTTTAGGCCACTAGGATGGTAAATAAAATGCGGCGAATGACAGCGCTGTAGTTCAGCTATCATTCGCCGCCTTACGGAAGGTGCTCCTCCTACTGTGTCGCCGACACGTAGGGAGTCACTTCACGGGCCGCACGAAGGCGGGCCAGGGTGGACTCCTTACCCAGCAGCTCCATGGACTCAAAGAGCGGTGGGGAAACCTGGGCGCCGGAAATAGCTACGCGCAGTGCGCCGTAAGCCTTACGGGGCTTCAACTCAAGGTCTTCAATAAGGGCCTTGGATAGTGCCGCCTCAATATTCTCGGTCTTCCAGTCCGCAATGCCCTCGAGGGTCTCGATGCCCACCTCGAGCGGCTGAATGGCCTCTTCCTTGAGGTTCTTCTTCGCCGCCTTCTCATCGAGCTTTAGGTCGGCATCCGGGGTCACTAAAAAGCTCATGAGACCATAGGCATCAGACAGAGTCTTGATGCGGGTTTGTACAAGATCTGCGGCGAAGGCGAACTTCTCACCGTCATAGTCAGCCGGGAAATCCGTGTATTCGGTCAAGTAGTTACGCAGACGGAAGGCAAACTCTTCTGGGTCTAGCTGGCGGATGTGATCCGCGTTGATGGCCTCGAGCTTCTTCTGGTCAAAGCGTGCGGGATTACCCAGCACGTCGTGGACGTCGAAGTTTTCTACCAAGTCATCCATGCTGAAGATGTCCTGGTCCGCGGACAGGGACCAGCCCAACAGGGACAGGTAGTTGAGCATGCCCTCCGGGATGATGCCGTTATCGCGGTGGTTAAACAGGTTGGACTGCGGGTCGCGCTTAGACAGCTTCTTATTGCCCTCGCCCATCACGAAGGGTAGGTGGCCAAACTCTGGGGTGAACTCGGCAACGCCAATCTTCTTAAGGGCGTCGTAAAGCGCGAGCTGACGCGGAGTAGAAGAAAGCAGGTCCTCACCACGCAGCACGTGGGTGATGCGCATCAGGGCATCATCAACCGGGTTAACCAGGGTATAGAGCGGCGCACCATTGGAGCGAGCCACCACATAATCTGGCTGGGTTTCAGATTTGAAGGTCATTTCCCCGCGCACCAGATCAGTCCAGGTCCAGTCCTGCTCCGGCATGCGCAGGCGCCAGACAGGCTTGCGACCTTCGGCCTCAAAAGCATCGATCTGCTCCTGGGTGAGATCGCGGTCAAAGTTGTCATAGCCCAGCTTCGGGTCACGGCCGGCCGCCTTGTGGCGCTCCTCTACCTCTTGGGCAGTGGAATATGCCGGGTAGACAAAGCCACCTTCGATGAGCTTGTCCAAAACTTCCTTATAGATGTCCATGCGCTGGGACTGACGGTAAGGCTCGTGCGGGCCACCGACATCGATGCCTTCATCCCAGCCCAGCCCAAGCCAGGTCAGGGAATCAATGATGGCCTGGTAGGACTCTTCAGAGTCACGGGCGGCATCGGTGTCCTCGATGCGAAATACCAGCTTGCCACCGGTATGGCGGGCATAGGCCCAGTTGAATAGTGCGGTGCGCACCATGCCTACGTGCGGTGTGCCGGTTGGGGATGGACAGAATCTAACGCGTACTTCAGTCATGCCAACCATCGTAGTGGAGCCGCCGATTCCAGTCCGCACCAGCCCAAAGCGGGCCCACACCACCCCGGCGCGCGGGGCTACTTTCCGTGTGCACCTACACACAAATAGGGGTAAGCGGAAATAGATTTCAGTAGAAATGCACAGGTCAGCGAAAACGGCTTCCATTACCACTAACGGTTTATGAAATTCATTTTCTATAGTTTCTGATGGAATTATGAGAACTGTAGAAAGGCCTCCCCAACAGTGGCTTCCCCACGCATCCGCTTCCTTGCCGCGCTCAGCACGCTAGCGCTTATCACGCCCGCCACGGCCGTCGCCGGCCCCGATGATGGCAAGCACATTGTCACCGATACCCACGTTGACTCCCCCAAGTCATTTTGGGAAAACAACGATTTTGTCCTGAAGTCTGAATTTGGGGGACAAGAGCCGCCGATCGCAGACACCGTTGCCTGGGTGGGCAGGGGCTACAGTGCCATGGACGGCCACAACCAGTACCTCTATACGCTGCCGGAAAACGGCACTCAAGACTATATTGGGGCGCCCGGAACCACGTACTACACCGCCCCGCACCAGGTGTCCGGCAATACTTCACCCATCTGGTTGGGCTTTGGCGCCGATACTTCCCTGCCTACTGACAAATTCCGCGATGGCGTGGCTTTCCTAGATTTGCTGAGCGTCGATGGCCCCGGCGAGGTCGAGTTGTTTACCAATAAGGATGATGCGGACGGCACCCAGCTGCACCGTATGCTCGGCTCCTTCCCTGATTCACCGCATTCGGCCTATCTCGTTGCAGGCACGCACACCCACAACTCCACGCTGTTTACCAAGCCCGGCCGTTACCGCCTGACCTACCGCACCAGTGCGCGCGGCAAGGACGGCCGGCTTATTGCCAATGAACCACAGACCACAACGATTCAAGTAGGTGGCCACAAGCCCAAAAACGAGAAGACTCCAAGCCTCAAGGAACGCTTTGCCCAGTCCGCGACTGGCGACGCCGCCGCTGCCGGCTACAGCCTACGCATGGCCCCTAAGCGCAATCCCGAAAAAGACGGCGATGACAAGCTCACCACTATTTCCTTCGACGCTAAAAATAAGGCGCAGGGTACCCTGACGCTGCTTATCGACGGCTATTTCCTCACCGACCTCCCCGTTAAGAACGGCCGCGCGCAGTGGGACGAGTACATGGGGCCAGAGCCTTCCCGGGTGCAGGCCGTATTTACCCCAGAGGGTGACGCCCCGCGCTGGATTTCTAGTCCCCTTGATGTCCAGCCCGGCGCGTCCGTTCAGACAGATTCTTCTTCCTCCGCTGATACGTGGCAGGAAGCCTCCCACCCGCGCCAGCTTGCCCCCACCCAGGAAACCGAGTTGCAGGAGCTGGGCTATACCATCCGCATGCGCAAGCAGGGCAAGGGCGGTACCAAAATCGTGGTCGATACCGAGGATAAAAACTTCAACGGTCTTCTCACCGGCGGTCTTTATGATGCCAAGGATTCCAAGTACCCCACCGTGGATCTTGAAACCCCCATTACCAATGGCCACGGCGAGGTTGCCTTTGACGAGGGCGAATACTTCACCGGCTCCTATGCCAAGGTGAACCTCTTTCCACATTCCACCGTGAAGGCCGGGCATGCAAGCAGCGTGATTACCGAGTCCTTTGCCTTCGGCGAAAACTACGAAACCACGGGGCGGTTCTCCACTTCCAACGAGGAACCGGACACCACTCCCGGCAAGGAAGACTCGCCTTCGCAGGCGCCGCAGCCTGGCGCAAATGAAGCGGAAGCCGACACGCACCAGTGCAGCGAGAAATACCTATTGGATCGTGGGCACGTGGACATCAAGGCTCAGCCTGCCGAAGGCGGCTTTACTACCGTTCTGCGCGATGACACGGCACAGGTGGATAAGAAGTCTGTCGACCGCAAACTTGATGACGTGGTGCTCGGCGTACACGATAATGCGCTCACCCGACGCAACGACAAGCTTGCGGGCAAGGAGTTCGACTTTCTCGGAAATCCCGGTGAGCGCTTCTATCACCTACCGCAGACACAGAATCAACACATTATCTGGCCCGGTTATAACACTCAGGACTTGGATTATTCCGCGACCAAAGACAATGCCGTCAACCTCAACCTGAAGCCCACCTCCACCCCAGACGGGGCCGAGTGGGGCGCCTTTATCGACGCCTCCCATGGCAAGGGCTTTTCGGTCTTGGCGAACTCCGCGGCCAAGGACTACACCATCGAGACCAGCTTTCCGGCCCACACCCACACGCACTGGGCCTTTTCCAAGCCTGGCCTCTATACCTTCGAGGCCACCTATACGGCCACGGGGAAGGACGGCAAGGAACTTAAGTCCGAGCCGCAAACTCTGACCTTTGCCGTGGGCGATAAAACCCTAGATTCTTGTTCCTCCCGCAAGCCGAGCGACTCCGAGGGCGAGACCCCCAGCGAGAGGCCGACCGAGAAGCCGGACGAGAAGCCAGACGATTCCGCTAAGCCCGAAGAGCCAAAGGGGTCCTCGTGGAGCCCGTGGAGCTTAGTCCTCCCAGCGGTCCTCGTGGTGGTCTTCAAGGCCTTCTATAACTTCTTCCGCGATAACGAAGACCTCATCCGCCGGCGCTTCGGCCTCAATTTCTAACCCACACCAACCCAACTGACTAGACGGGACACCACAATGCACCAAACCCACTCTCCTGCCACCCGGCGCGCCCCACAGAGGCGCCGGTTCATGTCGGTACTTGCTGCTGTCTTTGCCGCAGCTTTAGCCTTCTTCTCTCCCGGCGCAGCCTTGGCCTTCGATGAGGTCTTTGATTCCGGACACGTCGACGCCTTCTACGTCACGGCCCCTGATGGCACGCTGCACCTTTCTATGAAGGAAGACATCACGGGGTCTGCCGTTCCGCGCTCTGGCGATGACGTAGTGCTCAAAGTCGTCGAGGATGCCTGGTCCGATGCCACCGAGGGCGTGCCAGAAATCGGCCAACCCACCTATTTCCTGCCACAGGCCCAAGACCAGCGCATCATCTGGCCGGGCTGGGATACCCAACCCGTCCGCGATGGCGGCTTCGAAAGCGTTGATCTGGAATTTGCCGAGGTCTCCGGCCCGGGCTCCGTGTATGTCTTTGAAACCAGCAGTTTTGGTGGCATCAATGCCGTGACTGATTCCGGTTCCATGGAGCTCACCAGCGGTGAGGTCATCAACCAGCCCCATCCTGCCCACAAGCACGTCAATTGGGCTTTTAGCGAGGCCGGCACCTACACCATGACGGTGCGCGCCCATTCCAATGGCGAGTCCAGCAATGCGGTGACCTACACCTGGGAGGTGGGCGACGGCGGCGATGCCTCCACCGCGGATCGCGCGGCTGATTCCGGCGACGCCACCACTGACCAGGAAGCTGCAAGCACAAAGCGACCTGCAGGCAAGAGCGACGCGGCAGGCTCGGAGACGTCCGGCGCCGCAACAGGCGAAGAATGCACCCCGGGCATGACCCCGCAAATCAAAGACGATACGGTCTCGCCCTCCGAGTGGCGCGATGCCGATGGTGCCACCTTCTACCTCTCCGATAAATCCAGCGTGGATCTCCCCCAAGAAGTAGGACCAGTGCCAGCAGGAAAGGCCTGGATGATTGGTTCTACCCAGGTCGAGGGTGTTCCGTGGTTAGGTGCGAATACCCAAAGCCCGTCGATGCGTGAAAATATCCCCGGCGATGTCACCTGGGAATTAGTGGGCTTCAAGGGCCCCGGCCCGATGATGGTCTACTCCCAGGGCGGGCTGGGCAAGGTCGTCGGCGAGGAGTGGTTCCGCGGCAACGCAGATGCAGCAGAAGGCACCCATTCCATCGCCCCGAATACTCACGTGCACCCCAACTGGGTCTTTGGCGCCCAGGGAACCTATGACGTCACCATCCGCCAAGTAGCTCAAACTGGTGAGGGAAAGCAAGTTGCCGGTGAGGCAACGCTCCATTTCGTCATCGGCGGGGATGCACCGGCCAAGGCATTTGACAACGGACACTTCGACTTGGGAGCTGCCGTGAATCCAGACGGCGGCGACTGTGGGAATGGCGCGGCGGCAGGTGGGGCGTCGGCAAGCGCTAGCGGCTCTACCTCACACACCGGATCCAGCAACGGTCAGTCGGCGCAGGCACAAGGCACGGGCGGTTCTTTAGCCAATACTGGAACCCCCATCGTGCCCCTCGGCATCGGGGTGTTGGGCCTGGGAATGCTCTTCCTCGGCCTGGGCATTGCGCGGCTGGCCGTAGCTAAGGCAGCGGACTAATGGGGCGTTCATTTTCCCACAATCGCCGGCGCCTTACCGTAGGGGCAGTTCTGGGCTGTTGCCTGCTCACCGCTGGTTGTGCGTCCTCGGCCGCACATGATGCTGGGACCGGAGAAGTGTTCAGCGTGGTGGCTACCACCCCAATCCTGGCAGACCTAGCGCGCAACGTAGCAGGAGAAGATGCCCAGGTCAAAAGCCTCATCCCCAGCGGCAAGGATCCGCATACCTTCGAGCCAACGCTGCGCACGGTGCGCGATATTGCCAACGCCAACCTGGCGCTAAGCAACGGCTACCTGCTGGAGCCGCAAGCACTTATCGATACGCTGCACGAGTCCACCGATGCCCCCGTGGTGGAGGTCGCCGACGCTGCCTCTACCCGCGGTGCCACCCTGGTGCCGCTGGTCGAAGATGTCTCCTTGGATGCCATTTGGCTGGGCCTGCGCATCAGCGGCGCCGCGCCACACTCCTCCGGAGTGGACTTTCGCATGGTTTCAGCCGACGGACCGGGCGACGTGGCGGCCTATGTGGTCTCCGCCTTCGGTACCCCGGAGATCCTCTTTAACTCGGCTGATGGCGTCGATGGCAAGGAAGACGCAGTAACCCTTCCTGCCAACGCCCACACCCACGTCTCTTGGGGGTTTTCCCAGCCAGGGATCTACCGCCTTGGGTTTCAGGCCGACGGGACCGAAGTCCAGCACCTCACTGTAGCCGTGGGCGTCAACCCACCCGCTGGAATGCAGGCCATTGATTCCGGGCACCTGGATATTGAGGCAAACCTGGCGCAGCACCGCATTGACCTGCGCGACCAAGACAAGCGCTTTGACCCCGCCACCACCGCGGTATCTATCCCCTCGTCAGTGCTGCAGCCCATCCCGCCGGATCCTGCCTACCGCTTCCTCGGCGCGCCGGGCTCGGATACCTACCTCTTGCCGCAGGCCGTGCTGGGCAAGCACATCCACGGCGAGGTGGATCCGCATTTATGGCACAACGTGGACAACGCTATCGCCTACGTAGATGTCATTGCGGAGGAGATGGCGCAAGCAGATCCCTCCCACGGTGCCGCCTACCGGCAGCGGGCAGCGGCCTATACGAAGCGCCTGCGGGACACGGATGACTATGTAAGCCGCGCCATTGCCTCTATCCCTGCTAAAAACCGGCACCTAGTGACCACGCACCATGGCTACGCCTACCTCGAGCAGGGCTATGACATTTCGGTGGCGGGTTTTGTTACGCCCAACCCGGCCATCGAGCCTTCCCCGCGGGAGGTCATAGCGTTGCGCCGCACGCTGGAGAACCTGCATCTGCCTGCTGTTTTTGTCGAGCCCGTACAACAGGCCAGCGCCGACACCCTTACCCAGGCCGCCGCGGAACAAGGCGTGGCGCTGTGCCCCATTTATGGCGACACGCTGGACGACACCGTCGGCTCCTATATCGACCTCATGAAGTTCAACGCTGATTCACTCCAGCGTTGCCTGAACCCCAATTCCACTAATGGAGAAAACAATGCTTAAATTCGCTACCCGTACCGCTATTCGCACCGCCGCCTGCGCCCTTACTGCCGGCCTTGCTTTTTCTACGAGCCCTGCCTGGGCCGGCGACCTCGCACAAGTCGTCGGCGCCGAGGAACAGGTCGCCCCACAGGGCGAGGACAAGGTCATCGACACCGGCCACGTTGACGTTGGCGCTTTGCTCAACGGCACCGATTCCGAACTCATGGCCCGCGATGATGCCGGCGACAAGCCCGTCTGGCGCCACCTAGATGGTCTTGTCTTTGCCGTGGGCGATAAGGCACAGCAAACCCTACCGGAGACCGATGACTTTGGCTTTGTAGGCGCCGATTCCGGCGAAAAGGTCTGGGTAGTTCCCCAAACCGAGCAGGTCGGGGTTCCCTGGCTGGGTTGGAATACCCAAGCGCCCTCGCTTGTCGATGCCGCCGATCGCGGAGTCACCATGGAATTCCTCGGCCACTCCGGGCCCGGCGATTTCTCCCTTTTCCTGCAAAACGGCGGTTTTGAAGCACCACAGCTGTTGTGGTCTACCGCGCAAAAAAGCGACGAAGACTTCTGGGTAGACCTCAATACCCACACCCATGCCAACTGGACGTTTACAGAGCCAGGCACCCATCAGGTAGGTATCAGGGTCAAAGGCAAGACCAAAGATGGCGCCGATTTCAGCACCGATGGCGTGCTCACCTTTGCCGTGGGCGATGATGCCGATGTCCAAGCGGCCCAAGATACTACTTGGAATCCAGACGATGCCCAGACCACAGGCTCTTCCATCCCCACTTGGGTCTTTATCCTCGCCGGCGTGGGTGCCGTCGTACTCCTGCTGGCCCTTGGCCTAGTACTGCGCTCTTCCAAGCGGGGCGATAGCCGTGGCTAAACCGCTCATTTCCGTTGCCGACCTGGACGTATCGCTATCCCACCGGCGCGTAATCACCGGTGCGAACCTAGAGGTCCACCCGGGAGAATTCATTGGGCTCTTAGGCCCCAATGGCGCGGGCAAGACCACGCTTATGCGCGCCATTTTAGGGCTCATCCCGTCCTCCGGTACCCGAGAGATCGGGGGAATCGTAGGCTACGTGCCCCAGCGGCACGAGGTGGAATGGGGCTTTCCCATCAATGTCTACCGCACCGTGCTCAGCGGGCGCACCGGCATCATCGGCTGGCTCAAGCGGCCGCGTGCCGCGGACCACGCCGCGGCGACAGAGGCTCTTCGCTTGGTAAACATGGAGAATTTTTCCACCCGCCCCATCGAGGAGCTCTCCGGTGGTCAGCGCCAACGCGTCCTCATCGCCCGAGCGCTCGCCACGCAACCAGACGTGCTGCTGCTCGACGAGCCTTTCACCGGCCTCGACGCCCCCAATACCGAATCACTACTCGAGCTATTCGAAGAGCTCTCCCAGCGCGGCAAGGCCATCCTCATGTCCACCCACAACCTGTCTGAAGCGGCGCACTCCTGCCACCGCTTGGTCCTCTTTAACGGCACCGTGGTGGCCGATGACTCCGCTCCGCGCCTTCTTCACCAGACCGCTCCGTGGACGCAAACCTTTGGCGTACGCGCCGGTTCTCCCCTGCTTTCTGCCATTGGAGTCTCCGCATGATAGAAATTTCCTTTCTCGATTTCCTCCGCGACCTGGCTAACCCCCACCTCGACTTTCTCGCCCGCGCGGTAGGTATTTCTGTGCTTGCGGCCATCGTTTGCGGCGTCGTCGGCTGCTACGTGGTGCTGCGCGGCATGGCCTTTATCGGCGACGCCGTCTCCCACGCGGTTTTTCCCGGTTTGGCCATAGCCTTCGCTTTGCAAGCCTCCGTGCTCGTCGGTGGCGCGGTGGCCGGAGCGGTTGTGGCGTTGCTCATCGCCGCCTTTTCGCAGCGCCGCCACGTACGGGCAGATTCCATCATCGGCATTTTCTTCGCCGCTGCCTTTGCCTTAGGCATGGTGATCATCTCGCGCACCGATGGCTATAGTGCTTCGCTGACCAGCTTTCTCTTCGGCTCGCTCACCGGCGTATCCCGCAGCGATATCATCGTCGCGGCCAGCGTGTGCGCACTGGTTATCGCCGTCGTCGTAGCTTTTGGCCCCCAGCTCAACGCCACCTGCCTGGACCGGGAAACCGCCCGCGCCATGGGTCTGCCCGTTGTTGTGCTCGACATCATGTTGTACCTGTGTGTCACCGCCGCCGTGGTCATTTCTGTGAGCACCATTGGCAATATCTTGGTCCTCGCACTTCTTATCACCCCGGCCGCGACGGCACGCCTGCTTACCACGCATCTTGCGACCATGATGTGGCTTTCCGCCCTCATCGGCGCGCTGTCCAGCTTCTTCGGCATCTACCTGGCATGGGCCATTGATCTTCCGGCCGGCGCCACCATCGTGCTCACTCTCACCGTCATTTTCTTAAGCGTTTGGGCCATCCATCCACTCCTCGGCGCCCGCAAGCACGTCGGTGCCTCGCTTTCCGACGCCCCACGTCCCGACACCCCACGAAAGGAATCCGTTACCTCATGAAACCAGTCTGCCGCACCACGGTGGCCCTAGGCGCTGCCAGTCTCATCGGCCTCGGCTCACTTTCAGGGACGGGCGTAGCTGCCATAGCCCCCGCCTCCGCCCACGCAGAAGAATCCGCCGCGGCCTGCTCCGCCAGCGACTTCGATCTCATTACCAAGGGCCACCAAGACATGGCGCTTAGCGGCGATTCCGGCGACCTCAGCTTCACGGTTAAAGACGATGACAAGGGAATCAAGCATGACTCTGAGACCTTTGCTATCGAGGTATCCGATGGGTTGAAACAGCCACTATCTGGGCTCGGCGATAGTTCCCTTCCTGAAGAAGGCTGGGTACTGCCTCAAACCCAAGACCCCACCGCTCCCTGGCTGGGCTTTAACACCCAGGAGCTATCCCAAGACCTACTCGCCGCTGATGACACCGCAACCTTAAGCATGGCGATCGCACAGGGCCCAGAAGATGGGCGCATTGTGGCCTACCAGGCGGAGCTAGGCGAACCCACGGTGCTCATGGACACTGAAGATGGATCCGCCTGGGATTACCCAGGCAATTCGCATTCCCACCCGGCATTTGCGTTTACCAAGCCCGGAACCTACGCGGTGAGCTTTACCTTTGAGCTTCCCGACGGCTCCCGCCACCACCTCCATGCCGGCTTCCTCGTAGGAAAGCAGGCTGAGGCGAAGGACCTGTGCGACGTGGACTATTCCGAAGCGGATGCGGCCACTGGTTCTGGCAACGGCGCGGATAGCCGCCCCAAGCAACTGGAAAAGGACATCAAAGATGTAGACAAATCCATCGCCGGGTTGGACAAGGAACTGGAGAAGACCCTGCAGGAAGGCCAAAAATTCCTCGACGGCGGAGCACCTGACGAAGCGGAAAAGGGCAAACACTCAACGCACAAAAAGCCGGAGAATACTGAAAAGTCTGGAGCGCCACAAAAGTCCCACGCTCCGACATCAACCCGATCCACTGCCCCTGCGCAAAAGTCCAGTTCTGGTTCACAAACTACGACCCACCACTCGGCTAGCCGTGTCAACGAATCTGCCTCCACCGCAAAATCAGGCAAGAGCACGTCATCTGGCTCGCACCGCTCCGCTTCCACCAGCGGTTCTTCCCACTCGACTGCGAAGAAGTCCGCCAGTACGAAGGGCACAAAATCCTCGTCCCGTGCGAAAGCAAAGTCCGCCGACGCCCGCAGTGCACAGCATGTTCCAGATGCAACAGACACAGAGAACAAGGACAGCAAGAATGTGCTGACCGATGCCGCTGCCTATACCTCTACCCTCGCAAAAAGCAGCTTCTGGGCGGGGATCCTGGCCGGACTGGGCGCATTCGCCTTAGCGCTCGGCATCGGGCTGTTGGTCTATGTCCAGTTCTTCCGCAAAAAGAAGACACCACACCAGCACCAGACCAACGATGCCACGGCGAACATACCGGGCGTCGATTAGCGCAGGCCCGGCTTAAGAAAACAAAATGCCCAGAGGATCTCTCCTCTGGGCTTTAGCGGTGGCTAAGAGCTAATGCTTCTATACCCGAGTCTTAGACGACAGGAAGTCCCAGACCACGTTCGGCGTATCTGGCTGCCAGAACCAGGTGTGGTCTTGCGGAACCTTAACCAGTTGCACATCCTTTTGGCAGCCGTTAAAGCTCAGTCGTTCCGAACCGCCAGCCTCCGGAGTGGACTGGAAAGTCATATCGCAGCGATTGCGCTTAAGGTAGCCGCCGAGCACCGTACGCACAGGGAGGTAACCGGCCTCGTGCCGGTCACCGCCTTCATAAGTCATCATCTTGTCATTGACACCATGCATGATGAGGGTATTCATCGGCGCATCGGCACAGTTGACCTCAACCGGGTTGTAGAAGGCACCCGAAACCATAGCTACGGCAGCAAAGGTGTCCTGTGCGTGGCAGCCAAGCACCGAGGTAAAGCCGCCTCCATTAGACATACCCATGGCGTATACGCGGTTTCGATCAACGTGGTAGTCCTTGTCTACCGAGTCAAGAATGCGCTTGATAAAGCGGATATCCTCCCCATCGCGCGTCTTAGCATAAGGCGCCGCCTCCCAGGCTCGCTCAAATCCCTCTGGATAGACGATGATGGCCTCGTTATTGGCCTCAGTGGTCTGCATGCGTGCATAGCTGGAGTAGTTCTCCGGGGAATCTCCCCACCCACCAAAGCCGAAGAGAACGGGGGCCGCCTTTTCCGGCGAATAGTGGTTTGGAATACGCAACAAGTACCTGCGGGTCTTACCCTCATGCTCCATCTCTAGGGACTGCATGGAACCCGGCTTAAACGGCGGGTTGGGATTGATGCTGGTATCAACCATTGCCGGCCGCGGCGCTGGCTCGGGAAGAGATGATCCCTCAGGAACTGGCGCTGCACTGTTATCGCTGCTGCCATTTTCTGCTGGCGCCGGGGTGGACTCCTTAACACCTTCTGGAACTAGGTGGGACCCATCGGGCTGCGGAGTAACGGGCATTGCGTTTTCGGGAGCAGGTACTGGAGCTGGGGCCGGTGCAGGAGCGGGGGTTGGCCCTTCTTGTGCATGGGCAGGCGCAGCACACACAAGCGCAGCGCTAGCCAGCGCAGCAGCGAGGATCAGGTATAGGGAACGATAAAGAAACTTAGTAACATTAGCCACAAGGTTAAAATTAACCACATTATTCACTTGATTCACTGTTTACACGCCCAGTGCACACTCAATTCTGTAAGAAAAGCCCAAGGCACTAAGCTAGATCCCCATGCACGAAGACAGACCAAGCACCGCCCCCGATTTTTTGCTTTCGCGAGCAACGGGGTCTGTCCGTACCCAAGGTGCGCGCCACACTTTTAATGACACCGACGCGGCGATTTCCGCCCTGCGCAGCAAAGATGTTGACATGGTCGTCGGTGCGATTCCGTTCGACTCTGACACGCCCGCCGCGCTAACGGTGCCGGAGGCCATCATCCGCGAAGAGGGTCCGCTGGAACCGCACGCCTACTACCGCAATAAGAGTTTGAGCTCCCGCGTGGTTGGCTTCGATCCAGAGCCCGAGGAGCACCTGCGCCGAGTTGAAGCGGCCATCGGCACGATCGAAACCTCCAAACTGGAAAAGGTGGTTTTGGCCCGCGCCGTAGATATCGAATTCCCTGAGGCTATTGATCCGCGCCTCGTGGCGGCTCGCCTTATCGACCTTTCCGCCAACCGCGATGGCTTCATTGCCGATCTCTCCCCCGCTGGGCGGCCGGGCGCGATGCTGGTTGGTTCTTCTCCAGAAGTTTTGGTCAAGCGTCAGGGCTCGACCGTTTCTGCCTTCCCCTTGGCCGGATCGTCACCGCGCCGCAGCGCAGCGGCTGAGGACCACATCGCAGGTCAAAATCTCTTGCATTCCGCCAAGGATCTCCATGAGCATTCCTTCGTAGTGGAACACCTGCGCCGAGTGCTTAGCCCGCTATGCGAGCAGCTAGACATTCCGGACGCCCCGCAACTCATTAGCACCAATGAGATGTGGCACCTTGGCACGCCAATTTCCGGGACACTCAAGGATAAAGGCTTGACCGCTCTTGAGCTTGCCCTGGCGACACACCCCACACCGGCCATCTGTGGCACCCCTGCGGAGGCCGCCCAAGCCCTCATTGAGACTGCAGAAACGGACCGTGGATTCTACGCCGGAGCGGTCGGTTGGTGTGATAGCTCCGGCGACGGCGAGTACATGGTAGCCATTCGCTGCGCAGAAGTGGCCGGCGATGGACTATCGGCGCGTGCTTGGGCCGGCGGTGGCATTGTGGGCGATTCCGATGCCCACGCCGAGTTGGAAGAAACCACGGCCAAGCTGCGCACCATTTTGAAGGCGCTTAGCCTCTAAGCTGCACGCTTGGCGACGAGCACAACATCGCTTTGGTGGTGCGCCCCCGCGCCTTCAGTCAAGTGGCGTTCACGACGAGTTAGCTCGACCGTTTCCAGCTCACGCAGGTTTTCCGCGAGCCATTCCGGCATCGCTGCCTCTGCCGACTCCATATCGTGATGGACATAGAGCAGTGTTCCGCCTGGAGCCACCAATCGCTCTAGCTTTTCCACCTCTTCTGGCGTGGCGCGTACCCCGCCATAGTGGACGCTGACCAAGTCAAAGGGCTCATGGCTAAAGTCACTAAACGTTGCGACCTGCGCCGCGACACCGCGGGCCCTAGTGCGTGCGACGGCAGTCGGGGCGAAATCAATGCCCAACACATCCCAGCCGTGGTTCTTTAGCCAGAGCGCATCCGCGCCTTCTCCACACCCGATATCAAGGGCAGTACCAGGGTCAGCTTCGCAGCATAATCAACAAGGGTCTCATTGGGATTGCCCGACCACACCCGTTCAGAACTCTGGTAGCGTTCCTCCATTTCCTCGGAGGTGGGTACGCAGGCGCGGTGTTCTTGGTGGCTCGGGTTATGCACGGTGGATGGTATTGCGCAGGGTGCCGAGGCCCGGGATCTCGATTTCGATGGTGTCACCTGGGACCATAGGAGCGGTGCCAGCCGGGGAGCCGGTGGTGATGACATCGCCGGGCAGCAAGGTATAGGCAGCGGAGATCTCCTCCAAAATGCCGCCCATCTTCACAATCATCTGGTCAGTATTGGAATCCTGCTTTTGCTCGCGAGAACCCTCGTGCGTCAGATAAGCATTAATCTTCTGATCGTCTAGATTCAAGCTGTCCAGATCGGTTTCGATCCACGGGCCGAGCGGGCAGAAGGTGTCAATACCCTTGGCCCGAGCCCATTGACCATCCTTAAACTGCAGGTCGCGGGAGGAAACGTCGTTACAGATGGTGTATCCCAGCACGTGGTCTTTCCAGTTCTCGGCCTTGATGTTTTTCGACGGCTTAGAAATGACCACGGCAAGCTCGCCTTCAAACTCGACGTTGGTGGCGTAGTCCGGAATCTTGATTGCAGCATCCGGGCCAATGACCGCGGTAGATGGCTTGATGAAGATGGTGGGAGGAAGGCTATCAGCAGACTTTTTGAAAACCTCGGCAACGTGGTCCGCATAGTTGCGTCCAAGCGCTACCACCTTGGTGGGAAGGGTCGGCGCCAAGAGGCGAACCTCGTTAAGCTTCCACTCGCGGCCGGTTGGCTCCGGTGGGGTGAAGGGCGTGCCGGCAATTTCCTTTGCTACGAGCTCTTCCTTTGGGGCATCTTTTGGCCCATCGATAATGGCGAAACAGATTCCTTCGGGGTGTGCAATTCGTCCTAAACGCATAGCGGTAATCCTACTCAATAGCCACCTTCACATGTGTGCAAAGGATACGGTGTTAATTAGTTAATTTGAGTAAATTTCCTTTGCCCTTTACTCACCGTTACTAACCCCGGTGCCGACTACGCCAGGAAACGCTGGGCACTTGGGGCGTCGGCAAGCGCCCAGCGCAAGAAGCCCGCTCTATTCGACGAGAAGCTGGGCGATTCGGTCACCGACTTCGACGGTCTTTACCGGCCCGTCGCCGCGGTGCGCAACATCTTGTGCCACAGCATCCTCAATCCGCCGGGCGTTGGACTCATCTCCCACGTGGCGAAGCAGCATGGCGGCGGACAAGATTGCCGCTGTTGGGTCCGCAATCCCCTTACCCGCAATATCCGGCGCAGAACCATGCACCGGCTCAAACATCGAGGGATTCGCGCCAGAGGCATCGATGTTTCCGGAGGCAGCAAGGCCAATGCCGCCAGTTACCACGCCCGCCAAATCGGTGAGAATGTCTCCAAAAAGGTTATCGGTGACAATGACGTCATAGCGCGCCGGATCGGTCACCATATAAATGGTCGCTGCATCAATATGCTGGTAATCTACACGAACCTCTGGAAACTCGGCGGCGACTTCATCAACAGTGCGTTGCCACAACCCACCAGCATTGACCAAGACATTAGTCTTGTGCACCAAGGTTAGAAGCTTGCGGCGCTGCGCTGCCCGCGCAAACGCATCGCGCACCACACGCTCCACACCGAAACGAGTATTTTGCGATACCTCGCTGGCCACCTCGTGCTCAGTTCCCTCTCGCAAGGTACCGCCGTTTCCGCAGTACAACCCCTCGGTACCTTCGCGCACCACAACGAAATCGATATCGCCCGGTTCAGCGAGCGGCGAGGAAGCGGTGGAATAGAGCTTGGACGGGCGCAGGTTCACGTGATGATCCAGCGCAAACCGCATCTTAAGCAACAGCCCTCGCTCCAGCACGCCTGGTGGCACCTCACCTGGGGCGCCGATCGCCCCCAACAGGATCGCATCGTGTTCGCGCAGACTCTTCAAGTCAGCGTCCGTGAGAAGCTCCCCATTGCGCAGATAACGGCGCGCGCCGAGATCATAATCAGTGGTCTCGATATCGGAGCGAACGGCTCGCAGCACCTTGAGCGCCTCGGCCGTCACTTCTGGCCCAATTCCGTCGCCGCCAATCACCGCAAGTTTCATTATGTAGGATTCCTTTCTCACAGAGTGGATATGGACTTACCCTACCAAAAGAAACCCGCGTGGCGCAGGAAATTACCTAACACCACGCGGGTTGAGACTCTGTTGCAGTCCGCAGCCTTATGCTTCCATGTCCAGCTGTTCGCATTCAGCTCCCAAGGCCGCATTAATGTCGGCGATGAGATGCTCTGGCACCTCGGCCTCCACGCGCAGAATCAGCACAGCATCAGATTCCTGTTTACCGTGCGTAAGAGCGGCTGCCACGATGTTGATTCCCGCAGCACCCAACTTGGTTCCTACCGTCCCCAATGCACCTGGGGCGTCCGCGTAGCGGAAGAAAAGGTTGCGGCCGGTAGCACGCATATCTACGCCGCGGCCGTTGATGCGAATAAACTTTTCGGTTCCATCGATGCCGATAAGTGCGCCGGTGAGCGAGGAGCTCTCGCCATCGGCACCGATAACCTTTACCTGCAGGGAAGAGCGGTGCCCCTTGGACTCCGTATTAGTAGTTACTTCCACCTCTACCCCGCGACTATTTGCGATCTGCATTGCATTGACAAAGGTCACCGGCTCCGAAGTAACGCCGCTAAACAGGCCTCGGACAGCAGAAAGTCCTAGCACTTCTACGTCTTCGGTAGACAACTCGCCGCAGGCCTCCACTTCAACGGCAACGGGGGCCTGACCCAAAAGGCGGCCAGCAGTAAGTCCTAGCTTGCGGGCGAGGTCCAACCAACCAGCAACCTCTTCTCCCACTGTCCCGCCAGAGACGTTGACAGCATCCGGCACAAACTCTCCTTCGAGAGCCTTCAAGACCGACTCCGCTACATCTGTTCCCGCGCGGTCCTGGGCCTCTACAGTGGATGCGCCTAGGTGCGGGGACACGGTGACTTGCGGCAGCTTAAAGAGCGGAGAATCAGTGCACGGTTCCGTGGAATAAACGTCAAAGCCCGCACCTCGATGATGTCCCGACTCGATAGACTCAGCCAGGGCCGCCTCGTCTACCAAACCGCCTCGCGCTGCGTTAATGAGAATCTGTCCTCGCTTCGCCTTGGCCAAAAGTTCTCTATCAAACATTCCTGCAGTCTCGGGAGTCTTTGGCAGGTGAATGGTCACGAAATCGGAACGCGACATCAGTTCTTCCAGCTCAACCAATTCCACGCCCAGCGCCGCCGCGCGAGCCGGGTTGGCATAGGGATCGTGCGCGACAATGGTCGTCTCAAAGGACTTCAGACGCTGGGCAAAGAGCTGGCCAATGTGTCCGAAGCCGACAATGCCGATGGTCTTTCCGTAGACCTCTACGCCCTTGAAAGAAGAGCGCTTCCACTCCCCTTCGCGCAGGGACTGGTCGGCCGCTGGTATCTGGCGCGCCGTCGCTAAGAGCAGGGCAATTGCCTGTTCACACGCAGAGTGAATATTCGATGTTGGCGCATTGACCACCATAACGCCCTTGTCTGTGGCCGTCGGAATATCGACATTGTCCAGTCCCACCCCGGCACGGCCCACAATCTTGAGCTTTGTGGCCGCTTCCAATACCTCTGCATCAACGGTTGTGGCAGAGCGCACCAACAAAGCCTCTGCTTCCGGAACTGCGGCGAGGAGCTCCGCACGGTTCGGTCCATCTACCCAACGAACCTCAACGGAATCCCCCAAGGCCGCAACTGTAGATTGAGCTAATTTATCGGCAATGAGAACTACCGGCTTCGACATATCTTCCTTACGCTTAAGTGAAATGCGGTGCACGCGGGATGTCCGCGTGTCAAGGAAGTGTAGTTCAGTCGGGGTTGCCCTGCTTGATTTTTGCCTTAAATTCTTTCACTCGACCGAATTCCGGCCCCAGGGCCACTAAGGCGCCATCCTCTAAGCCGGCAACAGCGGCCATACTGTGTTTATCCTGCAGCGGATCGGCAGTCGGCATCACCAAAACCCTTCCACCGTAGGCCGCCGCCGTAATGACGTTTGCAATGGGGCTATCTTTAGTTGCGACGATATTCGGCGCCATTTGGCCGTCCCTGCGGGACTGCGCTGGTATGGGGTTCTTCTTTTTCTCATCAGTGCGCGCCTCGCCTTCATACGGCACCCACGCAGGGCGCAGCTCCACTTGGGGAGTCTTATCCAAACGCGCGATATCCTTCACCATCTGTTCTGGGGAAGCAACCACCTTGGAGCCGTACTGGAATGCCGTGAACTCCCCCAATGCTTTATGCGTTCCCGGATCCTTGATCACGTTGAAGTCCCCAGATGTTTCCGTCCACGGCACGTCTCCAATGACCACCAAGCGACTTACCCCTAAGTCCGTGAGCAGCTTATGGATTTCCAAACGCCTATCATCGTCATACTCTACCGCCGGCAAATGCTGGTTTACCGCCAAAGTCGCTGCTCGAAGGGTTGATTTATCATCCCCTGCGAAAAGGACCAGGGAATCCGAGTCTTCAAAAAATAGGCGGCTGGCTTCAATCCCAATGGTGTCATCGACAATGACAAACCTTTGATCAAATTTCGGATCAATGAGCCGGTTTTGGTTTTCCGCCTTGGCCTTGTTGAGGTCAATTTCAGACTCGTCCAAATCGGACAAACCACGTTTGACCAGCCTGGATTCTGTGACCGAAGTGCCACAGGCTGATAGCGCTAGTGCAGCAACCAGCACTGTGGCTGCCAAGCGCACAGATTTAGCGATCAAAAGCTTGCGGACCTTCCTCTCCACCACAAAGGTTTGTTTCATCCACATCACGAATAACGGGTTTACCTAAAGCATATTCCACGATGTCCAAGAACCTATGGCGGCGATCCGCAAGGAATTCACGCGGCTGTGATGCGCGCAGATAATCCAGATTCATTTCGTGAGATGCTAGCACCTCATCAAATTGCACATCTTCCATGATGGACTTGGACTGAACGCGGGGAAGGTAGCGGTTAGGGGCGAAACCGTCGAGCACCACCTCGGTACGCTTGCCCATCGGGGTGTAGTTCATGACTGACTCTGCCAAAACGGGATCAACTCCGTGGCGCTTGCACCAGTTCAGAGGAAACACGGGGAAGAATCCTGGCTTCAGCTCTTCAAACGTATGGCGATTGAAGGCCTTTCCGGTGCGCCAGTCCTTCGCGCCGCGCGCCATGAGAAGGGCGTAAAGGCCATGCCAGACACCGTCTTTGTCATCTACGGAAAGCAGACGAGATTCACGGAAGGCGGCATCGGTGACAGTTTTCGGAGCCTCATCCGTAGCACCGGCTACCCATTCGGTGACCTCATCGACGTCGCGAGCAGCGCGCAGCTGCACCGCAGAAGAACCGTAGAGCTCGCCAAAGACACCACACCAGAACCACTGGTTGATGCGGTCCCACGACTGCTGGGTAGACAGCGCTCCCCCGCGCTTAGCCAATCGGGCGATGATGACTGCCAGGGGAACGATCTGCTCATTAAACGGAACTTGGTCCATGCTAAGGATGCAGCGCTGCGCGAGGAACTCGGAGACTTCGCGGAAAGTAATGCGCAGATCGTTGGCCGCCGACTTGTACTCCGCCAAAGACAACTTCAAAATATCCTCGCGCTGGCCACCGGCACAGCCCTTTTCGCCGGAGACCAGAAGCGATACTGCGGAAAGAAACTCGGTGCGCCCAATTCCATCCAAAGCTGGGGACTTACGCAGATCCTTTTCCACTTCTTGCCAATCAGCGGCCAAGTGAAAGCTGGGGTCCTCAGAGGCGAAAACGGCAGTAAGCAGATCGAATACGTCCATCTGCAGGCCGGCCGAGTTCGCTTGGGCAAAAATCGAGCCGATGCCGGCTCGCTCCGTCTCGCGGGAAAGTCGAATCATTGGCAGGTCATAGCCGGACAATGGCCGAATGATGCGATTGTTAAAGGCGGCCAGTTCCGCGCTGTATTCCTGCTTATTCGCCGCAAGTTCAAAAAGCATGCCGACGCCGTCTTCACTCAGCAGAGAGGCCACGGGAATGCACATATTCTCTAGCGCATCTTCGCGCGTTAGGATTTCGCTCTCAATTGCCGGTGCGAAGTGCGAGCAAATCTTGCCGTCTTGATTGACCGCGAAGATGGCGTCATCCGGCATTAGATCTCCGCGAACGGCCGCGCGAATATCGATAAAGAAGCGGCGGTGAATCTTCTTTTTGCGGAAGTCAGTGGTATCTACAAAGCCCTCGCCGTTGAAGCAGTGATACAGGGTGGTCAGGCGCTGCTGCCCGTCTAAAAGGAGCAAGCCGGGGTCGACGCCAGTGTCAGGTGCGCCCGCAAGGGCACGGGGACGAAAGCGCATCTTTTCGTTTCGGGTGTCAAGAGCCATGAGCGCGCCGATGGGATAGCCGCGCAGCACGGAAACAATAAGAGATCGAATACGATCTTCATCCCAGGCATAGCTGCGCTGGAAGTCAGGTAACTGGATATCCCCGCGATCAATTCGTGCAAAGAGGTCTTTGAGGTCATAGCTTGGCGTCGTAAAACCCATGGCCCTCATCCTACTCCCCGCACCGGAGTTTTACCTGACACAAATAAGGCAAAACCCACGGTAAACATGCCTGTTCACCGTGGGTGTGCGCTACAGACGCCGCCTTTTATTCCTAGGCAGTAGCATCCAGCGGGTTCTTGACCCAGCTCATCAAATCGCGCAGCTTGGTGCCGGTCTTTTCAATTTCGTGCTGCGCAAATTCCTCACGCAGACTCTCCAGCTCCTTGTTGCCGCCTTCAATATTGGCAAGTAGGCGCTTGGTGAAGGTGCCGTCCTGGATATCGGACAAGATATCCTTCATGCGCTGCTTTGCATCGGCATCGATTACGCGAGGGCCAGAAATGTAGCCGCCAAACTCGGCGGTATCAGATACCGAGTAGTTCATGTTGGCGATGCCGCCCTCAAACATCAGGTCCACGATGAGCTTCATCTCGTGCAGCACCTCAAAGTAGGCCATTTCTGGCTCGTAGCCAGCCTCAGTCAGGACCTCGAAGCCGGTGCGAATCAGGAACTCTACGCCACCACACAGGACAGCCTGCTCACCAAAGAGGTCAGTAACCGTCTCTGCTTCGAAGGTCGTCGGGATAACGCCGGCACGCGCACCACCGATGGCTGCGGCATAAGACAGAGTCAGATCGTGGCCTTCGCCCTTAGGATCCTGTTCGGTCGCAATCAGACACGGAACACCCTTGCCATCAACGAACTGGCGGCGAACCAGATGGCCAGGCCCCTTTGGTGCAACCATGCCAACGGTGACATTGGCTTGCGGTTCAATCAGCTTAAAGTGGATATTCAAGCCGTGCCCAAACAGCAGCGCATTGCCGTCTTCCAAGTTGGGGGCAATTTCATCTTCAAAGATCTGCTTCTGAGAGGTATCTGGTGCCAACAGCATGATTACATCCGCCCACTTGGCGGCCTCTGCAACGGTCTTGACCGCAAAGCCTGCTTCCTCAGCCTTGGCCGCAGACTTTGAGCCTTCACGCAGACCAATAACAACCTCGACGCCGGAATCGCGCAGGTTCTGCGAGTGTGCATGCCCCTGGGAGCCGTAACCAATAACGGCTACCTTGCGACCCTGAATGATAGACAGATCCGCATCATCGTCGTAGAAGGTTTCAATAGCCATGTCGTAGTCCTCAATTCTGTAGTGATTGTAAGTTCAATGAGTTAACGTCCCACCTAGCACTATACCACTGTGCGAGACGAGGCGCCCATATAGTGGGATTTATTTTCGCGGGGGTGCCATCGCCTTGGGACCACGCCCCAAGGCCACGTCACCAGACTGCACCAGCTCGAGCACACCGAATGGCTCCAGGACGTCGAGAAGCGCCGCTAGCTTTCCAGGGGTGCCAGTAGCCTCCACCACCACTGATTCTTGTGCCACGTCTACCACGCGGGCACGGAAGATATTGACGGCATCGACCACCTGCGGCCGGTTGGCATTATTTGCAGCCACCTTAACCAGCATCAGGGCTCGCGCCACGGTCGAATCCGCTTCGAGCTCCACCACCTTGATGACCGGCACGATCTTGTTGAGCTGCTTGGTCACTTGCTCCATAATCCTTTCGGAAGCATCGACCACGATGGTCAGCCGGTTAATCCCCGGATTTTCCGTTTGGGCAGAAACCAGCGAAATGATGCTGTACCCACGCCGGGAAAACATGCCGGTCACGCGCGACAAAATTCCCTCTACGTCTTCTACCAGGACCGACAGGGTATGCCGGGAAACGTCACTGGGGGCCATGCCTATACCTCCTGGATAGTCTCGTCGATATCGGCAGGAGTTTCTGCTGCCGATTCATTTTCATCAAACAGCGGGCGCAAGCCGCGGGCATATTGAATTTCTTCGTTAGACGCCCCACCGCCGATCATGGGCCAGACTTGAGCATCCTCACCAACGATGAAGTCAATGACCACCGGGCGGTCAGTGATTGCGCGGGCCCGTTCAATGGCCGGCACCACTTCTTCCTCACAGGTGACGCGGATGGCCTCGCATCCTAGCGCCTCTGCCAAGCGGACAAAGTCCGGGGTATAGACATCTCGTTCTCGCAGCTTGGTATTGGAATAGTTCTCGTTAAAGAACAGTGTCTGCCACTGACGGACCATGCCGAGGTTGCCGTTATTAATGACAGCAACCTTAAACGGAAAGCCCTCCAATGCCGCAGTGGTGAGCTCCTGGTTGGTCATCTGGAAGCAACCGTCACCGTCAATCGCCCACACCTCCTTATCCGGGCATGCTGCCTTGGCACCGAGGGCCGCCGGGACGGCATAGCCCATAGTTCCGGCACCACCGGAGTTGATCCAGGAGCGTGGGTGTTCAAAGTTAATGAACTGTGCCGACCACATCTGGTGCTGACCCACACCGGCACAGTAGATAGCCTCAGGACCGACGGTTTCACTCAGCTTTTCCAACACAAATTGGGGATTGAGCTGCCCATCCGGAGTGGGATCATAGCCACGAGGGAACCGTTCCTTAAGCCCATCGAGGTAGTCCCGCCATGGGCCTACTTCCGGAGAATTCACCGCAGAGTTCTTGCGGTACTCCTTTAAGAGGCCTGCCAATACCTTGCGCGCATCACCCACGATTGGCACGGCAACCTCGCGGATTTTCCCAATCTCAGCCGGGTCAATATCAGCATGAATTACCTGAGCCTCAGGGGCAAAGGTGGTGGTATCACCGGTTACTCGATCATCAAATCGCGCACCGATAGTAATCAGCAGGTCAGCTCGCTGCATGGCCGCAACCGCAGGGACGGTGCCATGCATGCCCGGCATGCCCATATGCAGCGGATGAGATTCCGGAAAGGCCCCCAAAGCCATGAGCGTAGTCACGACGGGGATTCCGGTACATTCCGCAAACTCGCGCAGTTCCTTTGCCGCCTCCGCCTTGATGACACCACCGCCGGCATAGATGACTGGCTTTTCTGCCTGCACAATGAGCTCAATCGCTTGCGCGATCTGGCGATGGTGGGGCTTGGTCGTCGGTTTATATCCAGGCAGATCAAACGTAGACGGGAAGGAATATTCCAATTCACCGTTTTGCACGTCCTTTGGGATATCCACCAAGACCGGGCCCGGACGGCCCGTAGAAGCCAGATGGAATGCGGCTGCAATGGCAGCTGGAATCTGGCTCGGCTCCGTCACGATGTAGTTGTGCTTGGTAATCGGCATCGTCACGCCGCGGATATCGGCCTCTTGGAAGGCATCGGTTCCCAAGAGATTGCTGCCCACCTGGCCGGTGATGGCAACGATGGGAACGGAGTCCAGGTTGGCGTCGGCTAGCGCTGTCACTAAGTTGGTCGCACCCGGCCCGGAGGTGGCAATGCATACGCCCACCTTGCCGGAAGCTTGGGCGTAGCCTTCGGCGGCGTGACCGGCACCCTGTTCATGGCGGGTGAGCACATGGCGCAGCTTGGTCGAGGTGTGCAAAGCATCGTAGAGAGGAAGCACAGCACCGCCTGGAATGCCGAAGACGAGATCGGTTCCCAAGTCTTCGAGAGTGCGGACAATGGCGTGGGCACCACTCATCCGCTCCGGAGCGTGGGCGCGTGAGGCTGCAGCCACCGAAGCGGGCGTGGGCGAAGTTGTCGTAACCACGGTTAATGTGCTCCTTGGAATGGTCTATTACGGGTCCTGATCATCATTGGCACCGGCTCCAGATATGAACAAAGCCCCCGCGGTCTTGTCTGTCTGCGGGGGCGAAATGCGTCGACGTCATCGGTCGTCGCGGTCACCACCGCGTTGGTACTACCTGAAGTCGAATAATGATCATGGACATGACTATACACTGATAGGTATTGCGCACGTGCCGATTACCCCCTTTTGGGATCACATTCCCACGTGATGGGACACGCCTGAAAATAGGTTCGCTCTTGCCCGCCTAAGTGAATTAGGCTTGCACACTATGACTCCACCACCTAAGGACAACAAACCTCGTCAGTCCACCACCCAGGCAGAGGTTTTCAAGCCATCCCGCGACCATATCTTGGGCATCCTCATCCTGTCCGCCATTGCTCTGCTGAGCATCGGATGGGCCCCCAAATACCTCGCATGGCTGTTCATTATCCCCATCCTCGGATTGTGGTGGGTCATAAAATCCCGCACCAGAGTCTCCGAATCTGGAATCGCTATCTCTTACGCATTCCGGAAAAAAATCCAGATCGCATGGGACGATTTTGCCGGAGTCGGCTTCCAACGCGCCCGCGCCTTCGCTCGCACCACGGCCGGCGCGGAGCACAGCTTGCCCGGCGTTACCTTTAACTCGCTCCCGCGACTTTCGGAGGCCTCCCGCGGCCGCATCCCTGATGCCCTTACCCAGGGCCGTGAAGCGGCAGATGACAAGGTGGTCATTGTCCACCGTGACGGCCAACAAGTCCTCCTCAGCAAAGAAGAGTATGAGGACTACCTCGAGCGCCACCCCGAGCTCAAGCCTTCGGCCGAAAACTAAATACGCCGCCTACACTCTCCCACATCCCTTGAAGGAATGGTGACTGAAAACCATGTTCCCGCTGCGTTCAAAAGTAACTACCGTCGGCCGCCAAGCCTCTGGCGCCCGCGCCCTCTGGCGGGCCACCGGCACCAAGGAAAATGACTTTGGCAAACCGATCGTCGCCATCGCCAACTCCTACACCCAATTCGTCCCCGGCCACGTACACCTTAAAAACGTTGGCGATATCGTTGCCGACGCCGTGCGCGCGGCCGGCGGCGTACCCAAGGAATTCAATACCATCGCCGTCGATGATGGCATCGCCATGGGACACAGCGGCATGCTCTACTCGCTGCCTTCGCGCGAAATCATCTCCGATTCCATCGAGTACATGGCCAATGCCCACACTGCCGACGCCCTGGTATGTATCTCTAATTGCGATAAAATCACCCCGGGCATGCTCAATGCGGCGCTGCGCCTGAACATTCCCACTATCTTCGTCTCTGGTGGACCGATGGAGGCCGGCAAAGCCGTCGTGGTTGATGGCGTCGCCCACGCCCCCACCGACCTCATCACCGCCATTACCGCCTCGGCCAACGACGCGGTATCTGATGAAGACTTAACCCAGGTAGAGGAATCCGCCTGCCCCACCTGCGGCTCCTGTTCTGGCATGTTTACCGCCAATTCCATGAACTGCCTGACCGAGGCACTCGGCTTGGCACTGCCTGGCAACGGCACCACCCTGGCTACCCACACGGCCCGCCGCAGCCTATTTGAAAAGGCTGGCTCCACAATCGTCGATATGTGCCGCCGCTATTACGGCGAGGAGGACGAATCCGTTCTCCCCCGCAATATCGCCACCAAGGAAGCCTTCACCAACGCCATGGCGCTAGACATGGCCATGGGCGGATCCACCAACACCATCCTGCATACGCTCGCAGCCGCACAGGAGGGCGAGGTGGATTTCACCCTCGATGATATTAATGACATCTCCTACCGCGTGCCCTGCCTGTCCAAGGTCGCACCCAATGGCACCTACCACATTGAGGATGTCCACCGGGCCGGCGGTATCCCCGCTATCTTAGGAGAGCTTCGCCGCGCCGGGCACTTGAACTTGAAGGTGCATACGGCGCTATATGACAACGCCGAGCAGTGGCTCGATGACTGGGATATCCGCAACCCGCACGCCACCGATGAGGCTCGCGAACTGTACTACGCCGCGCCGGGCGGTGTGCGCACTACCGAACCATTTTCCCAATCCAACCGCTGGGACGAGCTCGATACTGACGCCGCTAATGGCTGCATTCACGACGCCGATCATGCCTTTTCTTCCGACGGCGGCCTGGTTGTCCTGCGCGGAAACCTGGCTCCAGACGGTGCCATTGTGAAGGCAGCGGGCGTTGAAGAAGAGCTGTGGACCTTCTCCGGACCTGCCCGAGTGGTGGAATCCCAGGAGGAGGCCGTATCGATAATCCTGAATAAGGAAGTCCAACCCGGCGACGTGGTGGTCATTCGCTATGAAGGCCCGTCCGGCGGCCCTGGCATGCAGGAAATGCTCCACCCAACCTCCTTCCTCAAGGGCGCCGGTTTAGGCAAGGCATGCGCCTTGATTACCGACGGCCGCTTTTCCGGCGGCACCTCCGGCCTTTCCATCGGCCACATCTCCCCCGAGGCGGCCCACCAGGGCCTTATCGGGCTCATCGAAAATGGCGACACCATCACCATCGACATCCACGAGCGCCAACTCACCCTCGATGTGGACGAGGACGTGCTGGAGCGCCGCAGAGCCGCCCAGGAACAGCGCGAGCAACCGTGGACTCCGGTGAACCGCAACCGCCCCATCACCAAGGCTCTGCGTGCGTATGCAGCCATGGCCACCTCTGCCGATCGCGGTGCGGTGCGAGTGGTCGATGGCCATGTGAATTAGCCAGTATTAACTGCTAAATCCCTGTGAGCCCCGGTGGGGTGCGCACCCGTTTACCTGCAGATCGCATAAAGTGTACTGCGATGAAACTCGCGCGCACCCCACTTTTTCGTTATGTCTTAGCTCTGCTGGGCCTCATTTTTGGCGCCTGGAAGGTTATTCAAGACACTCGCATCACGGACTTTCCCATTGACATGGTGGTCTACCGCGAGGGTGTCAAGGCCTTCCTTGAGCACCGCTCCGTCTATAGCGAACCCATGTTAGCCGGGGACATTGAACTTCCCTTCATTTATCCACCCTTTGGCGCGCTCGTCATGGTTCCGCTCACGGCCTTTGACGGCATTGACCACGATATGGCGGGCGACATCATGGTCGTCCTGTCCGATCTGCTCCTGCTCGTCTGCCTCTACTTTGTCTTCAAGGCGGTGCTGAAGAAGCCGGAGCTCCTCTTACCCATTACCGCCATTGCCTGGGCCATTGCCTTGCGCTTTGAGCCGGTTGACCTCAACAATGGTTTTGCGCAGATCAATATCGTGGTGATGACGCTGGTTATCCTCGACCTGGTTCCACGCAAGCGCTTCTTGCCCCAAGGTATCTTGATTGGCCTAGCCGCCGCTATCAAAATTACCCCGCTGGCAATGCTGCTCTACTTCCTCATGCGCAAGGAGTGGAAGCAGATTGCCACGGCTTTCCTCTCTGCGGTCGCTGCCACTCTCCTTGCCGCAGCCTTCCGCTGGGACGCATTCGTGGAGTTCTTCAGCTCTAAATTGCTCGATATGGGCTCTGGCGGCGACTTCGGCGTCGCAACCGAGTACCAGTCCAATAGTTCCCTCAAGGGAGCCATTCAGCGCATGTATTCCTCTACGGAAGCCATGGACGCCAATGGACTGACCATCAACCTTGCGTGGCTCGCAGCTTCCCTTGTGGTTATTGCCTTTGCTGCGTGGCTTATCAAGCGACTGTGCGAGGAGCATCTGCTTGTCGACGCCCAATTGGTCACCGCCCTCACCCTCCTCCTCATCTCCCCTGTTTCCTGGTCGCACCACTGGGTATGGCTCACGCTCATCATCCCGGTCTTTGTCTACCGCGCCTGGACCTGGCTGCCGTCAGGTTGGGCTGCGGGCAGCCTCCTGACCGTCCTTATCGCCTGGGCAGCCATGCTGCTGACCGTCCCTCCTAAGTGGTGGTGGGGCGATCAAGTCGATGTCCACGCCATGGAGCGCTACCAGAAGTTCTGGGTGGATGACTTCGTATGGCTAACCATACTGACCGTCGCACTGTACGCAGCCGCGTTCTATGCCTCCCGGCGCATTACTCGGAACACGAGTACCGCTACTCCTGCCCCGCTAGCGTCTTAAGCGCTGCAAGGTGCGAATCGAATGCGGCCTTACCTTTAGCCGTGAGCATCACCCATACCGTGTCCTTGCCACGCGAGGAACCATACTCACGAAAGCGACTGATATACCCCTCTTTTTCCAGTGCGCTTAGCTGCTTCGACAGCGTGGCATCGGATTGATTCACCTTCTCTCGAATTGCGGCAAAACGCATCTCTTTGTTGATGGCGCCTTCCACTGCCCCAGCCGCGTTGAGCACCGCACAAATTTTAAACCGGTTAAGCGGGTGGATTACTGGGTCGAGTTCACTCATCGTCGCTTGCCCGCTTATTACTCTCGTGATTTCGCGTGGACAGATCCATGGCCCCTGACTGCAACGCCCAAAATGCCGCAATTCCCCAGAAAGTGAAAACCACCACTGCCGCAATCAAATGTCCTTCAAGAAATGTAATTAAAAAGATGGGGCAGAGTAGGACAAAGAAACCTGCGTAATACTTTTTGTCCGCCTGCGGCTGTTCCAACGGATCCTGACGGTAGCTTGGGCGCACATCCCTTCGGCTAGCAACCATCCAGCCCACCGCTCCTACAATGATCAGAATGGCAGCAATAAGAATCCAAATTGAAACATCCGCACTCCACTGACTCAAGGCCACATAACCGCCAGCCACACAAACAGAGAAGCAAGCATTGAGAAGCGTTTTCGACTGTTTTGTCGATCCCTTCTCCACTTCCTCATTGAAGGACAGTGCCTCGTGCACACTTTCGTCCATGTTCCTCGTTCCTCTCACCTTCGACGTTTCGTTGTTTTCCACTTTAGAAAGTATCATACTTTCCACCCCGGAAAGCAAGGGGAAAAGAAAATCCGCCGCTATTGCGACGGACAACCTATTAGCGCCTAATTCAGCGGATTAACCCCTGCACCGAAGAACCAGAGTGCGGCGAGGATGGCAATGCCGATGAGAACAAAGATCCACGAAGTACCCAGTGGGCGGCGTGCCCACGAGCGCTTGAAGTCTAGGGAGATAAAGCCTGGGCCAGTAAACTGCAGTCCTACTGCGATGACAAAGAGGACCAAGGAAAGCCATACGGATTCCGGCCAGCTAAAGACATCCAGGCCGGCATCGGTCTGGGCGAGCTCGTGGACGGCGGTAAAGCCGGTCACTACCAGACCAATCATGGCCGCCAGCGGCGTAATGAGGCCGAGCAGCAAGAAGACACCAGCGATAAGCTGCATGGTCGGCACCGCGATAGACAGTGCGGTATCCCAGGCATAGTTGGCAAAATCGCCTTCCAGGCCGGACAGGCCCTCGCTATCGCCAAGCGTGAAGAAGGTCTTTGCTCCCGCGACGATAAGGTAAGCGCTCAGCGCCAAGCGGATGAATAGAAGGCCGAAGTCGATGGTGCCGCGGCGACCATAGCGCTGATAGCCTTCCTTTTCTTCTTGTTCCGCCTGTAGGCGTGCCTCGCGCTCCTCTGCGGTTTCGGTGCTGAGGGTGCTGTCCACGGGGGCGTCGGCAGTAGCAAGTGCCGTTTCTCGCTCTGGGGTAGCCGGCGTGGTGGAGTCCGGCTGCACGAAGGCTACGGTCTCCTCGCCGGCGCCACTTTGCTGTCGTGCGGCTTCATTTGCGCTTGAATAGGACAATACCTCGGTTTCCGGGTGGTCCTGCTGCGCCGGGGAAGGCTTGATCTCCTGCGGCTCAGCACGGCCGGCACGCTCGAAAAGGCCCGGCTTAGATTTCTCCTGGCCGGAGACAGAATCCTTGCTAGCGGGCTTCGCGTTGTAGGTAGGCACGTCCATATCCTCATCAAACGGGGTGGCTTTATCCGGTTGCTGCTTATCGCTCATAGCTCCAACTTAGGGCACGTGCCTGCACTTTTGTGGTACCCACCACGGCGCGCCGCGCGGGCATGCGTACTATGTCGCCGCCAGATCGGTCGCAGCTTCGATAACCGAACGTGTAAGTTCACCCAATACCTCCGATTCCAAGCGCCAACGCTGCCAGTAAAGATCGATATCGAGCGGGGAGTCGTCGAGAAGCACCAGCTCTTTTGCCGCTAATAGGGGCAGTGCTTGGGCTTGGGGCAGCAAACCCCACCCCAGGCCAACGCGAACGGCCTCGAGGTAGCCCTCGGACGAAGGGATCTGTGACACCCGGGCACGCACCACGGACGAATCAATGAAGCGCTCCCGCATCGCATCGTCCAAAACCTGGTCGTTAGGCCCATATCCCACCAGCGGCATGGTTTCCCAGGTCAAGCGGCCACTATGAAAGCTTTCTGCAATATGCGGCGCCGCGACTGGGAAGTAACGCATCGTACCCAAAAAGCTAGACTCACACCCTGAGACCGGTGTGGCCTCCCTCGTCACTGCGCCAAGCACATCTCCACGCCGCAGCATGGCTAAGGTACGGGCCTCATCCTCAATCCGGATGCGCAGGGCGACATCACCCCGCCGCGCGGTATCGCTAAGGACCCTGCGGAACCATGTCGCTAGAGAATCCGAGTTCACCGCGACAGAGAGCGGGACCCGGGCCAAGCGGTGGCCTAGGCGGGCATCCGTCTCCTCCTGCACCAACGCCATGCGGCGTGCGGATTGAACCAGGATCTCCCCCGCTTCCGTGGCGGTTACCGGGGTAGCCCGGCGAAGGAGTACGCGACCGGTGCTCGATTCTAGGGCCTTAATTCGTTGGCTTACTGCAGACGGCGATATGCCGAGTACAGCAGCGGCGACATCGAAGCTGCCTTCGTCCACGATGGCGAGCAATGTTTCTAAGTGCACCGGGTTCATGAAGCTATTCTAAACCAGCTGTAGATTCATTAACTGGACTAATTTAGGCCGGGAATTCACACTGGAAGGCATGTCCATCGTGCTTGCTGGTTTCTTCCTGGGATTATCGCTCATCGTGGCCGTTGGCCCGCAAAATGCCATGCTGCTCAAGTACGGCATCCGCCGCGACCACATTGGCCTCATCATTGCCGTCTGCGCGCTTTCCGACGTCATCCTGATTACCGCCGGCACGGCCGGCGTGGGCTACTTGGTAGAAAAATTCCCCAACGCCCTGCAGGTTCTGAAATATGTTGGCGCCGCTTACCTGGTGTATTTCACCTTTACCTGCTTCCGCGATGCGGTCAAGACCAAAGGCGAGGCCATCGAGGTGGAATCGACAGAGCCGAAATCTCCGCAGGAAGTCGCTTCCTTCGATGGCTCTCAGGCACGCAGCACGACCAAGACCGCAACTCGCGTCGAGATCAAGCGCGCCCCTTCGTGGGTTAAGCCTCTATTGACCGCCCTGGCCTTAACGTGGCTTAACCCAGGCGCCTACGTGGACGTAGTGGTCATGCTCGGCAGCATTGCTAATCAATATGGTGAATCGGGGCGCTGGCTTTTCGCCGTGGGTGCAATCTGCGCCAGCTTCACTTGGTTCCCCTTCATCGGCTTTGGTGCCGCGCGCTTTTCCCACGTGTTGTCCCGGCCTACAGTGTGGCGCTGGATCAACTTCGGCATCGGCGTCATCATGATTGGCCTAACGCTCAAGTTGCTCCTGCTCTAGGGAACGAGCGCCACCGCACCTAGTTGCCGCGAACGCGCGAGGCGGTGGCGCCTGCCCAGCGGTTGATGCCGGCGTCATGGGCGGCGTCGTCAATCGCAGCCAGCTCCTCCGCACTGAAGTCAAGCTTGTCCAACGCGCCCAGGTTGTGCTCGATCTGCTCCACAGAAGAAGCACCCAACAGCGCCGAGGTAAGCGTGCGATCCCCCTGGTCACGCAGCACCCACGAAATGGCCATCTGGGCCAGCGACTGACCGCGCTCGCCTGCAATATCGTTGAGCGAGCAGATCATGGAAAGGTTTTCCTCATTGAGCCAGTCCTTTTCCAGGGTCTTATTCTTCGCCGCTCGCGAATCTGCAGGGATGCCGTCGATATAGCGGTCCGTCAGCATGCCCTGTGCCAACGGGCCGAAGCCGATAACGCCCAGGCCGCTGCGCGCCGTAACGTCAAGCAGCGACTCACCGTCTTCGCCTGGGCGCTCAATCCAGCGGTTCAAAATGGAATAGCTCGGCTGATGGATCAGCAACGGGCAGCCTTCATCTTCCATAAACTCCACGGCCTCTGCGGTGAGCTCCGGACCATAAGAGGAAATGCCCACATACAGGGCCTTGCCGGAGGCTACGATATCGCGCAGTGCATACAGGGTCTCCTCCAGCGGGGTATCCGGGTCCGGACGGTGGTGGTAGAAGATGTCCACATAGTCCAAGCCCATACGCTTCAGGGAAGCGTCCAAGGAGCTCACCAGGTACTTGCGGGAGCCACCGAAACCGTAGGGTGAATCATTCATTACCCAACCCGCCTTGGAAGAAATGATCATTTCATCGCGGAAGGGGCGGAAATCGCGGGCGAAGATGCTGCCGAAGTTGTCCTCCGCGGCGCCTGGTTCAGGGCCATAGTTATTGGCCAAATCGAAATGAGTAATCCCCCGGTCATACGCCGCGCGCAGGATTTCGCGCTGCGTGGCCAGGGGACGGTCGTCGCCGAAGTTCTGCCATAGGCCAAGGGAAATGGCCGGCAGCTTCAGCCCAGAGTTGCCTACTCGGCGGTACTCCATCGAATCATAACGGTCAGATGGGGGTGCATAGATACTCATGGCCCCCATTGTCCGCTTAATTCTTGGAATTGTCAGCCTTTGGCAGCTCCTCATCTTCTTCAGGGTCGCCGGATGCGCCGGTTTCTTCGACCCACTTTTCAATTTCTTCCGGGGTGCGGTCAGTTTCTACCGCATCACGCTCGGTGTAGTAGGAGTAATCGTGGCGCTTTTCTTCGTACTTTTCCTTGTCAAAGTCCACGTCGTCGTCACCATCGAGCTCCTCGGTGACTTCCTCGACCAGCTCATCGTAGAGGGCCTCATTGTCCATATTGGAGTCCTCGATGTGCTGGCCAATTTCATCGTCGTAGCGGTCGGCGTCGTAATCCTTGTCTGGGTGCAGCTTCAGGTGCATGAGGGCACGTACACGCTCACGGCGCACAGCCTCATCCTGGATCTGCGACTGGCTGCGGAACCAAGCAAAGACCAAAATGGCCACCATCAAGATGCCCATGTAGCCAATAATTGGGTAAATGTAGTTCATCAGGGTCTTGAAGCCGGCGAAGGACACGGCGAAACCAGCCAAGCAGCCAATAACGAAGATAACCGGGAAACGCTTCTCATGACCGGCAGACAGGCGCTTGCCCAAAGCGTAGAACATGCCGATAGCAGTATTGAAGATCATCAAGTAGATGATGACCGCCATGATAGAGCCGAGCGTCGGGTTAACGCTATCTACCAGAGACAGCATCGGAATATCGGAGCCTTGTGCCTTGTCCGAGTTCATCAGCAAGGAGAATCCGGCAAGGCCCATCATGATGGAGTAGATGACGCCGCCTACAACGCCGCCCCAACCGGCCTCGCGTGGGCTGATATTGTCGCCGCCGATAACCAGGGACATGGACACGGCGAGCATCAGGGCAAGGCCGTTGTAGTTGAGTGCGGAAATGAGCCAGTTACCAATCGGGGTGTCGATCTGGCTGGAGGCGTCCATAGCGGCGCCGATGTCATCCGGCATATTAAGGCCGGTGTAGATGGCTACACCAATGACCGCAATGATGATGGTCGGTGTTACAGCACCGATAACCTTGGATACCTTGTCCACGTCGAGCATGCCCACGACAAGCACCAAGACCAGCATGAGTGTGGAGCCGATCCACGTCTTCCAGCCAAACTGCTGCTCCATATTGGAACCCGCGCCGGCCAACATCACAAAGCCAATAGCAAAGAGGGTGATGATGACCGCGATGTCCAGCAACTTGGAGACGATCGGGTGGGTGACATTGCGGAAAACGGTGTTGTGTTCAGAAGCGTGGAAGTAACTGCCCAACTGCAAGAACACGGTACCGGCAAGGGTCATGACGAGTGCGGCGATGATGAGGCCAGGAATGCCCCAAGAACCAAAGGCGGTGAAGTACTGCACCACCTCTTGGCCCGTGGCAAAGCCGGCGCCGACCAACAAGCCCACGAAGGACATGGCAATGGCGATAATGTTTTTAGAAGACACGGTTGCCTAACTTTTGTAGCGAATATCTTTCGCATACTGGTGCGCGCGGCCCCTGTCCCCCACTCCCCAGCACGTGGGCTACGCAACACCGATATGCGTTCCTTAAGGAATGGTACGTAAGTGACCCGTTAAACACCTACTGGCGCATACCGATGTTGTGCTAAATCACATTCTGACGTTCCGCGAATTCAACCTAACGCTTTAGTCGTCAAAGGTCGCGGTATCAATCACGAAGCGGAACTTTACATCGCCTTGCACTACGCGCTCATAGGCGTCATCAACATCGTTGACGCCGATCTTTTCAATAACGGCGCCGATACCGTGCTCGGCACAGAAGTCCAGCATCTCCTGGGTCTCTGCAATGCCGCCGATATTATTACCTGTAAGCACCTTGCCGCCGCCGACGAGGCTGCTCATATGGATCCCCAGCTCCTCCGGCGGAAGTCCGACAACGGACATGATGCCGCGCGGCTTCAGTAGCTGCAGATAGTCATCGAGGGAGTACCGGGCAGATATGGTGGACAAGATGACGTCGAATTCGCCGCGGTGGTTGGCAAAGAAGTCTTCCTCTTCACCGGTGGCCAGAATATGCTTTGCACCCAGCTCATAGGCTTCCTTTTCCTTGCGCAGGGAGCGGGAAATCACGGTTACTTCCGCGCCCTTTGCCGCAGCGATCTGCACACCCATGTGGCCCAAGCCGCCTAGGCCTACTACGGCAACCTTGTCGCCTTCTTTAACTTGCCAGCGAGCCAGCGGCGAATAGGTGGTGATTCCGGCGCACAGTAGCGGGGCTGCGACGTCAAAGTCAATACCCTCTGGAATGGTGCACACGAAGCCTTCGTTGACTACTACCTTCTGGGCATAGCCGCCTTGAGTAATGGTCCCGTCTACGTCTTCGGAGTTATAGGTGCCCACGTTGCCATTCAGGCAGTTCTGCTCTTGGCCGTTGCGGCACTGTTCGCACTCGCCACAAGAGTTCACCAGGCAGCCCACGCCCACGCGGTCGCCCACTTTGAACTTGGTGACCTTATCACCCACAGCTTCCACAACGCCGGCGATCTCATGGCCCACTGTCAGTGGGAAGTGCGCCTGACCCCACTCGTTGCGGATGGTGTGAATATCGGAGTGGCAAATACCTGCAGCCTTGATATCAATGACCACATCGTCTTCGCGCGGATCGCGGCGCTCGATTTCTACGACTTTGAATGGTGCTTCAGGGCTTTCCTTTTGCAATACTTTGCTCTTAATTGTCATGCCCACGACCCTACGCGTAACCCCACTGACCTCGCCTAACGAAAGTAATCACCATTTCCGGCAGGGGAGGAAAACTAAAAACCAGCCACGCCCCTCTGGTTGAGGAGGGAAAGCGCGGCTGGTTCTTTGGGCGTCTTAGTTCAGCTTCTCTGCGATAAGCTTATTGACCTGGCCCGGATCGGCCTTGCCCTGCGTGGCCTTCATGACTGCACCCACGATGGCACCGGTTACCTTCTTATTGCCGGCACGGTACTTTTCCACAATGTCCGGGTTGGCGGCCAGCGCGTCATCTACGGCCTTCTCGATGGCGCCGTCATCGCGCACGACCTCCAAACCACGCTTTTCGACGACTTCGTCGACGTCACCCTCGCCCGCCAACACACCATCGACGGCCTTGCGCGCGAGCTTGGTGGTCAGCTTGCCTTCGTTGACGAGTGCGATAACGCGCGCCACGTGCTGCGGAGTAATGGACAAACCAGCAAGATCGGTATCCTGCTCGTTGGCCTTGCCGGCTAGGTAGGAAACCCACCAGGAGCGTGCCTCGTCTGGCTTCGCACCGGCCTCGACGGTATCCACGATGAGGTCGAGGGCACCGGCATTAACTAGGTCGCGCATCTCCTCATCCTTGATGCCCCACTCTTCCTGGATGCGCGCACGGCGAACCCATGGCAGCTCCGGAAGGGTCTGGCGCAGCTCTTCTACCCACTCGCGCGGGGCGATGACCGGCGGCAGGTCCGGATCATTGAAGTAACGGTAGTCTTCCGCGGTTTCCTTCGGACGCCCTTTGGAGGTGGTGCCATCGGCCTCTTGATAATGGCGGGTTTCCTGGTCAATGGTGCCGCCATCTTCGAGCACCTGCGCCTGGCGCTGCATCTCGAAGCGAACCGCCTGCTCCACGGAACGCAGGGAGTTAATGTTCTTGGTTTCGGTACGGGTACCAAACTCTTCTTGGCCCACCGGGCGCAGGGATAGGTTGGAGTCCACACGCATAGAGCCTTGGTCCATGCGGGCGTCGGAAACGCCCAATGCTGCAACGAGCTCGCGCAGGGCGGAAACGTAGGCCTTAGCCACCTCGGGCGCGCGCTCACCGGCGCCAATGATCGGCTTGGTAACAATCTCAATGAGAGGAATACCCGCACGGTTACAGTCCACCAGGGACGCCGTGGCGCCGTGAATACGACCGTCCGCACCACCGAGGTGGGTCAACTTGCCGGTGTCTTCCTCCATGTGGGCACGCTCGATTTCTACGCGCCACTCGGTGCCGTCCTCCAGCACAACGTCCAGGTAGCCGTCATAGGCAATCGGCTCGTCGTACTGGGAAATCTGGTAATTCTTCGGCTGGTCCGGGTAAAAGTAATTTTTGCGGGCAAAGCGTGAGGACTCCGCAATGGAGCAATTAAGCGCAAGCCCAATCTTGATGGCACCCTCCACGCCCTTGGAGTTAACTACCGGCAGCGCACCGGGAAGGCCCAGGGATACCGGGTCAACGTTGGAATTAGGCGCTGCGTTGAAGTTCGTAGGAGAGGTAGAAAACATCTTGGTTTCCGTATCCAGCTCTACGTGGACTTCCATGCCCATTACCGGTTCGAACTTTTCTAGGACCTCATCGAAGTCCATCAGGTCATACATCGCAGCAGTCATGCGTGCCATCTTAATACGTCCATGCGCCCGCGCGCTCACGCCCCTAAGCTGAATATTATGACTACACCACATAGCGTTGATGCCGCGCTTATCGATGCCCCATTGATCAACATCGCAGTCTTCCGCACTGCCCCTACCCCTGAGGAGGTAAGCGAACGCCTGACCACCACTTTTGGCGATCGCCTGGGAGAAATCACACCGGGTAAGAATCCAGGAAGCATCATGGTCGAGCTTGATGATTCCTTCTTATTGCACTACCAAGCCGTCGATACCCCACCTACCCGCGATAGCTATGGCCTCCACCCCATTTTGAGCGCGGATGCCCGCGGCCTCGATTCCGCCACCGCACAAATCCTCGTATCCGTGCTTCCCCGTGAGACCGAACATGATCGCGCGAAGCAATTCCGCGAGGCCCGCCGCGATCACCTTGAGCTACTCTCCAAGGCCACTGCGGTGGTAGCCGAGCACCCTGACTGCCTGATAGTCCATAACCCGCGCGGCAACGTTTCTATCGCGCCGAATACTTTCCTCGAGGCCGTTCGGGATAACCTTGCCCCAATGCACATCGCTCCGGTGCGGCTTACCCAAAAAGAAAACAAAATCTTGGGTTATACCGTTGGGCTGGTCCAAGCCGGACACCCGGAAGTCCAGGCCGCCACCGAATCCATGGATCCCACCGATCTCTATTACAAGCTGGCCAATATCGCAGACCATGTTCTGCAAGGCGCCACCGTCAAAGACGGCGACACCCTATCTTTCGAGCAGGGCCAGCCCCCACTCACCGTGCAAAAAGAGCCCTGGTATGTAGACGAGTCCTACCCTGCGGTCACGATTAATTTTTAGCAGTTCTTCCGCCCTACTTCCGGGAATCCGAATAGCGGCAGATGGCTGCAAGCACCGCACCAGAGAGGTTGTGCCACACTGAAAAGACGGCACCTGGCAGGGCGGCCAATGGGTTCATATAGGTCGATGCCAGGGAGGTGGCCAAGCCGGAGTTTTGCATGCCCACCTCGACGGCCATGGTGCGCCGCGCGGCGATCGGCTGCTTGGTGACCGCTCCTGCAATGTAGCCCAGCAGATAGCCACAGGCATTATGGGCAACTACGGCCGCAAAGACCAGCGCACCCGCCGTAGCGATGGTGTCGTGCGCGCCGCCGACCACGATGCACACAATGGCCGAAATGGCCGCAACCGAGATCCACGGCAATGCCGCGTTAATCTTTGCCACCACGCGCGGAACCAGCATGCCGATGAAAATACCGGCGACTACCGGAATGAGCACGACCTTCACAATGGACCACGCCATGGCAGAGGCGGAGACCGGCATGTACTCCCCTGCCAGCCACAAGGTCAACAATGGGGTAAGGACCGGCGCCAACAGGGTGGAAATGGACGTCATGGTTACCGACAGAGCCACATCACCGTGCGCAAGATAAGACACCACATTGGAACTCGTACCGCCGGGCGCGCATCCTACAAGGATAACGCCGGCAGCTACAGCATCGGGAAGATCCATCACCGCGACTACCAGCAGCGCCACCAGCGGCATGATAACGAACTGCGCTACCACTCCAATGAAAACGGGCAGCGGACGGCGTGCCACCAAGGCAAAATCCACCGGCTTGAGGGTTAGGCCCATACCGAACATGACAATCCCCAGCAGCGGGGTGACCTGCGGAGCGAAGGAAGCTGCGGTTTCTGGCGCGAGGTATCCCACCACGCCACCGGTAATCACGAGCACGGGAAAGCCTAGCGCTGCAATGAGCGCTTGACGGTCTTGTGCTGCGGAGGGCGCAGCGGGCGCCTCTCCCCGATTATCTGTCATGCTATCGATACTCATGGACAAAAGAATACGCTCCCACCCAGTGGGAGCGTATCTTAATATTCGGAAGGCGGAATGCCTCTAGCCAAAGAGCGCCTGTGCGTTGCGGTAACGCGATTCCGGTACCGTCTTCAGCGTGCCCACGGCATCTTCCAACGGGACGAGGTCAATATTCTCGCCATGGAGGGCAACACACATGCCGGATTTGCCCTCGTGAATAGCACGGGCTGCATGTACACCGTATCGAGTTGCAAGGACGCGGTCATATGCCGTCGGCGTGCCGCCGCGCTGGATATGCCCCAGCACGGTCGTACGTACGTCATACCCGGTGCGTGCCTTGATTTCATCGCCGATTACCTGGCCGATGCCATTAAAGGTCTGGTGACCGAACTGATCGACGCCACCGGCCTCGAAGTCCATCGTTCCTTCCTTCGGCAGGGCACCTTCTGCCACGCAAATAATGCCGTACTTTTCACCCATCTGGAAGCGGCGTTCCATCGCCTTCGTAATCTCCGCAATATCGAAGGGCTCCTCCGGTACCACGGTGTAGTGCGCGCCGCCGGCCATGCCCGCGTGCAGGGCAATCCATCCCACGTGGCGGCCCATAACCTCCACGATCAGGATGCGGTTATGGGACTCTGCGGTGGTGTGCAGACGGTCGATAGCATCGGTGGCCACAGAAACGGCGGTATCGAAACCAAAGGTGTAGTCGGTGGCGTTAACGTCATTATCAATGGTCTTCGGCACGCCCACTACCGGCACGCCGTTATCAGAAAGCCACTTTGCGCCCTTGAGGGTACCTTCACCACCGATGGCGACAAGGGCATCCACCCCGGCATCCGCCATGTTGGACTTAATCTGGTCAAGGCCGGCCTTGAACTTATCCGGATGCAGGCGGCCGGTGCCCAGGATGGTGCCGCCGCGCAACAGAATACGATCGATTTCCGCATCGTCATAAAGATCACGCCGGCGGTCTTCCATCAGGCCCACCCAGCCGTCTTCATAACCTACAACGGTATCTCCAAATTCATTGGATGCGGTACGCACTACCGCACGGATTACAGCATTGAGGCCGGGGCAATCGCCGCCGGACGTTAAAACACCTAGACGCATATCTACCAATCTAGCGCGCGATTTTTAGGCCTGCAGAGTGTCCCTAAAACCTAGGGCAGAAACCAGGCCCACCACCAGCGCAGCCACGATGACGAGCAGCGAATTAATAATTGCTGTCTCTGGGCTACCTGTTTGCATAACTGCGGAAACTAGGGCAACTCCCACCACGGAACCCACCTGGCGGGAGGTGTTGTACACACCGGAGGCAGCGCCCATGAGCTCCGGCGAGATATCGCGCAAGGTGGTGGCTGCGTTGGAACCCCAAATGAACGACTGTCCCACCCCGAGGCCGGCGATAGGCAGCCCGAGTACCCACGGAAGGGCGTCGACCTGCATGACCCACCATGCCGCAAGGAGCGAGAATATAAGGATAGAAAATCCCACTACCCCAAGAATCCGCGGATTGACGTGATCCGCCATGATTCCAGCCAGCGGAGATATCAGGAGAGACACCAGCGCCATGGGAGCCACGATGATGCCGGCTTCGCCTGCAGGCACTCCCTGCATGGTCTGCAGCCACAGCATGATGGGGAGCATCACCGCAGCAGCCATAAATCCCATTGCGATGATACCTACCGAGCCCGCCAGGTAGTTTCGGTCACGAAATAGTGCCAGCGGCACCAGCGGATTCGACCCGCGGGCCTGGGCAGTTGCCTGCAATCGAATAAACCAGATGATAGCGGCAACTCCGGCGAGCAGGATCAGCCAAATGGTCCATCCCCAGCCAAGCACCGGGCCCTGCTGAATACCAAAGACGATCGCCGCCAAGGCGATGAGCGACACGATGGCCGAGGGCGCATCGATAGACTGCGCGGTCGTGGGTAGCTCAGGCACCCACAGCAGCGCGAAGACAATGGCTAGCACCACGAAGGGAACGTGTACCCAAAAGGCGGCCTGCCACCCAAAGTGCCCGACCAGAAAACCACCGGCGAGTGGACCGGCAAGTGCCGCTACCGAGCCGATCACACCCCACACACCCAGTGCGCGCCCACGGCGCTCACGCGCAAAGATGCGATTGATAACGGACATGGTCTGTGGCATCTGGAGGGACGCACCCACGCCTTGCACGGTACGCGCCGCAATGAGCACTTCCACTGTGGGAGCCACGGCACACGCCACTGCACCCAGCCCGAAAATGCCCACACCCAGACAAAACATCCGGCGCTGGCCTAAAACATCGCCCAAGCGGCCGGTAAAGAGCAGCGGCACCACCACAGCCAACAAATAGGCCGCGGATACCCACATGGTGTGGTTTACCCCTGCGTTCAGCTCGCGTTGCAGGTCAGGCAGCGCCACCGCCACCATGGATTGGTCCAGCAGAGATACAAAGAATCCGAGGGACAGTGCAAACATGGCGCGCCATGCTTGGCGCTCGGGCGGCAGATGCGTCTCCACAGTCATGGCCTTAGAGTCTAGCGGGCCGAGAAATGTCGGCCTAGACTGGCTGCATGTCCATGATCGATATTAAAAAGCCCCAAGACGTTTCTACCGCCACCACTGTCACCCTCGGCCTCATCGGTGGCTGGGTCACGGCCCGCGAGACCGGCATTCGCCCGCTGGGTGGCGTGATCCTCGCCGCTGCCGGTGTATGGGCGGGTCGCTCTTGGGCCAAGAAAACCACCCCGGCTACCACCGCTGGCCTGTGCGCGCTCTACGTGGGTGCATTCGGCGCCTCCCACCCGCTGGCCAAGAAGATCGGAGCGTGGCCGGCAGTACTCAGCGTCACCGCGGCTTCGGCGGGCGCGGCTTATGCGCTTTCCGACGCCAAATAGTCCCCACCCACACAAATGCGCACCACGTCCCTAGACATGGTGCGCATACTTTTATCCTGCGTGTCGCTATTTTCTACTTGGCCACCGTGAACTCAACCGCAGCATTCTCGCTACCCAAGGCAACGGTGCCGCCGGGGAGGTTATAGAAGGAGGGGTTGGATTCGAGGAGGCCACGGAGGGCGTCGGAAAGCTGCTGCGTATGCTCGTCGCAGGCCGCGCGGGTGGAATTGAACTCGCCCACGCTGATGGTGCCATCCTTGGCCACCTCGTAGGTGGTGGTGTAGGTATTGCAGCCATCATTGACCGCCAAGGTGCGGTCCTTAGCAAAGGAGACGCTCAGCTTGCCATCTTCCTTCACGGAGTGGAGCTCGCCGGTGATGGTCTGGCCTTCAATGTGAGGCTCCAGCTTCTCCGCGCCCTCCGGCAGCTGAGAAATCAGGTCAGACTGAGTCGGCGCTGTCATGCTAAACCCCGGATCGATGTCGGGGACCTGCGCAGCGTTGGCAGCTCCAACGCCCATCAGCGCAGCGGCGGACAGCGAAAGTAGTGCGGTCTTTTTGAAATGCATACCCAATAATTTACCCCCGCCGGATATAAATTCAACGGGGGCAAACAAACCCTTATGGAATCGTCAGGGACTCCACAGGCGGCGATTTACTTATCGCGGCCAGCCTCATAGGCAGCGCCCACCTTGTAGAGGCGGTCGTCCTCGAAGGCCGGCGCCATGATCTGCAGGCCAGTCGGCAGGTTAGTATCGCTCGCCATACCGGAGGGCACGGACATGCCGCACAGGCCGGCCAGGTTCAGCGGCAGGGTGCACAGGTCAAAGTTGTACATTGCCATGGGATCCTCGGCCTTCTCCCCCAACTTGAAGGCGGTAGTCGGGGTGGTCGGGGAAACGAGCACGTCAACCTGCTCGAAGGCACGGGCAAAGTCCTGCGCAATAAGGGTACGCACGCGCTGCGCCTGCAGGTAGTAGGCGTCATAGTAGCCCACGGACAGCGCATAGGTGCCCAGCATGATGCGGCGCTTTACCTCGGGACCAAAGCCCTCCGCACGAGACTGGGACATGACCTGCTCCGCAGAGTGGGAGCCGTCATCGCCCGCACGAAGGCCATAACGCATGCCATCGAAACGTGCCAAGTTGGACGAAACCTCACACGGCATGATCAGGTAGTACGCCGCCAGTGCGTCATCGAAGTGCGGGCAATCAACCTCAACAATTTCGGCACCCTGCTCGCGCAGCTGATCGACGGCGGCGTGGTAATTCTCCATCACGCCTTCCTGCCAGCCATCGCGCTCAAACTGCTTGATGAGGCCCACCTTGACACCAGAGAGGTCGCCCTTGGCACCTTCGCGGGCGGCGGCGACAACCGGTGCTACCGGCTTATCCACGGAGGTCGCATCGAAGGCATCGTGGCCGGCGATGACCTCGTGTAGCAGCGCGGTATCCAGGACGGTGCGGCCACAGGGGCCGGCCTGATCCAGGGAAGATGCAGCAGCAATAAGGCCGTAGCGGGACACGGTGCCGTAGGTTGGCTTAACACCCACAGTATTGGTCAGCGCGGCTGGCTGGCGGATAGAGCCGCCGGTATCGGTACCGATGCCAAGCGGCGCCTGGCCGGAAGCAAGTGCAGCGGCGGTACCGCCGCCCGAGCCGCCCGGGGTGCGCTCGGTGTCGTAAGGGTTATGAGCTGGGCCAAAGGCAGAGTTCTCATTGGAAGAACCCATGGCAAACTCATCCAGGTTGGTCTTGCCCAGGATGGGAATGCCGGCCTCGCGCAGACGCTTGGTCACGGTGGCGTCATACGGAGAAACGTAGCCTTCCAGCATCTTGGACGCCGCGGTGGTCGGCGCATCGGTGGTAACGAGCAAATCCTTCAGCGCCAGCGGCACGCCAGCCAGCCCGGAAGCAGGCTCTTCGCCGGCATCGAGGGCCTTATCCACGGCGTCGGCAGCCGCGAGGGCTTCTTCCGCACCCACGTGCAGGAAGGAGTTAAGTTCCTCATTGGTCTCTGCAATGCGATCCAGGAAGGCCTGGGTGACCTCGCGGGAGGTAATTTCACGGGAATGAATCTTTTCCGCCAGCTCGGCGGCGGTCAGGGAGGTCAAGCCCTCCGCAGGAACGGTCAGGTTAGACATTTATTCTCCTCCCAAAATCTGTGGCACGACGAAGCGCTCATCTTCTACGGCCGGCGCCTGGTCCAAGGCCTGTTCTGCAGTAAGGGTGCGCACAATAACGTCCTCGCGCATCGGGGCGTCCACGGAGTGCGGGTGACTCATCGGCTCCACACCCTCGGTATCCACGTTTCCTACCGCGGAAACGGAATCAACAATTTCATCAATCTGCGTTGCAAACTGGGCTAGCTCTTCCTCGCTGAGGGCCAGGCGGGAAAGCTTGGCGAGGTGGGCTACCTCATCACGCGAAATCTCAGACACGCGAACTCCATCCTTTATCTGCATAATCGACATGCCCGTGAAAAATATTCACACTAAGCATGTACTATGTGAATTGCTAACGACCCATGGTACTGCACCTACCGCGACGGCTGCCGCGTCACCCCAAATTTGCGTTGCTTGAAGCCGCCATTGTGACGCACGTATCATGTTCGGGACTACAAACAACCGAAAGCGTGCGAGACCATGTCCTTTTTGATCCGTGTACTGCTCCCCGATTCCCCTGGCAGCTTGGGCCAGCTTGCCGACGCCTTTGGACTCGTCGACGGCAATATCCAGTCAGTCGACATCGTAGAAAACTTCCCCGACGGAACGGTCATGGATGACATCGTCATTGAACTGCCCCAAGGCGCCATGGCCGATGTCCTTATCACCGCCGCCTCTTCCGTGGACGGCGTGGAAATTGACTCCATCCGCCCGTTTAGCGGCCGAGTAGACCGCCGCGGCCAGATTGAGCTGCTCGCGCGCGTAGCTCATGCCACCAATGTCACTGCGGCCATGGAAGAAGTAGTTGCTGCGATCCCAAGGGCGTTGACCTCGACATGGGCAATCGTCATCGACAATAACGAGCCCATCCACCGAGTTGCCTCCTCCAACGCCGCCCCCGAAGATGATGGAACCGTGCCGCACGATATCGAGGTTGAAAGCGCGCGCGTGCTCAGCCCCGAGCGCGATGCATGGATTCCGGAAAGTTGGTCGCTTCTCGATTCCGCCTTGGCCGCTGCCCCATTGGGCGATACCGGCCTAGTTATCGCCATGGGCCGCACCGGTGGCCCTGATTACCTCGCCTCCGAGGTGGAGCACTTGGGCCACATCGGCACTATCTTGGGCAGCTTCCTGAAGTAACTGAAGCGAATTAGACTTCACCGGTTTCTAGTAGCTGCTGGAATTGCGACTCGTTGAGAATCGGGATGTCCAGTTCGCGAGCCTTATCCTCCTTCGAGCCAGCCTTTTCGCCGGCAACGAGGTACGAGGTTTTCTTCGACACCGAACCGGTGGCCTTGCCGCCGCGAGAGACAATAGCCTCTTTCGCGGAATCCCTGGTGAAGTTCTCCAAGCTGCCGGTAACCACAATGGTAAGGCCCTCGAGGGTCTGCTCCTTGTGATCCTCGGCCGCTACCTCCATGGCCACGCCCGCAGCAGCCCATTTGTCCACAATCGCGCGATGCCAATCCACCTCGAACCAATCGTGGAAGGATTGCGCGATGGTCATGCCCACGCCATCGACCTCAGCAAGCTCGTCTGTCTTTGCGGCGCGCAGCTTGTCCATGGATCCATAGCGGGAAGCAAGCGCCCGAGCCGCAATCGGGCCCACGTGACGTATAGACAGCGAGACCAAGACGCGCCAAAAGTCGCGACCCTTGACCTCCTCCAAGTTGTTTAGCAAGTTCTGGCCTGCCGTGTTGACCTTGACGTTGCCCTCCCTCTTAGAGCGCTTGTCTTTGGTGTCCTTCTTTGCGGTATAGACATCTGAGGACAAAAGCTTTTCCGCAGTGAGCTCAAAAAGCTCCGATTCATCGACGAGAATGCCGTTGTCGATCAGATCCATCGCACCCTTCTCGCCCAAGGCCTCAATATCCAGCGCCTTGCGGGAAGCCAGATACTCCAATCGTGCCGAGAGCTGCGCTGGGCAGGACTGCGTATTGGGGCAACGCCAATCGGCATCGCCGTCCTTCTGTGGGGCCAGTTTCGTGCCGCACGCAGGACAGTTCTCTGGGAAGGTCCACTCATGCTCGCTACCATCGCGCTGCTCGCGCACCGGCCCAAGGACCTCCGGAATAATTTCGCCCGCCTTGCGAATAATGACGGTATCCCCAATGAGCACACCCTTGCGCTTGACCTCGGATTGGTTGTGCAGGGTAGCCATTTCCACCGTAGATCCGGAAACGAAGACTGGCTCCATCACTGCGTACGGGGTTACTCGCCCGGTACGGCCTACTCCCACCTCAATGTTCTTGAGCTTCGTGGTCACTTCCTCCGGCGGATACTTATAGGCAATGGCCCAGCGCGGCGCGCGGGAAGTCGCACCGAGCGCTCGCTGCGAAGCCAAGTCATCGACCTTGACCACCAGTCCGTCTATCTCAAAAATGGCATCGTGGCGATGCTCCGCCCAATACGCGACTTCGTCTTGGACTTCCTTGGCCGAGTGCACCTGCTTGGTATACGGGGACACGGGCAGGCCCCACGCCGCAATCGCTTTATAGGCATCGTGCTGTGAGGTCGGTGAAAATCCCTCGCGCGCACCCAAGCCGTGGCACACCATTTTCAGGCGGCGTTTTTTCACTTCGGCGGGATCCTTCATACGCAGTCCACCTGCCGCGGCGTTGCGCGGGTTAGCAAATTTTGCTTTACCGTCAGCTGCGCGCTCCTCGTTGATCTCCGCGAAGTCCCCGGGGCGCATGTATACCTCACCGCGAATCTCAATAAGCTCTGGGACCGGATATTCAGCAGTACCAGTCAACTCGTGCGGAATATCCTCGATAACACGAGCATTAGCAGTGATTTCCTCGCCCACCGTGCCGTCGCCACGAGTAGCAGCGGTAGTCAAGTGCCCATCGCGATAGACCAAGTCGATAGACAAACCATCGATCTTCAGCTCGGTGAGATAGGTCTTAGCCGGAGTTCTATCCAGCCAATCCTGCATCTCGCCAGCACTAAAGACATTGTCCAGGCTCATCATGCGCTCAAGGTGCTCAATATCCTCGCCGGCGCTCGGGGCAGCACCAACCTGCTGGGTGGGTGAATCGGGCACGGCAAGCTCTGGGTGCTCTTCTTCTAGCGCAAGAAGGCGCTGGAAGAGGGCATCAAAGTCGGCGTCGGGAATAGCCGGCTCACCGTTGTAGTACAGGTTGCGGTGGCGGCGGACTTCCTGCGCGAGGTCATTCCATTCACGGTGCAGATCAACTGGATTAGTCACGCTGCCCAAGTGTAGCTATCCCTCGTGTCGGGGCTAGCTACTAAGGTATGGATCATGAATTTCGACGCCTCCCGCATGCTCGCCTTCGACCTTGAGACCACCTCGGCCAACCCTAAAGAAGCCCGCATTGTTACCTCTGCCCTAGTCCGCATTGACGGCCGCGATGTGCAAAAAGTAGAGCACCTTGCCGATCCCGGAATCGAAATTCCGCAGGAAGCGACCAATGTCCACGGAATCACTACGGAAAAGGCTCGCGCCGAGGGTCGCCCGCACGAGGAGGTTCTAAAAGATACGGTCGACGCAATCAAGGCCGCCTGGGAGGATGGCCTCACGCTGATCGTCTACAACGCAGCATTTGATCTCACCGTATTGCGCAGCCTGACCGGAGATTTTACGGTAACCGGCCCGGTCTATGACCCCTACGTGATTGACCGTGTCAGCGATAAATGGCGCAAGGGCAAGCGCACCCTCGGCGCCGTCTGCGAGCACTATGGCGTTGAGCTTGGCAATGCCCACGAAGCTACTGCCGACGCCCTCGCCGCCGCCCGCGTGGCGTGGAAGCAGGTTCGTCAGCACTACCCCAACCTAGCGCAGATGGAAGAAAACGAACTCATGGAGTTCCAGGCCGTCAAGTGGTACGAGGACCGTGTCGCCTTTAAGAAATACCTAGAGGGAAAGGGCCGCAATGCCTCGGATGTCTCAACGGCGTGGCCGCTGATTTCTTAAACCCGTTGCCAAAGTTCTAGAGTTTTGGAATTCTAGAACTATGGAATCTATAGAATCCCGAGTTTTAGCCCTCGAGAAGCGCGTCGCCAAGCTCGAACAACCCATACCGGACCCAGTAGAAGCTTCCGCAGGCGAGCCCACCATGTGGCTTGCGGACGCCCTCGAGCCTTCTGAAGAGCTTCCTGAAGGGTCCGTAATCTTTGGCGGCAACCTCACTATCGGCGAGAGCTCTTATTCCTACCAATGGCAACGGCCAACAGGGGCAGTAGCCAATGGAGACTGGTCCGAAAACCTCGATCGCCTCGCTGCACTGGCCCACCCGATTCGTGGCGAGATCCTGCGCCGGCTCCTTACCGCACCGGCCAGCGCCACAAACTTGTCGAAGAAGAAATCGTCACCTCTACCGGCACGGCCTACCACCACCTCAGCGCACTTACTAGTGCCGGATGGACCACCAAGACAGGCGGAAAATACGCACTTCGCCCTGCCCGAGTGGTTCCCCTCCTGACCATCATTACCGCAAGCGAGGCTCACTAATGCGCAAAATAGCCCTCGCCGCCGTCGTAGCCGTGGTATCGGTCGCCTTCTTACTCATTGTTGGACCCCAGCGAATCTCGATGGCCGATACCGCAACTGGAGATCCAGAACTCTCCACGCACCTACGGGAACACCCGGAAGCTGGTTTCAACAACCTCACCGCCTTCACACTTGATCAGGGAAAGGCCACCTTCGCCGGACTCGGCGCCAATGAACACACCGAGGTAGAAATAGGTTCTGTAACCAAGATGTTCACCGGTGAAATTGCCCACCAACTAGTAGAAGAGGGAAAAGTTCGCCTCGACACCACGATGGGTGAAGTCCTCGAGGTCGGTGACTCACCAGTCTCCGACGTAACAATTCGGGAGCTACTCGATCACACCTCAGGATTGCCCAGGCAGGCGAAAGCCATGACTTTCTCCTCTGCTGTCTCTAGCATCACCGGTTCAAACCCGTACGCAGGTGTATCCACACAAGACATCGTAGATTCAGCAACCGAATCGGATCTTGCAGATCGTGGCACAGAATCCTATTCCAATTTGGGATACGCACTGCTCGGCCACGCCTTAGAAACCGCTGCCGATACGCCATACGAACAGTTGCTCCACGAGAGAATCCTTAAGCCCGCCGGCATGAAGGAAACCTACCTCATGGCACCAGGTTCCGTCCCCGACGATGCCCCTCGCGGACTCACAGCCGCAGGCCGAGAAGCTGAACCTTGGGAAATGAAAGGTTGCTCCGCCGCAGCGGGAGCTCTTCGGTCCACCGCTCATGACATGGCAGCTTTCGCTACATGGTTTATGGAAAATGGCGACACTAGCTATGGATGGCAAGAGAATGATGACGGCAAGAGTTTTTGGCACAACGGCGGCACCTACGGCTACTCCACAATGCTCATCATTGACCCGAAGGAAAATCGCGCTGCCTTCGCAAATAATGACTCGCCAGCGGGAACTGAAGACCTCGCAGAAGCACTTTTCGAGAAGATTTAGGAAACCACCATGCTCCTCACATTAATCCCTGCCGCTATCACTGCGTTCGAGCTCTGGTCAGCATGGAAGACCCTAAAGAAGCCAGTTTCTGCCCCTATGCTGGTTATAGACGCAATCTTTACGATCGCCATCATTACTCTTGTCGGCATTGCAATGCCGTGGTACAGAGCAGTAGATTTTGGATGGTGGTACGCATTCGTAGCCGCTGGCTCTCTTCATATCGGTGCCATCGTTTGGCGCCTAGGCTCTCTCCACAGCAAGAAACCTACAAAGTCTCCCAAATCTCCACCCCGAGCCGAAAGTCTCCCAAATCTCCGACAAGACCGGTTACACTAGCCGCATGGACAACCCATTCCGCCCGACATTCGGCGCCCCTCCCCTGTTCTGGGTCGGCCGCGGCATCGTACTCGATAATTTCCGCACCGCCCTCGATGGCTCGGCAGGCAATGCCTCGCGTTCCATGGTGCTAAGCGGCGCTAGGGGCATCGGCAAAACGGTCCTCATCAACGAGTTGGAAGACATTGCTGAAGCGCGCGGTTGGGTAACGCTACGCGCCTCCGGGCGCTCCACCATGGTGGAGGAACTGGTCAACACCACGATTCCGAGGCTTCTCGAGCGGCTCTCACCCAGCGATAAGAAGAAGGTCAGCCGCATCGGCATCGGCGGCGTGGGATCAATTGGCTTCGACCACCAGAAGGAAGACCGCTTCACCCCCACGTTGAATACCCGTCTACGCGAGCTTTCCGCCGAGCTGAACGGCACCGGCATCCTCCTTACCATCGATGAGGTCCAAGACGCCGACGTCGAAGAGCTCACCACCATCGCCGTGGCCTACCAAGACTTAGTACGCGATGAAATCGACATCGCCTTGGTAGCCGCTGGCCTGCCGCAGGGGGTCAACCACTTGCTGGACCTGCCCGGGGTAACCTTCCTGCGCCGAGCCCAGAAATTCGTGCTCGGCCCCTTGTCGCCGGCCAATGCAGAGCAGGCGCTCGAACATACAGCCTCGGGCTCAGGGCTGGAGTTTAGCCACGAAGCGATTACGGACGCCGCCGCGCTCACCCGCGGCTACCCCTACCTCGTGCAATTAGTCGGCTCACTGGCGTGGGAGCGCAGTCGCCGGAACCAAGAAAGCGGCATTTCCCAGCAGACAGTCGCCACAATCGCCCCTGATGCAATATCAATCATGGGCGCGCAGGTGCACCAGCCTGCGACGCTAGCCCTGCCGCCGGCGCAGCGGGAATTCCTGGAAGCGATGGCCGCAGTCGAAGTCGATGGCATCGCCACCATCGCAGACATCGCGGGCCACATGGACCGCACCGTGCGCTCCTTGTCGGCCACCCGCCAGCGGCTTATCGACGCCGACCTCATCGAGCCCACCGCACATGGCAAGCTGCGCTACGTCATCCCCTATATGGGCGAATACTTCACCACCACGGATAGCCGCGGACGCGTCGATTAAAGATCGCCGGCGTCGCGAATGAGGATGCCCGCCACCTCAGCGGCAAAAGAATAGCTGGGCGCGGCCTTTTCCACCGGCCAGGGGAAGATATCAACCTGTTCTGGAATTCGCTCCCGCGACAGGCCCATGCGGTCAAAGTGCTGTGCAATAAAAATAGCCTCCGTGCGAGCATCTTGCCCTGCCACGCCCAATCCGACGCGAGCGCCGCCATCAATCCACTGCCCCAAGCCATCGAGGTGCTCCGGCGAGGCTAGACCAGCAAAATCGAGCAGCACCGTCTTCGCCGCCACTTCCCATAATGGCTCACGAAGCCGAAGGTAGTCCGCACCAAACTCCGCCAGTGTCGCATTGACCTGGTCCGCGGGAAAAGCCCAGATCGTATCAAAGTCGGTGGTGCCTGGAAGGGTGCCCGAAAGGACGTCGGCAAGCAGGGGCTCGTCCAGCTGCACAAGAACCTCTGCCCCAAAACGCTGTGCCACCTGTGCTTTGTGTTCCTGAATTCCGGCCAATAGTGCACCACACAGGTCTCGGAAAGCACCCGCATCAGTAATCGCGCGGTGCCCGTTTCCTAGCTCCACAGCGGCCGCCAAACTCCACGGGCCTACCGCTTGGACCTTGATACGGGGAACTGACTCGCCCCACACCTCCTGAATCTCGTCCAGGTCGCGGCTCATCTGGTCAACAATCCGGTGCGAGATGAGCTGCGACCGATCTCTGAGCACCCACGAGCGCGGTCCACGGTCAATGGAGACTGCTTCCAACAAGCCCGCCGTGCGTCCAATGGCCCCAGCATAAATCCCGCGGTCCGGTAACTGCGGAAGGTGCGGGAGACCACCCGTCTCACCCATCACGATGTCTGCCGCCTCACTCATGGAGTATCCCGGCATAGGGCCTAAGCCAAAAGCGTCCATATTCACCTCGGCACTAGTATTATTTCTCAGAATTATCTATCCGATACGCGACGTATCACTTCGAAAGAAACCTTACTATGGGCGTGGAAAAATACTCCGGCTAGACCTTCTACAACGAGTGCGAAATTCCCCAAGACATTTCCACTGTTTTGGCCGAACAGGAATATCCCGTCTGCGCTTTCAAGACAGTCCGCGACGCCGCCGTATTTACCAATAGGCGCCTCATCATCCGCGACGCGCAAGGCCTTACAGGCAAAAAGGTAGAGATGTACTCCCTGCCCTATTCCTCCATCAATATGTGGTCTACGGAAAACGCGGGAAAACTCCTTGACTTCAATGCGGAGCTGCAGCTGTGGACTAGGGCTGGCGAATTCAAAATCAACATTGGCCCCAATATCGATGTCCGAGCGCTAGATCGGCTCATTGCCAACTGCGTGCTTAATTAGTTCCACAGATGGTGCCGGAGCCGATGACGATGTCTCCCAGCTCATCCGGCGACGGCAAGTACAGCACCGCCGCTTGGCCGCGGGCGACACCAGATAGCGGCTCCTTGAGTTCGAGGTGCATTTCGTCCGTCTCGCGGTCAACGTGGGCGGTACATGGCACCACGGAGCCGTGTGCGCGCACCTGAACCTCGCACTCGAAATCCCCATCCATGCCTGGGTGGAGGTACTTCAGGCGATCGGCCTGAATCGAGGTTACGGCCAAGTCCTCGCGGGCGCCGACGGTAACCGTGCCGGTAGCAGCATCAATATCGGTGACGTAGCGGGGGCGGCCGTCGGCAGCCGGCGCCTTGATGTCCAGGCCCTTGCGCTGGCCGATGGTGTAGTTCCACGCGCCATCGTGCTCCTTGAGCTCCGTGCCCTCTTGATCCACGATCATGCCGGGGCGCAATCCAATACGGGCGCCCAGAAACGCCTGTGTATTGCCGTCGGGAATGAAGCAAATGTCATAGGAATCCGGCTTTTTCGCGGTGGAAAATCCGTGCGCAGCAGCCTCTTCGCGGATTTGCGGCTTAGGCGTATCGCCGATGGGGAAAAAGCAGTGCTCCAACTCCTCGGCCGAAATCACGCCGAGCACATAAGACTGGTCCTTATTCTCGTCCAAGGAGCGGCGCATATAGCCGTCTTCGTCGATAGTGGCATAGTGGCCCGTCGCAACCGCATCGAAGCCAAGCGCCATGCCCTTTTGCAGCAGCGCTCGGAACTTAATCTTCTCGTTGCAGCGAAGGCAGGGATTCGGCGTCTCGCCGCGGGCGTAGGAATCCACGAAGTCCGTGATGACCTCTTCTCTGAATTCTTCCGAAAAGTCCCACACATAAAATGGAATGTCCAGCTTATCGCAGATGCGACGGGCGTCGGCCGAATCCTCCAACGAGCAGCAACCACGTGCCTTTTCCCTGGTCTGCTGCGCGTCTTTGTGCAGCGCGAGGTGAACGCCAATCACCTCGTGGCCGGCTTCTACTGCGCGGGCGGCGGCAACCGATGAGTCCACGCCGCCGGACATGGCAACCAATACTCGCATTGTGCTCCCCATTTCACCTTGACTACAGGCCCGAAAGTCTACTCCCTAGCCCCAACGCGGCTTAAATCGAATCCATTCCCTAAGCTTGGGTGACATGGGCAGAAAGCGAGCTTCCACCGACCCGGGAATCACCGGCACCTACAACATTTCTACCGGCACGGCCGAAGTGGTGCCGGATGAGTTTCGCGACGGTGCCTATATTCTCAACGTTAATGGCGTGCCAAGCAGCCATATTGTGCTCGGCGAGCCAGAAGAGCTGGAGTTTGAGTACATGCGCTGGATTGCGGCGGCGGTTGAGCACCTCAATACTCGGCCCGCGAATAAGCTCCGCGTGACCCACCTAGGCGGCGCGGGATGCTCCCTTCCGCGCTATTTTGCCAGCAAGCTTCCGGGCAGCCGCCACACGGTGGTCGAACTCGACGCCAAGTTGGGCGAGTTGGTGCGTACGCTTTTCGACGTCCCCCGTTCCCCCACCGTCAAAATCCGTGCCGGCGAGGCCCGCCAAGAAACTGAGGGGTTCCTGCCGTCCAGCCGCGACATCATCATCCGCGATGTCTTTGCTGGCGACAAGACACCAGCCAACCTCACCACCGTGGAGTTCTTTCAGGCTGCAAAGCAGTCGCTGGCGCCGGGTGGCCTCTACGTAGCCAACTGCGGCGACCATTCCGATCTACAGCTGGCAAAGAGCGAGCTGGCGGGCCTCGATCGAGTTTTTGACCACCTCGCCGTCATCGCGGACCCACCGATGCTCAAGGGCCGGCGCTACGGGAACATCATCCTGGTAGCCTCAGATACAGAAATGCCAGCCGAGGGCTCCGTCGAAGCCACTCAGCTGGCAAAGGCACTCCTTGGCGGGGCCGTGCCCGCCCATTACAAAGACGAGGCCTGGACCCGCGCGTTTTTCACCGGTGCTACTGCAGTACGCGATTAAGCAGCGTAGCCACCTGACCCGCATCAAAATCGGGTACGTCAGCGCCGGCGTTCTTGGCGGCATTCTTAGCTTCCGATACCTCCGACTCGGAGACGTTGCCTGACTTAACGTTGTTCACGTGACCGGCATTGTCCAGTAGGATAGCTAGGTCACTGACGGAGAAGTTGCCCTTGGCCATATCACCCAGGTCCTCCACTGGAAGGGCATCCTTGTCTTGCAGGGTCTTTACGAAGGCAGCCAAGCCCTCCGCTGCTTCGGGATCGAGGCCGGACTTTTCGGCGGCGTCGGCAAGCTGCGGAATCGCAATCAGCCCCGCCGCCAGGGCCAAAATAGCGCCGATGAGCGGCGTACTATCGGAGCTCAAGTCAAGCCCATCGCTCACAACCAGCTGCTCTAGCGCGCCGCCGATGTCAACGTAATTGCCGTCGCTGAAAGACTGCAGCTGCTGCTTGGAACCATTAAACAGGTTCATGTCGACATCGGTAGAAATGCCTGCTACCTTGCCAGAACCAGAACGCTGCCAGAAAGATAGCTCGTTCCATCCGCCCACCGCTTCAGGCGCCTGGTCCTGATAGGCCGCGAGCCACAGTGGCATATCCGAGAACTTCTGGGAGTTATTCATCTGCCCCATCCAGAAGTACTTGTAGGTGTAAATCATTGGCGTGCGTCCAGTAAGACGCTTGAGCTCGCTAGTAAATTCTTCAATCCACTGCTCCAGCTGTGCCGCAGACTTCCCTTCCGTCACCTCGATATCAAGTGCAGGAGGCAATGTCTGATTCGGGGCAAGGGCGATCTGCGCGGCAAAGTTGGCCGCTTGAGTCTTGGCGTCGCCAGCCGGACGTGCGTAGTGGTATGCACCGGTCTTGAGTCCAGCAGCATTAGCCGCCTGAATATCCTGTACGTAGTGGGGGTTTACCCAATCCCCGCCTTCGGTAGCCTTCACAAATGCAAAGGACTGTCCGTCGGAACGCACTTTAGACCAATCGATGGGCGTGCCGCCCGGATGCTGGTGCGCCGCCACGTCAATGCCCTTAGGTGCACCAAAGCTCACCGCCTGGGCAATGGCAGTACCACTTACAGCTAGTGCAGCCACGGTAACTACCGCAGTAATGCTCTTTCGGAGTGCCTTCTTTGAAGTCATGCGTGTGAGTCTAGCAACGCCTTCACTCCTGTCACATCATTAACACGCGCCACTTGAAATAATTTTCTTTACTTCCATTTCTCCCCCTCTTGGAATACATCCCTTTAGAACACATTTTTGTCCATACCCCTTGCAAAGGGGCAGGGTACGCCTTAAAATATTCACCATGAAGTTAAGCACACATGTTCTACAAATCGGGGGATTTAATCTTGGACGCCTACTACATAGTCAATGATCCCAACGATCCACTTGCAGTTAAAGCCACAGAAATCAGAAAACAAGATTACCTATTCTGGAATGAGGTGAAGCCAGACCTAGAAGAAGATTTCGATATATCTTGCCACACACTTTCCACCCGCACGGGCTTAAGCGAGCGGCGCACGCGAGACATAACAATGGCCCTTTATCGACTCGCAGAGCTTCCACTCACAAAGGCGCTCCAGGACACCTATTACTTCCTGGACTTCTCTCGTCTTATTACTATCGACGCCGTGCTTAGCAAGCTGGGCGACATCCCGACCGAAATTCTCGAGCGGATAGACCAAGAGCTTGCCCGTTACCTGACCCCCACGAAGCCCGGCCAGGTACTGCCTTCGAATACGAATTTGCGGCGAAAACTAACTGGCCTCATTGCTGTAGAGGACCCACACCCCAATGAAGATAAAGAGCCTGCTGCAGGGAACGACTCCTATTTCACCTACCACAGTTTCGGTGGGAAGGCCGGGCTAGCAGTGGAATTCGATGAAGTTACCATGCTAGCCATCGATGAACACGTTAGTAAGGCAGCCGAAGAGCATAACCTCACGAAAGCTGAAGCCCTAGCCAAGTTGATTTTGGGCGAAATTGAGTCGCGGGCAAAAGTGGTTCTTCATATGTACCGAGCCCACGACCAGGAGGCTGCTCCCGCATTTATCCGGGGATTCGGATGGGTAAGCCCTGAGACCGCTGACAGTCTGCGTCCCACCCAGACGCGGGATATGGACCTTGCAAAAAGGATGGAGAGCGAAAGCTACGTTACTCCCCCGCTCGTTGGCGCCTACGTGGAAGGCCGCGATGGCGTGTGCCGCTGGCCAAGTTGTAATCGCCCCGCAGAGAACTGCCAAAAGGACCACCGGATTGACCATGCACAGGGAGGGAAAACGGCGGGGAGCAACTTGGCATCACTCTGCCAGCATCACCACAACATCAAAACCGATGGTGGTGCCTTCTACATCATGGATCCGCATACTGGAGACATAGTATGGCTCTTTGACGATGGCCGCTGGGAATATGATGAGCCCCAAGGACCGTTAGCGCCCAAGAACAAGAACTGGGCGCTTACGGTAGGCCAAGCTATCGCCGCCCGGCGATCTGCGGCGAAAGAAAGGAATGATAGCTAGACGGAACGGGCTCGTGAAATAACCTCCGGAAGATGAGCCAAGACGTAGTCAACATCCTCTTCCGAAGTAAGCCTGCCGAGAGTAAAACGCAGGGAACCGATTCCTTCCGCCTCACTTACGCCCATTGCCTCGAGGACATGAGACATGCGGTTTACGCCAGCGCTGCAAGCACTGCCGGAAGAGGCCTCGATCTGCAAGGAATCCAGCAGCATGATGAGGCTATCGCCATCAGCACCGGGAAATGAGACGTGCAGATGGGAAGGCAAGCACGGCTCGGCAGAGTTGACCACTACGTCGTCGATGGTGGCGAAAATTCCGTCGCGCAGCTTATTGCGGAGAGCAGTAATTCGCTCACCCTGGGCGGTGATTTCGGAGACGGATTCCTCCAATGCCGCAGCTAGACCGGAAGCGCCCGCCACGTCCACGGTGCCAGGGCGGATGCCCCGTTCTTGGCCACCGCCGTAAGCAATCGGCTGGGGCGCAGGACTGCGCTTGGCCAAAAGCAGACCGATGCCGCGGGGGCCGCCGAACTTGTGGGCGCTGGCGGCGAGGCTGGTGATCCCTAAATCAGAAAAATTGATGGGAACTTTGCCCACAGCCTGCACCGCATCCACGTGCACGGGTGTGCCTGTCGCATTCGCACGTGTGGCTATCTCTTCGATGGGCTGAATGGCCCCGGTCTCGTTGTTGGCCCACATGCAGGTAGCGACGTCGGCAAGCGTGTCTAGGGCCGATAGATCTGCAATGTGCCCGGAACGGTCGACGGGAAGGATATCGACAGCTGCTCCGGTTTTCTCCAGCTTAGAGACGGTATCGCGCACGGCCGGGTGCTCAATATCGGTAGAAATAATGCGGTTTGTTTGCCCAGCCGCGTAGAGACCTTGAATGGCGATATTGTCCGCCTCGGTGCCAGAAGAGGTAAAGATGACCTCGATGGGCTCGCAGCCGAGGAGGGAAGCCACCTTTTCACGGGCATCATCCAGCACGGACCGAGCCTTGCGGCCAGAACCATACTGCGCGCCGGAGTTGAGGGAGCCGGCCGCCGCCACCCACGCGTCAATCGCGCTCTGGCGCATCGGCTGGGTAGCGGCATAGTCAAAGTAGTGCGGCATTACCGGCGCGCCTTCAGTTCCTCGGTCAGGGCAGGTGCGATTTCATGCAGGTCGCCCACGACGCCGAGATCAGCGATCTGGAAGAACGGCTCATCTTGGTCTTGGTTGACCACCACAATGGTGCCGGAAGTCTGCATGCCAGAGGTGTGCTGGATAGCGCCAGAGATACCCAAGCCGATGTAGAGGTCGGGCGAGACGGTAACACCGGTCTGGCCGATCTGATACGCGGCGTCATAAAAGCCTTCATCGACGGCGTCGCGGGTGGCGCCGACTGCGGCCCCGAGGGCGTCGGCAAGCGGCTCGACGACGGCGCCGAACTCATCGCCCACGCCACGCCCGCCGGCGACGACTGCCTTGGCCTCGGTAATTTCCGGTCGTGCGGACTTCTGTGCCGGAGTAAAGGAGGTTACCTTGACATCTTTGCCCGTGGCGGCCGGCAACGGCATCGGCGCCGGCTGCGCCTCTACCTGCTGTGGTGCAGCCTCAACCGCGCCTGGACGAAGAGTGTAGATGGGGCATTGGCCAGCGGCGGTAGAGGTGGTCTCATAGGAACCACCGAAAATGCTCATCTGGGCGGAGCCATCGGCGGCAATGCCATTGACATTGACCAGTGCGCCAGAGGCGAGGCGAGCCGCGAGGCGGCCGGCAATCTCGTTATTGGCCGGAGTTGCGGCCAGCACGATGGGCGCTGGGTTCGCAGCGCCAAGCGCATGCAGGGCATCGACCTCCGGGGTAAGGAAACGCTGTTCATAATCCTCGGCCGTTGCCTGAACTACCTGTGCGGCGCCGAGGGCGGCAAGGTCGGCATCGAACTTATCGGTCTGCTTGCCGACGACCACTGCGGACACCGTACCCAATTCCCGCGCGGCCGTAATCAGCTCGCCGGTAACGGGAAGGAGGTTGTCCGCGTCGTGCTCAACTAGTACGTAAACGTGCGACATATCTACTCCTAAATCAAGTTCTTTGCGGACAGGAAATCAGCGATCTTCTTCGCTGCATCTTGCGGGTTGGGCTCCGAAATAACTTCGCCGGCGGTGCGCGGTGGGCGCTTCTCAGCGGCCGAGACAGAGGTCGTCGGCGCGATGGCCTCGATGCCCAGGTCAGCCAGGGTGAAGGTGGTGATTTCCGCCTTCTTAGCTGCCATCAGGCCCTTGAAATTGGGGAATCGTGGCTTGTCACTCTTATCGTTCACCGTAACGATCGCCGGCAGTGGCGCCTCGAGTTCCCAGGTGCCGCGCGCGTCATCACGGGTGCCCTGCACGGTGCCGTCAGCTAGCTCTACTTTGTGCAAGCCGGTAAGGGCCGGCAGCTGGCGGTATTCGGCAAGAAGGCCGGCAAGCAGGCCGGTGGAGGCATCGGAAGCCTCGGTGCCGGCGGTGATCAGCTGGACGTCGTCAAGCTTATTGAGCGCGGCGTTGAGGGTCCACGCGGTCGATAGCGCGTCCGCGCCGGCCAAGGAATCATCGGAGACGAGCACGGCATCGTCGGCGCCCATAGCCAAAGCCTTACGCAGTGCCTCGTCGGCCTGGGCCGGCCCCATCGTCAGTGCTACGACTTTGTAGCCCGCATCGGGGTTATTGTCGCGCAGTCGCAGGGCTTGTTCCACGGAGTACTCATTAACCTCATCAATGACGTTATCCACGGAGGTGCGATCCAGGGTGTGGTCATCGTTCAAAGACTTGGTAGACCACGTATCCGGCACGTGTTTGACCAGAGCCACGATAGTTGGCATTGGGCACTCACCTTTCCGATATATTTATGTTGCGTAATTATCCTCGGACGATGATACTCGGGGTTGACACAGCAAGGCGATTCCCTGTGAGCCAATTCGCGTAATGATGACCGCAAAAGGCCTCGTCCCCTTCAGCTTCATCTTCTTCCGCAGCTGGTCAGGGTCCACTTCTACCCCGCGTACAAGGATTTCTAAGCTTCCTGCGTCATAGGATTTAAGTACGGATTTTAATCTCTTTAGGGGTACTTTTTCTATGAATGGAAATCCCGAAGTCCCCTCCGGGATCCTCTCTCCTGTCAGGTATGCGGTGCGCGGATCGATTTGATGCAGCCCTTCCCTGGCCGCGTAGTGCTGGACCAATCCCGCTCGAACGATGGCCCCATCTGGGTCGATGAGGTAACTGCCAATGTCTCCAGCATCGGGTAGGTTATCTGCGTGGTCGTCGAGGACATCCAGCTTGTTTCCTCGAATCATTACCGCTCTTCGGCCGCTGCCAAGGCCTGGGGTATAAAGGCAGGCTTCTTTTACCCCGCCGTCGACGCTCGCGACGGTGACGAGGCCGTCCCACTCGCTAAAATCAAGGCCAGGAGCGCACTTGATGGCCAGTTCCTTGTCGCGATGCTTATCGACGACCTCCGGGAGCGGTGGCATCAAATCCTCCGGCCGCGTGATTCGCCTGCCACCGGCGCGGCGGGCCGGGTCTGCAAGGAGAACATCGGCGGTGGTAGTAGTCGTCAGCGCATCCGCACGGAAAATCTTGGCGGAAGAGAGGTTATGCCTCGCCATTCTTACCCGTGATCCATCCAGGTCTGAGCCAATGTAGTCGAGCGGAGAATTATAGCCTTCGGTGCCGATGGAACAGGTGACGTCGTGGACGCCGCGCACCCCCTGCTCGGCGAGGAATTTCGTCCGATACGCCGCCACTTCGATGGGGGTTGCTTGCTGGGCAGAGTCTGCGTCCATAAGCCAATCGTGCGGGAGCTTTCCGGAACTGCGGGCGGTTACCAACTCCATGACCGCGCGGCCATACTCACCGAACTTAGCTTTGAGGATTTCGGTGTCTTTGAGCCGAGAAGCCTTGGTTAAGGGGAGGTCAAGGTGTGCTATTTCCTCTTGATGTTCGGCAAGGAAGTCGACTTCTGCGGGGGTATAACTCATATTCGGTCTAAAGGGGTGGTGGAAAAGAATTCGCGGTAGCGGGGATCTTCGCGTGGATCCCCAATGACGGGGCGCAGGTCCGAAAAGGATGCGTCCTCTAGGACCTCCTGTACGGAGGAATACTTGCTCAGCCTTTGCATCTGTGCCCACGTGGGGATGACAAGGCGCACCAGCCCGGCGCGCCAGCCGTCCAGGATGAGCTGCGGGGAGAACCATCCGGCATCGTCTGCTTCATCGGTATCCCCATCGGGTTCTTGGCCGGAGGGCAACACCCCAACGAAGAAGAAGGTGTCGAACCAATGGCTTTTCCCCTTTCCTACCCAGCGCGCCCAAGGAAGGAGCATATCGGCGTCGACGCGCATTCCGTTATTGCTGAGGAATTCGGTAAAGGAAATGGTGTGGTTTTCTAGTAGTTTTCGCTCTTGGTGATAGCGCCGCGCATTGGAGACAATGCCGTCCTCGCGGATGGCGAAAAGGGTGCCGGCCTCTTCGAAGAGCTCGCGGGCAGCGGCGAAAACAAGGGCGTGGGCCTTGTACTTGGTCACCCCCATCCGGCGCGCCATGGAGATGACAGACTTTCCGGCCCACAGCTCGCCCGAGTCCCAGGAACGCGGCGGAAAGTCACGTGGGTCTACACCGCCGCCCGGAAATACTGAATGCCCCGGGTAGTTGTGCATGGTGTGGGCGCGCTCTTGTACCCACACTTCAAGACCATCAGCGCCGTCCCGCAGGAGCAGGACGGTTGCCGCCAAGCGCCCACCGTGGAAGCCGGTGGTATCGCTGGCGTCAATGGCATCGAGACGGTCATGAAAAGGATTGGTCATAGAGAAGCTCGTCGGGCGAAGTATCGCTGTCCAATGCGGTCCACCTGAATGGGCTGGTGGAAAGCGCGAGTCAGATTTTCGGACGTGAGGACGGAATTAATCAGTCCTTTTGCCACAACTTTACCCTCATCCAATAGCATGGCGTGGGTGAAGCCATAGGGGATCTCCTCCACGTGGTGGGTGATCATGACTATCGCTGGGGCATCGGGGTCCATGGCTAAATTGCCAAGATATCCCACGAGGTCTTCGCGGCCTCCCAGGTCCATTCCTGCGGACGGCTCATCGAGGATGAGCAACTCCGGGTTAGACATGAGTGCGCGAGCGAGGACGACGCGCTTCTTTTCTCCCTCAGACAGGGTTCCCCAGGTGCGCTCTTTGAGGTGGGTGGCCCCAACTTGGGCCAAAATGTCATCCGCGCGGGAGAAATCCATGTCCTGGTATTCTTCCCGCCAGCGGCCCAGCACAGCGTAACCTGCGGAGACAACTAGATCGTCTACTCGCTCAGTGTCCGGGATGCGCGATTGCACCGCCGCGGAAGAGATGCCTATAAGTGCACGCAGATCGCGCATGTCGGTTTTGCCGATTTGCTCCCCCATCAAAAAGGCGGTGCCTTTCGAGGGGAATTCTTCGGCCGCGGCCATGCGCACCAGCGAGGTCTTGCCCGCGCCATTGGGGCCAATAATGACCCAGCGCTCATCAAGCTCTACTTGCCAGTCCACGGGTCCGACGAGGGTCTTGCCGCCGCGGCGCAGCTCGACGCCGCGAAAATCTACGAGCCAATCTTGATCAGTGGGAGTTACGTCGTTCACGCTTTCCATTGTGACTGATTTGTTCTTTGCCCGGTGAAATTGACACAGCTGCATTAGTCTTATGGGCATGACTACTCGCCTTGGTATTGACGATGTCCGCCCGCTTATCTCCGCCGGTTCTGTAGCCTCCAAAGCCGTTGTAGGCGAGGTAATTCCTGTCACCGCCCTCGTCTGGCGCGAGGGCCACGATGCGGTCTCGGCAACCCTGTCTGCGTGGGCGGCACGGACCGCGGCTACCTCCTCCGTCACCATGCACGTTGATCCCGATGACCAGGATCGCGTACACGGCGTATTTACCCCGGGCACCCAAGGCACCTGGTACTTCCGCGTCGATGCCTGGTCCGATCCCATCGCCACGTGGAAGAACGCGGTAACCAAGAAGATGGCGGCTGGGCAATCCGCTGCTGAGTTGGCCAATGACCTGCAGCATGGCGCAGAGTTGTTTTCTCGCGCGGCTCTGCAAACCCCGTCGGATGTGGTGGAACCGCTCTTTGCGGCCGCTCGCGACTTGGAGGATGAGTCCTTGGACGTCGATAAGCGCGTGCAGGTAGCGCTCTCGGAGGAAGTAGCAGGCATCCTGCACTCGCATCCCCTGCGCGACCTGCTGGTGGAGGGCGCAATCCACGAGGTCTATGTGGAGCGCCGGGCCGCACTCTACAACTCGTGGTATGAGCTTTTTCCCCGCTCCACGGGAGGCTGGGATAAAGAGGGAAATCCAGTCCACGGCACTTTTGATACCACTGCCAAGGCACTGGAGCGGGTGGCCGATATGGGCTTCGATACGGTGTACTTTCCGCCCATCCATCCCATCGGCAAGGTACATCGCAAGGGAAAGAATAATTCGGTCGTGGCCGAGCCCGGCGATGTGGGAAGCCCCTGGGCCATCCAGGACCACTCCACCACCCATCCGGACCTGGGCACGATGGAGGATTTCCAAAAACTCGTCTCCCGCGCCCAGGAACTCGGCCTGGAGGTAGCGCTTGATTTCGCGCTTCAGGCATCGCCCGATCATCCATGGGCTAGCAGCCACCCAGAATTTTTCACCGTCCTTCCGGATGGCTCCATCGCCTACGCCGAGAACCCGCCGAAGAAGTATCAGGATATTTATCCGCTTAACTTCGATAACGCGCCTGATGCCATCTACCACGAGATCTATGAGACCTTGATGATTTGGGTGGAAGCCGGTGTGAGTACATTCCGCGTGGACAACCCGCACACCAAGCCGGCAAACTTTTGGAACTGGCTGATTACCCGCGTACATGCCACCCATCCGGATGTCATCTTCTTGGCGGAGGCCTTTACCCGCGCGCCTCGCCTCTTCGGTCTAGCGAAGGCGGGTTTCTCCCAGTCCTATACCTATTTCACCTGGCAGACCTCTAAACAAGAACTCACCCAGTTTGGCCGGATGCACGTCGACCAAGCAGATATCTGCCGCCCCAACCTCTTTGTTAATACTCCGGATATCCTGCACGAGTCCCTGCAGACCGGCGGGCGTGCCATGTTCGCCATTCGCGCTGTCCTAGCCGCCACCATGTCGCCTCTATGGGGCGTGTACTCCGGCTTTGAACTCTACGAGCACACCCCGGTAGCCCCAGGCTCCGAGGAATATCTCGACTCTGAGAAGTACGAACTGCGCCCGCGCGATTTTGCGTCGGCGGCTGCGTCAGGAGATTCCCTCGAGTCCTATATCCGGCTGCTCAACCAGATCCGCCGCGATAATCCCGCTTTGCAGCAAATGCGCACCTTGCGGTTCCATGACACCGACAATGAGGCCATCATTGCCTATTCGAAGGCGGATCCAGCCTCCGGCAATGTAGTCCTCGTTGTGGTCAACCTGGATCCGCGCAATGCACAGGAAGCCACCGTCACGGTAGATATGCAGGCTATCGGCCGCCACCCTGGCGAGTCCTATACCGTCCGGGACACGATTACCGGCTCTGCCTACCACTGGTCCGAGCGCAACTTTGTACGCTTAGAGCCGCTTCGCGACGTCGCCCATGTCTTCGTCCTTCCCCCTGCCGACCACGCCCTCCAGGAACAGCTCACCTGGCGCGAGGTCACCGACTACCGCCCGTAAAGATTCGCCCACCGGACCGCACTCGAACTAGGTACTCTGATTGTATGACTATCCCGGCCGCTGACCTCGCCCGCCTCAATGACTGCCGCCACCATGACCCGCACGGTTGCTACGGCTGGCATGAAGGTACCGTCCGCACCCGCCAGCCTGGTGCCACCGCGGTACAGCTTCATACCCCCGCACAATCCGTGTCCATGGAATTGGTCGGCGACGACATCTGGGAGGCGGAAATTGGCGATAACTGCGATTACCGCTTAGAAATCTCCTATCCGGAGGCACCTACCCGCACCGTGGCAGACGGCTATCACTTCCTTCCCACGGTGGGCTCGCTGGATCTGCACCTGATTGGGGAAGGCCGCCACGAGCGCCTCTGGGATGTCCTCGGCGCCAACCTGCGCTCTTATGACACCGAAATGGGTACCGTTTCCGGCGTCTCCTTTGCTGTGTGGGCCCCTAATGCCCAAGGCGTGGCCGTCGTGGGCGATTTCTGCGGCTGGAACCCCACCCACTATCCGATGCGTTCACTCGGCTCTACCGGCGTGTGGGAGGTCTTTGTTCCTGGTATCGGTGCTGGCGAGCACTATAAGTTCGCCATCTTTAGCCACGAGGGCCGCAAGGACAAGGCCGACCCATTGGCCAAGCGCACCGCCTGCCCGCCGGAGACGGACTCTATCGTGGATTCCACCAGTTTCGCCTGGTCCGATTCCGCCTGGATGGACAAGCGTACCGGCAACCTCGATGTGCCCATGAGCATCTATGAGGTACACGTCGGCTCGTGGAAAATCGGCGCCAACTACAACCGCTTGCGCGAGGATCTCATCCCATACCTTAAGGAGCACGGTTTCACCCACGTCGAGCTCTTGCCCGTGGCCGAGCATCCTTTCGGCGGGTCCTGGGGATACCAAGTCTCTGGCTACTACTCGCCGTCTGCGCGTTGGGGCTCGCCGGATGAATTCCGAGAGCTGGTCAATGCCCTGCACGAGAATGGCATCGGCGTCATCGTGGACTGGGTGCCAGCACACTTCCCCAAGGATGATTGGGCCCTGGGTCGCTTTGACGGCCAGGCTCTCTACGAGCACCCCGATCCCCGCCGCGGCGAGCAGGCCGATTGGGGGACCTATGTCTTTGACTTCGGCCGCAATGAGGTCCGCAATTTCCTCGTGGCCAACGCCCTATACTGGGCCGAAGAATTCCACATCGACGGCCTGCGCGTAGACGCCGTGGCTTCCATGCTCTACCTCGATTACTCCCGCGATGAGTGGCTGCCCAACCAATATGGCGGGCGCGAGAACCTGGAGGCCGTGCAATTCCTGCAGGAAACCAACGCCACCCTCAACCGCACGCATCCAGGCGTACTCACCATTGCCGAGGAATCCACTTCCTGGCCGGGAGTTACCGCCCCCACCTCTGAAAACGGCCTAGGCTTTTCCCTGAAATGGAATATGGGCTGGATGAATGACACCTTGGAGTACTTCAAGCACGAGCCCATTCACCGTTCCTATCACCACGGCGAGCTCACCTTCTCCATGGTCTATGCTTACTCCGAGCGCTACGTGTTGCCGTTTAGCCACGACGAAGTTGTGCACGGCAAAGGCTCGCTGTGGGAGCGCATGCCTGGCGACGACTGGAATAAGGCCGCCGGCCTCCGTGCCCTCTATGGCTACATGTTCTCCCACCCCGGCAAGAACCTGCTCTTCATGGGCCAGGAATTTGGCCAGACTACCGAGTGGGCCGAGGGGTATTCCGTAGACTGGAGCAACCTCGACGGTTGGGGTAGCGAATGGCACCACGGCATCAAGCGCCTCGTAAGGGATATCAACCTCGTCTACCGCGATACCCCAGCACTGTGGAGCCAGGATTTCAACCAGGATGGCTTCCAATGGGTCAAAGCAGATGACTCGACCAATAACGTCCTTGGTTATGTCCGCTACGGTGCAGACGGCTCTGCTCTGCTCGCCGTATGCAACCTTTCTGGCTCTTCCATTCCCAACTATGGCCTCTGGGTTCCACAGGACGGCGAATGGCAGATGGTGCTCAACACCGATGACGCCGTCTACGAAGGCGCTGGGAACCCACTTCCCCAGCGCATCCGCGTGGAGAACAACTCCACGACGCTGCATCTGCCGGCCAATTCCGTGCAGTGGTACGTGCTGGAAGGATAGAGAGTTATCGCTGGGCGCGCACGAACTCAGCTACGCGAGCATCTATGTCATCGCGCAACGCGTCCATGCGCTCTTCGCCCTCCAAACCACGCAGCGAAGGATCCTCGATGTCCCACCGCTGCGCTGGCCCCTCATATTTCGCATCACCTACTACGATGACGTGGTCGACAGCGGCAGCCAGGTGGGGATCCACTAGAGCAGGGGTACCAGTCATTTCTGCCCCCACCTTCTCGAGGGAAGCTTTGGCTTCTTGATTGATGCCCTGCTGGGTATGCTCCGGGGTAGTTTGCACCCCAGCCGAGTAAATATCCCAGTCAGGCGCATGCTTGGCGGCTAGCGCCGCAGCCATCTGCGACTTGCCACGGTTTGTATTACACAGGAAAAGCACTGAAGTCATGCTTTTATACTACCGAGCTAGTACAAGGCACTTGCCAGCTTGGTGCGAGCTTCCATCACGCGCGGGTCATTCCCCTCAAAGAGTCCGAAGAGCTCCAGCAAGCGCTCGCGCACGCGCGCTTTCTCATCACCAGCCGTTGTCTTCATCGTCTCGATGAGGCGATCAAAGGCTTTTTCTGGGGCGCCGGCAACCACTTCGGCGTCGGCAGCTCGCATTTGCTTATCGACGTCCCCTTTATCTCCTTCCGCGGCCGCAATCGGGTCCTCGGTCTGGTTGGCAGGATCGAGGCGCTGGAGCAAGACTGTGGTGTCGCGCGCCTGTTTGATCTGCACATTATCGGGCTCGGATTCCAAGATGGAGTTGTAGACGTTGAGAGCGCCATCAAAGTCGCCGGCGTTCAAGAAGCTTTCTGCTTCCTGGAGACGCGGATCCTCTTCTTCCTCTTGTGGCTGTGCCGATGCCTCATTGCCTTGCAGGCCCTTCAGCTGTGGTCCAACATTGTGCACCAGGGTATCGACCCATTGTTTTAGGGCGTCTTTGGGTTGCGCACCCTCAAAGTTCGTCAGTGGCTGCCCAGCACCCAAGGCCACGACTGTCGGCAGATTCTTAACACCAAAGGCCTGCGCAACCTGCGGAGTAGCATCCGCATCCACGTAAGCAACCAAGAAGCTCAAGTTTCCTTGCGCGGCCAAATCCGCAAGGTCAGTCTTCAACTGCTCCGACTGGGTAGAACGAGCAGTACCGATGAGGACCACGACCGGAACTTCCGTAGACCGGCGAACCACATCTTGATCGAAGTTGGCCTCGGTCACCGTGAAGAAGGACTGGACGCCGCCGGCACTTGTCTGCGGCGATTCCTGCGCCTTCTGCCGGGCCTCGGCTCTCGCCTTGACCTGGCTGAGGTCGAGCGCTCCTCCTACATAAGCATTATTTGGTGAAGTCATCTAGTCCTCCTTTGCAAGGCGGCGGTTAACCGCATCTACTTTGTCCGTTAGCTGATTAGTTACGCCTTCGCGAATATCGGCCTTGACCACCAAAGAAGTGCGTGGGGAAACCGCACGCACTGCATCAGTGGCCTTTTTAATCGTGTCAAAGACCTCGTCCCATTCGCCTTCTAGCAAGGTGAACATGGCATTAGTCTCGTTGGGCAGGCCGGATTCGCGGACCACGCGCACAGCCTCGGACACGGCATCGGCCATTTCTTGGGAGTCATTGTTGACCACCGCAGGGGCTACAGAAAATGCAACAATCATGCCCGCTAGTCTACCTGCGCTCCCAGCAGTGGCGGTGCCAATGCCGGCGATCGTCGCCCTGGCGGCCCACGTCCCGCGGCCAGGCGACGATGTGTGCCACCCCGGGCGGAATGTTTTGGTTACAGCCAGGGCACAAGTAGTACTTCTGAGCGCGAGCAGAACCGATATGCCGCATGACGTAGGGTTCGCCGTGCGTCCAGCTTGGCCCCTCGACCGTTTGCGAGCCCAGGAAGGTTGAGCCGTCCTTGGGCAGGGATCGAACTTCTACGGGTTTACGCCTATTTCGCCGTGGCATTAGAACAGCCGCAATTCATTAGACTCAAGCCCACGCAGCTCTTGGTAATCCAGTACGACGCACCGAATGCCGCGGTCCTCAGCCAAGGTACGAGCTTGCGGCTTGATTTCCTGGGCCGCAAATACACCGGACACAGGGGCGAGAAGCTCATCGCGATTAAGCAGCTCTAGATACCGTGTCAGCTGTTCTACGCCATCAATGCCACCGCGGCGCTTTACCTCGATGGCGACGTTATTATTGTTCTCATCCTTAGCCATAATATCCACAGGACCGATGGCCGTGGGATATTCGCGGCGCACCAAAGTGTAGCGCTCGCCCAAGGTATCAATCTGGTCCGCCAAGAGCTCTTGTAAGTGAGCTTCGACGCCATCCTTGACTAGGCCTGGATCCTCGCCCATCTCATAGGAGATTTCTTCATGAATCTCAGCAATGGTGATACGCAACTGCTCGCCCTTGGGGTTTTCCACCAGCCACAAAACTTCGCCGGTGTCTTCCCCGTCGAGGTCCTCAATCGCTGACTCCTTCAGGGTGCACGGGGGTGTCATCCAGTTAAGCGGCTTATAAGCGCGGTCGTCGGCATGCACGGACACGGAACCGTCCGCTTTGACGATGAGCAGGCGGTCTGCCATCGGCAGGTGGGCGTCCAAGCGGCCCACGTAATCTACTGAGCATCGGGCGATTACTAAACGCATGTTCTCTACCCTAGCGGGTGGAGTTATCGCTTGGATTGACGGGTAGCACGCTCGCGCAATTCCCGGAAGTCAAAGCGCTGCTGGCGTTTTGATGGAGCAGCCTCTACCCACGCCCCGAAGGCCATGATGCCGTGCGCGTCGGACGCCAACTCATATTCTTTTCCCTTGGCCCGAAAGTGAACGACCTCGGTGGCAGCGGACATAAAAGAAGCCTCGTCATCATCAAGCGGGCGGGTGCTCACTACTTCGATGTCGAGGCGATTGATGCGCAGATCGCAGCGCGGAGAGACAGAACGGAGCTTGAAATACTCCACAAGTTCGCCTTCATAACGCAACGAACCATGGCGCCAGGACAGGGAATTCTTAGCCGGAACTCGGCGCAGGAGGACTGAAGTACCGCGCGAACGCACGGTGAAAAAGCGAAGCGCAGCCAGAAAAATAACTAGCAGCAGGGCCACTGCAAGGGCCCACAGAAGCACTGCAACCACCGTTGAATTCATGGGCCTTTCACGCCATCCTCGCTCTGTGGAGAAACTGATTCTTTGGATTGTAGCGCCTTGAAGGGCCTACACGCCAATAAGAAAAGGCAAAGAAAAAACGAAGAAGGCGCACCGGCTATAAACCGATGCGCCTTAAGAGAGCAGGAAGGGCGGCTATTGCTGCCCTCTCCTACCAATCCAAGGTATTAAGCCTTGGCGCGGCGAACTGCACGCTGTGCGGCCTCGCCACGGGACTTGGTGAGCTCGTGCTCAGAAGCGACATCCTTCTGAGCCTTCTCCTCATCCACCTCATTGGACCAGATGGCCCAATCAGCGAGGACGGTAATCTTGTCCTGGGTAACGGAGAGGAAACCACCCTGCACGGCGGCGACGCGGCGCTCGCCGTCCACTGGGTGGATGGTCACCACGCCATTATCGATCAGTTGCCCGATCATTGGCTCGTGACCGGGAAGCACGCCGATCTCACCCTCGGTGGTCTCAGCCGTGACCATGGAGGCCTGTCCAGACCACAGCAGGCGCTCGACGGAAACCAATTCGGCGGTGATGTCAGCCATGTGCCTCTCCCTACTTCTCGTTCAACTTCTCGTATGCAGCCTTGACGTCGTCCAAGCCACCCAAACCGTTGAAGGCCTGCTCTGGGTAGTGGTCAAACTCGCCATCGCAGATGCGCTCGAAGGCATCGATGGTCTCAGACAGCGGCACGTAAGAGCCCGGCAGGCCGGTGAACTTCTGTGCGACGAAGAAGTTCTGGCCCAAGAAGCGCTCGATACGGCGGGCACGCTGAACGGTGACCTTATCCTCCTCGGACAGCTCGTCCATACCAAGGATGGCGATGATGTCCTGGAGTTCCTTGTTCTTCTGCAGAATACCGATGACGCGCTGTGCAACCTCGTAGTGCTTCTCGCCAACGATACCCGGCTCGAGGATACGAGAGGTAGAGGTCAGCGGGTTCACTGCTGGGTAAATACCCTTCGAAGCAATAGCACGGTCCAGCTCGGTGGTGGCGTCCAGGTGAGCGAACGTCGTTGCCGGAGCCGGGTCGGTGTAGTCATCGGCAGGAACGTAAACGGCCTGCAGGGACGTAATAGAACGGCCCTTGGTCGAGGTAATGCGCTCCTGCAGGACACCCATCTCATCAGCCAGGGTTGGCTGGTAACCCACAGCGGAAGGCATACGACCCAGCAGGGTCGAAACCTCAGAGCCGGCCTGGGTGAAACGGAAGATGTTGTCGATGAACAGCAGCACGTCCTGGTTCTGCACATCGCGGAAGTACTCCGCCATGGTCAGGCCGGACAGAGCCACGCGCATACGGACTCCTGGCGGCTCATCCATCTGGCCGAAGACAAGTGCGGTATCTTGCAGCACGCCCATCTCTTCCATCTCCAGGAAGAGGTCGGTGCCCTCACGGGTACGCTCGCCGACGCCGGCGAAGACGGAGGTACCGGAGAACTCACGGGCGATACGGGTAATCATCTCCTGAATGAGAACGGTCTTACCCACACCTGCGCCGCCGAAGAGGCCAATCTTGCCACCCTTAACGTACGGGGTCAGCAAGTCAATGACCTTAATGCCGGTCTCCAGAATCTCGGTCTTACCCTCAAGCTGGTCGAACGCTGGCGGCTCGCGGTGGATGCCCCACTGCTCACCATCGCGGCCGAGACCCGGCTCGTCGAGGCAGTCACCGAGGGCGTTGAAGACGTGGCCCTTGACGACGTCGCCGACCGGCACGGAAATTGGCTTTCCGGAGTCGATGACCTCGGCACCGCGGACAAGGCCGTCGGTCGGTGCCATGGACACGGTACGGACAAGGTTGTCACCGAGGTGCTGAGCGACCTCGAGGGTGACGGTCTTTGCAACAGCTTCGAGCTTAATGTCGACGTGCAGTGCGTTGTACAGGGCCGGCAGTGCCTCACGTGGGAATTCCACGTCCACAACCGGACCGATGACGCGCACGACACGACCGGCGACTGCCGAAGACTGTGCATTCTGCTCTTGCAGAGCTGTAGTCATAATCTAGTCACTTTCTGCGCTGTCAGATAGCGCGCCAGCGCCACCGACGATCTCTGAAATTTCCTGGGTAATCTGTGCCTGACGGGCCTGGTTAGCCACGCGAGAGAGGTCCTCGACCATCTCGGTTGCGTTGTCAGTAGCAGACTTCATAGCTGTACGGCGTGCAGCGGACTCGGAAGCAGAAGCTTCCAAGAACATAGCAAACAGGATACGCGAGACGTACTGCGGAAGCAGCGCTTCCATCAGCGTATCTGCGTCTGGCTCAAACTCGAATCCTGCGGCGATATCGTCCGCAGACTCGGAGTCAGTCAGCGCGGATTCACCGAGGTGATACTCCTCATCCTGAATAACCGGCTGAACTGGCAACAGCTGCTGAGCACGCGCGGTCTGGGTCAGCATGGACTCAAACTCGGTGTAGACAACGTGTACCTGGTCAAAGCCACGTACACCGGCGCCCTCCCCCTGCGCATGCAGGCCGTCGCGGCCCTTGGTAGTGCCATGGGAACCAGCAATAAAGCCATCAATCAAGTGACGGCGCACATCGTGGGTGGTCTCCCAGGTTGGATCCTGAGAGAAACCGCCCCAGCTGCCAACTACCTCGTCCTCGCGGAACTTGTAGTGGCCGATGCCCTTATTACCGGTAACGTAGCGAACTACCTCGTAGCCCTTGCTTTCCAGGAGAGCTTGCAGCTGTGCCGCCTTCTTGAAGACGTTGTTGTTGTAGCCACCGCACATACCGCGGTCAGAAGTGACCACGAGGATGGCGGCGACGTTTCCGTCTTCACGCTCACGCAGCATGTCATGCTCCAACGTAGAAGCCGCAGCCAGCTTGTTCATCATGCTGGTCATCTCAGCCGCGTACGGCTGTGAGGCCTCTACCCTAGCCTGCGCCTTGGTAATGCGCGAGGTAGCAATGAGCTCCTGGGCCTTGGTGATCTTCTTAGTCGAATTGACGGACCGGATGCGGTCACGTAGTTCGCGAAGATTAGCCATCGTGTCTCCTCCCTTCTTTAATCTAGACGGTTAGTTTTGAGTTCTGAACTCTACTTAGCCGTCTTGCGGGAGACGTTGAGCTCGGTGTTCTTTACGTCGCTTTCATCCAACGGCTCTTCCGGCGCCTCGGAGCCTAGGTTGTGGCCCTCGGAGGTGCGGAAGGTCGGCTGGAAGTCCTTAGCTGCCGCAACCAATGCGTCCTTGGACTCATCGGTCAGCGGCTTGCCGCCGGAAATCTGCTCAAAGACCTCTGGGGTATTGGCATTGAGGTACTCGTGCACCTCGTTCTCGAAGCGGCGGACGTCTTCAACGGGAACGACGTCGAAGATGCCAGCCTCGGCGAGGTAGATGGAAACCATCTGGTACTCCACCGGCTGCGGGGAGGACTCCGACTGCTTCAGCAGTTCGACCAGACGGGAACCGCGCTCCAACTGAGCCTTGGAGGCAGCATCAAGGTCAGATGCGAATGCCGCGAAGGCCTGCAGGTCACGGTAGGAAGCCAGGTCCAGACGCAGGTTACCGGCGACCTTCTTCAGGCCCTTGGTCTGTGCAGCGCCACCGACACGGGAGACGGAAACACCGACGTTAATAGCCGGGCGAACGCCCTGGTTGAACAGGTCGGACTCCAAGAAGACCTGGCCGTCAGTAATGGAAATGACGTTGGTCGGAATGAAGGCGCCGACATCGTTTGCCTTGGTCTCGATGATCGGCAGGGCGGTCATGGAGCCGGCACCCATGTCGTCGGAAAGCTTTGCAGCACGCTCCAGCAGGCGGGAGTGCAGGTAGAATACGTCGCCTGGGTATGCCTCGCGTCCCGGCGGACGGCGCAGCAGCAAGGAAATGGCACGGTAGGCCTCAGCCTGCTTGGTCAAGTCATCGTAGATTACCAGGACGTGGTTGCCCTGGTACATCCAGTGCTGCCCCAGCGCTGCACCGGAGAACGGTGCTAACCACTTGAAGCCGGCGGAATCGGAAGCCGGTGCGGCCACGATGGTGGTGTAATCCAGTGCACCGTGCTCCTCAAGGGTGCGGCGCACGCCAGCGATGGTCGAGCCCTTCTGGCCGATAGCGACGTAAATGCAGCGTACCTGCTTGTCCTTGTCGCCAGACTCCCAGTTAGCCTTCTGGTTCAAAATGGTATCGATGCAGACCGCGGTCTTACCGGTCTTACGGTCACCGATGACCAGCTGGCGCTGGCCGCGGCCGATCGGGGTCATTGCGTCGATAGCCTTGATGCCGGTCTGCATTGGCTCTTCAACCGGCTGGCGCTGCAGCACGGATGGTGCCTGCAACTCGAGGACGCGCTCCTCTTCAGCGTTGATTGGGCCCATGCCGTCGATCGGCTGACCCAATGGGTTAATTACGCGGCCGAGGAATTCCTCGCCCACTGGGATGGAGAGAACCTCGCCGGTCCTCTTAACCTCGTCGCCCTCCTTGAGGGACTCGAAGTTGCCCAGGACCACGACACCGATGGAGTTAGTGTCAAGGTTCTGTGCGACGCCAATCACGCCGCCTGGGAACTCGAGCAGCTCATTCGCCATAACGGACGGCAGGCCAGAAACCTGCGCAATACCGTCAGCTGCCGAAATGACCACGCCGACCTCCTCACGGGAGGCCTCCGCGGAGTAGCTCGAGGTGTAGTTCGCAATCGCACTACGGATCTCGTCGGAGGAGATCGTCAGCTCCGCCATGTTCTTCCTGCTCTCGGTAGTATCTTCCAGCACTTACTTAAATCGTTTCTGTCGTTTCGGCTACGCCATCTGGGCACGCAGGCGGGCAATCTTGCCTGCCGTGGAGCCATCAATGACTTCATCGCCGACGCGGATGCGCATGCCACCGAGGAGGCTGGTGTCAACCTCAGAGTGAATGGACATCGCACGACCATAAATTTTGCCCAGCTTCTCAGCGAGTACTGCTTGCTGGCCTTCGTTTAGTTCACCCGCTGCGGTAACGCGCGCAATGGTGCGGTCCTGCAGGTCAGCTGCAGAATCAGCCAGAGCGGCTACGTCATCGATCGGGTTCTGCTCTGGGCGGGAGATGGCCTGAAGCACGAGTGCCTCAGTAAACATCGTGACCTTGCCGTAGAGCACGTTTGCCAGCAATCCGCGCTTGCGGGCGGAATCAGCAGTTCGGTCGGAAAGCAGCTGGGTGAGCTCGCCCTCACGGTCAAGGATCTGGGACAGGCGGAAGAGCTCGTCTTCTACCTGGCCCAGCTGACCCTGCGCCTCAGCACCACGCAACAGTGCGCGGCGGCCCAGGGACACCAAGCCCTTGACAAAGTCCTTCGGGGTTGACCACTGTGCGGCCGCAGCTTCCTGGATGATGAGCAATGCACCATCGGAAATCTTGGAGCCAAACAGGGTCTCAGCCAGGGACTTGCGTGCCTCGCTCGGGGCGGCGATATCGGTGAATGCGACGCGCAATTCGCGGTCTGCATCCAAGACATCGACAACCTCGAAGATATCCAGGCCCGCCTGCGCGGCGGTGGCGACATTGTTGTCGCCTCCCAGGATCTCATCCAAGCGGGTTTGTGAGGTTGCGAGTGCTTCGCGGCTAGCTGCCTTCATAGTTGCCTACTTTCCGGCCGGTGCCACAGAGTCGAGCTCGGACAAGAAGCCATCAATGGTGGAGGACTTCTTAGAGGCGTCGGAAAGCTCGCCGCCCAGAATCTTCTCCGCCAGGTTGATGGAGTTCTGGCCCATTTCGGAACGCAGCTCAGTAACAACCTGCGAGCGGGAAGCCTCCAGCTGCTTCTCGCCATTGGCGACGATGCGGCGGGACTCTTCTTCCGCGTTGGTCTTAGCCTCGGCCTCAATCTGCTTACCGCGCTCGCGCGCCTGCTCGCGGATTTCGGCTGCCTCTGCACGGGCATCGGCCAGCTGAGCATTGTACTTTTCCAGAGCAGCCTTAGCCTCGGCCTGCTGAGCCTTAGCGCGGTTCAAGCCGCCCTCGATCCGGTCTTCACGCTCCTGCAGCATCTTGGTGTACTTCGGAAGCACAAGCTTCCAGAACAACAAGAGAATTACAATGAAGCACAGCAAAGACCAGAAAATGTCATAATTCTTGGGCAGAAGCACGGAGAAGCTACCCGATCCCGGGTTCTCCCCTCCTTCTGCAGCAAGCATATAAACGACGTTATTCATAGGTCTCCCGTCTTAAAAGTTTCGGTTTGGAAAACTCGAGCTTTTAGAACAGGAAGCCGGCAACGAGGCCAATAAGTGCCAGGGCCTCAGTGAAGGCGATACCCAGGAACATGGTGGTACGAAGCTGACCGGCCATCTCCGGCTGGCGAGCCATAGCCTCAACGGTCTTGCCGGCGACGATGCCGATACCGATACCAGGACCAATAGCTGCTAGGCCGTAGCCAATAGTACCGAAGCCTTCAAACTTAGAAGCGGCGTCCGCTGCCAGAATGATCTCGTTCATGGTGAAAGTCGTTCCCTTTCGTAAATGTGTCAGCCCACAATCGGACTGAATGTCAATGTTGTGAAGTTAGGTGGTTTACTCGGTCGCGCTCGTCGACCTCGTCCTTAGTGCGAATCTGCGTGCAGGGACAGCTCAATGTACACCGCCGTCAACAGAGCGAAGATGTACGCCTGCAGGAAAATAACCAGAATCTCGAACAGGCTCATAGCCAAGCCCAAGACAACGGTTAATCCAGACAGGGCGGTCCACCCATTCAGCTGCCAGAAGAAGAAATTCGTAGCAGAGAAGAGAAGAACCAGGATGATGTGTCCAGCAAGGAAGTTCGCCATGAGACGAATAGCAAGGGTAACCGGTCGCAGAATGAACGTAGAGAAAAATTCAATCGGTACCACCAGCAAGTGCAGTAGCGGAGGCAAGTTCGGAATCACTACAGAGGAGCGAATGAACTTTCCCAAGCCGTAACGCTTAGCACCGGCGTAAATCATGGCGATATACGCAACGGCAGCCAAGACAATTGGCATACCAATACGACCGTTTGGCGAGACGTTTAGCCCCGGGATAACGGTCGCAACGTTCATAAACAAAACCGCGAAGAAGATGCTAGCGATAATTGGCAGAAATCGCTTTCCCTCCTTCTTACCCAAGATGTCCTCAGCGATATGTACACGGACAAAGTCGACCGCGTTTTCGCCCACATTCTGAAGGCCGGAAGGAACCAGCTTGGGGTTCTTAAAGGCGGCCCAGAATAGGATCACCACAATCAGCGTCATCAATATACGAATCAGCATCAGGCGATCAAGCGCGAACCATCCGCCGGCAAAGTCGCCGAAAAACAGATGGTCAGCATTCATTTGCCCCGGGAAGAATTCTTCACCTAGATCGGGCGTATGGAAGTGCCCTTTCATAGCCAATGTTGTAACGCTCAGCGTTCTCTCCCGTGTTCGGGCCACACAGCTTGTGAAAGCTTCTGTGGTGCGATGGACGTCTCAAACTCTCCGCCTTGAACACGGACTCCGTCGCACATCAGCGTGATCAAGGCAGGGATTTACCAGGACGGAAAGCAGGCTGGTGCCAACTACCGCGGTAACCCGAGGGAAATAGTATCAGCTAGATCAAGAGTTTTTGCACGTGGGGGCCCCAGTTTGCGAGTTGATCTTTCCCATAGCAGCGATCAAAGGATCAAAACCGCTATTTTCCGGCCAAATTCAAGAACGTGGAGTTCATCACACTGTTCTCTTTCACCTCCTCCTCGGGGGTGCCCATCTCCACTTCTGGCCGGTAGTGCACATAAAAAAGAGCTGTCCTCCGCCACGACATGCAAAGAACAGCACATCCCAAATTGAGGTCGCTAGAGTAACCGTATGGGACTTAGGATACGTAGGTAACCCTAGAGGTAACGACTCCCCAAACCTCGGTGCCTAATGTCACAACGAGAGCTAAAACCACCGTTATAAACAACGCCCAAGTGTCGTAGAAATCCAGATCGCGGATCAAGGCAAGCACACCAATAAGGACACTTAGCTTGATTAGCCACCCTCCTAGAACTAAGGCAATCGTTGTGGGCGGGGTAGATTTCGCGGTAAGGAGGACAGACCCAGCTGTAAAAAGCACGAAACCACCGCCAAAGGCAGCACCAATAGCAACTCCCCATACCCCAGGCATACCCTTCATACCGCCCCACACAGCGAGGGAAACGATTGTAATGGCAAGGAGAGCCTTTGCACCTAGGCTTACAGCTCGCTGTATTGGAAGTCGCGGGTCATCAAAGTCAGGATTCACTATTTGGTCACTCACGGCTACACACCCTACCTCACGTGGGCTCGGATTCCTTCACCACGACAGTCTCCCGCACAGCGGGGCCAATCTTTCCTTGCCGCAAAGGTACCAGGGTCGCCGCGAACGCCAAGAGCAAGGCAACGATGGTGACGCCAATGGCCACCGGCGCGGGCACGATGGAAAAGGACACCGCGCCGAAGGCCACGGCGGAGACCCACAGGTAAAGGACCAGCACAGTCCGGCGGTGGGTATGGCCGAGCGAGAGTAGGCGGTGATGGATGTGCGCCTTATCTGCAGCAAACGGCGAGCGGCCTTGAGACAGGCGGCGAATCACAGCCCAGACAAGGTCCAGGACTGGAATAAACACCGCTGCGACCACCACAATGATGGGCGACATCAAGGCGACAATGTCCACCGTGCCATAAAGCGACATGTTGATCTTGCCAGACGCGGAAGTCGAGGCCGCAGCGAGCAAGAGTCCAATAAGCATCGAGCCAGAATCGCCCATGAAGATGCGAGACGGTTCGAAGTTATGCGGCAAGAATCCAGCGCACATTCCCACCAGGGCAGCGCTGATGATGGCCGGTGGGTAGGCCGAGACTGCACCGCCTTGGTCGTGGAGAACCGTCAAAGAAAACACCAGAATTGCCCCGCCCGCAATCATGCCAAGGCCGGCCGCTAGACCATCGAGGCCGTCAACAAAGTTAATGGCATTGATGAGCAGAACGGTAAAAAATGCGGTAAGCAGGGTGCTTTGCAATTGGTCGAGGACTACCGTGGTACCGCCGCCAAAAGGGATGAAAAGCAGCGTCCAGGTAAGGCCCAGCCCGCTCATCAAGGTGGCTGCAAAGAGCTGGCCAAAAAGCTTCACTATCGCACTCAGTTCCACCAAGTCATCAACCACTCCGACAAGCACGAGCGCCAGGGCCGCCCACAGCACCGCATTCATCTCCGGAGTAACGGGCATAAATCCCCGAGTCAAGGCTGGAAGCTGGGCTGCGAGGAATATCGCCGCCACGAAGCCGGTAAACATGGCCACCCCACCCATGCGCGGGGTGGGCTGTGTGTGGGCGTCGCGCAGCCGAATCTCCGCCAAACGGCCGGTGCGCACCAAAAACGAGCGCACCACACCGGTGGTGAGATACGAAAATGCTGCTGCGACGAGGATGACGAGGGCCAGCTCGCGCAGCGGGACACCACTGCCGCTCACGCGAATTCCCCCTTAAGCCTGTGGGCGGGTTCGCAGGGTCTGCGCGTCGACGCCAATAACCTCGCCGATTTCCTCGGCCGAGAGCGCTCCTTCGCGCAGCAGGTACGGGCGCTCGCCGGAGAGATCAATGATGGTCGACGGCTTGCCAACGGCCGTCTCTCCCCCATCCAAGTAAACCGTCACGGCTTTACCAAGCTGCTGCTTGGCCATAAGCGCCGTGGTCGGCGGCTGGTGACCAGAGATATTGGCAGAGGAGACAGCCATGGGGCCAACCTCGCGCAGCAACTCGATGGCAATGGGATGCAACGGCATGCGCAGCATCACGGTGCCGCGGGTATCGCCGAGGTTCCACGGCAGGGACGGCGCTTGCGGAACGACGATGGACAGACCACCGGGCCAGAAGGCCTCCACCAAGTCACGCGCGGTATCGGTATAGGAAGCAACCAGACCGCGAACGGTATCCCAGGAACCCACCAATACCGGTACCGGCAAATCCGGGCCGCGTTGCTTGGTGGCCAAGAGGTTGGCTACGGCATCATTATCAAAGGCATCGCAGCCGAGGCCATAGAGCGTATCGGTGGGCATGACCACAAGGCGGCCGGATTGCGCAGCCTTGACCGCAATGTTCATGCCCTCTTCGCGCTCGGCATCATCGGCACAGTTAAAAATCTTTCCTTGCATAATCTTTTCCCCTTCTTGCCCTCAATGGTGTCCTAGTCTACCCCGCGCACCGCAGTGACAAAGCGAGGCGTTCCTGTCAGGTCTTGCAGCGCGGCGATCTGTTCAAAGCCGCCGTGTCGGGCCAATGCGGCTTGTACGGCGTCGCTCGTGGAATCGTCGTGTTCGATGACCACCTTGCCGCCCGGGCGCACAAGTCGCGCAATGGTCGGAATAAGGCCGGTAATGACCCCCATCCCATCCGCTCCGGCGAAGACCGCGTTATGCGGGTCGTGATATACCTCCGGTTCAAGATCCGGGGTCTCCGGCACGTAGGGCGGGTTGGTCACAAGGAGGTCCACGGTCCCATTCCAGTCCGCCAAAGTATCGTCGGCCGTGGCGTCGGCCTGGATGACCTCTACCCCGGTGTTATGGGTATTGGCTTGGGTGTAGGCCAGTGCGGCGTCGGCAAGCTCAACTGCCCTCACCTGCGTGTCAGGCAGATAGTGGTGGAGGTAGAGCGCCAACGCGCCCGTGCCGGTGCACAAATCAACCAGCCGCGGGCCTTCGGCATTGCGCACCGCCCAGTCCGCCATAACCTCGGTTTCCGGCCGCGGGATAAACACGCCCGGGCCCACCTTGAGCTCCAGCGGGCCGAACCAGGCGCTGCCAAGTACGTATTGCAAAGGCTCGCGGGCCTCCCGGCGGCGAAGCAGCGCATCAAAGGCCACGTCGAAGCCGCGCATAGGAGACTGTTCGAGCGGGATATCCATGTGGCCGCAGTGGATTAGGTGCGCGGCCATGATGCGTGCATCCCATTCAGGGCTGGCCACCCCGGCAGCACGAAGGCGCTGCACCCCGCGGCGCAGCGCCCGTCCATACGTGTTATCCACGCTGGTTTACCCCTCGGCCTCGAGGCGCTCAGCGCGCTCTTCGTCCTGCAGGGCCTTAATAAGGTCATTCATGTCACCGTTCAACACGGAATCCAAGTTATTGGCCTTGTAACCAATGCGGTGATCCGTGATGCGGTTTTCCGGCCAGTTATAGGTGCGGATACGCTCGGAACGGTCCATGGTGCGCACCTGAGAGGCCCGCTGCTCGCCGGCCTCAGCCTCGCGGGCCTCGCGCTCCATTTGATCCAGACGGGCCTGCAGAACCTGCAGCGCACGCGCCTTATTCTGAATCTGGGAACGCTCCTTCTGGCAGGTCACGATAAGCCCAGTAGGCAGGTGGGTAATACGCACCGCGGAGTCGGTGGTGTTCACGCCCTGACCGCCCTTACCGGAAGAACGGTAGACGTCGACGCGAATATCCTTGTCATCGATATTGACGGACTCGACCTCTTCCGGCTCCGGGTAGACCAGCACGCCGGCGGCAGAGGTCTGAATGCGACCCTGGGACTCGGTAACCGGAACACGTTGCACGCGGTGCACGCCGCCCTCAAACTTGAATACGGACCATGCACCATCGCGCGACGGGGACTTGGAGCGGAAGGAAATGGTCATATCCTTCACACCGCCCAAATCGGACTCATTGAGGCCCAAGACCTCCCAATTAAAGCCCGTCTTGTCCGCATAACGCTCGTACATGCGGGCCAAGTCGCCGGCAAAGAGGGCCGCTTCTTCGCCGCCTGCGCCGGCCTTGATTTCCATAATGATGTCCTCGGAATCCTGCTCATCGCGCGGCGCGAGCAGGTCAGCGAGCTTTTCTTCCAAGCTCTCCACGGACTTTTCTAGGCGGTCCGCTTCCTCCTGGAAGTCATGGTCCTCATAGGCCATCTCCTTAGCATCAGCGAGATCCTCGCGCGCCTGGGTGAGCTCATCATTAACCATGATGATGGGGCGCAGCTCCGCGTAGCGCTTGGAGAGCTTGCGGAATTGTTTCTGGTCGCCGGCTACTTCCGGATCGGCCATCTGCATCTCAATGCCCTGGTACTCGGACACGATGTCATCAACGAGCGAAACCTGATTAGACATAATCTTCTTCATCCTTATCCGCAGCCATCGGGGCCGAGGAGGCCACCTGCATCAAGAACTCGCCATTGGAGCGGGTCTTCTTCAGCTGCTTAATGAGCAGGTCAATGGCCTGGTGGGAGTCCAGGGCGGAGAGGATGCGACGCAGCTTGGTCATGATGCGTGCTTCCTCTGGAACGAGCAGCAGTTCGTCCTTACGGGTGCCGGACGGGTTGACGTCTACGGCCGGGAAGACGCGACGCTCGGAAATGCCACGGTCCAGTTTTAGTTCGGCGTTGCCCGTGCCCTTGAATTCCTCGAAGATGACGGTATCGCCGGTAGAGCCAGTCTCCACCATGGCGGTGGCGATAATCGTCAGCGAACCACCCTCTTCGATATTGCGGGCGGCACCCAGGAAACGCTTTGGCGGGTAGAGCGCATTGGAGTCCACACCGCCGGAGAGAATGCGGCCAGAAGCCGGGGAGGAATTGTTATAAGCGCGGCCGAGGCGGGTAATGGAATCCAGCAAGACCACGACGTCCTTGCCCTGCTCCACCAGGCGCTTGGCGCGCTCGATAGCCAGCTCCGCCACGGAGGTGTGCTCTGATGGCGGGCGGTCAAAGGTGGAGGCAATTACCTCACCGTTGACGGAGCGTTGCATGTCCGTAACCTCCTCAGGGCGCTCGTCTACGAGGACGACCATGAGGTAGCACTCCGGGTTATTGGTAGAAATCGCGTTGGCGATATTCTGCAGAATCGTCGTCTTACCGGCCTTTGGCGGGGAGACGATAAGCGCGCGCTGGCCCTTACCAATCGGCATGATGAGGTCAATGACGCGGGTGGTGAGGATCTTCGGATCCGTTTCCAAACGCAGGCGCTTATTCGGGTACAGCGGGGTCAGCTTATTAAAGTGCGGGCGCTGCTTTGCGCCTTCCGGATCAATGCCATTGACGGTATCGACCTGTACCAGCTGGTTGTACTTGCGGCGGTTGCGGCCATTGCCGTGCGTATGCGTCGGGCCAGAAACCTTGACCTGACCGGTAATGGCGTCACCAGAGCGCAGGCCTAGGCGGCGGACGATGCCGTTGTTGACAAAGACGTCGGAAGCCGCGGCGCGGTAGCCCGTGGTGCGCAGGAAAGCGACATTATTGTCTACGACGTCCAAAATGCCGCCGACAGCCTGCAGCTCATCGCCCTCGCGGACCTGCAAATCATTGCCGCCATTATTGTCATTGTTATTTCCGCGGCCGCGGCGGTTGCGGCGGTTGCGGCGCCCACGGCGATTGCCGCGCTCGTGGTTATTGTTGTCCTCGTGGCGGTTGCCGCGCTGCTTATTTTCGCCGCGGTCATTCTTCTCGCCCTGATTATCGGAGCCATCCTGGGAGTTATTGCCGCGGTTGTCCTTAGCGCCGCCCTGCTCCTCGTTGCGGTTGCGCTCCTCGCGCTCTTGCCGTTCTTGGCGCTCCTGACGCTCTTGGCGGCGGGCGCGGTTGCGGCGAGCGCGGCGGGCCTGGGAGCGCGATTCATAGCGCTGCTCCTCGCCAGAGCTCTGCTGGCGGTTATCCTGCTTCTCGCCGGATTCTTCCTGCTTTTCCGCCTTCTGCGGCGCATCTTCCTGCGCCTTTTTCCGCGGCTTATCTGCTTTCTCAGGCTTCTCTGCCTTCTCCGCCTTTTCCACCTTGGCCTTGGCCTTAGGCGGAACCTTTCCGGTTTTGATGGCGGTGATGAGATCCCCCTTGCGCAGGGCAGAGACACCACGTAGGCCGCGCTCTGCGGCCATTTTGCGCAATTCCGGCAGCTTCAGGGATGCAAGATCCTGTGCTGCGGTGTTGTCCGTTTCGCTCACGGATATCCTTTCGTTGCTTGACCAGGTCCGATTATGCGGGAGCCGCCGCAGCCTATGCTCGCGGCGTTGCACTGGAAGCCAATGTGTATTTTTCTAGGACTTCTCGCCCTCGTGCCAAGGCGCATGCGCGTCCTGCCGGGCAATAAGTATGAGGCCTCTTCCGTGTCCTTGTGGAGACTTCGCACAGCGAGTGCACGAACCGGAAGAAATCAAGAAACGACTGCGGGCAAAAATACTTCTCTGGGCCCGAATGCATAGGAAAGGGGAGCTAAAACTTTCCGGTTTCCTACCAGTCGCAAACAAGTATAACGCATAGGGAGCAACGCCCGCACCATGACACCGCTACAGTAGAGGCATGCTTTCCACGATGATGGATATCCCCCTCTCCCTGACCCGCATTTTGGAATACGGTGCCTCGGTACACGGGGACACCACGGTTACCACCTGGCACGGTGAGGGCACCGGCTCAGAATTCGATCCGGCCGAGGAAGTTACCTTCCGCGATATCGCTGCCCGCGCCGCCGCGTTCGCCCACGCCATTCACGATGAATTGGGTATCACCAGCGATGAGCGCGTGGGCAGCTTTATGTGGAATTGCGCCGAGCACTTGGAGGTAATGTTCGGCACCGCCTGCAAGGGCGCGATTTTTGCCCCGCTGAATAAGCAGCTGATGAATGACCAGATCCGCCACATTATTAACCATGCGGAAATCTCCGCCATCGTGTGCGATCCCCGCTTGGCGCAGCAGCTGGGCAAGGTGCTCGTGGGCACCGACTCCGTGGGAAGCGTCATCATCACCGGCGCCCAACCAGCGCAGCAGTTTGCTCACCTTTTCCCCCGCGGGGTCGAGGTGTATTCCTATGAGGCTCTTATCGACGGCCGCTCTACCGTCTATGACTGGCCCGAACTAGATGAGCGCACGGCCGCGGCGCTGTGCTATTCCACGGGCACCACGGGCGCACCCAAGGGAGTGCTGTATTCACACCGGTCTCTCTATTTGGAGGCCATGCAGCTGCGTTCCTCAGACTCGCTGTGCATTACCCACGGCGAGACCTTCCTGTGCTGCATTCCTATCTGCCACGTGCTCAGCTGGGGCGTTCCCTTCACCTGTTTCATGACCGGAACTCCGCTCGTGCTTCCCGACGCCGATGTGTCCGCCCCCACCCTAGCCAAAGCCATCGCCGCTACCTCTCCGCGCGTGGCACACGGCGTGCCCACCATTTGGATTCAGCTCTTTGTCCACTACATGCACCACCCTCCAGAGCGCATGACGCTCACCGAGATCTACGCCGGCGGCTCCCCCGTCCCGCCGACGCTGATCAAGATGTGGGAAGAGCGCTACGGCGTCGATGTGGTCCACGTGTGGGGCATGGTGGAAACCTCCACCGTGGGCAGCGTTGCCCGCCCACCCCAGGGCGCCTCCGGCGATACCCGCTGGGCCTACCGCGTATCCCAAGGCCGCATCCCCGCCTCACTGGAATACCGCGTGGTCAACGACGGCCAAGTCGTCGCTCGCACCGACCGCAATGCCGGAGAGCTGCAGGTGCGCGGCAACCTGGTCACCGGTTCCTACTACCACTCGCCCACCGCTGAGCCGGGCGAAGTCGCCTCCGAATTCCGCGGCAAGCAAGTCGAGGCCGCGGAGGATAAGTTCACCGCCGATGGCTGGCTGCGCACTGGCGACGTCGGCTCTGTTACCAAGGACGGCTTCCTTACCGTGGAGGACCGCGCCCGCGATGTCATTCGCTCCGGCGGCGAATGGATCTATTCCGTGCAGTTAGAAAACCTCATCATGTCCGACGAGCTTGTCGTCGAGGCCGCCGTCATCGGCTACCCCGATAAGCAATGGGTCGAGCGCCCACTCGCCGTCACAGTATTGGCCGAGGGCGCCTCGCCCACGATCGAAACCGCAGAGCGCCTGCGCGCCAGCATGCGCAAGGAACTGCCGAGCTGGATGCTGCCGGAGTATTGGACCTTTGTGAAGTCCATCGATAAGACATCCGTGGGCAAGTTCGATAAGAAAGATTTGCGCGCCCACCTGGCAGAGGGCGAGTACAACATCATCCGGCTCAAGGGCCCGGGTGAATCCCAGCGGCTCGACGTCACCGGCGCCGCCGATTTAAGCCGGGAAAACTAGGAATAAATTCGCGTCAGTCGCCGTTGCAGCTTGGTGTACCTCGTCCCCTCTCTTAGACTGGCACCAATGACCTCTTCCTCCCAGCAGCCCGTGGTTTCCTTGCCCCTGCCTACCGTAGGCCGAGCGAAACCGCCGGCGGATCTACCTGCACCAGCCGCTGATGGCACGCGCGCACTGCTGGATCGCTATGGACGCCAAGCCCGTGACCTGCGCGTCTCCCTCACGGATCGCTGCAACCTGCGTTGCACCTATTGCATGCCGGCCGAAGGTTTGGAGTGGATGCCCACAGAGCAAACCTTGAGCGATGAGGAAACCATCCGGCTGATCCGCATAGGCGTCGGCAAGCTGGGCATCCGCCAAGTGCGCTTTACTGGCGGCGAGCCCCTGCTGCGCAAGTCGCTGGAGAAGATTATTGCCGCGACCAAGGAGCTGCGCACCGACCAGGGTCGCGCCCCTTCCACCGCGCTGACCACCAACGGGCTTGGCCTAGAAAAGCGCGCCGGCGCCCTCGCCGCGGCCGGGCTCGACCGCATCAATATCTCGCTCGACACCATCGACCGCGAGCGCTACGCCGCGCTCACCCGCCGCGACCGGCTCGACCACGTGTTGCAGGCCATCGCCGCCGCGGATGCCGCGGGCCTGCACCCCATCAAGATCAACGCCGTGGTCATGCCCGGGGTCAACGAAGAAGACATCGTTCCGCTGGCGGACTATGCCGTCCACCACGGCGCCCAGCTCCGCTTCATCGAGCAGATGCCGCTCGGGCCCCGCGAGCAGTGGCGCCGCGAGGACATGGTCACGGCCGAAGATATCCTCGCCCGACTGCGCACCCACTTTTCCATGGCGCCGGCACGCGAACCACGCGGTTCCGCCCCCGCCGCCCTGTGGGAGGTCAGCGCTCCGGATGGCACGCACGGCACGCTGGGTATCATTGCCTCGGTCACCCACCCTTTCTGCGGCGATTGCGACCGCACCCGCCTTACTACCGACGGCGCCATTCGCAATTGCCTCTTTGGCAATTCCGAAACCCCGCTGCGGGACCTGCTGCGCTCCGGCGCGAGCGATGCAGAGATCATGGAGGCTTGGGCGGGGGAAATGTGGACCAAAAAGCCCGGTCACGGCATTGATGACGAGGGCTTTCTCCAACCTGACCGTCCGATGTCCGCCATTGGCGGCTAACCTGAGTCTTATGTCCACGCCCCGCAGCATCTCCGCGCACCTCGATGCCGTCCTCGCGCTGGCTTCGACTCCACCGGCCGAGTCCGCGCCTGTCGACGCCTCCCTCATCGGCCGCGTCCTCGCCGCCGACGCCACCGCGCGCTTCCCCGTGCCGCCCCAGGCCAATTCGGCGATGGATGGCTTCCTCGTCCATGCCGCGGATCTTTCCTCCTCCGCGCCATGGACCCTCCCCGTCGCCGGCGATGTACCCGCCGGCGCGGCTCCCATCGATGTGCCCGCCGGCCACGCCGTGCGCATCATGACCGGTGCCCCCGTGGCCGATACCGCAGGAATGCTCGTCGTTCCCGTGGAAAACACCACCACCCCGGCCGGCCCGGTAGCATTTCCGGACGAGGTCACCATTACGGAGGCCCCCACCAAGTCGCATATTCGCCCCGCTGGCGAGGACATCCAGCCCGGCGCGCCAGTCGCCACCGCCGGCACGCTTATCGATGCCGCCGTCATCGCCGCGCTCACCTCCGCCGGTGTATATACCGTTACGGCCTTTCGCCGCCCGCGCATCGCGGTCATTTCTTCCGGCGAAGAACTCGTCTCTTCCCCCGCGCAGCTCGCCCCCGGCCAACTACCGGATTCCAATGGCCCGATGCTCGCTGCCCTTGCAGGTGCAGACGCACACGTCCACGTGGGTGATGCCCCTGCGGACCTCGCCTCTGCGCTAGATGAGCTAGCCCCCTCCCACGACCTCATCATCACTTCAGGTGGGGTATCCGCCGGCGCCTTCGACGTCGTCCACACCGTACTCGGGCGCACGGATTCCGCGTGGTTCGGACACGTCGATCAGCGCCCGGGCGCCCCGCAGGGCTACTCGCTGTGGAATGACACCCCGGTGCTGTGCTTGCCCGGCAACCCCGTAGCGGCCTTCGTCGATTTCCAGCTCTATGCCCGGCCACTTATCGCCGCACTGTCCGGACACCCCGCGCCACGCCAGCGGGTCAACCTGCGCGCCCGGGTGGATTCGCCCCTTCCCGCCTCCCGCGGACGGCCGACCATTGTTCCCGTCACCGTAGACTTTCAGGCAGCGCCCGCCATCACCTCGCACCTGCCCCACGGCAGTCACCGCATCGTGTCGCTGGCCGGCACCAATGGCTTTTGCCTCATTGACTCCGAGCCGCCGGCCATGGGCGAGGACATCACCGTTTATCTGTATTAAGGAGTAACCATGGAATTTACCCACCTGAACTCTGACGGCGCCGCCTACATGGTCGACGTCACCGAGAAGCAGCCCACGGTGCGCACCGCCACCGCTGAGGGCGAGGTAGCCTGTTCCCCGGAAGTCATGACCGCCTTGCGCGATGGCACCGTGCCCAAGGGCGATGTCCTCGCCGTTGCCCGCATCGCCGGCATTTCGGCCGCCAAGAAGGTCCCCGAGCTACTTCCCTTGGCACACACCATCGGCGTACACGGCTGCGCAGTCGAGCTCACGCTTGCCGACGACCACGTGTCCATCTCCGCCACCGTCCGCACCGCCGACCGCACCGGCGTGGAAATGGAGGCTCTGACGGCCGTGAACGTTTCCGCGCTCGCCATCATCGACATGGTCAAGGGCGTGGACCGCTCCGCGTATATCCGCCGCTGCGGAATCGTGGCGAAATCCGGCGGCCGTTCCGGGGACTGGTCCCGCACCCTCCCGGAGTCCTAATGCTCGGCGCGGTCATCCTCGCCGGCGGCCACGGCAGGCGCATGGGTGGCGCCGATAAGGCCTCCCTTTTTGTCCACGGCACGCGCTTTATCGACCGCCTGCTCGCCCAGCTTCCCTACGGCACCCCGACCGTGGCTGTCTCCCCGCATCGCCTCGGCGTGCCCCAGGTGTGCGAGTCACCGCTCTACGGTGGTCCAGTCGCCGGCATCGCGGCCGGCACCCAGGCGTTAGCCCACTGCTCCGAGCTCGCCCTCTTCGCCGTGGATGCCCCCGATTCGCCGCTACTGCTTCCCCGTCTGCGCTCGACCCTCGCCTCCTCCACGGCCGATGCCGTACTCACCCGCGCCGCCGACGGCTACCTCCAGCCGCTGTGTTCCCTCTGGCGCGCTCCCGCGCTCCAAGCTCAGCTCGAATCTCTTCCTACGGCGCGGAACGTCTCCGTCCGTCGCCTCATCCATGGCGCCAACTTCATCGAGATTCCCGGCACCGGCGCCGAACGCGACTACGACACCCGCGCGGAGCTGCGCGAGCTTCCTGCGTTCACTCCCCACACCGCCCTTCGCGCTCACCGGCAGCCGCTGACCTAACCAACCGCCTCCGCCCGTGAGCGCCAAGGGACGAGCGGCTACCTCCCAACCCTTCGCGCTCACTGAGAGCCGCAGCAAGCGCGAAATCGCCGCCTCCGTGAGCGCGAAGGGTGGACGATCTCGCGTCAATACAGAAACCCGCCCTTCGCGCTCACGGTGGGCACCAAATGTGACCACGAACGGTCGCTGGTGAGCGCAAAGGGCGGGAGGGGCCGAACCGCGGGAGGGCTACTCGGTGACGATGAACTTGCCGTGCTGGCCCTTCTCCGCGTTAGTCATGATGTGATTGACAAAGGAATAAGTACCGGGCTCGTTGAAGGTCATCTCGACGAATCCTCCTTGCGCCGGGAGGAGGTCCAGGGCTTGCGAGCCGGTCGAGTCCTCATTCTTGATGAGGTAGGCGCCTTCCTTGTAGGCGGTATCGAATTGCTCGCCCACAACGTGGAAGCTCAGCGGCTGGTCGGGGCCTAAGTTGGTCAACCACAAGCGGACGGTATCGCCTACCTTGGCTTTGATGGGCTCTGCGTCATATTGGCCAGGGTAGTAATTGAAGGCCATCAGGTCGAAGCGGCCGTCGGCAACGCGCTGGGCGTCGGCGCCGGTGGATTCCTCGCCCAGGAAGACATCGGTAGCCATGAAGTTATACTCCGCGTCAGCGGGCTTGAGGTTCGGCGGATCGATGATGACATTGCCGGCCATGCCGTTGGCGATGTGAAGGGACATGGGCATCGTGGAGCAGTGATACATCCAGATGCCGGAGCGGTTCGCGGTGAACTTGTAGGTCAATTCCTCGCCCGGCTGGATGGATTTCATGGTCTTATCTGGGTTGACCTCGCCGGCGTGGAAGTCAATGGAGTGGGCCATGGAGCCCTCGTTCTTGATGGTGATTTCGAACTTATCGCCCACCTTGCCACGCAGGGTGGGCCCCGGGGCTTGGCCGTTGAAGAGCCAACGCATCTGCTTGATGCCGGGGGCGACCTCCACGACTTCCTCGGTCATCGTCCAGGTCTCTTTGTGCATCTTCGTCTCAGCGGCCGGCTGCAAGGTGGCGTCAAAGGCGGAAAAATCGTCGCGCTGTGCGCCGAGTTCGGCGGCAGTTGGCACGTCTACGTGCGGATTGCTAGCTGAGGACACCGCATGGTCATGTCCCGCAGCGGTGCCGCCTCCCACGTTGACCTGGAAGGTCATGCCCTGCATCTTGTGGCCGGCGATGGTGCAATAGCCTTCCTCGGAGGAGTCGATGACTCCGGCGTCGAGTTGGACGGTCTCGCCGGGGTCAACGCGGCCGGTTTCGGCGTCGCCAATCTTAAGGTCATGGACTTGGTCGCCGGAGTTGGTGAAGTTGACCACCAGGTGGGTGCCGGGCTCGATGTCGATGGACGAGGGGGTAAAGGCCATACCATCCACGCCCACGTCAATGGTCTGCGTTTCGCCAGAGGAGACCGGTGCGGCAGACTCCGAGCCCTTGCCGGTGGAGTTGACCACCGCGAGCGCGATGACCGCCGCCAGCGCGATGCCGATGAGCAGCCACGAGGCCCACGATGAATCCTTCGGCGCAGGTTTTCCCGCAGGTTGTGAGGAAGAAACGCTCAGCATTTAACTCTCCAGTCTTTTCTGTAGGTAGTTGGCTCGGCCGACGGCAAAAACGTTGGCGGCAAGGCCTATCCCCATCATGATAAGCCCGGCGGCGCTAGCGCCCAGCAATGTCAGCAGTCCGCCCAGGTTGATGAGCAGCAGACGGGCGTAGCCGGTGCGCTCGGTAGTATCAGGGCGTGCGCCGGTAAGGATGGGTAGCAAGTGGTGAAGGACACCGGTAACCAACTGCAAAAGGCCGGCACCGAGGAAGGCAGGCAGCAAAACCAGCGTGATGGTGCGCGGGTAGGCGCCCACCGCTGCGGAAATGGCGTCACCGGCACACAGCGCCAACATCCACAGCAGGCCGGCGATAACAGCCACGGTGGCGGTGGTCAGCCGCGGCGAGCGCCCCATGACGGTGGCAAGCACCGGCTGGATGACGAGCACCGCCGCGAGAACCACGAGCAGTTGGGCCACGCCTGCGGCGCGGGTAAGGCCCAGCGCATACAGCGCCATAGCCAAGGACAGGCCAACACAGTGCACGATGAGCGCGCGAGTACACCGCGCGCGGGCGGTGGGCGATATCGCGGTGGCCGATAGCGTGGGGAGCAACGTGACCACCGTGCCGATGACGGTAAGCCACGCGAAGCCCCAGATCATGCCGCGCGAGTGGGCGCTGACGAGGAGGGAATACTCGCCTACCCCATTACCGCTGAGGATGACAAGCACCGCGGAGGCAATCATGAACACGGCCGCCGCGATATAAAAAGGCACGGTCACGGCAAAAGAACCAGACAATGAGCCACGCAGGCGCCGCGCGACGAACCACAGGTGCCAGATGAGGGCGGCGATGATGAGTATAGAGGCGGCGTCGGCAAGCGGGCCCCAGTCATACCCCGCCCTATCAATGAGCAGCAGGATTAGCCCGAGCTGCACTAGGCCCACGCGACTGCCGACGCCCCGGTAGTCCCCACCCGCAGCCCGGGTCAACGCCTCAGTGAAATGGGTGGAAAAGACGATAATTGCCGTGGTCAGCGCACCAATGGTGAAGGGGTGGATGATATCCCACCACACCACAGGAGCACCCAAGGATCCCGCAATGAGCAGGCCGAGGCCAATTAGGATCCACAGGCCAATCATGGCGGCGCTCAAGGTATGCCAGCGGCCGCGCGCGGCTAGGGATACGTCATGAATGCGCACGGCGCGCCTCCTTTCCGGTCAAGGCAATGCCGCAAGCGAGAAAAACTAACACCGCGATTATCGTAACCACCCCGCCGGTGTAGAGGGCAGTGGTGTGCTCGGCGCAATCGGCAAGGATGCGCAGTGCGAGGCCGCCATGTAAGAGCACCACCGGCACATACAGCACCGGGTGGTACGGCAACCGGCGGCGAATAACGGAGGTGATGATGATGGGAGCGTGCGCGAAAATCATGGACATGACAAAGCCCAAGAAGATGGCGTGCACTGAGGCATCATAGGCAAAGCCGGTGGACTGTCCGTGCAGCAGCCAGAGGTAACCGCCGAGGGCGAGCCAGCCGTAGCCGGCCAACATGCACACTGCCGAATAGCGCGGCAGGCCGTGAGAGCGCACCAGATTCTTGGCCACGTCTACCCGCGCGGTGGCCGCAGCGATGGCAATGAGCACCAGGCCCATGGCGCGATAGCCCACCGCTGGGGAAAGCACGTAGATGACGCTGGCCGCTGCAAGCCCCAGAACTAGGAGGGTCAGGTGGTTTTCGGCGCGGGTTCCGGCCATGGTGACGCGGGCTAGTTCCATGCGCTCGCCAATGATGGTGGCCACGGCGTAGAGGACACACAACGGCATCGCCGCGGCGAACCCCGGGCCCATGGCCCACAGGCCGGCGGCTGCTACTCCCCCGATAACGCCAGCTGCCTGCACCAGGATCGCGAGGCTCGCCTGACGGCGATAAATGGTGACGTAAATGAAGCCAAGCACAAGGAAGCCGGCAGCAAAACACACTGCGGGGACCGCACGCGGCAGGCCGGCGAGAATACCCAGCACACCGGCGACGTGGCATACGGGCCCGGCCCATGCCCACGAGGTGCGCACAGCAACGGTGCGCTCCAGTCCGATGGCTCCGCCCACGAAGCCGAAGACCATGAGCGGTCCGTGGTCGGCGGCAAAGGACGCACCAGGGGTGGCGGTCAGCCCCAATAGAGTGGCGCCCGCAGCTAGGCCTACCAGCAGCGATAAGCCTGCGAAGGCGAGGAAGATGAAGCGATGCGCCACGCTATTATTTTGCACGGGTTTTATCGTACTAATATTGGTAGCAGAGCGAAACTTGCCCCCTTAAGAAAGGACCACTCGCAATGCAACTGCCCATTTCCGATGCCAATAAGCCACACTCCATCCCAACTCTGAATGCCTCCGAGATTCCGCACGCCGTTCGCCACGGCGCCATCCACGGCGCGCTGGGCACCCTCAACGTTGGCGAATCCATGATCCTCATCGCGCCGCATAATCCAGTTCCACTGCTCAGGGAGGTCGAGGCTCGCGAGGAGAGCTTCGAGCTGGATTACCTCAAGGAAGAAGAAAACGACTTCCACATCAAGTTCACCCGCGTGAGCTAAACCTTGGCGGGGCGGAGGGCTATCCTGGTTAGGTCACACTCTCCGCTGTAGAAGGAGCCCTCCGCAGATGAAGAAGCGCGCCGCCGCACTCCTCGCCGCCATCGCATTCGCCCTTACATCCTGCGCTCCCCCAACGTCAACGACCTCCGCCCAGGACGCGGATGCTCCTACGCTTAATGTTCTGGCTGCGTCCTCCACCCGCGTCATCAATGAGAAACTCACTCAGCGCGCAGGCCAGCTCGAGCCGCCAATGAATCTGAGCTTTGACAATGGCGGCTCCTCCGATCTCGTGAGCAAGCTGCGCGAGGGCGCCCCAGCAGATCTTCTCCTAACGGCGTCCAAGAAAACCATGGACCAAGCAGTAGAAGACGGCACCGTCACCAAACCTAAGGTGCTTGCCACCAACGTCATGGTCATGGTGGTGTCTAAGGGAAACCCGGCCAATATTCACTCGCTGCAGGATCTTTCCCGCGCCCGCCACTTTGTGCTCTGTGATCCGCAGGTACCCTGCGGCGATATCTCCTCTCAGATCATCGATGACAAGCACCTCGACGTTCACCCCTCCTCCCAAGAGCGCCAGGTAGCGGACGTTTTAGGAAAAGTGTCCGCGGGCGAAGCCGATGCCGGATGGGTGTATTCCACCGATGCCGCCGCAGCTGGCGATGATGTCGAAGTAATTGCCATTCCTGGGGCGGAAAAATTCGCCAACCAGATCGTCGGCGCAGTCACGACCGAAGCCGAACACCCCAAGGAGGCGCAGGAAGTCCTAGATCTTTTGGCCACTGACTTTGCTTCCACCTGGCGCGACCGCGGCTTCACCCCGGCGGAGTAGGCTATGTCCGCACCCCAGCCCCTTCACCCCAAAGCCCCGCTGCTCATCGGCCTTATTGGCCTCATTGCGGTAGCCACCATCATTGTTCCGGTGGCGGCCCTCGGGCTGCGCGTGCCGTGGGATCGCATCGGCGACTACCTCGCGCGCGACGAGATCCGAGACATGCTACTCATCTCAGTGGCAGCCGCCTTCCAATCTATGGTCCTTGCGCTCGTGCTGGGTTTGGGCCTGGCCCTGTGGGTGCAGCAGCTCGGCCGCGGCAGCGCCGTAGTACGCCTCTTGGTCTACCTCCCTCTGGCCATGCCACCGGTGGTGGGCGGCTTGGCACTTACCGCAGCTTTCGGCCGCAAGGGGTATCTGGCCCCGCTTCTCGACGCCCTAGGCATCCGCCTCGCCTTCGCCTTCTCCGGAGTCGTTATGGCACAGACTTTTGTGGCGCTGCCCTTTGTGGTGGTGTCGGTCGATTCGGCGCTGCGCCAGCTAGACCAGGAAATCCTCGCCTCTGCGCGCGGCGTGGGCTTGGGGCGCTGGGAGATACTCGGCAAAATCACCCTGCCTTCTATTGCGCCCGCTCTGGCGACCGGTGCCGGCTTAGCCTTCGCCCGATCCCTAGGCGAATTCGGCACGACCTTGACCTTTGCCGGCTCGCAGCCCGGTGTTACCCGCACCATGCCGCTGGGCATTTATTTAGAGCGCGAGGTCGACGCGGACGGCGCTTATGTACTTTCGGCGCTGCTCATCGGCCTGGCATTACTATGCCTGGCACTGGCAGGCTTGCCTGTCCTGCGGCGGAGGCACTACCAACCGCGGGCGCGGAAGTTGCACACCTTCGACGTCGACAAGCTGCGCGAGCTCACCCGACCCGCTGAGGTTCCGGCCGTCTCCGTGAAGGTCGATGGGGTGCGCACGGATTTTTCTCCGCGTGCCATTACAGCCGTAGTGGGCCCGAATGGTTCCGGCAAGACGACCTTGATGGGGCGCATTGCTGGGCGTCTGAGCGGCGGTGAGGTCTCCCCGGAGGGCGCCGACGTTGTCTTGCTCACCCAGCGGCCGGGGTTGCCGCCGCGCTCGACGGCCGTGGAGGCGGTGGCCATGGTCACCCGCGATAAGGTACGTGCGCAGGAGCTCCTGGCGACAGCGGGATTGCACGAGCTTGCCGACGTCCCCGTTCCCGCCCTCTCCGGCGGCCAAGCCGCCCACGTGGCGCTGGTGCGCGCGCTAGCCGCACGGCCGGCGGTGTTGATTGTGGACGAACCCCTGGCCGCAGTCGATGTGAAATCCGCCGAGAGGTGGCGCCGCTTCTTGCACGCGGCCCGCGCAGACCGCACCACGCTGCTTGTTACCCATGATGCGCTCGATATTGCGCACCTGGCGCAGGACATGTTGGTCATGGAATCCGGCCAGGTCCGGGCCCACGGCGCAACCGCGCGTCTGCTTGAGGCACCGCCGACAGGCTTCGTTGCGGCGCTGGCGGGTCTTAACCGCCTCGAGGGCACCGTAACCGAGATCGGCGCGTCCGCGGTAGAAGTTGTGTGCGGCGATATTGCTGTTTTGGCAACTACCGAACATGCGCCTCTTGCGCCCGGCCAGAAGGTGGCGGTGACCTTTGACCCGCATGCGGCTACAATTGGCGCCGCGCAGGAGACGTGCAATCAGTGGACGGTGCGAGTCCTTGCAGTCGAGGCCACCAGCCTCGCGGCGATGCAGCTGCGCGTTGATCTGGGCGGCCAAGAGGCGTGCGTACCGATAAACCGCGAGTTCGCTTTAGACGTTGGGGTGGGTAACATCGTATCCTTAACAGTGTCTAAAGCAAACGTTTTTGTCCACCCCAACTAATATTTCTGTTTTCGCAGACCCCAAGGCGGATTTTCACCATGCCTGATTCACTTCCTCGGCCCACCACCGAACTCTTTCCGGAGGCCCTCAACCTCTCGCCCAAGCAGCGCGAGGTGCTCACCGCTGTGCAGCGCCACCCCGAAGGCGCCAAGGCCGGCACCGTCGCCGAGGAACTAGGCATGCACGTCAACACCGCCCGCGGACACATCGATGAGCTGGTCAGCGCTGGGGCCGTCAACGTAGTCTCCGCGCCGAGTAAGGGCCGCGGGCGCCCCTCCCTCATCTTCCAAGCCCGCGTACCGGATAATAAAGCGGTGGCAGAGGAATACATCACCTTGGTGGAAGTGCTGACCACGATGCTGGCGGATAAGGAAGAGCTTGATGACGCCGCCTCGACCAAGGCCCTCGAGATCGGGCGACGCTGGGCACGCGCCGCAGGTGCCTACGCCTCCGATGGCGCGCTCGATACGCTCTTTGCCACCCTGCGCGATATGGGCTTTGATCCTGCCACCAAGCCTGATTCAACCGACATCGAGCTCCATGCCTGCCCGTTTGTTTCTTCGGGACTTGAGCCTTCGCCGTTTTTGTGCGCGGTACACGCTGGCTTCCTGCAAGAATCCAGCGATGATGCCACCTCGATTACCTTGGTTCCGCGCCAGCACCCCAACGTGTGCCGTCTAAAAATTAGGCCTGCGTAAGCTCCACGCGAACGGGGCCGGCCACGGTGAGGTCGATGACGCGGAGGTTCTGCTCGCGGGCGTCGGCAAGAATGCCCTCCTCAATATCCTCGGTGTGGAGCACCATGACGGTGGGGCCAGCGCCGGAGAGGTAGGCCGCATAGCCGCGATTGCGCAGGCGGTTGACCCACTCCGCGGTCACGGGAAGCACATCCGCGCGGTATGGCTGGTGCAAGCGATCGCGGGTTCCCTCCCACAGGAGGTCCGGATAGTTCTGCAATGCCGCCACCTGGACCGCGGTGCGCGAGACGTTGAACGCCGCATCCGAATGCGTCACGTGCGAAGGCAGGACGCGGCGCACCGCCTGGGTGGAGGCATGGAAATCAGGCACGAGCGCGGTGGCGCGGATATCTTCGTGCACCTTGATGGACGCGGCGCGGTAATCCGGCAAAGAATGGCCGTCGACGGGGACATTTGTCCACGACACCACGGCGTCACCCAATACAGAGGCGGCCGCATTATCGGGGTGGCCCTCAAAGGCGGAAGAAAGCTGCACCACTTGCTCTTGTGTCAGGGGGTTTCCTGCCAGCGCATTGCCGGCGGCCACGCCCGCCACTGCGGCGGAAGCGGAAGAGCCCAGGCCGCGCGACTGCGGGATATTATTATGCGAGACCACGCGCAGGCCGGGCACGGTGGCGTCGGCCGCCGAGAGTGCGGAGCGAATCGCCTTGACCACCAAGTGGGAGCCATCGCGCGGCAGGTCTTCTGCGCCCTCGCCGAAAATTTCCACCGTAAGGCCCGAGGCGGTGACCTCTACCTCGACGGTGTCATACAGGCTCAGCGCCATGCCCAAGGTGTCATATCCCGGGCCAAGGTTCGCCGTAGAGGCAGGAACGGTCACGATTGCCTTGGTGCCGACTTCAACTTCGATACTCATAGCTGTCCAGTCTATTGCTCCGGGCTAGCTGCCGAGGCGGATTACGGAATGAACAGCCTTGACCTCTTCGAGCTCGCCCAAAGCAGCCACAATGGTATCCAAGGTGGCCTCCTTGGCGGCATGGGTGACCACGATGAGGCGAGCGGTGTCCGCGCCGTCTTCCTGGCGCACGGTGCGCAGGGAAACATCATTGTCGGCAAAGACAGCGGAGATGGCGGCCAGCACACCGGTGCGGTCTTGGACTTCCATATCGATGTGGTAGCGGGTTTCCACCTCACCGAAGTCTGCGATAGGCAGGTTGGCATAGGTATTCTCGCCCGGTGCGCGACCGCCGTGGACGATATTGCGGGCTGCCCCGACGACGTCGCCAAGCACGGCAGACGCCGTAGGATTGCCGCCCGCGCCGTTGCCGTAGAACATCAGGGAACCTGCGGCCTCTGCCTCAACGAAGATGGCATTATAAGACTCGCTCACGGAAGCCAACGGGTGCTCCTTAGGCACCAAGGTGGGGTGCACTCGGGCGTTGACGGCCTCGGAGCCATCGGCACGCTGGAGGCGCTCGCAAATGGCCAGTAGCTTGATGGAATAGCCGGCATCATTTGCCGCGGCGATATCCGCGGCGGTGACCTTGGTGATGCCCTCGCAGTGGACGTCCTCGAACTTCACTCGGGTGTGAAAGCCCAAAGACGCCATGATGGCAGCCTTAGAAGCGGCGTCGTGGCCCTCGACATCCGCGGTGGGATCGGCCTCGGCATAGCCTAGGCGGGTAGCCTCTGCCAGCGCCTCGTCATAGGAAGCGCCCGTGGACTCCATCGCGTCCAGGATAAAGTTGGTGGTGCCATTGACGATGCCAGAGATGCGCTCTACCTGATCACCGGCCAAGGACCGGCGCAACATGCCTACCACTGGGATGGCAGCGGCCACTGCAGCCTCGAAGTAAAGATCTACGCCGGCGCGGTCGGCGGCTTCTGCCAACTCGTCTGCGTGCGCGGCCACTAGGGCCTTGTTGGCGGTCACCACGGACTTTCCCGAATTAAGTGCGGCGAGCACCAGCTCGCGTGGGAAGTCAATACCGCCGATTACCTCAACCACGAGGTCGATATCATCGCGGGCGACAAGCGCCTTGGCGTCATCGGTCAAAAGCTCCTGGGGCACGCCTGGGCGCAGCTTATTCTTATTTTGGATGGCTATGCCGCGAATCTCGGCTGGACCACCGATGCGATGAGCAAAGGCATCAGCATTCTCCCCCAGCAGACGGAAGACCTCAGCACCCACGGTGCCAAAGCCCAGCAGGGCGATGCCAACGGTCTCGCCCTCGCCCTTGCCGGAATGCTTGTGTGCCTGAAGCTCGCTAGTAGATGCAGCCATAATCCGTCTCCATTGTGCGGTTGGGGTAAAGGTGTTGTGCCCGCTAATTGCGGATACAGGACACTATACAGAACAAGCTGTCTACTTTCGCCGTAAATGGGTCTATACATAGAAAATCCCCCGTCACAGGGCCTGAATTAAATTAGGCGCTGTGACGGGGACCGAGTAGCCGGGCTAGTCCACTTCGAGGGAAAGAAGATCCTCGATAGTCTCGCGGCGCAGCATTGGCTTGGTCTCGCCTACGCGCGTGGCGACGACCGCTGGGCGCACCGCACCGTTATAGCGCGAGGACATCATGTACTGGTAGCCGCCAGTCGCCGCAAAGGCGATCAAGTCTCCCGGCTGGATATCATTGGGCAGCTCGCCGTCCTCAAGGAGAATATCGCCGGACTCGCAATGGAAGCCCACCACGCGGGAGGGCACCTCTTCCCCATCGCTAAAGCGGTTGACCACCCGCACGTCATAGGCCGAACCGTAGAGCGCTGGCCGGATATTATCTGACATTCCACCATCGACGGAGATATAGCGACGCAGCGGCAGATCCGACTTGCCAGTTTCTACATCCTTGACGGTACCCACGCGGTAGACGGTCACCGCCGAGCCGGCAACCAAGGAGCGACCGGGCTCAACCAAGAGGAAGGGCGCCTCAATGCCCAACTCCTCTGCGGTGTGCTTGACCGCGCCGAGCATATCGCCGGCCACGCGCTCGGTATCCAGCGCCTCCTCATAAGGCATATAGGGAATACCAAAACCGCCGCCCAGATCGAGCTCTTCCAACGTCACGCCCAGCTCGGTGTAAATCTGGCGGTACAGCCCCATGACGCGCTCCGCGGCAAGTTTGAAGCCCTCCGCATTAAAGACCTGGGATCCCACGTGGCAGTGCAGGCCGCTCAGGTGCAGGTTGTCCGCCTCCAAGCAACGCTTGGCCGCAGCAAAGGCCGCGCCCGTGGCGAGCGAAATGCCGAACTTTTGGTCCTCATGCGCCGTGGCGATGAATTCGTGCGTATGCGCATCAACACCCGGCTTGACGCGGATCATCACCGGCTGGACCTTGCCGGCCTCGCCCGCAATGCGATTGAGTTCTTCCAGCTCGAGCTCGTTGTCAATGACCACGTGACCCACGCCGGCGTCTACGCACAAACGCAGGTATTCATCGTCCTTATTGTTGCCGTGCGTGGTGATGCGCTCGGCCGGAAACTCTGCGGCCAAGGCAATCTTGAGCTCATTGAGCGAGGCCGCGTCCAAGCACAGGCCTTCCTCATTGACCCAGTTCACGATCTTCTTTGAGATGAAGGCCTTGGAGGCATAGTGCACATGCTCGGGTCCACCGAACGCGCGGGCCATGTCCTGGCAGCGGGACCGGAAGTCATCTTCATCGAAGACATAAAGTGGGGTCTGGAATTCCTCCGCCAAATCCGGCAGCGGAACACCAGCAATGGTTACTACGCCGTCTTCCTCGCGCTTTGCATTGCGCGGCCAGACGTGGGCCGGCAGCTCATTGAAATCCGCCACTTACATCTTCTCCGGGGTGCTTACGCCCACCATGGTCAAGGCATTGGCCAAGACCACGCGGGAGGCTTGCGCCAACGCGAGGCGGGCGCCGTGAATAGGAGCTTCATCCTCGCCCGCCTTGGGCAGGACCTGGCAGGAGTCATAGAAACGGTGGAAGACCGCAGCGAGGTCCTCGGCATAGCGGGCGATGCGGTGCGGCTCGCGCAGCTGCGCGGCTTCTTCCACCACGGCCGGGAACTCGCCTAGGGTGCGGATGAGGTCACCCTCGCGATCATGGGTGAGCAAGGAGAGGTCTGCACTTTCCGAATCGACGCCCAGCTCGGCTGCCTTGCGGCCGATGGAGCACAGGCGGGCGTGGCCGTATTGCACGTAGTAGACGGGGTTATCGGAGGACTGGGATTCCCACAGGCCCAAGTCAATATCGATGCTCTGGTCCACAGAAGAGCGCACCAGCGAGTAACGCGCGGCATCTACGCCAATAGCCGAAACAAGGTCTTCCATGGTGATGACTGTGCCCGCCCGCTTCGACATGCGCACCGGCTGGCCATCGCGCAGCAGGTTGACCAGCTGACCGATGAGCACCTCCACCGCATCGGCGTCATAGCCCAGCGCTGCTGCCGCAGCCTTCAGCCGCGGCACGTAGCCGTGATGGTCCGCGCCGAGCATATAGATATTCAAGTCATGACCGCGGTCAAACTTATCGGCCACATAAGCGATATCGCCGGCAATATAGGCCGCATTTCCATCGGACTTCACCACTACGCGGTCCTTGGAGTCGCCATAGTCGGTGGACTTTAGCCACCAGGCATTCTCTGCCTCATACAGATGGCCCTCTGCCTTGAGTTTATCCAAGGCCGTGTCAACGGCACCCGATTCAAAGAGTGAATTCTCGTGGAAGTACACATCGAAATCCACGCCAAACTCGTGCAGGGATTGCTTGATTTGCGCGAACATCATCTCCACGCCATCCGCACGGAAGGCCTCTTGAACCTCATCGGCAGTGCCCTCGAGCGCGGTAGGATTTTTTTCCACCACAGCGGCAGCAATGTCTTGAATATAGGCACCACCATAGCCGTCCTCTGGGGTCGGCTCCCCTTTAGCTGCGGCAACCAAGGATCGGGCAAAACGATCAATCTGGCCGCCGTGGTCGTTGAAGTAATACTCGCGGGTAACCTGCGCGCCGGATGCTTCCAATACGCGGCCGAGAGAATCGCCCACAGCCGCCCAGCGAGTACCGCCCAAGTGAATCGGCCCAGTCGGGTTAGCGGAAACAAACTCCAGGTTGACCTTCTTACCCGCAAAGGAATCGTTAGAGCCGTACTTCGTGCCGGCGCGAAGGATCTGCGCGACGATCTCTCCCTGTGCATCGGCAGCAAGACGAATATTAATAAAGCCTGGGCCGGCAATATCTGCTTCAGAAATGGCCTCATCATCCGCGAGCGCCGCTGCCAGCCAGCCGCCTAGCTCGCGTGGGTGAGCACCGGCCTTCTTAGCTACCTGCAGCGCCACGTTGGTGGCATAGTCACCGTGCTCAGGGTTACGAGGTCGCTCTACAGTGACCGTTTCAGGCAAAACGGAGGAATCAAGGTCGTGGTCCGCCATAACCTTGGTGGCGGTTTCTTTGATTAGTGTGGCCAAATCAGCTGGAGTCATGTCGCACGATTCTAGTTCACTGAAAAGACGAGTGTGAAAAGGGCTATAGCAAAAAGTTCGCCTTTGCAGCGCAAACGGTTGATAGCAGTTTTCTGCAACACTAATATTGCGAAATAATTGCTGGTCAAGCGGGGGACACATTACGCACGTACTGCTTAAAAGGAGTAGAGTTATGGCTACCCCCATGTAAAAAATCAACGAGGAGCACCGTATGCGCATTGCGCTATTTTCCACTTGCATTGGTGACGCCCTTTTCCCGGACGTACAAAAGGCAACGGCACTGGTTCTCTCCCGCTTGGGCCACGAAGTGGTCTTCCCGGAGGAACAGACCTGCTGCGGCCAGATGCACATCAATACCGGCTACCAGAAGGAAACCCTGGGCATGATCCGCTCCTATGCGGATGCCTTCGCAGATCCTTCCATTGACTACGTCGTTGCTGCCTCTGGTTCCTGCGTGGGTGCCGTTCGTGAGCAGCACGAGCGCATCGCCGACCGTTTCGGCAACTCCGCCGACGTCGACGGCGCCCGCAAGACCACCCAGAAGACCCTGGACCTGCCGGAATTCCTGGTAGACGTAGAAGGCGTTACCAACGTGGGGGCATTCTTCCCACACCGCGTGACCTACCACCCTTCCTGCCACGGCCTGCGCTTCTTGAAGCTGGGCGACCGCCCACTGCAGCTACTGCAGGAAGTCGAAGGCATCGAACTGGTCACCCTTCCCAATAAGGAAGAATGCTGTGGCTTCGGCGGCACCTTTGCCATCAAGAACGCAGAGGTATCCCGCGCGATGGTCACCGATAAGACTCGCCACATCAAGGAGACCGAGGCTGAATACGTCACCGGCGGTGACTCTTCCTGCCTGATGAACATCGGTGGTGCCCTGAGCCGCCAGCGTTCCGGTATCCGCGCCGTTCACATGGCTGAGATCTTGGCTTCTACCAAGGAGCACCCATGGACTCCTACCTCCGCCGCCTACTCCAAGGAGACGATGCTCTAATGACCTCTTTCCTCGATACCACCCCACCGCGCGCGCCGGAAGGCTACGGCAACCTGCGCGGCAGCAAGGCCTTTGTTCCCCTGGCACACGTTGGCCTGAATAACGCCACCCAGCGCCACAACCTGCAGCACGCTACCACCACTATTCGGGAGAAGCGCTCCAACGCTGTAGAAGAGCTGGACGATTGGCAGGAGCTGCGCGCTGCAGGTTCCGCCATCAAGGAAGATGTTGCCGCTCGCATGCCCGAACTGCTCGAGCAGTTCGAAGAGGCAGTTAAGGCTCGCGGCGGCGTTGTCCACTGGGCACGCGATGCCAAGGAAGCTAACCAGATCATTGAGGGGCTGATTCGCGCCACCGGCGAGACCGATGTGGTCAAGGTTAAGTCCATGGCCACCCAGGAAATCGGCATGAACGAGCACTTGGAGGCAGCAGGCATCAACGCTCGCGAGACCGACCTCGCAGAGCTCATCGTGCAGTTGGGCGAAGATAAGCCATCCCACATTCTGGTTCCGGCCATTCACCGCAACCGCGCGGAGATCCGCGATATCTTCGTCAACAAGATGCCAAATACCGATGACTCCCTGCAGGCAGAGCCGGCAGAGTTGGCTGAGGCTTCCCGCCAGTTCCTGCGCGAGCAGTTCATGCAGGCCAAGGTCGCGATTTCCGGCGCCAACTTCGGCGTGGCGGAAACCGGCACCATCAACATCGTGGAGTCCGAGGGCAATGGCCGTATGTGCCTAACCCTGCCGGAGACCCTCATTACCGTGATGGGCATTGAAAAGCTGGTTCCTACCTTCCAGGACTTGGAGGTCTTCCTCCAGCTGCTGCCACGTTCTTCCACCGCGGAGCGTATGAACCCGTACACCTCCATGTGGTCCGGCGTTACTGAGGGCGATGGCCCGCAGAACTTCCACGTGGTGCTGCTGGATAACGGCCGTACCGCGGCCCTGTCCTCCCCGATTGGCCACCAGGCCCTTAAGTGCATCCGTTGCTCGGCTTGTCTGAATGTTTGCCCGGTCTACGAGCGCGCCGGCGGCCACGCCTACGGCTCCGTCTACCCTGGCCCGATCGGCATTTCCCTGACGCCGCAGCTGACCGGCATGAAGGACCACAACGATCCTTCCGCCAGCCTGCCTTATGCATGCTCCCTGTGCGGCCGCTGCGACGAGGTGTGCCCGGTGAAGATTCCGCTTTCCGACGTCATTTTGGAAAACCGCCACCAGAAGGTCACCCACGCCACCCCACCAATCGAGCCGAAGCTCTTCAAGACCATTCAGCTGCTGTGGAGCAACCCGAAGCTGTGGAACAAGGCAACCCACATGGTCGCCTTGGGCCGCATCTTGGGTGGCACCAACAAGACCATCGAATCCCTGCCACTGTTTATGTCCGGTTGGTCCGAAGGCCGCGATACCGCGGTTCCGCCTAAGAAGTCCTTCCGCCAGTGGTTCGAGTCCGAAGAAGGCAAGGAGCTTCTTGCCGAGGCCCGTGAGGAGTCCCAAAAGTGAACGCAAAGCAGGAAATTCTAAGCCGCATCCGCTCCGCTCAGAAGCAGGCTGGTTTGCCCGACCACGTTGATGCCCCGCGCGACTACCACCACGAGGGCACCCTGAACGCGGACGAGCTGCGCGATATGCTCATTGACCGACTCGAGGATTACAAGGCCGAGGTGCACGTCACCGAGGAAGGCGAGCTAAAGCAAGCCATCGCCACGATCCTCAATGACCGCAAGTGCAATGACATCCGCTACGCTGAGGGCATGGACGCCAGCCTCTTCGAGGGGTTCGATGCCAAGCCAGACGATAAGTCTGTCGATCCGCGCACGCTGAATGAGACCGACGCTGTGGTCACTTATTCCCACGTCACCTCCGCCCAGACCGGCACCATCGTGCTCCAGTCTGACGAGCGCTGCGGCCGTCGCGCGCTCACCCTGGTTCCGGATCGCCACCTGTGCATCGTCCACCAGGATGAGATCGTCTACGGCATCCCCGAGGTCATCTCCCGTATGAACCCGGAGAAGCCGGCAACGTGGATCTCTGGCCCGTCCGCTACCTCTGATATCGAGCTCGCTCGCGTCGAGGGTGTACACGGTCCGCGTGACCTTATCGTTCTCATCGTCAAGTAGCTCTGCGTAGCCCCTCACCCGCTCCGGCCGATGAGGGCACCCACCTACTGTGAATATGATGCCAAAAGCATCAAAAAAGCATAGGCTAGGTCTACCAATCATTTTTATTCTGGAGACCTAACCTATGCTTTCTTTTTCTTCTAAACTAGCGGCCACGCTCGGTGCTGCTGCGGTCGCCATTGGTGTTACTGCACCGATTGCCACGGCCGCGCCACAAGACACCAAGCCCGCCATTTCCTGGGAAGACTGCCCAGAGCAGGTGGACATCGACAGCGCCGAGTGTGGCCGCATCGAGGTCCCTACGTACTACGACAACCCTGATGCCGGCACCATTAGCGTCGGCTTCGTGCGCGTTCCCGCCGCCAACCCAGGCGCCCGCCGTGGCGCGTTGTTTACCAATCCTGGTGGCCCAGGTGGCGATGCCTATGGATGGACCGGTAATACCGCTGTTCCGTGGCCGCGGGCCGTGCGCGATGAGTGGGACACCATCGGGGTACAACCGCGTGGCCTGCCCGGCTCTACCCCGGTCAAGTGTGATGCCACGGCCACCAGCAATCCGCTCCAAGGAAGCCTCCAGGTAGGAAAGCTCACCCGCGATGCCTGCGAGAAGAATACTCCGGGCTATACCAACTCACTGACCACTGCGAATACCCTGCAGGATTGGGAAATGGTGCGCCGTGCTTTGGGCGAGGAAAAGATTGACATCGCCGGCACCTCTTACGGCACGTATCTCGGCTCCGCCTACGCCACCAAGTATCCAGAGCACACCGGCAAGGTCTTGCTAGATTCGGGTATGAGCCCCAAGCTGGCTTGGAATGGCATCTTTGCTTCCCAACAGCGCGGCTATGAAAAGGGACTGCACGATCTCTTCGGATTCATTGCCAAAAATGATGCGAAATATCACCTTGGCACCACCCCGCTGCAGGTCTATGAAAAGTGGTCGCAGAAGGTAGCGCGTGAAGCAGGTGTACGCCCTACTGTCTTGCCACCTAACGCCAAGATCGGTGACCTACCTCCAGGCCTCGAGTTTGCCGGTCAGCCTGGTGCGGACATTATGACCGCCACCGGCCCACTGCGCGTGCAGGCAGAGTTCCTCACCCAGAAGATTCAGCACCCCAACGCCGTGCAAGTGTTCTCCCCGCTTTTGGTCATGACGCGCGACCTCGTCCCGATTCCTGCGCAGTGGGATGCCTTTGCCAAGCACCTAAACGGCAGCGAGCCCATGGATGCTGAGCAGCCCGACCCGGAGGCGCTGCGCAAACATCAAGAGTCCGTCGCTCAAGCGATGAATATGCAAAACCTCATCGTCTGCAATGAAAACACCGTGCCCGGCAATCCGCTGCTATACCCGAGCTACCTGTGGACCAACTTCGTCAGCGTTGATCCCTTCACCCTCATCAACTCTCTCTACGGCTCCGGCGCGGGCTGCGGTGGCCGCGCGCCGGTCACGGGCCAGGCACCTCTCGACGGCTCTAAGCTGGCCACCAAGCCCCTCCAGATCCAGGCAACGGGCGACCCGCAAACGCCGTACCAGTACCACACCAGCCTCTCCAAGCCGATGCAGTCGCACGTGGTCACCGTCCACGGCCCCGGCCATGGCCACTTTGCTTCTAAGAATAAGGTCGTTGATGACATTGGCGTGCACTACCTACGCACCGGCGAAGTCACTACTGCCGACGCCCCCGGGTTGATTTAGTCCCCCGCTAACCCATGCGCTAAAATCACATCGTTGGGAATTTTCCCAGCGATGTCTCCGTAGCTCAGCGGATTAGAGCATCGGTTTCCGGTACCGAAGGTCGCAGGTTCGATCCCTGTCGGGGACACATTCACCGCTGACCACTTGATCTTTCTGGTGGTCAGCGGCTTATTTATCTTCCGGCCCGCTAATTATTTCCACTCCGGGTTTGCGGTATCCACCCCTTGTGCCTTTGCTGCATGCTCAATCGCGTCTGCCAGCCACCGCGGGTTAAGCGACAAAATGTGTGTCTGCTATCGGCGTGTCGCGGGGTTAGATGTGGCCTTTTTGGATGCCGATTGAGTGTGTGTACTCGGTATCGATACCGTTGTCGTAGAGGGCTGGTTGTCCTGTTTCATAGTCGGCTTGGTTCTCGTTTCGGGTCAGGGTTGTAACTTTGGCGAGTTGGTTCTGGCCCCAGTTGGACTGTCTGGCGATTTCTATTGGATCGCCAGGCAGTTCCGTTTTCAGATACAGCCACCAATCCAGCATTTTGCGTTGGTGCTCACCGCGTCTGCCGCGATGAGTTCTTGCAAGGAGCTTCAGCTGGGCGTTGATGCCGCCTTCAAGACTGTTGGTGGTGGATTTGATCCGGTGCGGCTCGAGCACACCTTTCGGGGGCTTGAGGTAGACAAACAGCAGGTCATTGCGCCACAGGTGGTTGAGACTGTTGTAGGCCTTGCGCACGTTGACATGGGTCCACACGAGTGTGTCTTTTGCTGTTTTCGGGTCTTTGACCTGTGTCTTTTCGTTGAGCCAATCCTTGTAGAGCGTGTGAAACTCTTGCAGTTGTGCACCCCATTGTGCAGCCTCGTCCAGGGTGGTGATGCGGGTGAGTTTCAGCGCGAGTCGGTAGATGGTGCGGCCAGCATCAGTGCGTGGTCGTGAGGTGGTGTAGCGGCGTACTCTGCGTTGGGCGTGCACGAGGCAGCGTTGGATTTTGGTGTTTGGCCAGCACGTTTTAATTGCGCTTGTGGCTCCTCGGCCACCGTCGATCACAGCGATCAACGGTGCTTCGATGCGCTCGAGCAGGCGCTTGTAGTCGTGTGTGGTTTCTTGTTTGCACCAGTGCCAGGCGATGACGTGGTCGAGCGTTGCCGCCACGATCAGACAGCCACCTGCGGTGTAGGTGCCGTCGATGAAGATCTGGTCGTAGACCCTGCCTGTATGGCCGATGGTCGGGTCAGGCACGTCAACCAGCCAAAAGGCATCGAATTTGCGCTGCAGCGTACGTGTCGAGCAGCTCATGTTGCCGGCGATCGCCGCAAGACTGGTCCCGGCGGTCAGGTGCTGGATGAACGCACGAAATAGGGCTGCGTTGGTGATATCGCTGCGCTGCTTGGTCAGTGAAGCACCGCAGATTTTGCACCGCCACCGGGTCGTCCCGTTGCTGGTGGTGCCGTTTCGTTTCATATCGCCGCCACAATGGCAGCGTGGTCGGTTCTTTGGCATTGGGCAACCGAACCACCGCTCCGTAGCACACCATGGCAGCCACACCGGGGATTTTCGCAAGAGAGGGCCAATATATGCTTTTGGAGCATATATTTTCCGCAAACGCGGAGTTCAGAGCATGAAAATCAACGATTCCGGACACACATTTTGTCGCTTAACCCGCCACCGCGCCAACCCCTCCTGCTGCGCCTCATAGTGAGCACGGAAGCGCTCGTCAGCTACGTAGCCGCGCGAGATTAAGAAGTGCTTTGCCGGCGTGACGGGAAAGAAGGCGCTTAATGCTTCGCGGTGCTTTTCGACGATCCCCTGCGCCTCCTCGAATCCGGTGCCTTACCGCTCGCTACAGCTTCGGCAAGTTCTTTTTCCACCTCAGCCACGCCGGCTTGAGCATCGTTCCAGTTCTTCTCCGACCAGCCGGCAGTGCGCTGCTGATACATAGCCCAGTCCTCGCTGGGTCCGTAGGCCTCCTCGGCTTCTTGTTGATGCGCGGCGAAGTTGGCATCGCCGACAATCTGTCCGATTTCTTCGGTGGTGAGCTTTCGGTTATTCATTGCATCCTCCATCAAGGTGTCAATTGCTGCCAGCATGTCTGTAAGGCTGTCGCGCTGCGCGAGCAGGCTCTCCTTTTGCCTCCGCAAATGTTCTAAGTCGGAGGCACCGCCATCTAGCAGCTGTTTAATATCGGTCAATTTCATACCAGTAGCGCGGTAGATCAGAATCTTCTGCACACGGGCGCAGTCCTGTTCGGTATAGAGCCGGTAATTGGACCAGCTGCGCCACGTGGGAGACAGCAAGCCTTGTGCCTCCCAGTGATGCAAGGTGCGCACCGTAATGCGAAAAAGCGCTGCTACCTCGCCAACGGTACAAAGAACTTCATCGATGTCGTCCATGGTTACATTGTCGCGCCTCACGCTGCGTCAGGGTCAAGGCCAGAAAAAATTTGCAGAATCTCTTGCCAGAGTGTTGGGTTTATACAACACTTGGGTGCATGACAGCAAACGACGCCCCAGTTTCAACAACGATCCGCGCCAAACGGTTCCGCCGTCCCGGTCCCACCCGTGGATTAATCGCGTCAATGTATGGCTGCGTAGCTGTATCTGCGATTTTCCTCATCCTCGCATTGGCACTTTCTTCTTATTGGGCACTGTTGGGAATGTCTATAACAATGGTGCTTTCTTGCATTCCATGGACCATTCTGCGGGTATCCATTGATTCCCAAGACCGCAAGCCGCTGTCCTCTCTTGATGAGTACGAGGCCCAGGTCCTCGACCAGTGGCGCCGCAAGGCTTTCCAGCTGTCTACCGCCCTACTTTTTACCGGCGGTCTAGTCACCCTCCTCGTAGGAAATTGGTTCCTAGGCGGAGGCATTACCAGCACTATTGGCACCAAATATTTGCTTGGAGCTGGCTACTACCTGCTCTTTAGTTACTTCATCTCTGCCACCCTGCCCGCTGTCGGCTACGCACTGACCTTCAACCAGAACTCGGAGGACTAAACATGCCCACCTTGACCATCGACCACCTCAATAAGTCCTTCGGGGAGACTCAAGCCCTGCGGGATATGACCTTTAGCGTTAGTGACGGCGAAATCTTCGGTTTCGTCGGATCCAACGGCGCCGGAAAGTCCACCACCATGCGCATTGCGCTTGGTGTGCTGGCGAAAGACTCCGGCGAAGTCTATTTCGATAACGCCCCAATTAATGACGATAATCGCCGCCGCATTGGCTATATGCCGGAAGAGCGCGGCCTCTATGGAAAAGAACCGTTGCTTAGCCAGCTGGTCTTCCTCGGCACCCTGCACGGAATGGATAAACCCGCCGCCAGGCGCGCCGGCACTGAGCTCCTTGAACAGTTAGGGCTGGGCGAGCGCATGAACGATAAGCTCGATGACCTGTCTTTGGGCAACCAGCAGAGGGTGCAGCTGGCGGCCTCCCTTATCCATGATCCTGACATGCTGATTCTGGACGAGCCCTTCTCCGGCCTAGACCCCGTTGCGGTCAACGTCATGTCAGACATGCTGCGCGAGCGCGCCAACCGCGGGGTGCCCGTCATTTTCTCCTCGCACCAGTTGGACCTGGTGCAGCGCTTGTGTGACCGCGTGGGCATTGTGACGAAGGGGCATATGGTGGCTGAAGGGGGCGTCGATAAGCTGCGCAGCCAAGGCCCGCCTCGCTTCGAGGTTGCTACCCCAGCGCGCGGCTGGTATCCGGAAGGTACAGAGCTGGTGGCAGAAACTGCCGATGCCGTAGTGCTCCAAGCCGATCCCGCCGTAGATGATCAGACAATCCTGCAGGTAGCCCTTGCCGCAGGCCCGGTGCATTCCTTCGGCCGCAAGATCCCAGACCTGACCGAGCTTTTCCAGGACGTCGTCACCAACAACCAGAATGAGGAGGCCTAAGCCATGCAGTATTCCGCAATGAAGACCATCGGGGTTGTAGCCAAGCGTGAAATGGCAGTCGCACTGAAGTCGAAGATGGTAGTGGGCACAATGCTGCTACTCATCCTCGGCGCCATTATCGCACCCATTGCTATCAATTTCTTCAGCGGCGATGACGAACCGGATTCCGTAGCCATCGTGGGCATGGAAGCGTCTGCCTTTGATGATTCCGGTATCGATGCCACAGAGGCAAAAGACCGCGCGGAAGCCCAGCAATTGGTGGAAAATGACGAGGCCGATGCCGCCCTAGTACCGGCAGAGAACGACGGCTGGGATCTCCTCAGCAAGGGCGATACGCCTGCCGCGGTAACTACCGCCGTCAACCAAATCGTTGCTTCTCAAGCACAAGTAACGGCGCTGGATAAGCTCAATATTGACCCGCAAGAGTTAGAAAAGGCTACCCCGTCCACCACGGTCAATCAGGTGAACTTAGAAGAAGAGGACGACACGGAGCAAAAGATGGCCGGCGTAGCCACGGTCCTCATTGCCGCAATGGTGGTCGTCTTTTCCGTCATGACCTTCGCCGGCTTAATTGGTGGCCGCGTCACGGAGGAAAAGTCCTCCCGCGTGGTGGAAATTATCTTGTCTTCCGTGCGCCCGGTGGACTTTTTGGCCGGCAAGATTTTGGGCAATACCATCATCGGTTTCTTGGCCACCCTCCTCATCCTGGGCGGCGGTGCAATCTCGCTTGCTGCAACCGGCTTGGCTGGTGACTTCGAGCTGGACTACGGCTTGGTAGCCGTCCTCCTCGTTGGCGAGATTCTAGGCCTGCTCTTCTTTGGCAGCCTCTACGCTGCAGCCGGCTCGATGGTACAGCGCACCGAGGATCTCCAGTCCACGCAGGCACCTATCCTGTTCCTCGTCTTTGCCACCATGTATGTACCAATGTTCGGCTGGATGCACTTGGATGCCACGTGGATGCAAGTCATGACCTGGTTGCCGCCGGTGTCCATGCTGGTCGCTCCGATGCAGGTGGCCGGGGGCAACCTCAGCTGGTTGGGCTTGCTAGCTAGCTATGTGCTCATGGCTGTGGTGACCGCACTGATTATCGTGCTGGTCGGTCGCATCTACCGCCGCGCCATTTTGAACAATGGACGCAAAATGACCTGGCGCCAAGCCTTGGGCAAATAAAAAATCCGGCTCCCCGCCGATTGTGCGGGAGCCGGATTCTTCTATGTGCCGAAGCTACTGAGTAATGAACTCATTGGTGATCGGCTGGGTGATGTCCAAGGTGCCGTGCTCGATGTAGTACATACCGAAGAACATGGCAGCCAACATCACTACGGCTAGCAGCATGGAAGGGATCCACTGAAGGAATACGCGAACCCAGCCATTGCCCTTATCGCGAGCTGCCGCTTCGCGCTGTTCCTGAGCCTCACGCTCGTTCATAATGATAAAACCTTTCGATCCACCGAGGATTAACTACGGATATCTTAACAGTTAAGTGCTTACAAGGCCGCATTCCTCGCACTTTTGATTGACGCCGAAGTCCGAACTCTAGATCCCCGGGTCCTCGTTATTAAGCAGCGCTTCTACGAAAGACTCGCGATCAGCGAGCATGCGCTCGATGTCTTCCTCCGCGCCTACGATCCACAGCTCGGTGTCTTGGTCGTAGGTCAGCGCGGAGTCTGGGTACGCCTCTAGCGCCTCTTCCATGGCGGCGACTTGTTCTGCGCTAGCCGTATCCTCCAAGTGTGCCTCGGGGTCGCCGATTCGCGGGCTAAGCTCCTCCAGCGCGGTGATGCCGTAGGTTTTATATTGCTTTTTTGGGTGCTCAAAGAGCTCTTGGCCCATCATGGAGCTTAATCCTTTCCGTGTAGTAGTGAATCCGGCACATACCCCTCGTAGCCTGGCAAGTTAGTCACCTGCACAACTCCGGTGAAAAAGCGCTTAAGCGCCGGGATATCCTCGGGCTGCAAGTGATCAAAGACCATGCGCCGCACCGATTCCACGTGTTCGGGCGCGGCGCGGCGTAGGTGTTCTAGACCGGCGTGCGTTACGCACACATTGATACCGCGGGCATCGTCCTCGTCCGGTTCCTTAAACAATAGGCCGCGCTTTTCCATTCGGGTTACCTGGTGCGAGGCCCTAGAGCGGTCCCACTCCAGCTGCGTGCACAACTCGCGCAGGCGCAGGCGCTGTTCGGGCGCCTCTGAAAGAGCGACTAGGACGGCAAACTCGGAGGCAGAGACTTCCCCGCCGGCTTTCAGCGTTTCATCCATTCCCCTATCTATTTTGCGCACAGCGGCAAGCAACAGGCGCCATAGCTCCTGTTCTTCGTCGTTTAACCAGCGAGTTTGATAAGGCATGGGACCTAGATTACCCCTTTGAGGGAAGCTATGTTGCGCTCGTCGCGTCCCGGCACCCGGGAGTAGCGCTCTGGTATGCAGGTAAAGACCAATACCTGATTATCCCGGCCGACATGGGAAAAGAGCGTGGCCATAAGTTGCAGACGGTGCGCGTCAGTAGAACCCAGCGCATCGTCGACGATGACCGGTACCGACTCCGCCCCCACTAATTGCGCAATGGCAAAGCGGGTGAGGATGGCCAATTGCTCGCGGGCACCACCAGAAAGGCTAGCCAGACTTACCGTCTCATTGTCCTGAGTGCGAGCGATGACACGTAGATCTTCATCGAGTTCAAAGGTGATTTCGCCACCATAAACAGTGCGCGCCAACTGTGAGAGCGCAGCCACGAAGGGCGCGGCGTAGCGCTGGCGGGCGGCATCGCGGTGCTTGAGCAATATTTCGCGCAGGTAACGGGCTGCTTGGGCGCGCTTGTCGACGCTCTCGTACACCGCCCGAGCCATATCTACCGCCGCGGTGGCCTGCTGTGCGCGATCGGCGGCACCGGAGTGGAAGTTCACCTCGCTAGAAAGCCGGCCGAGGTCCACCTCGCAGCGCTGTATGCGTTCGGTGAGGTAATCCAGATGGGATTGCGCGCCTTCCACCAAGGAGTTGGCGGTCTTAAGGTCCACAGCTTCCATCTGATCCAGTTGCCCACGCAGGTCCGCCACTACGGATTCCAGGCGGATAACCTCGGCACGCAGGTCCCCGTCGGCGGCGCGTTCACGAGCGGCGGAAAGGTCTCGAGTCACGCGCTGCGCATTTTCGCGGGCGGCGTCCAGCTCGGCATCTAGGCGCACCACCTCGTGAGCAAGGCGGCTTTCGCGATACGGCATAAGCTCGCGGTCGAGCGCATCGACCTTTTCGCTAGCTTCTTCCTCTGCGGCTTCAGCGGCAGGAAGGTCTACCTCGGCGGTATCTTCAAGGTCCGCGACTTTTTCAGCCAGCGCGGAATGCTGGGAGCGCAAGCCGGCCAAGTCATCTGGACCCAGCTCGGCACTAAGCGCACGGGTAGCGGCATCGAGGGCATCGTTCTGCGCACGGTGAGTCTCATGAGCTTCCTCGGCCGCAGCCACAGATTCTACGCCGAGGGTATCGAGCAGATCCCGCAGCCGCATGCGCGCCTGTTCCACATCGCGCTGGGTGTCCTCGGCCGAGTAGGAACCGGCCGAGAAACGGGCGGTGATATCGCCGATGGTGATTACGCGGGAATCGACAAGCTCGACGGCGGTGTCCTCCCCCACCTCGATGTCCTCGCCATCGACGCGAATGGTAGAACCCGCCGGCCCAGAAAAATGCACCTTGGCGGCCGCAGCCTCGTGCAGGCGCTCTGCTACCGAAAGGGCCGAGTCCGCCTTATGCAAACCGGTGATATCGGCCGCGGTCACCTCGCGGCCGCGCTGCGCAACGACGGCGCGGGCTTGATCCGCCTCGGCGGCAAGGATGTCAAGCGAGTCTAGCCGGGCACTGAGCTGCTCAAACTTCTGCTTATCTTGCTGGCGGCGCGCTTGCTTAAGCGTACTACGAGCCGCGGCATAGTCCTCTTTGGCCTCCGCTAGTTGCTTCTCTAGCGATTCCTTGGCCGCGGCTTCTTCTTTCGCCTTGTCCTGCGCGGCGGTGAGCTTGTACTGGGCAGCCTCGGTGACCCTGGCAGATTCCTCAGCGGCGGTGACGAGCTCGGCGCGCTCGGTGACTGCGGATTGCGCACGAGCAAGATCCTCTGAAGCACGGGCGAGGGTGGCCTTATGGGAGTCCAGGGTGGCCTGCGCGGTGGCGGCTTCCTCGGCCTGGGCTTGTTTCTCTGCGAGGTCGGCGCGGGCGGCGGGGAGCTCTGCTTCGGCCGCGGCTTGGTCGCGTTCGAGTTGCTCGTAGCGTTCAACCACGGAGTCGAGCTCACGCAGCACGCGGGTGGCCTCAGTGTATTCTTCTTCGGCGCGGGCTAGCACTGCGGCGGACTCCTTGTACTCGCCGGCCGGATTACCCTTCGCCGCGGTGAAGTAGCGCTGATATTCCTTGTCCACGCGGGCAAGCAGCGCGGAATCATCGCCGGAGACCTCTTCTTCGGCAAGACCCGATTCGCGCTCGAGCGCACGGGTCAGACTCGGAATGCCGACGGCAGAGATGGTCTCGCCGGTGTCGTCTTGGCGCATAAAGAGGGCGTCGACAAGCGAGCGATCCAAGTGCTCCGAAAGGATGCGCTCCAGCTCATCATCGGCCTGACTGCCGGTAAATTGCGCCGGCCGTGGGGAAGAAATATTCAGCTCGCACGACTTCTTAGATAGCCAGCGTTTGGCAATGCGGAAGCGGTACTCCCCTACGCTCAGCTCAGCCGTAACTTCCGGGGCAACGTCCTTGCCCACCGGCTGCAGGGCGCGAATGCGCTTGGAGCGGCCGCTATGTTTTTCGGTGAGCACCACGTCGAGCGCCTCCACGATGGTGGACTTGCCTGCCTCGTTCTCGCCATGGATAACCACGACGCCGGTCTCAGGCAGCTCATCGAGGGCCAAGTGCTCAATACCGCGGACATTGGTGAGTTCTAGGCGGTGTATGCGCATTAGGACTGTCCCTCCAGGCGGAATAGCAGGTTGGCGGCATCGCGGGCGACGGGATCCTCACGATTATCCAATAGGTCATGCAGCGCCTCGGCCGCGTAGCCGGAAATATCGAGGCTAGCCAATTCTTCTTCGCTGGGTTCCAGGTAAAGGTCCATGGTGCGCTCGCGGGGGCGCAGGGACGCAAACACAGCCTCGTACTCATCCAATCCGCGCTGCAGGCGGGCATGCGCCTCGACCCCGAGCGTACCGCGCAGGCTATATTTCACGGCCGTGCGCACCTTATCCGGGTACTCGCCCAGCCGCGCGAGGAAGCGCTCCACGTCTTCGGCGGAGTCCACGGCAGCGTCGAGGGCTTCAAAGGTCCAGCGGCCGATGCGGCGCTTCTCGACGTCCACCTCATCCCCCACGCGCACCACCAGCGCATTGCCGGAATCAGATTCACCGCCGCCAGTACTCGTTTCCTTATAGTCCGTGGTCTCCGGGCTACCAGAGAACCACACCCGTCCGGTCGTGCCAAGGCTCGCGGTGGAGTGGGTATCACCGAGCGCGAGGTAGTCGATGACCCCGCGGTCCAAGCAATCCTCGACGAAGGCAAGGTCAATGGTATCGGCGTCATCCTCGCCGGAGCGGGAATCCACCTGGCCGTGGCCGACGGCGATGCGAATGCCCGCGGCCGGCTCCAATGGTTCGAGCGCTTGGCGGACCAAGTCGTGGTTCGCGCGCTTGGAAAGGTACGGCGCGCCAACCAACTCCACGCCGGGTGCGACCTCGATGGGCTCCGAGTCTGCTATGACGTGGACATTGTCCGCGCTGGCCTTATAAAAGACCGAATCCGCCACCAGCGGGTCGTGGTTTCCCGGCAGGACATAGACCGGCACCGGCAGGCGCTTAAACATCTCCGTGGCGCGGGCAAGGATTTCGCGCGAGAGGGCATTATGCTCAAAGACGTCGCCGGCCACGACGATGAACTCCGCGCCCGTGTCCTTGGCCAGCTCGCCCAGCCGCATGATGGCGGCCTCGCGGTCATCATTAAAGCGGCCTTGGGCCTCGCCCTTCAAAAACCACCGGGTCATGCCCAGCTGAAAATCGGAGGTATGGATAAACGTGGTAGCAGTCATTAGTGCGAGAGGTGATAGTAGAGGTCTTCAATATCGGATACCGCGCGCAGGAGATCCAGATTGGTGTGTGAAACCGAGCGCATGGCCTTGCGCAACAGGTCCGGATCGGAGTCATCGATGGCTGGCGCTACCTTGGGCTGCGGCAGCTTCGGCAGCTCGCGGCCGTTCCAGAAGATGTCATTCTTTTCTTCCTCGGACAGGTCGCTCGGGGTAAAGCTTTCGCGGCTGACCGTCTTGGCCTGCTCTAAGACCATGCGCTCGAGACGGGCAAAGTCCAACCCGCGCATATTAAAGATGACGGCCGGGTCCGCATCGGCGCGGGTGGCGAGCTTATCGCCCACCGCCACAATGTGCTTGCACACGTACTCGCCATCTGGGCAGTCGCAGGTCAGGCGGAGGTCTTCGGCCTCGGGGGCAAAGAGGGTGTCCAGGGCGGCGTCGGAAAGCATGCCCTTGCGCGCATTAGCCACGGAATTGGGGGTCCGGGCGAACTCGGTGGCCAGCTGGGCAATATCATCGTTATTGCGGTACGGCAGCTGGATGAGCACCGCAAAGGGCTCGTTCTGGGAGCCAGCCACGCGGCCGTGGATGGCGCCATTGCGCACCTCGAGGCCTACGACGTGTCCGCCCTCGGCATACTGACGGCCGCGGGTAATCCGGCCGCGGTCCGCACCGTGGGAGGTAAAGGCTGCGATACGCGAAGCCGTAGTGGACAGGATGCGCCCGCTGCGGTCCACGTGATTAACCTCGGCCGGGGTGCTTACCCGCTTTCGAGTGCCAAAATTGGCATAGATGACGTTGTCGTCGCCTTTAACGGCCATGGATTACTCCCTCCCCCGGTAGCTCATGAGTGCGGCCAGCTGATCTGGGTCCAGCTCGGTGAGCCAGCCCTCGCCTTCGCCCACCACGGCGCCGGCTAGCTGCGTCTTACCGTCCAAGATATCCTGGATGGATTCCTCCAGCGTACCTGCGGTGATCATCTTATACACCTGCACATTGCGACTCTGGCCAATGCGGAAGGCACGGTCCGTCGCTTGGTTTTCCACCGCCGGATTCCACCAGCGGTCCATGTGCACGACGATAGAGGCGGCCGTCAGGTTCAGGCCGGTGCCGCCGGCTTTGAGCGAAAGGAGCATCGCCGGCGGGCCGTCCTCGGACTGGAAATCTTCCACCATCTGGTCGCGCTTATTCTTGGTTACCCCGCCGTGGAGGAAGGGGATCTCGCGGCCCAGCTGGTCACTCAGATAGGGCTGCAGGATATCGCCAAAGGCCTTGTACTGGGTAAAGACGAGGAGTCGCTCGCCGGATTCGGTGGCCTCGTCCACGATGCGCATGAGCTCTTTGACCTTGCCGGAGCGATGCTTGCCCTTCAGCGTCACCGGCGAGTTATCGCCCAGGTAGTGCGCGGGGTGATTACAAATCTGCTTAATGCGGGTTAGCGAGGCCAGCACCAAACCGCGCTTATTTATTCCCGTAGCCTCCTGCAGGTCCTTCTTTACCTGGTTGACCAGTGCCTTATACAGGGCGGCCTGCTCGGTGGTCATGGATACGGTGAGGATCTGCTCGGACTTTTCCGGCAAGTCATCGATGATATTCGGGTCCGTCTTGACGCGGCGGAGGATAAACGGCGCGGTGAGCTGGCGGAGGCGCTCGGACATCTCCTCGTCATTATTGCGCTCGATGGCCTTGGCAAAGTGATTGCGGAAAAACGAGGCGGTGCCCAGCACTCCGGGATTACAAAAATCCAGGATGGAGCGCATCTCGGAGAGTCGATTTTCCACCGGGGTGCCGGTCAGCGCCACGCGGTGTTCTGAGGGCAGCGAGCGCACGGCCTTGGACGAGCGGGTCGCGGAGTTCTTGATGGCCTGGGCCTCATCGAGGACAACGCGCTGCCAGCCCACCTCGCCCATGTCATTAAAGTCGCGGCCCACGGTGCCATAGGTGGTGATGACGAGGTCGCACTCGCCGGCCTTCTTAATAAAGTCCTCGCCGCGCGGGCGGCTCGAGCCGTGCTGCACCATGACCTTAAAATCTGGAACGAAGCGCTGAACCTCGCGGGCCCAGTTGCCCACCACGGACGTTGGTGCCACCACGAGCGTGGGGCCAGTCTGCTCACCGCGGTCCTTCTCTACCGCGAGAAGGGACAGTAGTTGGAGGGTCTTGCCGAGGCCCATGTCGTCGGCAAGCACGGCACCAATGCCACTGCGCGACATCCAATACAGCCAGTCGACGCCGCGGCGCTGGTACTCGCGCAGCTCCGCATGTACGGATGCGGGAATATCCACGCGTTCCGGGGCGACCTTGTCCACCCCACCGAGCAGCGCCGTGTGCCAGGTGCTGCCGGTGAACTCGATGGGCTCTTGGGTCATGGACTCTAGCGCCAGCTCGCGCAGTTCGGCCACGGTGACCTGCTCGTGCTCCTCGCCGCCCTCGTTGAATTCCAGGCGCCGGCGCTCCACGTCCGCCATCAGGGCTTCCCACCCTGGCTGGTCGAGCTGCTTGGCCATTTCCGCGGAGGCAGCTAGCTGCTCAAGTTCCTTCTTCTTGCGCGCGATGGACTTCTGTTTCAGCGCGTCCATGTAGCCGGAGACTTGGGAAACGACCTGCTTATCGGCCATGACCCACTTGCCGCGCAGCTGGATGAGGCCGGACTTGGAATTGACCAAGTCCTCCATCTCTTCCTCGGTCAGCTCCACATCGCCCACGGACATGCGCCAGTTATAGTCCACCAGCTTATTCATGCCGATGTGCTTCTTCGTGGCGGCCTCGGCCGGATCGCGGGCCTCGTGGGTTTCCAGCTTGGCCTTAGTCTCCATCTGCGCCCACGCCTTGGGCAGCATGACGGTCACGCCGCTGGCCTTGAGCTTATCCACCTCGTGGGTAATAAAATGAGTGAGCTGGTGGGTTTCAAGGTAGACGTCCCAGTCGCCGTCGCCAGGCTGCGGCAGCTGCGCGGTCTCCCCCAGCGTGGGTGCGATGCGCACGGCTTTGCGGTGGGCCTCGCGCAGCTTTTCCACACTCGCCCTATCCAAACTCTGCGCCGACACCGGCCGCGGAGAATCCGTGCCCGAGCGTACCCGCACGCGCACCGGCCACTTGCCTGCATCCGGGTCATCGTCAAGCGGTTCCTCCACGATGTAGACCAGCTGGAGTTCTACCTCGTAAATGGAATTCTTCCACTCATTGAGCCCGCGCAAAAGCTGCGCGCGTCCACGCCGGATCGGCCGCGTATCGAGCAACGCGCGGGCGAATTCGTGCCATGGCATCGGCCGCGGTGCCTCCGCCACGGGCCGCAGCTCGTGGAAGGCAATCCAATGCGTCAGCTCATCGGCCATATCATCCGATAGCGCCCGATTATTCACGTGCAAGATGCCCGGCGCAGCCGCCATCATCTCCGCAAGCCATCCGCGCTCGCCCAGGCCGGAGGCAAGCTGCCACATGGGGAACCATTCATTGGCTTGGTAAGCAAGCCGGAAGGTCACGCGCCCGGCGCGCACGAACTTGCACAGCCCGCTGTAAGCATGGATCAGCCATTGGAGATCCGGCGCGATGGTGGCGGGCGGCTTGTGATTCAGGTGTTCCATTTGAGCAAGCGCCGCCACGGCCTCTTCTGGGCCGAACATTGCCATCGGCACCATCAACGACACATCCTTACCCTTGGGCGTGCGCAGCGATACCCGTGCTCGGTTGCGGAAAGATTTCTTCCCCAAGATGGACTCCACCGCCGGCGGGAAGGTGCCTTCAGGAACGGCATTGGGCATGACAATCTTGTGCCCTTCTACCTGTTCAATCCATAGACTAAGTCCCGTAACGGGGAGCCACAGTCCATGCACGAGGTAAGAAGCCATAACCGCCAGCATAGCAGCCCTTCCCATTTTGTTACATGCTCGTTATGTTCTCCCCTTTTCCCAGTTGAACGATAGAAAATCCATAGGGAGATATGCGCCACACCTGTATTCTCGCTTGGGTTAACCTTGTGACCTCGTTAACGTGGGTATGTCCTACAGATCACTACAAGGAGTAAAACGTGCAAGATTCAACTTGGTACGTCATTGCGATGATCGTGTATCTTCTCGCAATGGCAGCCATTGGCTATTGGAGCTACAAACAAACCGATCAATATGACGATTATGTTTTGGGCGGCCGTGGCCTGCACCCATTCGTAGCGGCTCTTTCTGCTGGCGCATCCGATATGTCCGGCTGGCTACTGATGGGCCTGCCTGGCGCGCTTTTTCTCTCCGGCATGTCCGAGCTGTGGATGGCCATCGGCCTGCTCGTCGGTTGCTGGGCTAACTGGAAGTGGGTCGCACCGCGCCTGCGTTCTTACTCAGAAATCGCGGCCAACTCCATCACCGTGCCGTCCTTCTTTGAAAACCGCCTGCACGATAAGTCCCGCCTGCTGCGCATCATCTCCGCAGCCATCATTATCTTCTTCTTTACCTTCTACGTCTCCTCGGGCATGGTTTCCGGTGGCCGCTACTTCGAGTCCACCTTCGGTGGTGACTACCTCACCGGCATGCTCGTCATCGCTGCGGTGACCATCTTCTACACCTTCGTCGGTGGCTTTTTGGCGGTGTCTTATACGGACGTCGTCCAGGGCGTTCTTATGTTCGTCGCCCTGATGATCGTGCCGATTATGGCCATTGTCTCTCTCAGCGATCCTGCCTCCATCTTCTCTTTCGCCGGCAATAATGCCTACGGCACCGATGGCGTAGTGGAAAATGACAGCTACTTCTCTATGTTCGCGGGCGTTTCCGCTGGCGTCATCATCGGCAACCTGGCTTGGGGCCTGGGATACTTTGGCCAGCCGCACATCGTGGTCCGCTTCATGGCGCTGCGTAAGCCTTCCGACGCCAGCCAAGGCCGCTTCTACGGCGTAACTTGGATGGGACTATCCGTCATCGGTGCTATCTTCGTCGCCCTATCCGGCACCGTTTACTTCACCCAGACCGGCCACAGCATCACCGACCAGGAAAACTTCGAAACCATCTTCCTGGATATGGCGCAGGCCATGATGCACCCACTGCCCGCAGGCTTCGTCCTGACCGCGGTTCTAGCCGCCATTATGTCCACCATGTCGTCCCAGATGCTCGTCGTCTCTACTTCCCTCATCGAGGACCTCTTCCTCATCTTTGCCAAGAAGAAGCCAGGCGAGCAGGTCCTCATCAACCTCTCCCGCACCGCCATCGTAGCTATCGCGGTCATTGCCGCCCTGCTGGCAATCAACCCATCTGACTCCATTTTGGGTCTGGTTGGATTCGCTTGGGCAGGCTTCGGCTCTGCCTTCGGCCCGATCATCTTGCTCTCCCTGTACTGGAAGCGCCTCAACTCCGCCGGTGCCATTGCCGGCATGCTTACCGGTGCCATCGTTGCTATTGGCTGGGGTATGTCTCCGCTTTCCGACGTCCTCTATGAAATCGTCCCAGGCTTCTTCCTGGCCCTCATCGTGGCAGTTATTGTCGCCAAGCTCACCAAAGAGCCTAAGCCAGAGGTTGTGGCCGAATTTGAAGAGTCCACCAAGCTAGCCAAGCTCGTGGAAAATAACTCCAACCTCGACTTCGAGGAAGCAGCAGAGAAGGTCACCGATAAATAGTCGGAACCAACGCGGACTCCGCGCAGTCCAATAGGACATGAAGTCCTATTACCTGGCCGCGCTATCATGCGTCACCGTCCTTATCGGCGCATGGTATGCGTGGCCTTTTCCACGTTTTGACGTCACCACGCTTCCCTCCCGTCCCGAGGCCACCGGCTACGACCGCGAAGAATTCGGCATTTGGCAGCCCCACGGTGCCTGTACCACCCGTGAGGTCATTCTAGAAAGCCAGTCCAGCGATCCCCTCCACGGCTGCCATGCCCGTAGCGGAACTCTCTATGACCCCTACAGTGGCACCACTATTCCTGCTACCTCCCCTATTGAGATCGACCACATTTTTCCCCTCTCCGCAGCCTATGACATGGGTGCTTCCGAGTGGGACCGCGAAACCAAGGTCCGTTTTGGCAACGATCCGCTCAACCTCGTAGCCACCAGCCGTGAGCTCAACCAAGAAAAGTCAGATTCCCTCCCTGCGGAATGGCTTCCCCCGGCCAACCGTTGCGACTACTCGCGCCGCCTCGCCGACATCGCCCGCAAGTACTCCCTTCCTCTACCCTCCAAGGATGTACGCGCGATGCAAAGGCAATGTCGGTTAGCCCTCCTGACTGGAAATTGATTAGGGTTGACGTGGCAACTTTCCGCGATTGAAGGGTTCTTTCAATGACTTCTTTCCTTGTATTCCTCCACGTGGCCGCGGCCATCCTCTTGATTGGCCCGGTGTGTGTATCCACTTCCTCCTACCAGACCCAAATGGCGAAGGCAGCACAAGGTGACCAAGCAGCCCTTGGCTCCGCCCGCGTTCTACACAACATCACCAATACCTACGGCTACATCTCCGCCATCGTGCCTATCCTGGGCCTCGGCGTATTCCTTTCCGATATCGACGCCTACAAGTCCGAAGTGAACTTCCACATCGCCATCTTGGTAGCCATCGTCGCATGGTGCCTGCTCTTCTTCGTCATTCTGCCGAAGCAGAAGAAGGCAATGGCCGCCCTCGAGTCCACTGAATCCTTCGACTACGCGGCAGCAAAGAAGCCGCTGTCCGCATTCGGCGGCGTATTCAACCTCCTGTGGATCATCTGCCTCATCCTGATGTACGTCAACTTCTAAGTGGCCTTTTAGAAAGCCATTTACTCCTCTGGGACAGTGTCTTCACTGTCCCTTTCTTCGTTTTCTAGCTCTTCTTTCAACTGCTGCGCATCTTCGTGCGCATTCTGCCGACGCCGCCGCGTCGCCTGTGCCACAGTCTGCGCCCACCTCCGGTTCTTCGGTGCAAGCGGTCCGCTGGCTTCGTCATAGACCCAAGTGGAATCCTCAAAGAGCCAGACGACATCCCCGCTGATCGGGTCCTTGATATAAAATGCCCGCCCATCAGTCTTGATGTTGTGGTGATGTTGACACAGACAAGTCAAGTTCGCCGCCGAAGTAGGTCCTCCGTCAGCAAAGTCATGCCGATGGTCCATCTGGGAAGCCATCGCCGGTCGCGTACATCCAGGCCACCGGCAGGTTCCATCGAGCCCTTCCACAAAGGCGCGGATATGCGGCGGCGTGACGTAGTTTCCACTTTCGTCTTCTGCAGCCTTCTCCATGTCGCGCACGGTCGTGGCGCGCGCTTGCATGTCATCCGCAACCTCCGGCGAAACCCAACCCAGGTTTTGGACGAAAGCAGGAGCATCCGGCAGGTCGCAGCGGTACATATTGAGCACCACTTTTGCCTTGGCCTCAGCCGCACCAATAAGCAACTCGACCGCCGCTTGCGCCAAAGGAATGTCCTTCTCCGCAGCCACACCGCGAATATTTCGGTCAATGATTTCGGCAGTCTCTAGGCCCACGTCGAGACAAACAGCGGCCCACTCCCCGCCCGTGGGCTCCAGGTGATAAGTCTCTTTGCGCCGCGGGTCGCGTGCGGCGATGGTCGGATCAAGGCGGACAATGAGCTCCCGCAGCTTTCGTCGCAGGTTGCGATGGGACGGTAGTTTTTGGTTGGGGCGTTTGGGGGTGAGGTAGGTGGTTAATTCGGCGTCGATAAGCAGGCATTGTTCGGTGCCAATCTCGCCCAACTTGGACAGCGATTGGTCAATAGTAATTAACCGGTCTAAATCTAAGTGGTAAAGCTCTTCCTGCCGGGCTTTAAGGCGCGGCAGCTCCTGTAATCGCTCAAAGGCGAAAATAATATTTCTAATTCGGGACTGCCGCGTTCCGGTGAGATCCGACAGTGATTGGCTAATTATTTCGATATCGTCATCCGGGTCTGGATGCAGGCGCTTCCATAGGAGGTATTCGGCCTTGCGGATGTCTGTAGCTGCTTGTGAGGTGGAATTTTCTGGATTGGTATTGGCAAAGTAGGGCGCATTCATGGACTTCCCCCGCAGAAGTTTCTCTAGAACATGTTTGCGCTTTCAGTATACAAAACCCCTCCGACACCCTACCCCCGTTTATAGTAAAACCGCAGGTCAAAAGGCACGAAAAAATGGGCCTCCGCAGAGGCCCATTGAGTCGAAATTGCTAATCGCGCCAGCGTCCACCGCGCTTGCGTCCGCCGCCGTGATCACGGCGTGGCGGGCGGCCGGTGTCCTTTTGAATCTTGATCAGCTGGCCGGAAATGCGGGTATCCTTCAGTCGGTCCAGTACTGCCGGGTCAAGGTTCTTTGGCAGGTCAACCAGGGTATGGCCCACCGCGATGGTGATGCGGCCGAAGTCCTTGGCAGACAGGCCACCCTCGTTGGCAATAGCACCCACGATGGCTCCCGGGCGCACATTTTGCCGCTTGCCGACGTCCAGTCGGTACGTCTCAAAGTCTCCGTCTGGCCGCTTAGGACTACGGCCCTTGCCGCCGCCCTTGAAATCGCGCTTGCGATCGTCGCGGCGGTCGCGGTCGCGCTTCGGCTTCGGCAGGGGCTTGTCTTCCATTAGGAAGTTCTTGCCGCCTTGAAGCATGACAGCGAGGGCCGCGGCAATGTCATCCATGGCCGCGTTATTGTCCTCGGAGTACTTGCGCACCAGGGTGCGGAAGAAGTCCGCCTGCTTATTGTCCATGGAGTTGGTAATGGACTGCGCGAACTTTTCCTTGCGCTTTTCATTGACTTCATCGACGGACGGCAGGTCCATCTCTTCCAGACGGGCGTTGGTCACACGCTCGATGGAGCGCAGCATGCGACGCTCGCGCGGGGTGACGAACAGGATGGCTTCGCCGGAGCGGCCCGCGCGGCCGGTGCGGCCGATGCGGTGCACGTAGGACTCGGTATCGTTCGGGATATCGAAGTTGACCACGTGCGTGATGCGCTCGACGTCGAGGCCACGGGCGGCGACGTCGGTAGCCACGAGGATGTCTAGGCGGCCATCCTTGAGCTGATCGACGGTGCGCTCACGCTGCGCCTGCGCAATATCGCCGTTGATGGCGGCGGCGCTGAAACCGCGGTCACGCAGGGTCTGGGCTACCTCTTCGGTCTCGTGCTTGGTGCGGCAAAAGACGATAATGGCGTCGTAATTGATGACCTCAAGGATGCGGGTGAAGGCATCCATCTTCGCGCGGTGCGGAATGAGGAGGAAGCGCTGCGTAATGTTGTCATTGGTGCGGCGCTCGGACTTCACCGTAACCTCGGCGGGGTTATCGAGGTACTGCTTAGAGAGGCGCCGGATAGCGTTCGGCATGGTGGCCGAGAAAAGCGCCACCTGCTTGCGGTCCGGGGTGTCCTCCAAGATGCGCTCGACGTCTTCCTGGAAGCCCATGTTCAGCATCTCATCGGCCTCATCGAGGACGAGGAACTGCAGCTGGGACAGGTCCAGCGAGCCCTTCTCTAGGTGGTCGATGACGCGCCCCGGGGTACCCACGATGACCTGCGCACCGCGGCGCAGACCGGATAGCTGAATGCCATAGGCTTGGCCGCCGTAGATAGGCAGCACCTCGACGCCCTTGAGAGACTCGGCGAAGGATTGGAAGGAGTCCGCCACCTGCAGGGCCAGCTCGCGGGTTGGGGCGAGCACGAGTGCCTGCGGATGGCGGGCCTTGGTGTCAATCTGCGACAGAACCGGCAGCGCGAAGGCTGCGGTTTTGCCGGTACCGGTCTGGGCGAGGCCGACGACGTCGCGGCCTTCCATCAAGATCGGGATGGTTTCTTCCTGAATGGGGGACGGCTTGGTGAAGCCTACTTTCGCAACAGCCTCTAGAACTTTCTCTGGCAGGCCAAGATGCGCGAACCCCTGGGAGTTGTCGTTGGCTGAATCTTGAGACTCAGCGCCGGTGTCCTCAGAAGTATTCGCAGCCCTCGTGTCCTTGGTGACACCTTGCGAGTTGTCCTGAGATTCCGACTTATTAAAATCTTCCGGCTCGTTGACGCCGCCGGTGGCGTTATCGGTAATGCTCATTGCTTCACCAACCCTACGCGATTGCAGCCACAAACTCCATTGCGCAGCTCCTCGGCTTTCCTAGCCCAGCTTTCCTGCAATGTTCGAAGCAGTTCGAAAACACCGAAGCGTGACGTCGCGTCCTTCTTCTAAGGTGCAGTTCATGTCTCATCCACGCCCACGGTTCCTTTACGACCAAGCACGTATCCGTGCCAAGCTAAGTTCGTATCCAGGGTTCAGCACGGAACTGGACCCTCCGGTAGACCTTTATCTGTCCTCGCTGTCTACGGGCCTGATCTACCCCACTAGGTGCAGCCGTCGGCCACAGCATGGCGAGTTTCTACACATTACAGACCGCCGCTTTCACCTAAACCCCGTGTTTCGCATAACTAAGGTGGAGGACAATTTTGAGTTTTATGTGGTGGAGCTAGATCCAGTGCGCTTTCACCGCACTGAATACGCCGCACGTCCAAAACTTCTCAGCCTCGGCAGCGTGGTGGACAACGAGAAAACTACTTACTTTCCGGTGGAGTTTGATTTGGCATCTCGTGGCAAGTTTGTGACTTTTAGTGCTGTCGATAAGCCTAAGGTAGGCCGCCTATACTCCTGCTTTACTTCACGGCCTCGGCACCCTTTATGCCTGCGCATAGAATCCACGGAGGACAAAAATGGGCTGGTGCGCGCCCAGGTGAGCGAGGTCTATAGCGACTTTGAGCGCGGAGAAAGAAAAGGACCGCGAAAGGACTACGGCCCCGATAACCTCCCCTACCGGCCACCGGCTATCACCCGCACGGACGTAGAGATGGAGCTAGGGCGCTTCCGTCGCCTCTACGACCCAGAGTCATGGACTGTTCATGGTGCACAAGACGAAGAAACCCTCTTTATGGTAGAAGATCCGGATGGATCACGGGCGGTCTTTATCGGCAAAAAAGACGCGTGGCTGCATATGACAAAAGAAAAAGGCCGCCGACTATATCAGATAGCGGCGACCTTTCTAGAGGAGCGCTAGGCTCCGGCGATAAAGGTGCGGTAGCTCAGTGGCATGCCTGGGCGGTAGGCCAAGTGCACGGCGCTAGGGGCGTCGAGCACGTGCAGGTCCGCGGCGGCGCCCTCCACGATGGTGCCCTTGGCGGGACGGCCCTGCGGGTCGAGGCCATTGCCAACGTTGTGGCGGCGCAGGGCGGTCGCCCCACCGGTGGTGGCGGCGTGAATGGCCTCATCGACGGAGAGATGTTGCTGCAGGACCGCGGTGGTCACGCAGTAGTTCATCGAGGAGGTATAGGACGTGCCGGGGTTGAGGTTGGAGGCAATGGCGAGGGTGGCGCCGGCGTCGAGAAGCTTGCGGCCTGGGGCGAGCGGCTCGCGAGTCGACAGGTCACAGGCCGGCAGCATGGTGGCTACGGTAGCGGAACTGGCCAGCAGCTCGACATCCTCGTCGCTCAAGTGGTTGACGTGGTCTACCGAGGCGGCGCCCAGTTCGACGGCTAGGGCCACGCCTGGGCCCTCGCCCAGCTGGTTGCCGTGCACGCGCAGGCCCAGGCCCAACTTCTTACCGGCTTTCAGCACGCGGCGGGATTGTTCCTCGTTGAAGGCACCGCGCTCACAGAAGACGTCGATCCACTGCACATAGGGAGCAACGCCTTCGAGCATGGGGCCAACGACCTCATCGAGATACTCCTCCGCGTCCGCTCCTGGCGGGACCAGGTGCGCACCTAAGAAGGTCACGTCATCGACGTGGCGGGAGGCTACCTTGGCGGCCTCCACCTCGGACTCGGTGTTAAGGCCGTAGCCGGTCTTGGTCTCGAAGGTGGTGGTGCCACCGCGGCGGCCGGCGGCTACGCGGTCCGCCACCAGCTTGTCCAGGCGGTCGGTGCCGGCCTGACGGGTGGCGTCCATGGTCACCGCGATGCCGCCTGCCTCATAGGAACCGCCGGAGATGCGGGCCTCGAATTCGGCGGAGCGGTCACCGTCAAAGACCATGTGGGTGTGCGAATCTACCCAGCCAGGCAGGACGGCGCGGCCGCCCAGGTCCACCTTTTCGTCGGCCGCCGGCGCTTCGGAGGCTGGGCCGACCCAGGCGATGGTGCCGGATTGGGCGATAATTGCGGCGTCGTTAAGCGTGCCGCGCTCGCTGACCGTACGGAGTTCTGAAATGCCGGTAAAAAGTGTGCTCATCTAGTCCCTTGCCTTGAATTCCATTGGAATGCGGACGCCGCGCTCATCGGCGACCTCCTTCGCGCGAGTGTAGCCGGAATCGACGTGGCGGATAACGCCCATACCCGGGTCATTGGTGAGCACCGCGCGCAGCTTGGCCGCGGCGAGCTCGGTGCCGTCTGCAACAGTGACCTGGCCTGCGTGGATGGAGCGGCCCATGCCCACGCCACCGCCGTGGTGGAGGGAAACCCAGGTAGCGCCGGAAGATACGGCGGTCATGGCATTGAGCAGCGGCCAGTCAGCCACGGCATCGGTGCCATCGAGCATGGCCTCGGTTTCGCGGTATGGGGATGCCACGGAGCCAGAATCCAGGTGATCGCGGCCGATGACGATCGGCGCCTTGATCTTGCCCTCGCGCACAAGGTCGTTGAAGAGCAGGCCGGCCTTGTGGCGCTCGTTGTAGCCCAGCCAGCAAATGCGTGCCGGCAGGCCCTCGAACTCGACATACTCCTCGGCGGCATCGAGCCAGTTGTGCAGGTGCTCGTTGTCTGGGAAAAGCTCCTTGAGCGCCTGGTCGGTGACCTTGATGTCCTCTGGGTCGCCGGAGAGCGCGGCCCAGCGGAAGGGGCCTAGGCCCTCGCAGAAGAGCGGGCGGATATAGGCCGGAACGAAGCCAGGGAACTCGAAGGCACGCTGGTAGCCGGCCTTGCGAGCCTCATCGCGGATGGAGTTGCCGTAGTCAAAGACCTCGGCGCCCTCATCCTGGAACTCGACCATAGCCTGGACCTGAGCGGCCATGGATTCGCGGGCCTTCTTGGTAAAGGTGGTTGGGTCTGCCTTGGCCTCGTTATGCCAGTCCTCCACGGTGATTTCAGAAGGCAGGTAGGACAGCGGGTCGTGTGCGGAGGTCTGGTCCGTGACGATGTCGACGGTAAATTCCCCGGCGCGCTGGCGGCGCAGGACCTCTGGGAAGACCTCGGCGGCGTTGCCTACCAGGCCGACGGACAGGGCCTTCTTGTTTTCCTTGGCATCCAGGACCAGCTTGAGGGCCTCATCGAGGTCGGTGACCACCTCATCGAGGTAGCGCTTATGCTGGCGGCGCTTGAGACGAGTCTCGTCCACGTCCGCGATGAGGCAGGCGCCGCCGTTGAGGGTGACAGACAGCGGCTGTGCGCCGCCCATGCCACCGCAGCCACCGGTCAGGGTGAAAGTACCGGCCAGGCTGCCGCCAAAGCGCTTCTTAGCCACGGCCGCGAAGGTCTCGAAGGTGCCCTGCAGGATGCCCTGGGTGGCGATGTAGATCCAAGAGCCGGCCGTCATCTGGCCGTACATCATCAGGCCCTCGTCCTCGAGCTTTCGGAAGTGCTCCCAGTTAGCCCAGTCTCCTACCAGGTTGGAGTTAGCAATAAGTACACGCGGTGCCCACTCATTGGTCTTCCAGATGCCCACCGGCTTGCCGGACTGCACCAGCAGGGTTTCATCAGATTCCAGGTCCTTAAGGGATTCTACGATGGCATCAAAAGCTTCCCAGCTGCGCGCTGCACGGCCGGTGCCGCCGTAGACCACGAGGTCCTCGGGGCGCTCTGCAACCTCGGGGTCGAGGTTATTCATGAGCATGCGCAAGGGCGCTTCGGTCTGCCAAGACTTGGCGGAAAATTCGGTTCCGCGCGGCGCGCGTACTTCGCGTGGTTGAGACATGGCTTCCTTTCGTCGTGCTTTTCGACACCCTCCCAAGCCCCCTAGGCCGGTTTCCCGGGGCTGTCCCCGAGGACTTGCTCGGCGTCACATGTCATAAGGTACTGTGACGCAGCTCTGTGTACCATGACACATAAGCCCTAACTGTCTCGTATATGAGACACCCGCGGAATGATCTACGATGGCCTGCATGCGCCGGTTCATCCCCCTCCTTTCCGCGGCCCTCCTCGCCGCTTGTTCCACCCCTGCCGAGGAACCGCAGCCACCCCACTATGTAGCGCTGGGAGATTCCTATGCGGCCATGGGATCGACCACGCTGCCGCTCGATCCGCCCAATACCTGCGTACGCGCACAAGATTCCTACCCCGAGCTCGCAGCCAAGGAGATAGGCGCAGAACTCACCAATGTCACCTGCCAGGGCGCTAGCACCCTCGACGTACTCTCCTCGGCCGGCGAGCACCCCGCCCAGGTGGACGCCCTACGCGAGGACACCGACCTGGTCAGCCTATCCATCGGCGGCAATGACGCCAGCTTCGTGCGGCTTACCCAGTGCGCCACGGACGATATCTGCCAGGCGGAATCAGGCGCGCAGATTGACTTAGAAATCCGCGATCTGCCCCGCCGGCTCGACAAGGTCTACGAGGAGATTCACCGCCGCTCCCCTAATGTGAAGGTCCTTGCCACCGGCTACCTCCCCCTTATCAAGCACGGGGAGACCTGCCCCTACATAGAAAAAATCCCGGCCAGTGACCGGGATTGGTTGGCAGAGTCCATCGAGCGCATCAACCAGGCGGTGCGCGAGGCCGCCGAGCGCAACGGGGCTAGCTACGTGCTTGCCGACGCCGCCCTAGACCACACCGCCTGTTCCCCCTCGCCGTGGGTGGATTTCACAGGCCAGGAGACTGATTCCTTTCCCATGCATCCCACCCACGCGGGCCAGGTGGCAATGGCCCAGGCTCTACGCGCTGCCCTCTAGTCCGGCGCGTGCGGCGTCATCGGAACCAGGCACGCGCATCTCGAATTTTTCTGTGACCACGGTGTAGTCAAAGTAGCCCATGCGCGCGATGGGCTTAATCTTGAGGATGTCCAGCTTGCCTTCCTCATCGATGACAGATTCATCGATATGGATAGTGTTGACATCCGCCACCACGAGATCGATGCTGCCCACCTTGGAATTGCCAGGCACGCGCAGCGTGGTCTTGTACTGGCACTCGAACTTCACCGGCGATTCTTTCACCATGGGAATGCGGTAATTGTCCGCATATTCCTTGGTAACGGACAGGCGGTCCCATTCGCTATCGCCATAATCTAGTACCTGGGCAGATTTATTGACTTCCTCGCGTAGGTCATAGGTAGCCATATTCCACACGAACCAGCCGGTTTCCACGGCATTGAGGACCGTGTCCTTGCGACGACCGTCCGGGTACTGGTTGGCCGAAAACATCACCATGGGCGGATCGCAGGTGAGGTTTTGCCACTGGCTATAGGGAGCGATATTTTCACGGCCTTGGCCGTCGACGCTAGAGAGCCAACCAATAGGTCGTGGCACCGTGCTCGCCTTAAAGGGCGAAAATGGCAAGGGCTTAGGCTCGGTCTGCGGATGCCAGGAAATGGTCGACATATTAATCACGCAGCTTTCCAGTAGCGTCCTCGACGACGTCGATAAGAGCGCCTTCCTTGACTAGGCGTACAGTCTCCTCGATTTCCGGAGACAGGTAGCGGTCCACGCCGGGGCCGTCCACAGTCTGGCGCAGCTTCTCAATCACCGCGCCGGTTCCCTTGGCCGGGGTGCCCTCGCGCATGTCGATGGCGCGGGCGGCGGTGAGGATCTCTACAGCGAGCACGCGCTGTAGGCCATCCACGGCCTTGCGCAGCTTGCGGGCGGCGGACCATCCCATAGACACATGGTCTTCCTGCATGGCCGAAGAAGGAATGGAATCGGCCGAAGATGGGTTGGCCAGGCGCTTCATCTCACTGACGATGCCGGCCTGGGCGTACTGGGCAATCATGTGGCCGGAGTCAACACCGGGGTCGTCGGCAAGAAAGGCATTCAGCCCGCGGTTGCGCGCCGGGTCCAGAAAGCGGTCGGTGCGGCGCTCAGAAATGGAAGCCAAGTCCGCGGTGACAATAGCCAGGAAATCGAGCGCATAGGCAACTGGCGCGCCGTGGAAGTTGCCATTGGAGACCACGCGACCATCCTTGGTTACCACCGGGTTATCCACCGCGGCGGCGAGCTCGCGCTCGGCCACCTGGGTGGTATGCGCCAAGGTATCGCGGAAGCCTCCGGCTACCTGCGGGGCGCACCGCACGGAGTAGGCATCTTGTACCTGATTCTTTTTGAACTCCTCGAGCGCGGCCTCCAAGATTTCAGAGCCTTCGGCCACTTGGAGAATATTCGCCGCGGCATCGGCCTGGCCTGGGTGCGGGCGCAGCTGCTGCAGGTCATCGGCAAAGACCACGAGGGTGCCGAGCAGTCCTTCCACAGTCATGGCGGTGGCAATATCGGCGGTCTTTGCGGCCGCGCGCAGGTCAGTAATGGCCAAGCAGAGCTGGCCGAGCATGCCATCGGTGCCGTTAATAAGCGCTAGGCCTTCCTTCTCGCGCAGCTGCAGCGGTTCGATGCCGGCCGCGGCCAAGGCTGCGCCCGCATCCTGCAGCTCGCCGTTTACGCGCACCTCGCCCTCGCCCAGCAGGGCGAGCGCACAGTGAGCAAGCGGCGCCAAATCGCCGGAGCAGCCCAGTGAGCCATACTCTCGCACCACCGGCACAATGCCGGCGTTAAGGACCTTGGCATAGGTTTCCACCACCACGGGGCGCACGCCGGTGCGGCCGGTGCACAGGGTGGACAGGCGCAGCAGCATCAGTGCGCGAATAACTTCTTCTTCTACCTCTGGGCCGGTGCCCGCAGCGTGCGAACGCACCAGGGAAAGCTGCAGCTGTGCACGCATCTCTTCTGGGATATGGCGACGAGCGAGCGCGCCAAAGCCGGTGGAAATGCCATAGACCGGGGTGGGATCCTGCGCGAGTTCTTCTACGCGCTCGCGGGTGGCGGCCACCTCTTCTAAGGCCTCGGGCGCAATCTCCACCGTCGCCCCATAGCGGGCAACGGCAACGACATCCTCGATGCTCAGTGCGCCGACTTTTACAGTCACGGTGGTTGGGTAGGCGCTAGGCATGGCAAATCTCCTTTAAATAAGGGATCAATAACTTCGATGTGTCGCGCGACAGCCTAACGCGATGAACGTATGCTACCTCACTTTTTCTGGTTGCGGTACATTTTGGCAGCTACCTTGTCCGAGACCTCCAGCAAAGCTCGAATGGCGGCGTCTACCTTCGCATCCGACGTCCCTACCGGATACGTCACCGCTACCGCCGCTGCTGGACGGTCCAAATGATCCAGGATGGGTACCGCCACAGAGGCCTGACCGCGAGTAATTTCTTCAATCTCCTGGTCCCACCCGCGTGCAGCTACCAAACTCAAGCGTTCTTTCAACGCGGTAAAGCCGCTACCCCCCGCAATATCAAAGGCGGCGCGCACCTCCGCATCAGGCAGATGCGCCAGCATCACACGCCCGGACGCCGTCTTATGTGCCTGCAGACGCACACCCACCTCGGTCACCAAGGAGGTGGCCCCCGCCGCACGCACCTCCTGCAGATACAAAATTTCAGATCCAGCCATACGTGACAGATGCCCCGATCCACCCACCAGTGCCGCACACTGTTCCAAGTCTCGAGTAGCCATGCGCACCAACGGTTGCTGCGTCACGTAGGCCGAGGCCATGGAATACGCGGCCAGACCCAGGCCATAGGTTTTATGCTCCGGCAAATGGGCTACAAAACCAGCATCAACCATCTCCGCCAGCAGGTGGTATGTAGATGAACGCGGCAGGTTGAGCTCACCTTGGATGCGGGCAGCAGAAATAGGGACGTCGATGGTGGATAAAAGCTTGAGGATATCCATCGCGTGACGCGCCGCGGGGACTCTGTTGGTACTCACGCTTAGTGATTGTAGGCAGAGTCTCCTGCCACACGCCGCGGTTTTACCTAACATCGATAACCATGAACACCGAAAAAGCTGAACTTTTCACTCCCGCCCCCGAATGGTCTGGCCGCTCCGATGGCCCAGGCCCAGAGCATGCCCGCTGGCATAGCGTTATCAATCAGTCCACCGACTCCCCTGCCCCAGTAACCCTCCTAGGCTTTGCGTCTGATGAAGGCGTGCTGCGCAACGGCGGCCGCCAGGGTGCAGCAGCAGGCCCGGCCGCGCTGCGTTCCGCGCTTGGCTCCTTGGCAGTCCACCATGGGCATGCGCTTGCCGACGCCGGCACGATCACCACCCAAGCCGACGACCTCGACGGCGCCCACAACGCGCTTTCTAACAAGGTGCAGGAACTCGTCGAGGCCGGCACCCTCCCCATCATTCTGGGCGGCGGTCACGAGACCGCCTTTGGCTCCCACCGCGGCCTCTACCGCGCGGTGGGCGCCACCAAGATCATCAATCTGGACGCCCACTTCGATCTGCGCCAGGCGGACCAAGCCACCTCCGGCACCCCGTTCAAGCAGATGTCGGAGCTCACCGACGACTTCGATTACACCGTGTTGGGTATCTCCCGCCCCAATAACACCAAGGTGCTTTTCGACGAAGCCGAGTCCCTCGGCGTGGCCATCACCCTAGACGAAGAGCTGGTCAACCTAACCCCAGCCGAGTGCGGCGAACTTGCCGCCCGCGCCACCGAGGGCAAGGACAAGGTTCACTTGTCCATCGACCTCGATGTCCTGCCGGCTTCTACCGCGCCGGGCGTATCCGCCCCGGCGTCTCTGGGCGTGAGCTATGAGCGTATCCGCGCCATGGCCGTAGCTATTGCGCGGACGGGCAAACTAGCCCTGGTGGACGTCGTCGAGCTCAATCCCACCTTTGACATAGATAACCGCACCGCCAAGGCAGCGGCGCGGCTTATCGACGACATCGTCACGGCCCACCTCACTAGCTAAACGCCAACGGCGTTGGGGTTTACCCGGGCCGTGCAGTTTATCGGGTAGCTTTCTTACTCATCCAGCGTTGGACTCCCCACCACATAGCGGGAGTAAAGGCAACGGCGATGAGCCAGTAGACAAGCCAGAAGCTACCCGCTAAGCCAGTCACCGCAATGCCTATGAGCAGCAAAAGCGCTGCGCCAACACTTGCGAGGACACATTGTGTGAAACTGCGCTGGTCATCTTTGGGCCCTGTGCGAGTGCTGCCGCCAGAAACTTTCTGGTCAACGAATCCAATAATGTCTTTGCCGAAGACAACCGAGAAAGCAATATAAAAGGCCGCGAAGCCGTGCATGAACTCGGCCGTACCGCCTTGGCTCAGGCTCACATAGAAAAATACTAAGAGCAGCAGGTCGATAATTGGGGTCGCGGCCATAAGTATCAAGCCAAGTTTGCGCAGATTAAACACGTAGCGCAAGAGGCAGCCAGCCACTAAGCAAAGCCAAAAAGCTACCTCAGCTGCAATAGTGGCTATAAGCATCATTGCCCTCCAGCGATATCGATCCGCTTACCCGTCTTGGGTTCAACTTATCAAAACAGCAGGTGGGCGATCGGCGTGGCGATAAGAATGGTCAACGCCACGCGCTCAAACCAGATGATGACCAGGTGGGTCAGCTTCACCGGGATCTTGGTGGCCAGAATGCACGGCACCAGCGCGGAGAAGAAAATAATGGCAGAGACTGCCACCACGCCGATAACGAACTTGAGGACCATGCTGTCGCTGCCTGCCACTGCGGTGGCGGGCAGGAACATCTCCGCAATACCCATGGCCGCGCCCTTTCCAGCCTGGACCGGCTCCGGCAGCTGCACTACCCACGCGAACGGATAAAACAGGTAGCCAATCCACTCGAAGATGGGCGTAAAGCGCGCAAGCAGTAGGCCGATAAGGCCCACCGACATAATGGAAGGCACGATGGCCGCCGCCATGCGCACGCCATCGCGCAAATTCTCCCAGATGGACTCCCACAAGGACGGCGCGCGCTGCAGTGCCAGCATTGCTTCGCGCCACGCGTTCTTGATGCGCGAGCCCTCCACCGGCTTTTCCGGGTCTGGGTGCGCGTCTGCAAAGTACTCATCCGGAATGGTGCGCAGCGGCGGAATGCGCACGGTAATGGCCGTCACTACAAAGGTCACGATGAGCGTGACAATAAAATAGGTGCCCCAGATCTTCATCAGGTCAAGCTGCTTGGCCACGATGACCATGAAGGCCGCAGAGACCGTCGAAAAGCCGGTGGCAATGATGGCCGCCTCGCGCCCGGTATAGCCGCCCTTTTGGTAGACGCGGTCCGTCACCAAAATGCCCAGCGAATACGAGCCCACGAACGAGGCCACCGCGTCAATGGCGGAGCGCCCCGGCGTCTTCCACAGCGGCCGCATGATGGGCTGCATGAGCACACCGACAAATTCCAGCAGGCCAAAGCCAATGAGAAACGCCAGGAATGCCCCACCGATAGGCACAATGAGGCCAACCGGAATCGCGATGGAGTTCCACAGGAACGGCACTAGGTCTTCATCGCCTAGCACCCACGGCAGCGCATCGATGACCATAAGGAAGGAGACCACCGCACCCACAATGTTGAGCACCGCAAAGACCGCCTGCAGCGCGCTTTCCTTAAACGCCCCAGTGGTAAAGCTGCGCACCGTGCCGTAGACAGCAAGGGCAAAGATAATCCACGGCACCGCTGCCGGAATCCCTTCGCGCACCATGGTGACCATGTGGTCCAAAGGAATGGAGCGCTTATCCTGATACGTCACCGGCAGGAAGAATACGAACGCGCCAATGGCGCTATATAAAAAGAGTTTCCACCGTCCGCCAGGCTGCGGGATTTCCCCGTCATGGCTCTGGATGGAGGAGTAAACCGATTCGGTAGAAGTCACAGTAAAACCGTCCCCTCAAGCTTGCATACAAAAATCAAGCCCGCGTGACAGCCTTACGCGAACATTGGGGATATGTTAGCTAAGTAACAGCTCACTGTCTAGACGTTTTCGAGATCCAAGGCACAATAAAGTCATGTCTAAACCCATCCGCGTCGTCGGCGCCGTCTTCCATGATGGCCAGCGTTTCCTCGCCTGCCGAAAGAAACCGGGCAAACCACTAGAAGGCCACTGGGAATTTCCAGGTGGAAAGATTGAGCCTGGTGAAACTCCTGAGCAAGCTCTAGCGCGAGAAATTCGCGAGGAACTCAACCTCATCGCCGAGGTGGGCCAGAAAGTGACGACAACAACCTACGAGTACGATTTTGCGACGATTGAGCTAACCACTTTCTACTGCACGCTTGTCGACGGCGACCTACGCCTGACCGACCATGACGATACAAAATGGGTTACCTCCACAGAGGCTGCGCACCTGACGTGGGCTCCCGCAGATATCCCGGCAGTAGAAGCTATTGCTGCTAGTCACAGCTAAGGAAAGAAAGATTCTTCCTTTCGTATTTGCCTTCTGCCAGCATGCGGCGGATATCCTCCGCCAAACGCAATACCAATTGCGGATCGGATTCCGCCAACGCTGCGATTTCCTTCGTTGCCTTTCCTCCGTTTGTAGTTTGTCCTTGATAGGAGGGTCGCGCCGAGTAGAGATCAAAGTATTTTCGGCTCACGCCATTGACATTCCTAAATTTAGGACCTGGCTGGAACTCGTCTCCATACACAACTCCCATAGCTAGAAGGTTGGATACCCGAGATATTTCCTCCCTAGGTCCTGTAGCCGGCCATCCTAAACGGATTCCAATTTCAGCCACCAAAAGAATCTCATCGCGTAGTCATTTTGGCCTTCTCAATTCATCTCCAATCGAAAGGGATAAAAATTTAGACTGTCGATTTGGGGTAGTTGGTACCGCGAGTCTGCGTAGTTGGTACCGGTGTTCCACGTACCCGGTACTGCAAGGGGTTTTCTTTCATAGTTGATGTTGGCGACACCACAATCCGCTGGTGTTGCGTCAACTTCTACTTGGAAGGAGCCGGTCCTTGTGGCCAACTTCAAACAGATCATCGCGATGTGCCTCGATGGTGCTAGCTACGCGCAGATCACACATGCATTGGGATGTTCACGACGAGAAGTATCCCGAGCAAAGAAAGTCATCAACGATGAGGAACTAACTCCAGAGCGCTTCCGTCAGCTCCCACCGGGATGGTTCGATGATCGATTCAGTGATGGCCGGAGTAAGCGGACGATGTCCTACGACCAGCCTGATTTTCATGCTCTTGCACGCAAGCTGAAAAGTACGAAGCATGTGACCAGGCATAAGCTGTGGATGGACTACGTGTCGCAGCCTTGTCCGACGGATAAGACCAAGTACCAGTACTCCCAGTTCTGCAGTGGGCTCAATGAATTTCTGCGTGCCAACGATCTCGTCGAAGTTATCACCCATGAGCCAGGCCAAGAGCTTTACGTTGACTGGGCCGGGGACAAAGTGCCAGTGACGGATCAGGCCAGTGGTGACACCGTGTTCAAGGCGTCATTGTTTGTCGCGGTCAGCCCGTACTCAGGGCTGATGTACGTTACTGCTGCTGCGAATGAGAAGATGCCGGCGTGGATTGAGTGCCATGTTAAGGCGTTGAATTATCTTGGCAAAGTACCAGCGGTCATCGTGCCAGATAATGCTTCTACGGCGACTTATCGGCCGAAGAAGACCTCTACATACCGGATAGTCACTGACCGCTACGCAGCGTTTGCAGACTATTACGGCGTCACGATCGTGCCGACTAGGCCCGGCAGGCCACGCGACAAGGCAGCGGTAGAGCGTGCCGTGAAAATCGCCTACACCAAAATCCTGGGTTACTTCAGCAACGAAGTCTTCTATAGCCTTGATGAGCTTAATGAGGCGATCGCGGAGCGTCTTGTCGATATCAACGGCGCAATGACGCGGCCTGATGGCTCAACACGGCAGATGCGCTTTGATAAAGAAGAGGCACCAATGATGCGAGACCTTCCGCCGACGCCGTTTACGGAAGTGTCTTATAAGCGGCTTAAAGTCGATCGCAACTGGCACATCACCTGTGACTACCAGTACTATTCAGTGCCATTTCAGCTGGTAGAAGAATCGGTAACAGTCAGGCTCACCCCGCAACTGGTGAGCGTCTTCAACGGGGAGCAGCTTGTTGCTGAACACACGCGCCTTCACGGATTCAAATACCGGTATTCCACAAACCCTCAGCATGGGCCGCGTGGCGATGATGAAGGCCACAAGGCGCTTACCCGTGATGAGCTTTTGGCCTGGGCATCGTCGTTTGGGGCAGCAACGCACGCAGTCATAGCGATGATCCTCGACCGCAATAGTGCCGCCGTACCCCGCGGACTCATCCAGGCACGCAACGTGCTGGCCAACCTGGGCAAAAAGCACAACAAAGCCACCCTCGAACCGGCATGCCAGCAGGTCGTGGACAAGAAACTGGCCCCAACAATGGCAGTGATCAAACGCATCCAGACTGACATTGCCCACGCCCAACAACATCCCTGGGCACCAGGGCCCAAAACACAGCCTGTGTCCAAGCGCCAACCACGCCCAAGTACCCCGCTTACCGGCGACGTGGCCGATGCCGTCTTTATCCGGCCTGCTGACCACTACGAAAACTAGAAGGAGTGTGAAAAATCATGAGCAGCATCGACGACGAGATTGTGCGGGCGAAAATGCGCAAGCTTCGCGTATCAACCTTCGCTGACATCTTCTACGAGGTTGTCAACGACGAGGCCTATGCGGATGCGCTACCAGAAGACATCTTCCTCGCCGCAGTCGAAGAAGCCTACACACAACGCCAACAGCGCAATATCGCCAAGGCCATCACCCAGGCACAATTCCGATACCCGGATGCAAGCCTGGCTGAAATCACCCGGGCAGAACAACGCGGTATCAACATGCGCCAGCTGAAACGAATCGCAGCAACCAACTGGCGGGAAAACCCGACCAATATTCACATCCTCGCACCGACCGGAACAGGCAAGACATACATTGCCTGCGCCATCGGCATCGCCGCATGCAAAGCCGGATATTCCGTGGCGTACTACCGGCTGGATCAACTTGTAGACATGCTGGCGGTCTTCTCACCGACTGACCAAAACTACCTCGATAAAATGCGGAAACTGATCAACGTCGATGTCCTTATCATCGACGACTTTATGACCATCAGCATCAACCAGCGCGGGCAAGAAGACCTAACCAAGATCATATTCGACCGCGACGGAAGGCTCCCAACACTGATCTCCTCCCAATCAGCCGCCGCCTACTGGGTTGAAACACTGCCAGACAGAGTCGGAGCCGATTCACTCGTAAGCCGCCTCAACAACGGCCACCGAATCCATATCGGAGACTTCGACATGCGCAAAGCCACCGCACCCACCACCCCAGACAACTAAGACTAACGGTCCGGGCCGACGCACCCCTCGGCCCGGTACCAACTACCCGGAACACGACAGTACCGAGTCCCCAGAACACCGGTACCAAAAACTCGCATCTGACATTTAGACCGCTGGGATTGCTCTTCTTAATCGAGTTCAAAGTCTTTGGGGAATACAAACAATGAAGATCGCTGAAGGGCACCCCGTTTGGAGAAAATTTACTTCGCCAATCCATAAATCAGCCAATTTGAATTCCGAAGCCTTTAGAATTTGCTCATTATGAGCACTAATCCTGACTCTTCCCTACCTTTTGGCGTTTACGAGACCCCTATTACCACGCGAATTCGTGAACGCATGAACGAAACGTTAAGCAAACATCCTGCAGCAGGATTCGGTATTGGAAGAAGCTCCGATGAAGAGGCTCACGGCCGCTACACCTCGGCGGTTTCACAACACATTGGTTCACTTCTAGAGCGACGGCTATACGGTTTGAAGTCCCCCGAAGACCGGGTTGCCCTAATCAATAACATCGCGCTGTTACTGGGTGAAGATGAGGGAATCGATTCCGAAGAACTCCTCTACGCCGTATACAGCTCCGGGTTGGCGGACCCTCCCTTGCTTCCAGATGTTTCACTTACCAAGAGTGCGTTATTCACCAACGCCCAGGGTGAATCTAGTTTAACCAGCGAAATCGAGAGAGAAATTAAAACTGCTGATTCGGTAGATTTGCTTTGTGCGTTTATCAAGAACTCCGGCATTAGCGTTCTTGATAGGCAACTCGAGTACCTTCGCGATAACAAGATCCCATTCCGTCTACTTACCTCTACCTACTGTGGTGCGTCCGACGCAGCCGCCCTCAAGCGATTGGTTGAGAAGTATCAGGCCGACGTAAAGATTTGCTACGAGCATAAATCCACTCGACTTCATGCCAAAGCTTGGCTTTTCCGCAGAAAATCCGGATTCGATACTGCCTTTATTGGTAGTTCCAACCTTTCACGATCTGCCCTCGTCGATGGTTGGGAGTGGAATGTCCGCGGGTCTAACACTGCGACTCCGGAAGTAATAGATAAGTTCATCAAGACTTTCAACAGCTACTGGCACGACAGCCACTTCAAGACCTTCGATCCCATTCGCGACATGGAGAGACTCGAGCAGTCTCTCCGCGTTGCCAAGGGTGGTGAAGCCTCCGGAACACTTCGCCAGCTGGAGTTATCTGGCCTAGAGGTAACGCCTTACCCCTACCAAGAAGAAATGCTCGAGGCGCTACGCTCGGAGCGAGAAGTAAAAGATCGGCATCGAAACCTCCTGATCGCTGCAACAGGAACAGGCAAAACAGTAGTTGCCGCACTGGATTACCGAAACCTTTGCGAACACTGGAAGCGACGTCCTCGGTTGCTTTTCGTTGCACACCGGAAGGAAATTCTTCAACAAGCCCGTCGTACATTCCAGGAAGTGCTCAAAGACGCGGACTTTGGTGAGCTGTTAGTTGACGGCGTTGAGCCTCGCCGCTGGGACTATGTATTCGCCAGTGTGCAATCTCTCAGTGCTTCTCGTTTACAAAAACTGAATACAGCTCATTTTGATGTCGTAGTAATCGACGAGTTCCATCACGCACAAGCCCCCACCTATAGAGCACTTTTGGACCACTTTCAGCCACTAGAGCTCTTAGGTTTAACAGCAACACCAGAACGTGGAGATGGCGAAAACGTTCAGAAGTACTTCGACTATCGCGTAGCCCATGAACTGCGCTTATGGGATGCTTTGCGTCTACAGCTCTTAGTCCCCATGCATTACTACGGGATTGCCGATGGAACGGACCTATCCTCATTGACATGGAGCCGAGGCAGGAAAGACTATAACTCCAGAGAGCTCTCTGAGTTCTACATCAAAGCAGGAGAAAAGCGCACCCGCTTCATTATTAACGAGCTTAACCGACGCGTTTTCGATCTCTCAGAGATGAAAGCTATCGGGTTTTGCGTCACTATTGCTCACGCAAAATATATGGCAACGCAGTTCCAACAATTTGGAATCCCAGCGCGAGCGGTAACAAGCGATCTCACAGCCACCGAGCGTGCTCAGGCCATCAAAGATCTGGAAACTGGCAAGCTCAAAGTACTGTTCACTGTAGATATATTTAATGAAGGCGTTGATATTCCTGCTGTAAACACCCTTCTTTTGCTCCGCCCGACACAAAGCCCAGTGGTCTTTCTACAACAACTGGGTCGCGGTCTCCGTTTGTCTCCAGGCAAAGACTCATGCGTCATTTTCGATTTCATTGGCCAACAGCATGTCGATTTTGATTTTGAGAGAAAGTTCCATGCCTTGACCCGAAAACGCGGCAAGCGCTTGGTTGAAGAAATCGAACAAGGCTTTCCCACCGCCCCACCGGGTTCGCATATTCAATTCGATCAATCGACGACCGAGCAGGTTCTCCGCAACGTCAAGAAGATCTCACGAAATTCCTTACGAAAAGTTCGTGCATTGCTCTCTGAAATTCGTACCACAAATCTCAAAGAGTTCCTTGAGAACTCCAACCTGCAACTAGAGGATATCTACCGCCCTTCGAAGTATTCGTGGACGCGGCTCCTTCGTGAAGAAGGCCTACTAGAGCAAAACGCCGATGAGACCGAATCATTTCTCCTTAATAGAATTCGAGTCTTCCTTCACGTCAACGATTCACACCGAGTCGATGCGTATCTGCGCATTCTTTCCACCCCAAATCTTCACTACGCCGACATGGAGCCATCCGACCAGGCCTTCACCCGAATGCTCGTACTCGGATTTTGGGCGAACTCAAATTCTCCGCACCCTGGTTCCTATGACGCGGCCTTGACGATTTTGCGCCAGCATCCACAAGTTGCTTGGGAGTTAGAGCAGGTTATGCAACTTAGCAGTGACTCCTCGCGCATCGTTCCACAGCATAGCGATAGTTCGGTTTTGGAAACACATGCGGATTACTCGTTGGCCGAGCTTATTGGCGCTTTAGAGTCGGGAAGCCTTCAACAGCTTGCAAACCTACCACGCGAGGGTGTGAAATATTTCCCCGATATCAACACCGACCTTTTCTTGGTGACATTTCAAAAGGACGAACAAGTCAGTGCCTCCACGAATTACCGAGACTATCCAATTTCACCTGATCTGTTGCACTGGGAATCTCAATCAACAACGACACTGAAGTCGAAGGCGGCTAAACGCTACATCGGCCATCAGAACCGTGATGGCAAGATTCTCATAGCCTCGCGTTTTAACAAGAAGAACGAAGTCGGTACAGCGAGCGCTTATACCTATTTAGGCGCTGTGGATTATGTGTCACATCATGGAGAAAAGCCGATCCAATTCGAATGGAAGCTCCAGCGAGCAATGCCCAAGGCTCTCTACGCTGCGGGAAGAACGGTGGCCTAGACGGCCGATCGAAAAATTGAAATCCTCGTTTTCCTGATAGAAAAGCACCACCCTCCCTATAGTGATTAGAAACACAATCAATCGAGAGGGTGCCATGAGTCAGACCAGCGAATCGAGTTCTGCACGGCCTGCAGGTAGCAGACACAACGTAGACACTACCAACCAAGCTAGAGTGAAATGGACCTTAGTCGGTCCAGGACTAGTTGCCGCAGCGACAGGCGTTGGTGCGGCCGACCTAGTGGCCACCATGATTGCCGGTCAACGTTATGGCTACGCTCTCCTGTGGGCGGTCATTATCGGAACGATTATGAAAATCGTCCTAGTCGAAGGTGTCGGTCGGTATAGTCTTGCTACCGGAAACACTATGTTCCATGGCTGGCGCGAGTTGGGACGGTGGACCTCCTGGTATTTTGCCCCATATATCGTTATTTGGGGTCTCGTCTACGGCGCTGCATCGATGTCCGGCGCTGGCCTCGCTCTTAGCGCCCTTTTCCCAGGTACCAGTCTCGAAATGTGGGCAATTATTGCTGGAATATCCTGCTTCACTCTAACTTGGCTTGGGCGATATCAGCTTTTCGAGAAGCTATCAGCCATCTTAGTCGGAATCATGTTTGTCACCGTGGTGGGCATCGCCGCCATTACAGCTCCGAACCTTCCCGAAGTCATCGGTGGTTTGGTACCACAGATTCCAGATGGCTCCTTCGTCTATGTGTTGTCCATCGCTGGCGGAGTGGGCGGCACAATCACGCTTGCCGCTTACGGCTACTGGCTGAGAGAAAAGGAATGGTACACACCAAAATGGATGCAAGTTATGCGCATGGACAATGCAGTGGCATACGCAGTTACCGGTATTTTTGTCTTAGCCACACTCGCGCTGGGCGCTGAACTCCTCTACAGCGCCAATGTCGCGGTCTCTGATAATGACCAGGGTCTCGTTGATATGGCAGACGTTCTCGAGGACCGCTACGGAGCCTTCATGTCCAAATTGTTCATCGTCGGGTTCTTCTCTGCCGCATTCTCTTCCTGCCTCGGTGTTTGGAACGGTGTGTCTCTGATGTTTGCCGACTACATCGGCCACCTCAAAAAGATCCCGCAAGGCGATCCCCGAACCAGTACTGGTGGAAAGTACTACCGCGCTTACCTCATCTGGCTGACCTTCCCACCAATGCTGCTTTTGCTCCTTGGAAAGCCAACCGGACTCATCATCGCCTACGGCGTTCTGGGCGCTTTGTTTATGCCGTTCTTAGGCCTTACGCTTTTGGTCCTGCTGAATACCAAACACACCCCAAAGCAATGGAGAAACGGCTGGATCGTCAACACGTTGATGGCGGTAATCTCCGTTGCCTTCGTTTATCTATGTGTTTCCCAACTGGGTGAAATTCTCTAGCCGAGAATACGTGCCTACTTCCCCTGCGGCACTCGCTTCGGCTTATTCCCCACCGCGGCGTGCGGATCGCGGCCGAATGCCCAGGCAATGATGCCGATGAAGGCCATGGCGCCGCAGACGGTGAAGGCGAGGGGGAAGCCGGAGGCGTCGGCAAGCAGGCCAATGAGCATGGGCCCCAAGATTTGGCCGAAGTCTCCTGCCATCTGGAAGGTGGATAGCACCTTGCCGCCGGAGCGGTCATTGCCCACGATGTCTCCCACCGCGGCCTGCTGGGAGGGGTTGATAAGCCCGGAGGAGGCGCCGGCGAAGGCGGAAATAAGCAGGAGGAACCACACGCTGGTAGCCATGCCCATCAGCACCATGAAGATGGCTGAGCCGATAAGGCCGATGAGAATGAGTGGCTTGCGGCCGTGGATATCAGACCATTTGCCTGAAAATTGCAAGACGATGGCGTTGCCGGCCGCGAAGACCGCGAGCGCCAGGCCGGAGGCAGCCGCGCCATTGTGGAAGATGGAGGCGGCAAAAAGCGGCAGGACGGATACGCGCACGCCCATGTTGATCCAGCTATGGGCAAAGTTGGAGGTCAGCACCGCGCGGTAGGCGGTATCGCCCCAGGCCTCCTGCAGGCGCATGGGCGGCAACTTATCCTTGCTGGCTTGTTTGTGGTTCACGCGGGGCATTTGCCACCAGACGACGAACGCGGCCAGCGCCACGCCCACACCGTAGATGAAAAATGGCCAGCGAAAGCCCAGGAAGGACAGGCTGGCACCAAGAACGGGGCCGGCGACGTTACCGAGCAGGAAGGCCGTGGCGTAGGTGGCAGAACACTTGCCACGAATCGTCGGCGGGGACATGCGCACAATAAGGCCCATGGCAGAAACGGTGAACATAGTAGAGCCAATGCCGGCTATGGCACGCAGGGCCACGATGTGCCAGTAGCTTTGCGCAATGGAGACTAGCCCCGTGGTCACTGCGACGGTCATGAGCCCGATGAGGTAAACGCGGCGCGAGCCGACGCGATCCACCAAAGAACCGGACATGGGCGCGAAGATAAGGCGCGAGGCGGCGAAGATGGAAACCACCAGGCCTGCGGCGGCCATGGAGACATCGAAGCTCACCACAAACTGCGGAAGGAGCGGGGCAATGAGGCCGTAGCCCAAAGCGATAATAAAGGCGGCGGTAACCATGACCCAGATTTCGCGTGGGATCTTTGGCGCTTCCTCGTGTTCTACTTCCCCGCTGTGTGTATTCATCATATCGGCTGCAACTCTAATCCTTGGCATCAGGGAAAGCCATTTGCAGGTTGTACTCGAACATGTGTTTGCTTTTGTTGGGGCTGTGTCCGCGCTGGGTTCTAGTGTGATGGCCATGCACAACGTACAAAAGAAGTTTCCCCAGCCCACCGCAATGAACCTGCCCCAGTCCGCCTCCGAGATTGCGGCGGACTTGCTCTACCACGAATATGACACCATCAATTCCATCGCCGCCATCATGCATCACCCACGCTCCCTCGCGCGCCCCACGCCCACGTGGCGCCCACCGATAAAGCAACTGCCGACGCCCGCCGGTGGACCGAGCGGAGAGTACTGCATGAGCATTACCCGCCACCGCGTAGGCGCGCGCGTGAAGGCCCGCGTGCGCGGCTTTGGGCAAGACCGCATTCCGGCCTATCTGATTACCATCCGCATTACCGAGAACTTTGGTCAGCCGGTAGAACCGGCCGTGGCCGAGGGCTGGGTGCGCACGCTCGTGCCGGCGGAGATGGTTGGCGCAGTCCACGAGGTCTCCCGTGGCCCGAATGCCACTTATGTGTGGCTCGTGGATAGCTCCTATCAGCCGGTCCACTCCCCTGAGTCACTCTTCGCCGGCTTCAGCCAAGCCGCCTAGGCGGTCGCGCTCTGTTTCGTTGACTGCGCAGATGCGTCTGGCCCTGCATGCGGGTCAGGTGCGTGGAGCACCTTCCTCATCACCTCGTGGTTGAAGGTCACCGTGTAGTGCCGGGCGATTGCATTAGGCATAAAGCGCACGACCAAGCAGGCGATGAGGACGGTAAAGACCTTATCCAGAATGTCCGAGGTAAGGCCCTGCAAGATGATGGCTAGGCGCTCGTCTTGGAAAATCATCTCGTAGAACTTGGTGAGGTTTTGTGGCCCCTTGCGCGGTCGTCCGCTGAAGGAAAAGATGAGCACGTACACGCTCATCACGCCGGAGCAGATGCCCATTCCAAGGCCGGAGAAAATGATCCATGACAGCCTGTTGAATACCCCGCGGCGAGCCAGTAGGCCCACGGCGGCGCCGATAAAGATGCCTACGGGCGCAAAGGCGAGATCATGGGCAAAGTACACTCCGCCCAATACGGTGGTGGTAAGCCCCGCGGCCATGCCGAGCACGGGACCGGCGATGATGGCGACGATGGCGGTGCCGACAGCATCGAAGAACATCGGCACCTGCGTGCGCACCGTCAACGAGCCCAACAGCAGGTTGATGGAGGCGCCGAAGATCGGATACAGGAGGATGCAGTTAGGCACCAGCCCATGCTGCGAGGTATATAGCAGCACCGCGGCCGCTAGGAGGAGGACCCAGACGCTGGCGGTCAGGTAGGACTCGAAAGTCATATTTACCGTGGAGTACACCCCAAAGACGGTACAAAGCCACGCGGCGAGCGAGAATGCCACGGCTACTACAACAAGGACGTAGCGCCACGTGGTGTCGCGGGTCATCGCCATGGTCTCCTCCTCAGAAGGCTAGGTTTAGGGCGAATTCCCAGCTGCAGGCTGGGATTGTCCTAAAGCCTAATTGGCGGCGCGCGAAAGTAGCAACACAAAAGGGCCTCTAAAATGGGGAAGGCCGGGACTACTTTTCGTCAGCTTCGCGGGCGTCGGATTCGTCGTCCAGGTCGACATCGTCGCCGTCCAGGTAGTCCTCGTCTTCGTCCTCGTCGTCTTCGCCGAAGATATCGTAGACGTCAGGTTCTTCGTAGTCTTCGTCATCGAAGGAGACGAGCTGTGCTTCCCAGTCCAGTGCCTGCTCGGAAACGAGGCCTAGGACATCGAAGAGGCGATCGAAGTCGGTGTAGGTGCCAAGCTCGAGGGCCTCGGCCGGAACCTCCACAATGGGAACGTCATCAAACTCGGCGTTATCAAAGAGAGCGAGGCGGTCAGACTCATCGAGGTCCTCATCCTCTTCGTCCACTTCCCAGGCGAGGGCGACTGCCTCATCCTCCATGTCATCGAGATCGTCTTCGTCGAAGTCGAAGGCAAGGAAGCGCACGATGGCGGACGGGACGCCGTCGATGGTTTCCACGAGCACGCGCAGCTCCGAGTCGTTGGCCACTTCAGCCACGACGAGGTGCGGATTGAGCTCATCTTGGGCAAATTCTAGTTCTGCGATGCGCTCATCGGTGCCCTCCAGCAGGTCCCGGAGGACGGTGACGACCTGGTCGGTAGCGATGTGGCGGGACACCGCCTCCACGGCATCGTCTACCGAGAAGGCAACGGAGACGAGGACTGCCTCGAATTCCTCATCGTCTTCATCGACATCCGCCGCGGCAATGTAGACATTCGCGGCGGGAAGAAGCGGATCGATTTCAATAAATTGGATTTCCAGATCAGAGGTGATCGGAACAAACATGACGTCATCATTGACGCGGGACTCGATGCCCTCGGCATCCAATGCAGAAGCAATATCTTCGAAAAAGCTCATGGTGGTTTAAAATCCATCCTTCGGAAGCAGAGGTTCCCACGGTAGGCAAGCCGCCGCCCGCGGTCACTGTGGAGTCTACCGTTATTCCCACCCGGATGGTTGGAAGCCCAAAGATCTCACCAGCTCCGGGCGCCCGCTTCCCCACTCCAACATGTGGTATCCCTCCCAGGCTTGCCGCTTGAGCTCGTGCGGCGCGTGCTCAATATAGGCCTCGGCATCGAAGATCATGGTGGCGCGCTGAGTGGCCCCGTAGCGCGGCCAACTCATCTCAGGGCGGCCGCCATGAATGAAGGCGGACCAGTGTTGCTGCATGGTGGCGGTAAGTTCTTCCATCTCCGCACGCGAGCCCCAATTGGTAAGGAAAGATGCGCGCGAGGAGTAAGGGTCACCGAATACATTGCCCAGCTCCATCGAATGCATGGCGCCGAGGCCCAGCCACTTGAGCACGGCAGAGGCGAAGTCGAAGCGATACATCCACGTTGGTGCCACCTGCGCATGGGCGGTAGCGATGCGGGTGGAAGGTGCCCAAAAGAGGGCGTCGGCAAGCAGGTGCGCAAAGTCCTCCCGGGCCACCGCGCCGTCATAGGCGGCGACGACTTCGGGGGCGTGCTGGGGATCGAAGGAAGCCAGGAGGCGCAAGGCGGCGCGCTCGCGGGAGCTTTGGCGCTGGAAGAGGAATTTACCAAAGCTAGCCTCGTCCGAGTTCGTGCCGATGAGCAGCGGAACCTGGTGCTGGTGCCCATTTTCAAAGGCAGCTATGGGGTGTTCCGGAATGAGCTCATCATCCACCGTGGGTGCGTAGCAGGAATTGAGGTGAATGAGCTCGCCAGCCCGCCACATCATGGATTGGCCCGAGCGCACCAGATCGGCAAAGTTCTCCTGGCGCAGGTCCTCCACCGAGGTGCGACGAGGTAAGGCCATGCGGTGGACTAACTCGCGCGCCCACAAGGTGGACTGGGCGCGGGAATGGATCATGGCAATCGGCGGGGACTGGGCAATGGCCCGGTGGAAGAGGCCTTCCGCGGCCGGGCTCGTCATGAGGGTGAGAACCGCCGCGCCGCCGGCCGATTCACCCATGAGGGTGACGGATTCAGGATCGCCGCCAAAGGCCGCAATATTGTCACGCACCCACTGCAACGCCAGGATCTGATCGGCCACCGCCGGGTTAGCGCTGCAGTCTCCGCCCAGGCTGCGCAGATCCAAATAGCCCAGGGAGTTGAGGCGGAAGTTAATGGATACGTAGATCACCTCCATGCGGGTAGCCAGCTCAAAACCGCGGAGCATGAGCATGTGCGACGAGCCCATGATGAAGCTGCCGCCGTGTAGGTAGACCACCACAGGAAGCTTCTCTTCGGTGCGCGGGCGCACGATGTCGAGGTGCAGGCAGTCCTCGGAGCCGATAATGCGGTCGGTCCAGGAGTACGTGGGCTGCGGGGCCGGCGGGCCGAATTGGCTGCAATCGCGCACGCCCTCCCAAGCCGGTGCAGGCTGCGGGGCGCGGAAGCGGTTGTCCCCGGCGGTGGTATCGCCAAAGGGGATGCCGCGCCAGGTGAGCACCGGCCCGGCGCTAATGGGGCGATCGGTGCGCAGGTCCTCCTCTATAACGCCGCGCACCCACCCGGAGGTAGTGCGGACGGTGAGCTCATCTGCCAGGGCGTTTTGGGCCTCTTCGTGCGCGCGGCGGGCGCGTTCGTGGGCCTGCTTGGCTTTCAGGCGCGCCGCCGCGGAAGACTCCTCCGGAGGGAAGTTCCCGGAATCACGGGTGTTCTCGTGCGGCGTAACCATGCCTTCTAGCTTAGGTGCCTTGCACGCCCTCGGCGATCTCTCTGCGGCGCGACGGCGTATTAATAGATCCTTTATTATGCTGGACGCAGATAAGTTTTAGCGAAAGAAAAGGACATATGGGTTTCTTTACTAAAGACAAGAAGGACAACTCCACCGAGGTCGACACCGTCGATACCTATGACATCGATCCGGAAGATACCAACCGCTTTACCTCCGCGCTCCTCAATTCCCTGGACCGCGCAGTAGCCGTGCAGTCCGGTGTCATCATCAAGTACGTCGACAACCTGAAGAAGCGCAATAAGGACGCGAGCCCGCAGCAGCTACAGGAGCTCATTGACAAGCACTTCTTCAATATCACCTCCGGCACCGGTGCGGCCGCGGGCGCTTCCGCTGCCATCCCTGGTGTTGGTTTGGTAACCGGCGCAGCTACCATCGCCGGCGAATCCGTAGTCTTCTTGGAGGCGGCCGCGTGGTACATCTTGGCTTCGGCCTACCTGCGCGGCGATGACATCAAGTCCCCCGAGCGCCGCCGCGCCCTTGTACTTTTGGTGCTGACCGGCTCGAAAGGCTCCGCTTTGGTGGATACCTTTGTGGGCGATCTCAATAGCGTGGCGGGCATGCGCTCGGCCGCTAGCCTCTCCCGCTTCTCCGGCCCGACGCTATCTGGCATCAACGGCCGCCTGACCAAGCTTTTTACCAAGCAGATCACCAAGCGCCTAAAGTGGGCGTGGATCAGCAAGCTCATGCCCATGGGCATCGGCGCCGTGCTGGGCACCACCGCCAACCGCAAGCTGGCCAAGCAGGTCATCGAGCACGCCAGCGAGCAGCTTTCTCCCCTCACCCAAGCCTAGGGGTAACCGGAAACCACTAAGCGGGGCTATTGATACCCCTAACATAGTGAATTTAGGGGTATGACCCGTATCATGTAGGCAGAATCTTTGGCGAGTGACGCATGCGCTCGCGCAAAGGCCGCACTAAAGTCGAATAAACGACCATTTTAAAGCAGAGAAATGAGGCGAATACCTGCCGTGAGCACATCGAATATCTTCGGCCCCAATGCGTGGCTGATAGACGAGCAGTTCCAGCAGTACTCCAAGGACCCTAGCTCCGTAGATAAGGAGTGGCGCGACTACTTCGAGGCAAACGGCGCGCCTAAGTCTAAGGCACAAGCCAAGGAGGCTGCGGAGAAGCCGTCTAAGCCTGCCGCGAAGAAGACTGAGGGTACTAGTACCGCCCGCAAGCAGGAGGCCCGCGAGACTAACGTGGAAAAATCCGTAGCTAAGGCGCAGGAAAAGTCCGCTAAGGCCAAGCAGTCCGTAAAGAAGTCCGAGTCCCCGCTCGACCGCATCGCGGACTATAAGGGCGGCGAAGAGCGCCAGCTCAAGGGCATGTTCAAGGCCATTGCGAAGAACATGGAAGAATCCCTGGAAATTCCTACCGCTACCACCGTGCGCGATATGCCGGTCAAGCTCATGTGGGAAAACCGCTCCATGATCAATGACCACCTCAAGCGCACCCGCGGTGGCAAGATCTCCTTTACCCACATCATCGGCTACGCCATGGTTAAGGCCGTACAGCTGCACCCAGACATGAACGTGCGCTACGAGCTCAAGGACGGCAAGCCCTATGTCATCCAGCCTGAGCACATCAACCTAGGCCTGGCCATTGACCTGCCGCAGAAGGATGGCTCCCGCGCTTTGGTCGTCGCCGCCATCAAGGAGTGTGAGACCAAGTCCTTCTCCGAATTTGTTGAGGCCTACGAGGACATCGTTACCCGTTCTCGCAAGAACAAGCTCACCATGGATGATTTCTCTGGTGTGACCATTAACCTCACCAACCCAGGCGGCATCGGCACCCGCCACTCCATCGCCCGCCTGACCAAGGGCGCCGGCTCCATCATCGGCGTGGGCTCCATGGATTACCCGGCCGAGTTCGCTGGCGCTTCCGCGGACCGCTTGGCAGACTTGGGCGTCGGCCGCCTGGTTACCCTGACCTCCACCTATGACCACCGCGTCATCCAGGGTGCAGAGTCCGGTGAATTCTTGCGCACCATTGGCCAGCTGCTTGTCGACGGCGCCTTTTGGGACGACCTCTTCTCCTCCATGGGCGTGCCTTATGAGCCGTTCCGCTGGGCGCAGGACGTGCCGAACTCCGGCGTGGACAAGAACACCCGCGTCATGCAGCTCATCGAGTCCTACCGCTCCCGCGGCCACCTGCTAGCCGATACCAACCCGCTGGGCTGGATCCAGCCGGGCCTGCCTAACCCAGATCACCGCGACCTCGACATCGCAACCCACGGTCTGACCATCTGGGATCTGGACCGCACCTTCAATGTCGGTGGCTTTGGCGGCAAGGAGCAGATGACCCTGCGCGAGGTGCTCTCTCGCCTGCGCGCCGCCTACACCTTGAAGGTCGGCTCCGAATACACCCACATCCTCGACCGCGATGAGCGCGGCTGGCTGCAGGACCGCCTGGAGGCGGGCATGCCGAAGCCGACCAACGCGGAGCAGAAGTACATCCTGCAGAAGGTCAATGCCGCCGAAGCATTCGAGAACTTCCTGCAGACCAAGTACGTGGGCCAGAAGCGCTTCTCCCTCGAAGGCGCCGAGACCCTCATCCCGCTGCTGGATTCCATCATTGATACCGCCGCCGGCCAGGATCTGGACGAGGTCGTCATCGGCATGCCACACCGCGGCCGCCTAAACGTCCTGTTCAATATCGTGGGCAAACCACTGGCCGATATCTTTGGCGAGTTTGACGGCAACTACAAGGGCGGCCAGCTCGGCGGCTCCGGTGACGTGAAGTACCACCTGGGTTCCGAGGGCCACCACCTGCAGATGTTTGGCGATGGCGAAATCAAGGTCACCCTTGCCGCCAACCCATCCCACCTCGAGGCCGTCGATCCGGTCATGGAGGGCATCGCCCGCGCTAAGCAGGACATCTTGGACAAGGGCCCAGAGGGCCACACCGTTGTTCCAGTCATGCTCCACGGCGATGCTTCCTTCACCGGCCTGGGCATTGTCCAAGAGACCATCAACCTGTCTCAGCTGCGCGGTTACACTAACGGCGGCACCGTCCACATCGTGGTTAACAACCAGGTGGGCTTCACCACCACCCCGGACTCCGGCCGCTCCACCCACTACGCCACCGACCTGGCCAAGGGCTTCGACTGCCCGGTCTTCCACGTCAACGGCGATGACCCAGAGGCAGTTGTCTGGGTTGGTCAGATGGCAGCCGAGTACCGCCGCCAGTTTGGCAAGGACGTCTTCATTGACCTCATGGTCTACCGCTTGCGCGGTCACAACGAGGCCGATGACCCGTCCATGACCCAGCCGGAGCTCTACTCCGTCATCGACGAGCACAAGGCAGTGCGCGAACACTACACCAACGACCTCATCGGCCGTGGTGACCTTTCCGCCGAGGACGCCGAGGCAGCCGCTCGCGACTTCCACGACCAGATGGAATCTGTCTTTGCTGAGCATAAGGAAGCCGGCAAGGCTCGCCCGAAGGAGCAGACCGGTATCACCTCCTCCCAGGACCTCACCCGCGGCCTGGACACCTCGATTACCGCCGAGGAACTCGCCGAGCTGGGTGCCGCCTATGGCAACCCACCAGAGGACTTCGAGTACCACAAGCGCGTGGGCAAGGTAGCCAAGGAGCGCGAGAAGTCCTCCCGTGAGGGCGGCATCGACTGGGGCTGGGGCGAGCTCATTGCCTTCGGTTCCCTGGCCGGCGAGGGCAAGGTTGTCCGCCTGGCTGGTGAGGATTCCCGCCGCGGTACCTTCACCCAGCGCCACGCCGTCACCTTCGATCCACGCAACGGCAACGAGTACAACCCGTTGCACGCCGTCGCTACCTCCAAGGGCAACGGCGGCAAGTTCATGGTTTATAACTCCGCGTTGACCGAGTACGCAGGCATGGGCTTCGAGTACGGCTACACCGTGGGCAACCCAGACGCCCTCGTGGCCTGGGAGGCACAGTTCGGTGACTTTGCCAACGGCGCCCAGACCATCATCGACGAGTACATCTCCTCCGGTGAGGCGAAGTGGGGCCAGCTGTCCAGCCTGGTACTCCTCCTGCCACACGGCTACGAGGGCCAGGGCCCGGACCACTCCTCCGCCCGCATCGAGCGCTACCTGCAGCTGTGCGCTGAGGGTTCCATGACCGTGGCTCAGCCTTCCACCCCGGCTAACCACTTCCACCTGCTGCGCCGCCAGGCACTCGGTGAGATGAAGCGCCCGCTGGTCGTCTTCACCCCGAAGTCCATGCTGCGCAACAAGGCAGCTACCTCCGCCGTGGAAGACTTCACCGAAGTCAAGCGCTTCCAGTCCGTTATCAATGACCCGAACTACGTCGACATCGACGGCAATAAGGTCGGCGATACCGACAAGGTCAAGACCATCATGCTGGTCTCCGGCAAGCTGTACTGGGATCTGGAGAAGAAGCGCGAGGCCGATGGCCGCGATGACATCGCCATCGTCCGCGTGGAAATGCTCCACCCGATTCCGTTCAACCGCCTGCGCGAGGCATTCGAGGCTTACCCGAACGCCACCCAGGTCCGCTTCGTTCAGGACGAGCCGGCCAACCAGGGCCCATGGCCGTTCTACAACGAGCATCTGCGCACCCTGATTCCGGATATGCCGGAGCTGGTTCGCGTTTCCCGCCGTGCTCAGTCCTCGACTGCCACCGGTAACGCCAAAGTGCACCAGATTGAGCAGAAGAACCTGCTGGAAGAGGCCTTCGACATCTAGTCGCCTCTACCCCGTTTAAACCCCAGTGAGGAGGTCCTCACTGGGGTTTATTCACGCCGACGCCAGCACTTATAGAGCTTCTGCTCTTGCTTCTGCCAGAGCACTCCTTCGGCGTTCTTGCTCTCTCATGTCCGTTCTCATCTCCGATTCCTTCGCGCTCACCAGCGGAACACTATTGTCTTGGCGGTAGCCTTCCCATGAGCGCCAAGGGAGCGGGTTAAGAATTAGCGCCTTACTCGATATGTCTAATCGTGACACGTATGCATGTCGTTCAAACCAGGCTGCAATGAAAAAGCACTAACGCCGGTATTCACAAGCCCAGAATTGCCCCACATCGAGTCACAAGTGAGTTTGAGGGGTCAACTCCTGTGGAGGTGTTGGTCTGCCGGTTTACCCACCGTCAGCAGCTCCGAGTTGCCAACGATCAAATACTAAGAACCAGTGAGATTCGACCCGCCGGAAGAATCGGAGTCGCCCTCTTCATGGGCGATGTCGCCGCCGGAGGAATTCAACCAGGAGCGCACGACCTTCTCCGCGCTGGTGTCGTCGTTTTCTACCTCTTCGGCCATGTCAGAGAGGTCTTTTTGGGTTATGAACTTGGTCAGCGAGGCCACTGCCTGGCGCTCTTCGCGGTCGAAGAGATCGTCTTGAAAGAGCACCACGAAATTCTCTGACAATTCGGGCTCGGAACCCTCGCAGCCACTGGCACCGGAAGGCTCAACCGTGGAGGTATCCGTGGGCAAGCTCGACATGAGCGCAATGTGGGTACGGGCCAAGTAATCCTCGCCGCCGGGCTCAGAGGCTTTCTGTGCCTTCTTGTAGTCCTTCGAAATAGCCCGCGCCTCACCGGGGTTAAGGATATTGAGGAACTCGCCGGTGCAGCCCACATAGAAATTGCCGCCCGGGTTCATGGAACGCCCACCCTTGGTGTCTTGGAAGATTTCTTCCTTCACAATGGACGCATCGCGACCCTGCCCCATCAGCTCCTGACGGTAGATCTCTGCGAGGACCAGCTGGTCGGTCTCATTAGTATCGACCAAAATGCTAATGGGCTCACTCTGGGAGCTCTTAGTAAAGGGGTTGGTATCGAGCTGGGAGGAACAGCCGGAAAGCAGCGTTGCGGACAGCACCACACCGGCAATGACACGAGCGGGGCGGGCAAAGCTGCGCATGGCGATACTCTTCTCCTTTTGGTTGGCGGCGCGTGAGCGTCTAGCTGATTCTACACCGAGGGTGTGTTTACCTCCTGTTGCGGCGTGACTAAGATGGCAAGGGTTATGTCTAGCGTTATTACTGAATCCGCCGTACGCGAGGCACTCTCCCGCGTCGAAGACCCCGAAATTGGCCGCCCCATCACCGAGCTCAACATGGTGAAGTCCGTTACCGTCACCGGTAATGACGTGGCCGTGGAAATTTACCTCACCATCGCCGGCTGCCCCATGAAGTCCACCATTGAGTCCAATACCCGCGCTGCGGTAGAGGATATTGAGGGCGTTGGAAACGTCACGGTGACGATGGAAGCCATGAGCGATGAGCAGCGTCGCGAGCTCAAGAAGAAGCTACGCGGCGGCCAGGCCGAGCCCGAAATCCCGTTTGCAAAGCCGGATTCCACTACTCGCGTTTTCGCGGTGGCCTCCGGTAAAGGTGGTGTGGGCAAATCCTCCATGACCGTAAACCTGGCCGCAGCGCTGGTACAGAAGGGCCTCAAGGTTGGCATTGTGGACGCCGATATTTACGGCCACTCCGTTCCTAACCTCTTGGGCTGCACCGACGGACCTACCGTGCTCGATGATGAGATGCTACTGCCGCCGATTTCTCACGGAATTAAGCACATTTCCATCGGGCAGTTTGTGGAGGGCAATGCCCCGGTGGTCTGGCGCGGGCCTATGCTCCACCGCGCGCTACAGCAATTCCTGGCTGACGTTTTCTGGGGCGACCTCGACGTGCTGCTCTTGGATCTGCCTCCGGGCACTGGCGACGTCGCCCTATCCGTAGCCCAGCTCATTCCCAATGCAGAGCTACTCATTGTCACCACCCCGCAGGCCGCGGCCGCCGAGGTGGCAGAGCGCGCCGGTTCCATCTCCCAGCAGACCCGCCAGCGCGTGGCCGGCGTAATTGAAAACATGGGCGCCATGGTGATGCCGGATGGCTCCACCATGGACGTCTTTGGCTCCGGCGGCGGACAGATTGTGGCTGATCGCCTAGGCGTCATCTTGGGCCATGAGGTGCCGCTGCTGGCTTCCGTGCCGCTGGATCCCACCTTGCGCAGCGGTGGCGATGCCGGCACGCCGATTGTCCTCGATTCCCCCGAGTCCCCCGCCGCCCAGCAGATCCAGGCGGTGGCTGATAAGCTGGCCATCCGCTCCGATTCCCTGGTGGGTAAAAACCTCAACTTGGGCGTGAACTAACGCCTTAGGTCACATCGCCCCACATGCCGCCGCCGGTGGATTCTTCCCCACCGCGTGGCGGCTTTTTCTCGGGCGCGGGCTGCTCCGTCGGCTTGGGGGCTTCGGTGCGTTGCTGCGGCCGGGGCTCTGGCTGCGGCTGCTCAGCGTAGATCTGGGAGTAGTCGAAGCTCGGGCGCTGCTGCTGCGGTTGGGACTGCGGCTGCTCCTCCGGCTCCTGTGGAGCGGTAGCGGTCTTGACGTTTTCTGCCATTTTCTTGGGGTTGAAATCGTCCCAGGCGGAATCGTCGCCGTCGAAAAGCGCCTTGGTAATTGCCCCTTTCGGGCCGAGGCGCGTCCACTGGGCAGCTTGGGTGAGCGGGCCGCGGATATCATCGAATTCCGAGGTAATCGAGCCCATCTCGCCGTTGAGCTCCGCCTTGGCGTTATTGATGGCCTTGCGGGCCGCGTAAATGGCCGCGCGCACATCCTTAATCACCTCGGGCATGCGCTCCGGGCCAATGACGATGATGCCCAAAACCACGATGACGAAAATCTCGGGCCAACCAATGGAAGAAAACACGGTTAAATACTAGTCCCTCACTCTTAGCCGCGCTGATTGTGCTTGATTGCGCGAACCACCATTTCCACCTTGTCCAAGAAATCCCGCTGCGGCCGGTGCGCAGGCGTTGCCGCATCCGGCCCGGGCGTCACCCCTTCGGCGGCAATGCCCGCGAGCTTTGCCAGCAAGGATTGCGACGCCTTGACTTTAGCGGAATCCGCGCACTGGCGAACCCACTCTGAGGCATGGCGCTGCTGGTGAACATCCGCCCGGCACTCGGCGCAGTGCACCAAGTGAATGCGCACGCGATGCATGAATTTTGGCTCCATCTCCCCGTCTACGAAGGCAACGACAGCCTCCGGGCCAAGGTGCCCGATGGTATCGCTGCGCCGCGCCTTAGCCTTCGCCTTATCGCGGGCCTTGGCCTGGGCGGCATCGAATCCGCCGCGCACGCTCAGCGTGGACAAGGTTCGACGTCCCCGCAGCGAGTCCATCAACACCCTCCTCCAGTAGTTGCTTGGCCTTCAGTGACACGGAAAATCCCCGCCGGTAGCGGGGACTATGCAGTTTCTTTAAAGTTTAGCGCGCGGTGGTTTAACGCGTGCGCAACAGCATGCGGGTTTCCGCATTGGTTTGCGCTTCTTTTTCAAGTGCCGCACGCAGCTGCGAGCGGCCACGGTGGATGCGGGAGCGCACCGTACCCATCTTGACGCCCAAGGTCTCCGCAATCTCGTCATAGCTCATACCAACGACATCACATAGCACCACGGCCACGCGGAAATCGGGAGCCAGGCCATCGAGCGCGGATTGCAGCGCCGGGTCCAGGTTGGCCACGGTATAGGCCTGCTCCGGGGTCATATCCGTGCCAGGCACGCGTTCATAATCCTCCGGCAAGGCCTCCATGCGGATCTTGGAGCGATGGCGAACCATGTCCAAGAAGAGGTTAGTGGTAATGCGGTGCAGCCAACCCTCAAACGTACCGGCCTGGTATCTATCCAGGGAGCGGAAGACACGCATGAAGGTTTCCTGGGTGAGGTCCTCTGCATCGTGCTGGTTGCCGGAAAGGCGATACGCCAAGCGGTAGACGCCATCAGCATGTTCGGCTACGAGGTCACCCCAGGCGGGCATGTCAGCTTCGCCGGCATCGAACGCCGCGGTACCGGTCAACTCCGCATCAGAGGTGGCGGGCTGAAGGGATTCGGCATCGCGCTTCGTTGTTGTCATGCATGTCATCTTTCTATACTTCAAAGTGAAACTCCAGCCACAGTGCTGATAATTTCCTGTTAGTCCGTCACATTATCCCCACCCACCACAACCTCGCTGGCTAAGCGCGTTTTTGCCACATTTGCGGACACTTTTCCCTAAGGTTTATTGCGTGACTACTACCGCATATGAAGCACTGCGTTCTTATATTGAGACCACCAGCGAGCCCTCCGCGGCCCTGCGTGGGGCGCGCGACCACGCCGATGAGTACGGTCTGCCCGTTCCAGATGAATCAACGGGCCAACTGCTCACCACGCTGACGGCCGCCTCGGCCGGCTCTACCGAACGCCCCCAGTCCGTGGCGATCACCCCAGCCGCCAATGTGGTAGGCCTCTACCTGCTTGCCGGCATGCCCGATAATGGCATCTTGACCTGCATCGACCCCGAGGCTGAGCACCAGCGCAGCGCCAAGACCGCCTTCCGCGAGGCGGGCTATGCACCTTCGCGCGGCCGCTTCCTGCCGTCTCGCCCACTCGAGGTCATGGGCCGCCTGGCTAATGATGCCTACCAGGTCATCTACGCCGACGTCGCCGCGCTCGAGCTCCCCGCCATCATCAAGGCAGCGTGGCCACTACTGCACCAAGGCGGCACCCTGGTCTTGGCTAATTCTTTGCTCGATGGCACGCTTGCCGACGTCTCCCGGACCGACCGCGACACCGCCGCCGCCCGCGAAGCAGACGAGTACCTGCGCGAGCTGGAGGGCGCAAACGTCACCCGCTTGCCGCTGGGTTCTGGGCTCACGCTCGTGACGAAGCTCTAGACCTTCTGGTTTTTGCCGACGACAACCACGCCGCCGTCAGAAACCTTGAAGCGCTCCTCATCGCGCTCGCGGTCCACACCGATAATTGCGCCATCACTAACGACGACGTTCTTATCGAGGATCGCGCGGCGTACCACCGCACCACGACCGATGCGCACGCCCGGCAGGATGACCGATCCTTCGACCGTGGCACCATCGGCCACGTGGACATCGGACGCCAGCACGGAATTGCGCACCGTGCCGCCGGAAACAATACAGCCCGGCGCCACCATCGAGGATTGCGCGATGCCATTTTGCACGAACTTCGCCGGCGGGAAATTGGAGTCATCCGTGGAGTGAATCGGCCAATTCTGGTTATAGAGGTTAAAGATCGGGTGCACCGAAATCATGTCCATGTGCGCTTCATAGAAGGAATCGATGGTGCCCACGTCGCGCCAGTAGCCGTGATCGCGTTCGGTAGATCCCGGCACCTCATTTGCCATGAAGTCATAGACATGCGCCTGCCCACGCTTCACAAAGTACGGAATAATATCGCCGCCCATATCGTGGGCGGAGTCCTCGTTCTTTTCGTCCTCCAAGAGGGCGTCAATAAGCGCCTGCGCCGTAAAGACATAGTTGCCCATCGAGGCATAGCTCATATTCGGGTCATCCGGAGTGGCCGGTGGGTCCGCAGGCTTTTCCACGAACTCTGTGATGGTTCCCATGCCATCGGCTTGGATGCAACCAAAGGCCGTTGCCTCCGCGCGCGGCACACGAATGCCGGCCACCGAACAATCCAGTCCCGAGGCGATGTGTTCTTCTACCATCTGCGCCGGATCCATGCGGTAGACGTGGTCCGCGCCGAAGACAATGACGTAGTCCGGTTTTTCGTCATAGATGAGGTTGAGCGACTGCACAATGGCATCCGCCGAGCCGTTGTACCAACGCTTACCGCGGCGCTGCTGGGCAGGCACCGAAGCAATGTATTGCGGCGTCGGCCCCGCCAAATTCCACGCCTGGGAAATGTGGCGGTCCAAGGAGTGGGACTTGTACTGGGTCAACACCGCAATCTTGAGGTAACCGGCGTTGACCAAGTTGGACAGGACAAAGTCAATGAGGCGGTAGGATCCGCCAAAAGGCACGGCGGGTTTGGCGCGGTCTTCGGTCAGGGGAAAAAGACGCTTTCCCTCGCCGCCGGCAAGGACAATGGCTAGGACATTTGGCAGGCTTCTCACGTTTTCAAACCTATCTGCAAATCCCACATTTCGCAGCAGAAATATGCACATTTTTACCCCCATCCCGTATTTCTGCACGCGGCACCAGAGATACGTATTCTGGGTGGGCATGAGAGCCGGAATCTTTTCCAAAGAATACCCGCCGGAAATCTACGGCGGAGCCGGAGTTCACGTAGCTGAACTCACCCGTTTTATGCGCGATATCATCGATGTCTCCGTGCACTGCATGGGCTCCCCGCGCGAAGAAAAGGACGTTTTTGTGCACGGCGTGGACCCCGCACTCGAGGGTGCCAATGGAGCGCTCAAGACCTTGTCTACCGGGCTTCGCATGGCCGATGCCGCCTCCGATATCGACATCGCCCATTCGCACACGTGGTACACGGGCCTTGCCGGCCACCTCTCCGCCCAGCTATACGATATTCCGCACGTGGTCACCGCTCACTCCCTGGAGCCACACCGCCCATGGAAGCGTGAGCAGCTCGGCGGCGGCTATGACGTCTCCTCGTGGTCCGAGAAGAACGCCATGGAATATGCCGACGCCGTCATCGCTGTCTCTGCTGGCATGAAGGACTCCATCCTGGATGCCTACCCGCGCATCGACGCCTCCAAGGTCCACGTTGTCCTCAACGGCATCGACACCGAGCTGTGGCAACCGCGAGAGGGAGATGTGTTGGACAAGCTGGGCGTCGATAAGCAACGCCCCATCGCCGCCTTCGTTGGCCGCATTACCCGGCAAAAAGGCGTGAAGCACCTGCTGCAGGCAGTGCGGAAGTTCGACCCGGATATCCAGCTGGTGCTGTGCGCCGGCGCGCCCGATACGCCCGAAATCGCGGCGGAGACCGAGGCGCTGGTAGATGAGCTACGCACCCAGCGCGATGGCATTTTCTGGGTCAAGGATATGCTCCCGCGCAACGAGGTCCAGCAGATTTACTCCGGCGCGGATGTGTTTGTCTGCCCGTCTATCTACGAGCCGCTGGGCATCGTCAACCTAGAAGCTATGGCCTGCGGCACGGCCGTTGTTGCCTCCAACGTAGGCGGTATTCCGGAGGTTGTGGTCGATGGCGAGACCGGCGTACTGGTGCCTTACGACGCCGCCGATACCGCTGCCTTCGAAGCCGACCTCGCTGCCGCCGTCAATGACGTCGCCGCCAATAAAGAGCGCGCCGCGGAATTTGGCCGCGCCGGCCGCGAGCGCGCCATTCGCGATTTCTCTTGGGCTACCATTGCCGCCCAAACCGTCGATATCTACCGCAGCTTGATTTAAGGAAGGATAGCCGTGACAACTCACCGCCCTGAACTGCATTTTGTTCCTGAAGACGGCGTCCTCGACGCCCCCGCTGGTATCCTGCGCGACGGCGATACCTGGCACCTGTTCTACCAGTACCGCCCCACCGCAGACTCCCCTGCCCGCTGGGGACACACCTACTCCGAAGAGTCTCCCTTTGACTGGTTGGACTGCGACGATGTCCTTGCCCCCGTCGGCGGCGAGCTCTCCCTGCGCGCAGGATCCGTAGCCCAAGGCCCGGAAGATATCCATCTCTATTTCACCTCCGTGACCGCCGCCGGAATCGCCGTTCACCTCGCCCGCTACGCTGACGTGGACGAGATCTGCGAGGTCTCCGATGACCCCCAGGCCCTCGACCCCAATGTTGTCCGTTTTGGCGAGGTCGTAGGCAATACCCGCAACTTCGATCACTTCCGCTCCCCCTGCGTGGTGCCCGATTGGGCCTCCGAGGACCGCGATAACGGCCACGACGGCTGGCTCATGCTCGCGCTCACCGGCCACTCCGACGCCCCGGTTCCCGTCATCCTCGAATCCACCGATGGCGTGTCTTGGCGCCTGCGCGGCAGCCTCAAGTTCGACGGCGACCCTGGCTTCCTAGAGGGCGAGGTCCCCGCTACCTCGCCCATTCCGCCGGTCGTCTCCCCGCGCCTAGTCCGACTGCGCGACGAGGTTGACGGCAATATCTACGACGTCCTCTTCGTCACCCTAGAGCGCGGCGGCCGCGACGTCTCCGGCTACCTCGTCGGCCGACTGGAGGGCACCACCTTTACCGTGGTCTCCGGCTTCCGCCGCGTAGACTTCGGCCACGATTTCTCCCGCCCACGCAGTACCAACACCACCACCGGCACGCTCACCCCGGAGCAGCGCTACGAGCGCGCCGTCATCGTCGGTCTCCTCAACGGCAACGGCCGCGGCGATGATGCCACCGCACACGCCTCCTGGGAGGCCGAAGGCTGGGCCAATGCCCTCTCCCTGCCTCGCCGGGTCACCCTCGAGGGCGGCGTCCTCTACCAAGCACCCGCCCGCGGCCTGCCCGATGCCGTCAAGCTCTCCGATTACGCCCGTTCCTGGACCGGCGTCATGGAGGTCCCTTCCGGTTCCTGCGTAACGGTCACGCTTCTCGACGGCGCCGGTGACCCCGCCGCCACCATCTGCCACTCCGGCGATAACATCAGCCTCGATCGCTCCATGAACAAGGCCTTCGACCACTGTTTCGCCGATTCCGAGCCCGCCACGGCCACGCTTGCCGAAGGCGATTCCGATACCCTCACCATCATCCAAGACGGCTCCACAGTCGAGGTTTTTGTCGACGGTGGCCTCATCGCCATGGCATCCCGCGTCTACTTCGAGGGTGGCTGCTCCGGCCTGCGAGTCGAGACCTCCGGCGATGCCGTCATCGAGCAGGACTGGCAGCGCTCCGGCTCCAAGCTTTAATCCTCTAGGCTCGCCGCACCGCTCCCTCCTCACCCCCGCCCTTCGCGCTCACCGGCGCAGCCGCCCACCGCGGTTCCGCTTCCCTCAGTGAGCGGCAAGGGCGGGGTTGCGCGTTTTCGGCCTCACTCCGCTGGGCCGCGTCTCCTCTCGCTCCCTCACACGCGTCCCTCGCGCTCACGGGAAGATGCTGGGACGTCGGAAAGCGTGTGCCGGTGAGCGGCAAGGGCGAAACCTCCCCTCGCGCTCACTGGGGAGACGAAAAGAACCACCCCACGCGCTTCCGGTGAGCGCGAAGGGCGGTGGAGGTGGCTGTGGCCGGCTGGGAGCTAGACGGCGCGGAGGCGATCCAAGCGGGCGCGGGCGGTGACCGTGAGCGTCGGGGGCAGCGCGGCCATGCGCTCGGCGAGTTCGCCGGCGCTGATGTGGCGCGCGGACGGGCTCATGCCCACCTGAGCTGCGACGGAGGCCTTATCAAGCTCGATGGGGAACGAGATATCGACCGGGTCGGCCGCCTGCTCGAGGAAGCCCTCGGCCTGCTCATACATGCGCTCGACCTTGCCTTCTTCCACGCCGAGGATGCCGAGCGGCTCGCGCAGCTCATCCAGGTGTCCAGCGCCGGGCGTCAAGACGATGACCTGGCCGCCCGGGGCGAGCACGCGTTGGAATTCGGCGGGATTGCGCGGGGCGAAGACGACGGAGATTGCGTCGACGGACTCATCCCGGATGGGCAGGCGCTCCCATACATCGGCCACGACGGCGCCGACGCGCGGGTGGCACTTGGCCAAGTGCTTCGCGGCGTGCGGGGAAATGTCGAGGCCGACGCCGCGGGCCTCCGCGATGGAGTCCAGAGTATGGGCCAGGTAGTAGCCGGTGCCGGCACCCACCTCGAGGAGGGAGGCGGGCTTGGACTCAGCCAAGGAGGCGGAATCCAGTGCGTCCTGGACGGCCCCGGTTACCGCCTCAACGAAGGGCGCGAAGTGGCCCATGGCCAGATAGGTCTCACGAGCGTTGACCATATCCATGTCATCGCCCTTGTGCTTGAGCCCGGCGCCAGCGGCAAGGGTGACATAGCCTTGCTTGGCCACATCAAAAGAGTGGCCGGATTCCGAGACGAGTCGAGAGAAATCATCGGCACCAGAAAGCGCGGTGCCATCGTTGGGATCGGCCAGAATGTCGACGATATGAGAAAGCATGTACCTAGACTAGCTAGAAACCTCGGTCAACAGGGAACCGAGCTCGGCGGCTTCGTCCTTGCTCAGCTCGATGACGATGCGTCCGCCGCCATCCGAGGGGATGCGCATTACAATTTTGCGGGACTCCTCTACTGCTTCCATTTCTCCGCCCGTGGTGCGCGGCTTCATTGCTGCCATAGTGAGTCTCCTTTAGTTAACTTCTTTTCCTTCCAGCTTAGACCTTTTCTGCGCGGAAGATAGTTGTTCCTCCAATTGCGCGAGGAGATCGTCCACCTGATCCTGGCGGTATCCACGGGGAACGACCTCAAATTTTACCTGGTCAAGGCGGCCTTCACGGAGGGCGGCGCGGTTATTTTCCTGCACCTTCTGCGGCTCGTCGAGCGGGTGCATGACCTCGCCGCGGCCAAAAATGGAGCCCCAAACCCAGGTACCGATGATGGTCAGGGCGATCAGGACGAGGAGGAGCATAATCCAAGACAGCATGGCTTAAACCTTACCTTTTAGCGGCGGGCGTTGAGCAACGGGCGCGAGGACCCCGGCGCGGGCGAGCAGCGTGCGCGCGACTACCTCGGCCATCGGCGCCAGCTCGTGCAGCGGCCGGTTGCGGTGTACCCGCGTGCCCAGGTCTACCTGTGCGACTTTGCCCCGCTTGCCGACGTCCACCATTAGCCCCGCTTCCACCCCATACCCCTCCACGAAGGGCAGTTCTAGGGCGGTGGCGCGGCGCAGGGCGTATTCGCCTCCGAGGGGCTGATCGATGTGGGCCAGCTCGGGAAAGAACTGCTTGATGAGCGGCTTGGCAGTCAGTTCAGTCACGCGGCCGCCGCCGGTTGGCTGGCCGTTGAGGCTGCGGCGGTAGCGGGCTTTGACCATCTCCACCGCGGGGTCGGCGAAGGGCGCAGCCAAGGCCGAGACCATGCCGGGTGCGGCGGATTCGAGGTCGGCGTCGACAAAGACGACGATATCTCCCTTCGCCGCGGCAACCCCGCGCCAGAGGGATTCGCCCTTACCGGGTCGCGGTTCCTCAGGGAGGATATCGCGCCAATTGCGCACATCCGCTCCGGCGACGGCAGCGCGGGAGGCGGTGGCGTCGGTGGAGTCGGCGTCGATGACGAGCACCTCGAGCGGTTCATCGGCGAGGCAGGCGCGCACGACGTCTGCGACGGTGCCCTCCTCGTTGAGCGCTGGAATGATAACGGAGACGCTCATGCAAGGCCTCGCGTGGTTGCTAGCGGGGCGACCTCGCCTTGGATGGCGGCGGTCATGCGGATGACATCGGCGGTCTCGGCCACCTCGTGCACGCGGAAGGCGGCCACGCCGCGGGCGGCGGACCACGCGGTGGCGGCCAGAGTGCCGGCCACGCGCTCGCCTACCCTGCGGTCGAGCGTCTCGCCTACGAAGTCCTTATTGGATAGCGCCATGAGCACCGGCCAACCGGTGGCCACGACCTCGTCGATACGCTGCAGGAGCTCGAGCCCGTGGAAGGTGTTCTTGCCAAAGTCATGCGTCGGATCGATGAAGGTCAGTTCCTCCGGGCAGCCGAGGGTGGCGGCGCGCTCAGCCAGTTGGGTGGTTTCCGCGATGACATCGGCCACCACGTCGTCGAAGTGGACGCGATGGGGCCTGGTGCGCGGGGTGATGCCACCGGTGTGCGAACACACGTAGCCCACACGGTGGTGGCCGGCGACCTCGATGAGCTCGGGATCCCAGCCGGCCCACGTGTCATTGACTAGGCCGGCGCCGGCTGCGATGGCGGCCTCTGCCACCTCGCTGCGCCAGGTATCGACGGAGATGAGCACATCCGGGTGGCGCTCGTGCACCTTCTCGATGATCGGCACCACGCGGTCGATTTCCTCCGCCGCGCCCACGGCTTTGCCGGGGCCAGCCTTCACGCCACCAATATCGACGATTGACGCACCGGCCGCAATCACCTCATCGCAGCGGCGCAGCGCTGGGTCAAGGTCAAAGGTTGCGCCGTTGTCATAGAAGGAATCCGGGGTGCGATTGACAATCGCCATCACACGCGCGAGGCTCAACGCGGCTCCCTGATGCGCTTATCGCTCATGACTTGGTGGCGCTGAATGATGTGAGATATGGCCTCATCGGGGTCGTCGGTAAGCAGGAAAAGCTCCCGGTCGCCCTCGTTGATATAGCCGCTGGCCGCGAGCGTGTTGTCCATCCATTCCAGCAGGCCGGACCAGTACTCAGTGCCCATGAGCACGATGGGGTAATTGGTCACCTTGCCGGTCTGCACCATGCACATGACCTCGAAGAACTCATCCATCGTGCCCATGCCACCAGGTAGGCAAATGAAGGCCTGCGAATACTTCAAGAACATCGTCTTGCGCGCAAAGAAGTAGCGGAAATTCAGGCCCAGATCCACATACTCGTTAAGCCCCTGCTCGTGGGGCAGCTCGATGCCCAGGCCCACGGAGAGCCCGCCGGCCTCATGGGCGCCGCGGTTGGCCGCCTCCATAATGCCGGGGCCGCCGCCGGTGATGACGGCATAGGAGTGCTCGGCCAGCTTGCGGCCAACATCCACGCCCAACTGGTAGCTCGCATCTTCCGGTGTAGTGCGCGCGGAGCCGAAGACAGTAACGGCCTTCGGCAGCTTGGAAAGCGCATCGAAGCCAGCGACGAACTCGCCTTGGATGCGCAGGACGCGCCACGGATCAGCATGCTGCCACTCATGGTCCGCGCCGGACTCCAAGAGCCGCTGGTCAAAGGTGGAGGCCTGCTCGCCTTCGGTACGCAGCAACATCGGGCCGCGCAGGGTACGCATCTGCTCAGGGGTCATGGTCTATCCCTTCAGGTAGTTCAGGAGGGCGGTGGATACTTCGGTGATCTGCGCGGTGGGGACCTGTTCGTCCTTCTTATGCGCAAACCCAGGGTCACCAGCGCCGAAGTTTACTGCCGGGGTCCCCATTTCGGAGAAGCGGGCGACGTCGGTCCACCCGTACTTGGCGCGGACGTTGCCCCCGACGGCGTCGATAAGCGCCTTGGCTGCTGGCTGGCCCAAACCGGGCTGGGCGGCCGGTGCGATGTCGTCGATCTCGATGGTGACGTCTTCTTCCTCGCCGATAATGGACTTCATGTAGTCCAGCGCCTCGTCGCTCGTGCGGTCTGGGGCGAAGCGGAAGTTTACAAACATCCATGCCTCATCCGGCAGCGTATTGGTGGCCACGCCGGACTCGAGGTGGACGATGTTGAGGCCCTCGCGGTAGGTGCAGCCATCGATGGTGACATCGCGGGACTCATAGGTAGCGATGCGGCTCATAATGGGCGCAAGCTTGTGCGCTGCGTTGGAGCCGAGCCAGGCGCGGGCCGAGTGCGCGCGGGTGCCATGGGCGGTAACGCGCAGGCGGATGGAGCCCTGGCAACCGGCCTCCACCATGGCGCCGGAGGGCTCACCCAGCAGCGCGAAATCGCCCTCGAGCCACTCCGGGTGGTCCTTTTGCAGGTGGCCCAGGCCATTAAATTCAGTGGCTACTTCTTCGCCCTCGTAGGCGATGACAGTGAGGTCATGCTTTAGCTCGTCCGCTTCGTGCAGCTGGGCAAAGGCATTGAGGTAGACGGCCATGCCGGACTTCATATCCACGGTGCCGCAGCCCCACATAATCTCTACCCCGTCTTCAGAGGTTTCCATGTGATGCGGTACATTTTCTGCCAACGGAACGGTATCAATGTGGCCGGCGAGTACTACGCGGGAATCTAGCCCGCGATTCGTCCGGGCGCACACGGTATTGCCGTAGCGGGCAACCTCGACGTCCAATCCGCGCAGCGCTTCTTCGATGGCGTCTGCGATGGCCTCCTCATGGTGGGAGGGGCTCGGAATATCCACGAGCGCCTTGGTTAGTTCGATGGGGTCTGCATATAGATCTAAAGTCACAAAGCGCCATGCTAGCGCTCCGCGCAGCTCACCGCATTGTGTAAAGTTCACTTCACTGCAAATAATTCGTCCTCCCTAAGGTGATAACAATGGCCGAAGCCACTCAATTGAAATCCCGTCATCTCACGATGATGGGCCTTGGCTCCGCCGTGGGCGCAGGCCTCTTCCTCGGCGTGGGCCTCGGCATCCAGATTTCCGGCACCTCCGTCCTCATCTCCTATGCCGTAGCCGGCGCGCTCATCGCACTGGTGATGTGGATGCTGGGTGAAATGGCAGCCGCCCGCCCCTCTTTGGGGTCATTTTCCACCTACGCCGGCCAGGCCTTCGGTCACTGGGCGCGCTTTACCATGGGGTGGATTTACTGGTTCATGCTGATCATGGTCATGGGCGCCGAAATCACCGGCGCGGCCGCCATCATTTCCAACTGGTTCGATATTGCCCCGTGGATTCCAGCGCTTATTACCGTGGCCTTCTTCGCGGTGGTCAACTTCGCGGCCGTGGGCGGTTTTGGTGAGTTCGAGTTCTGGTTCGCCATCATCAAGGTCGGAGTCATCGTCGCCTTCCTCGTCATCGGCGCACTCATGGCGCTGGGCATCCTGCCGGGCATGGATGTCTCCTTGGCCGGTACCAATTTCACCGATAACTTCCTGCCCAATGGCATGCCTGGCTTCGCCGCCGGATTGCTGGCCGTCGCCTTTGCCTTCGGCGGCATCGAGCTGGTGACCATCGCGGCCGCCGAGTCCGAGGATCCGGCGCATAACGTCGCCACCGCGGTGCGCGCCATCATCGTGCGCATCATGATTTTCTACATCGGCTCTATCGTAGTGATCACCATGGCGCTGCCGTTTAGCTCCATCCAGGACGCCGATGTCGCGGCCGATTCCCCCTTCACCCTAGTGCTCGCGGCCGCCAAGATTCCCTTCGCGGCCGGCTTCATGGAAGCGATTATCGCCCTCGCCCTGCTCTCCGCCTTCAACGCGCAGATTTACGCCACCTCCCGCTTGGTCTTTGATATGGCCAAGGACCACTGCGCCCCGGGATTCTTCCTCAAGCGAAATCGCGCCGGCTCCCCCATCAACGCAGTCATCTTGTCCATGGTCTTCGCCTTCGCTTCGGTGGGCCTGCAGTTCTGGAACCCGCCGGGGCTCCTGGCATTCCTCTTCAACGCCGTCGGCGGGTGCCTGCTGGTCATCTGGTCCTTCATCGTGGCTTCCTTTATTAAGCTGCACCCCGTGCTGCGCAAGAACGGCGAGCTGACGGAAATCCACGTGCCCGGCTTCCCCTGGCTGCCCTGGATCACGGCCGCCGCCCTGGGCGGGCTAACCCTGCTGATGCTCTTTGATCCGGCCGCGCGCAACCAGGTAATCTCCGTGCTCATCCTCGCTGCGGTGCTCGTCATCTTGTCCTTTGTGCTTCCCACCGGCCAGCGCGCGGGGGCGCAGAAATAGTTGCTAAGCTAGCGGGCATGACTTCTGCATCCGCACGCGGCCTAGCAACCATTACCCATGACGGCACCGTCTTGGACGTATGGTTCCCGGCCGTATACACCGATAAGAACGTAGAGACCACCGAAACCAAGCGCTTGGAGGAGGTCCCCCAGCAGTTCTCCGCGCTGGCAGGCCCGGACGAGGAACGTGGAGTGGCCCGCGTTGCCGTTGAGACCTCCATCAAGGATCTGGATGACGCCCCCGTCGATACCTACGATGCTTACCTGCGCCTGCACCTCCTGTCCCACCGCGCAGTCAAGCCACACGGGTTGAATATGGACGGTATCTTCGGCCACCTCAATAATGTGGTCTGGACCAACTACGGCCCCTGCGCCGTGTCCGATTTCCAGATGGTGCGCGGCCGCCTGGCCTCCCGCGGTCCGGTCGTTGTTTACTCCGTGGACAAATTCCCCCGCATGGTGGACTACGTTGTGCCGTCCGGCGTCCGCATTGGTGACGCAGACCGCGTGCGCTTGGGCGCCCACCTGGCTGAGGGCACCACCGTCATGCACGAGGGCTTCGTCAACTTCAACGCCGGCACCTTGGGCGCCTCCATGGTGGAGGGCCGCATCTCCGCGGGCGTCGTCGTGGGCGATGGCTCCGATATCGGCGGCGGCGCGTCCATCATGGGCACCCTATCCGGCGGCGGCAAAGAGGTCATCTCCATCGGCGAGCGCTGCCTCCTCGGCGCCAACTCCGGCATTGGCATTTCGCTTGGCGACGACGCCGTGGTCGAAGCCGGCCTCTACGTCACCGCCGGCACCAAGGTAACCGTCTTTGGCAAGGTCGCGGAAGCACTGGGCGTTGATAATGGCGAGAACGTCAAGGGTTCCCAGCTCTCCGGCGCCTCCGGCATGCTGCTGCGCCGCAACTCCGTCTCCGGTGCGGTTGAGGCCGTGGAGTGGAAGTCCGAGGCCGTCGCGCTTAACGACGAGCTGCACAAGAATTAATACCCCCGATTCCTATAGCTCAATCGGGCAAAATAAGATGGAGGGGTGACTGATAACTCCTCCACCCTCGGTTCTGGTCTGAAGGTCCGCCACCTGACGATGATGGGGCTAGGCTCCACCATCGGTGCCGGACTTTTCTTGGGCACCGGCGTCGGCATCTCCGCCGCCGGCCCCGCCGTGCTCCTCGCCTACGTCATCGCTGGCTTTCTGGCCATTTTGGTGATGCAGATGCTGGGCGAGATGGGCACCGTTATCCCCGCCTCCGGCTCCTTTTCCGAATACGCCGAACACGGCATCGGCCGCTGGGCGGGCTTTACCCAGGGCTGGATTTATTGGCTAGCCACCGTCGCCGTCCTTGGCGCCGAAATCACCGGCGCGGCCGGCTTCATTGGCTCCTGGTTCAACGTCTCGCCGTGGATCCCCGCCGCCGTTTGCGTGGTCCTCTTCGGCATCATCAACCTGCTGCGCGTGCGCAGCTTCGGCGAATTCGAGTACTGGTTCGCCCTCATCAAGGTCATCGTAATCGTGGCCTTTCTCATTATCGGCGCGCTGCTCATCCTAGGCCTCCTGCCCGGCCATTCCTTCATCGGAACCTCCGTCTTCCTAGAGGACGGTTTCATGCCCAATGGCCTCGGCGGCGTCGCGGCCGGCCTGCTCGCAGTAGCCTTCGCCTTCGGCGGCATCGAGGTGGTCGCCATCGCCTCCGCCGAATCCGAAGACCCAGAAAAGTCCCTGGTCAATGCCGTGCGCTCGACCATCTTGCGCATTTCCGTGTTCTACTTGGGCTCCGTCCTCGTCATCACGTTCCTCCTGCCCTATTCCATCCTGGGCGGTGCCTCCACGGCCGCGGAATCGCCCTTCACCATGGTTCTCGAACGTGCTGGCATCCCGGGCGCGGCCGGCATCATGGAAGTCGTCATCGTCCTCGCGCTACTTTCCGCCTTCAACTCGCAGATCTACGCCTCCTCCCGCATGATGCACTCCCTAGCCTCCCGCGGTGAGGCCCCGCGCGTCTTCACCACCACCAATAAGGACGGCGTTCCCACCACCGCCATCGGCCTGTCCGTCCTTCTCTCGGCCATCATGGTCGTGCTCAACTACGCCGATACCGGTTGGCTTCTTACCTTCATGCTCAACGCCGCCGGCGCCTCCCTGCTCATCGTCTGGGTCTTCATCGCCGTCAGCCAGCTGCGCCTGCGCCGCCAGCTCGAGGCCCTCCATCCCCTCCCCATCCGCATGTGGGCCTTCCCCTACCTCACTTGGTTCGCCCTCGCCCTCTTTGCGGCCATCGCTGTGCTCATGCTTACCGACGCCACCGCCCGTACCCAACTCCTCTCCGCCGCGGCCATGTTCGCGGTGCTCGCCATCGCCGGCGTCATCAATTCCAAGGTTCGCGGCATCAACCCGACCTCGACGCTGCCTCTCACCTAGCCCCCTTATCCCAGGGGCTCACCTCGCCCCTTCCCGCCACCCTCGGCCACGCCCCGCCCTTGCACACCCCCGCCTTTGGCCACTCCCCGCCCTTCGCGCTCACCGGCACAAGGCGGGGTCTCTCTTTTTCATCACCTGCTTGATTTCTAGTGGTCGTGGAAACACCTGACATGGGTTAGGTGATTGTGTGGAGTCGAAATGGGTTCCGGATTCTGCTGTTGTGGCGCGGTTTGCGTCGTTGGTTCGGGCTGGTAGTTCAATACGGGCGGCTGCTGGGGTGGTTGGTTTAGCGCGGTCGGTGGCTTATCGGCTTGCTGGCGAGTTGGACTTGCCGCGCAAGCGCCGCAGGACTACTAGCTCGGATGACAGTGAGGAAATAGCTCGCCTGTGGCTGGAAGGTGTGGCACCGATGGATATTGCGCGCCAGCTTTCTATAGGCTCTTCTCCGGTGTACCGCATCGGTATTGAGCTTGGTTTGTGGAAGCGCAATCCACATGGCCGCAAAGCTGCGGCCACAACTGGCCGGTGTAGTTATCTGCAACTGCGTGCGAATGCTTTAGGGCGCAAAGATGCCGCTTTAGCCTGTGGCATTCATCCGCGTAATGCTGCTGATATAGACAAAGGTGTCATTAAGCTTTCCACCGGGCGTGTGCCTTTTGTCCCGGCTGGCCCAGATGTGGCGCTGTATAAGAGCGTGATGCTCCTATGTTGTGTCAAGCTGATTTGAGAAGTTCTTCATAAGCCAACCTCAACTCCGGCAAAGGGCGCTTGCCGGTTTCGATATCACTGATTCTCGCCGGGGCACACCCGAGTTTTTCAGCAACCTGGGCTTGCGATAACTGCCTCTCGATCCGTCGAGCTTTGAGTTCATCAACCTCTACCTGGCCCGTTGGAAGAACGGCCTGACCCAAGCACAACACCCGGTAGACCTCCCTGACAATGGCGCGTTTCAGACACCGTAAGATCTCCTTTTTCGACAATCCTTCCTTGGTGCGTTTGGCTACGTAGTCCCTGGTGCGTTGGTCATGATGCATCCGCACCAACGCGATCCGATGCAACGCAGAATTCGCCCGACGATCACCACCCCGGTTGAGACGGTGCCGATGAGTCCGTCCAGAACTAGCCGGAATCGGTGCGGCCCCGCACAGATGAGCTAATGCTGCCTCGGAGTGAATCCGGCCTGGATTATCCCCCACACTGACAATCAGATCAGCAGCCACCACGGAACCACACCCAAATATCGAGGTCACATGCGGATTGATCATCTCAACCAGGATACTGATGTGTTTTTCCAGCTGCGTACCCTGTTTCTGTAAATCACGATAGGTGGTGGCTAATGTCTTCAACGCGAGGAGCACCCCATTTCTGGGGTCGGCCAGGTCAGCTGATGGTCGGCACCGGGACAAGGCCTCCACCATGACCAATGTGGACATCGCACTATAGCGGCGTCGAATCTCATCGGGTGCTGTGACCAGCAACGATTTGATCGTTGTCATCAGTTTCGCTGCTGTCATCACGAGCTGACGGCGGGTGATCTGCAACCCACGGAGGGATTCCACTGGCCCGGAAGTGTCTTTCGGGATGCTTAAGGCTTCCCCGGTGAGCACCTGGCGGGCGGCAGCGACAGCATCAACGGGGTCTGATTTGCCGTCCCGGCGTCGAACGGCGCGGGTAGGGCGTAAGACTTCTACGACTGAGTATTTCTGGGTGCGAAGGTGGCGTGTCAGGCCTGCTCCATAGGAGCTGGTTCCTTCCACACCGACGGTGGTGACACCGTAGGTTGCCATGAACTCTGAAATCGCCACGTAGCCAGGGTTGGTGGCGGGGAAGGTGTCGGTGGCGATGTGCCGGCCGGTGTCCGAAATAACGGCAACAGTGTGGGTATCGGTGTGGGTGTCGATTCCGGCAACGGGGCCGGTGGGGCAGTCGAAAGTGGTAGACATTGGGGATCAGGTCCTGTCTGTGAGCAAACGTGCGGGTGACCCGCGATCCGGGGTTTCCGGGCAGACAAGACGCTGATGGGACGACTACACTAGACACCTGCCGGGGTGGTCACGGTGGAGACGTCACGCTCCTATAAGGTCATGGGCGGATTCACCAGATTGCGGTACAGGGTCGGAACTAACATGGAAGACAGATCACGCTGAAGGCACATGAGGAGATCATGGCCAGTCAAGAAGTGGGTCATTCCACGTGGTTCCGATCCTGTATTCCCATTATCAGCGTCAAGTTGTTTGTGTGTGGGGTTAGGTTTATAGGTATTTGTCGAAGCGGTCGGGGTAGGCCACGGCCATTTGGTTGATGGCTTGTTTCCAGCCGGAAACTCGGGCTCCTTCCATGAGTCTGCCGGCTGTCGCTGAGACTCGTTTGCCCTGCTTCGCTCTCTTTGCAGCTCGTTTGTCTTCGATATTGCAGATCATCAGCCACAGCGTCTTGAGCGCTGATTCATCGTTGGTGAACTGTACCCTGTTGCGGGTAGCTTTACGCAGTTCATTGTTGAATGATTCAATCGAGTTCGTCGTATAGATTACTTTTCTGGCCGCTGGTGGGAACTGCAGAAACGGTACGAAACGCGCCCAAGCATCTCGCCAGACCTTGACTGAGCGTGGATACTTTTCTCCCAATTCAGAGGCTTCAAATTCGTCTAAGGCAGCCTTAGCTGTGGTTTCATCCGTGGCGGTGTAAATCTTTTTCAACGCGGCTGATACGCCCCGGCGATCCCCGTAGGCTACCCACCGGTTAGCGGCACGAATCAGGTGCACGATACAGGTTTGCACCATAGAGTTCGGCCACGTTGCCTCAACTGCTTCAGGCAGACCTTTAAGCCCGTCACAGCAGACGATAAAGACGTCCTTGACCCCACGATTGGAAAGATTGGCACATACCTGCGCCCAAAATGAAGCGCCTTCTTCTTTGGCAATCCACAATCCCAAAATGTGCTTGATACCGTCGAGATCCACGCCGATAGCCATGTACGCGGACTTATTGACCACTCGGCCGCCATCGCGGACTTTAATGCGCAGCGCATCCAGGAAAATGACCGGGTAGAACTCGTCTAGCTGGCGGTTTTGCCAGACCATGACCTCATCGAGGACGGCATCGGTAACCGCGGAAATCGTCTCATGGGAAATATCAACACGCATCGCCGTTGCCATATGGTGCTGGATGTCCCTAATTGTCATCCCACCGGCGTACAAGCTGACTATCATGTCATCGACATCAGTCAAGCGCCTAGAACCTTTAGGAACCATAGTCGGCAAGAATGTTCCAGCCCGATCGCGTGGGACATCAACGGTGACTGGCCCGTAGTTAGAATCCACGGTCTTTGGATATGACCCGTTGCGGTGATTGTCTGTTCCAGCAGCAGCTTTAGCGCTCCTGTCGCCAGACTCGTAGCCCAGGTGGGCATCCATTTCAGCGTTGAGTCCCCTGGTAATCGAGGCTTGCAACATGCCGCGAACCAGGTCATTGGCATCCGTTGTGGATGTGCCTAGGTCATCAATCAGCTTCGCGATTTCAGGGTTAGCAAGCAGCTTCTTTTCAATCGCATCAATCTTGGCCTTATCAGCCGGATCTCGTCGTGCCACAGTAGTCATTCTGGTCCATCTCCTCATGCGGGTTAGGTACCCACACACAAACCATCAGACACTCTCCTGTATAACAGGCTTATGCAGGTAATCGAGTACGTTGATGGTCGCCAAGCAGTTCCAGTCCAGGTTATTCCACAACAGCGTATCGATAGGCGTATCTCTTCGCGCTACTTATCGATAGAAGAACGCGAGCTCATCTTTGACCTTGACCGGCAAGGCAAAGGTGTACGCGAGATAGCTCGGCGTCTTCAGCGCTCTGCTGGCACTATCAGCAAGGAACTTAAACGCAACCGGGATGAATTTGGGGTGTATCTTCCCACGCATGCGCACCGTAAATCGGTGTTGCGTAGGTTTAGACCGAAAAAGCGCAAGATTGATGCCAATCCACGTTTGCGCACCGTGGTCTGGGCGATGGTGAAAGATAGGTACTCGCCGGAGCAGATTTCTGGGAGGTTGCGCAGCTGCTACCCCGGTGATGAGACTATGTACGTGTGTCCTGAAACTATTTATCAGTCTTTGTATTTCCAGGCTAAAGGTGAGTTGAAAAAGGAAGTCGCTGCTGCACTGCGTCGCGGTCACGCCCAACGTCGACCTCGTGGCACGCGCAGTGCCCGCAGGCGGTTTGTTGACCCTATGGTGATGATTTCCGACCGGCCAGCAGAAGTAGACGACCGAGCAGTACCAGGTCATTGGGAAGGCGACCTCATTTTAGGCGCGGGTAATAAGTCTGCAATTGGCACGCTAGTAGAGCGAACCACGCGCTATGTCATCTTGCTGCATTTACCTAATGGGCATAGTGCTACCGAAGTAAATGAAGCACTTACTAAAGCGATTGCTACCTTGCCAGATCATCTCAAAGGATCACTTACCTGGGATCAGGGAAGTGAAATGGCCTGCCATAAGGCCTTTTCTGTAGCTACAAAGTGTCCCGTGTTCTTCTGCGATCCTGGTTCGCCGTGGCAGCGAGGCACCAATGAAAACACCAATGGACTACTAAGGCAGTACTTCCCTAAAGGAACAGACCTAAGCGTCCATAGTGCAGCGGACCTAGAATTCGTCGCCATGCAACTCAACCGCCGCCCCCGCAAAACCCTGGGCTTTCAAACACCAGCCGAGAAAATGGCCGCACTGATAAACTCAACCGAAACATAAGAAGTGTTTCCACGACCACTAGAATCCGCCCTGGTGAGCGCCAAGGGCGAGCTCTGCCCACGGCCCCCGCCGCGCTCACGGGGAGCACAAATCGGGGCCATCCGGGGCCGCCGGTGAGCGCGAAGGGCAGTTATCCACAGCCATCCGAACCACGCAGCGGAAGATTGCCTCCGAACCCCGGGTTATCCACAGGATGCCGCGACGCGCGTAGCTTCAGCCCAACACGACCGCTTAGGTTAAGCCCCATGGGGGAATGGACTACCGCGGAACTACGCGGGCAAGGTTTGAGCAAAGATGCGATTCGTCGCAAGGTACGCGAGGGGAAGCTCTTTCGCGTGCATCGGGGGATTTACACCGATGAATGGACGCCCTGGGCGGTGGCGCGGGCACTGGCCCATGGGCTCAGCCGCATCCACTTCACGGGAAAGACGGCGCAGGAGATTTACCTCGGCCGGCAGCTGACATTTCCTCTGGAAGCGGAGGGACCGCGCACTTTGAAGGGAAAGAACTTTCGCGTTTCACATTCGCGACTTCAAGCCACGCACAAAGTCAACGGCCTTCCGGTGGTGCAACCGTTGTGGGCCGCACGTAGGATTTCGCGTGCGTGCAGGCCTCTTTTGGAAGAACACTATCGGGGAAAGCACGGACCCGGCCGTCTAGAAATGGACAGTCGGCGAATGCGGCGTGTCCCGAGGTCTCTAAAGGAGACGATCCGGCACGCTGCGATTGGAGCGGATAGCCCACCGGAGTGCACTTTAAGCAGAAAGCTGCGCGCTGTAGGAATTTTCCCAGAACACAATGCTCTCATTGCTGGGTACCGCTTTGATCTCAGGATTGGAAGGCTCCTGGTGGAAGTCGATGGCTGGGAATACCACAAACACAGCGTGGCCTTTCAAGCTGACCGCTCCAAACAAAACGCGGCCGTCGCCCACGGGTATACGGTCTTACGCTTTACTGCCGACGACATCAACTACCACCTCAGCGAAGCCATCCTGCTTATCAAAGCCACTCTTGACGTGCTAAAAGGGCGCAACCCTGAGCTTCCGTACTCAGCAACTCAGCCCTACTGGACATGGCACCTATGCGTACAACCCTTGCCGCATTGACAATTATTCTTTACACTTGGACATGCAAGTATGACATACAGTAAAGGAGTCCGGATGGCCGACCACCCCAACATGGTCCGCAAGTGGCGCCGCTGGCTCGAATTATCACAAGCCGAACTCGCTGAAAAAGCCGGCGTCTCCCGCCAGACCATTGCCAATATCGAACGGGGCAATTACTCCCCTTCCGTGCACCTCGCGCTGGACATTTGCCACGAACTTGGAAAAACCGTCGAAGAAATCTTTGGAGCTGAACAACATGATTAACGCCATTGCTAACTACTCCCTCAATGAAATCGAGCGCACGACGCGCGATGAATTCGAACGCGATACCTGCCTCAAAGCCTGCGCAATCGGAATGACCCCGATCCCATTCCTCGAACTCGTCGTCGCCGCAATCCTCGCCTGGGTCCTCCCCGGCCAAATGAGTATGCTGTGCTTCCTCGCGCTCGCTCCATCCATCATCGGCAACACGATCGGCACCGCGTGGATGCGCCAACGCGTCGCCACCCCACCGGTAGGCCGAAATTGGACCGCAATGGCCGTCTATTTCATCCCGCTCATCGCCATGTTCGCCGGCATTGCCTATAACGCCTACGCGCCCGCCGAAGGCCACAACCCCGTCGCTTACCTCATCGGCACCGCCGTCGGTGCCATCACCGTACTCATCCTCACCCCATTCATTCGTCGCCGTCAGCACCGCCGCGACCAGGCTCGCCTCGACGCCGAGCTCGACGACTAACCTCTCGGCCCTCACCCCGCCCTTCGCGCTCACCGCAGAGGGCGGGATTACTCGTTTTGTCCTCCCGGTGAGCGTCAAGGGCTAAGTCTTTCCCTTCGCGCTCACCGAGAACCAGAATTCTGCCCCACCGCTTCTTCCAGTGAGCGGGAAGGGCGCTTTGCTTGCCGACGCCTCCCTTGCCGCTCACCGACTGCCAAAAATATCCCCGCCGCCTCACGCGGGTGAGCGCGAAGGGCGGCGGGGCTCGGGCCACGGAGCGCCGCGACCGCGTAGGCAGCAGCGCTAGGCGGGCTCTGCGTGGTCGACAACCTGCGGGGGCTTAGGCTTGGAGCGGAAGGTCCACAACTTGTTAATAACGAAGTTGATAGGCATCGCCACGATGATAGAAATCGCATTTGCCCAGTAATACATAGTGCGCAGGCCGCTGGAATCATCCAGAATATCGGCCGGCAGATGCAGCGGAGAGGTGGGATTCATTAAAAAGTGCTGGATAGCAATGGAAACGAGGAATGCCCCGAGTCCGGTAAGTAGGAACGGGAAGAAGCCGCGCAGCCAGGAAACCTTAGTTACGGATTTGAAAGTCCACATGCGGTTGAGTTGGTAGTTCCACGTATTCGCGACCAAGAAAGCGATAGTGGAATACAGCATGAACCAGCGCAGGTGAAATTGGGTTCCGAAGAGGTTGACCAGCGGGTCATTGGGCATCGCTTCGAAGAACGCCCAGCCGCATTTTTTGGCGATGACTGAGGCAACCAAGTTCACTAGGGTTCCCGAACCGCCAACGATGCCGAATTTGAGAAACTGCCCAAAATTGGACACAAAGCGCGCGACGCTGAGGTCTGCCATGGGCCGCCTTTCTAGCCAGTGATTAAATAACTACTCGATTGTAGTTCTTAAGGCCTGGGAACTGAAAAATTGACTCTCGGAATGTGATAGAGGATCGGCGGAATCAAGCGGTGGATGCGCCACGCTTGAATAGTTCGTTAAGTATTTCACGTGGGGTTGCGCCGCCGAGGATTTGTCGGGGTGTTTCGTTGAGCTCATTTTGCACCCACGCGACATGTTCGGGTGTGACGGTGGCAAAGTCGGTGCCCTTTTTGTAGAACCTGCGCCTGATCTCGCCGTTGGTGTTCTCGTTGGTTGGTCTCTGCCACGGTGAGTGCGGTTCACAGAAAAACACCTGGCAGCCGTCTTTAATCTGGACTTGTGCTGTGACAGCCATTTCTGCGCCTTGGTCCCATGTGATGGTCTTTAGCTGCTCGGTGTTGAGGTCTTTGACCATGTCCTGCAGGGTTGCGACCACGGTGTGTGAACTGTGCTCATCGGGAAGGTGTCCAAGCAGGGTGTAACGGCTGGTGCGCTCTACTAGGGTAATCAGCGCGCTTTTGCCACCTTTACCAATAACAAGGTCGCCCTCCCAGTGCCCGGGAATAGCCCTGTCATCAGCTTCCGGGCTGCGGTGGGTGATCTCAGCACCTTTGATCCAAGGGCGACCGGTTAACACGCCAGCGTTTCGGGCACGACGCTTGCGTGTTGAGCCGCCGCGGATAAGTACGTCTTTAGTCTTCATGACTTCTTCAAGCTCGGCTCGCAGGCTGCCTTTGCCTTGAATGTATAAGGCACTGTAGATCGCTTCGTGGGAAATACGCATGCTTTCATCATCGCTGAAAGCATGCTCAAGCCATGCACTAATGCGCCCAGGTGACCACCTGCGGGCAAGGCAATCGACTACTACACCCCGAAGCGTTGGGCTTTCATCGAGCTTGCGTAGTTTTGGCCGCACCATCCGACCAGCAGTAGAAACAGCAGCGTTGTGGGCGTTTTTCCGCAGCTGCTCTGTGCCGTCCTCATCGACGATCTTCCAACCATTACGGGTGATTTCACGAGCGACGACACTGTGGTGCCTATTTATTTTCTGCGCGATGGCTCGTGCCGAATCACCGACACGACATCCCGCTTCAATAGCAACACGGTCTTCAACAGTAAGCCTGCGACCACGCCCTACTAAGGCGTGTTTGTCGAATACGCCGCTAGGAAATCCATCAACGGCTTGAGTTTTCATCGGTGCTGGCATAACAGAATCTTTACCCAGCTTCTTGCCTGTATCTGGCAAAGACACCACCGCCTCATCAGGCGTTCGACGATGTCGCTGCCGGCGTAACTTCGCATACCGCTGCTTCCTTATCCACCCATACACGGTAGAAGGATGCACACCGATAGCATCAGCCACTGTCTGACAGCTCTCACCAGCAAGCACTCGCTCCACGGCCTGGGCACGTTTATCAGGTGACAAGTGGGCGCGTCTAGGCCGCACTTCGATTACACCAGCTTTCTTTAACCTGCTGTGAAGCAAGCCAGTCGATATTCCAACAGTCTGTGCTGCTTGACTGATCGACATACCTGCACGCACCAACCCAACAGCCTCACGGACAAACGGATCACGCAAACGACTCGCACGCCTGCCTGGAGGTTCGACACCTCTTACCCTCAACCAACCGTAAACCGATTCGGGGCCTACACCCACATCACGCGCGACCAGGCTAACTGCCTCGCCTGCCACCACGCGCTCAACAGCAGCATCCTTAACATCCTTCGGAGTCCAACGCGTCACAACTACCTCCCGGTCGAAGTGGCGCATTCACCCCTTGACAGCACGATCTATAAAAGTTATAGCCTCGTGGAGCAGGGCGAGCGGGGTTCGGAAGTCATAGAGGTCAAGCTCACGCGGGGTGGGATAGGTATCATCGCCGAGCAGCGGGTGGCCGAGGTAATTGAGCAGCACTCGCAGTTGGTGGGTATGGCCGGTCCGCGGCCACATGGTCACCTCCCGGCCGGCGGCGCGCACAAACGTGGAGGTGGGCGTGCCGTCAGGGACGACGAGCACTTGGCGCGAGCCGCGGGGCTTGCGCATACGCAGGGCAATTTCCCGGTCCACATAAAGCGGCCGCTTGACGACGCCCCGATACCTCTTCACCGCACTCCCCTCCAGGAAGATGCGCTGGTAGGCGGCGCGGGTTTCGGGATTGCGGGAGCAGATGACGAGGCCAGCGGTCAGGCGATCCAGGCGGTGCAGAGGTACGATGCCGTCTTCGCCAAAATCTACGCGCAGGCGGGTTTGCAGCGTTTCGCGCTGGAGGCGGCCGTTGGTGGTCGTGGGCAGGAAGTGTGGCTTATCGGCCACGATGAGGTCGCGGTCGGCGTGGACCACGGAGTAGTCGAAAGGAATCGGGCGCTCCGGCGGCACCGCAGGGTGGTACCAGGCGGGCACGGGATGCGGGAGTGCGGCGCCGGGCGACAGCGCGGTGCCGGGCGAAAAGGGAGAGTCGCCGGCACGGGCGGCGAAGTACTCCCCCTCCTCGGGCACGCGGCCGCGCAGGACCGTTTTGCGCGGCGAAATGCCCGCGCGGGCGGGAGGCCTACCGGAATTAGGCACCGGCGAGGCGGTCCACGGCGGCATCGATGCGCTCATCGGTGCCATTGAGGCCAATGCGCACGTGCTTCTCGCCGGCTGGGCCGTAAAAGTCACCCGGGGCCGCGAGGATGCCCCGCTCGGCAAGCCAGTCGATGGTCTCGCGGCAATTCTCGCCCCGGGTGGCCCACAGGTACATGCCGGCATCGGAGTGGTCGATGGTAAAGCCGGCGTCGACAAGCGCGTGCATGAGCACCGCACGGCGGGAAGCGTAGCGGTTGCGCTGGAGTGCCTCGGTGTCGTCGTCGTTTAGCGCGGCGACCATGGCGGCCTGGATGGGACCTGGAACGATGAGGCCGGCGTGCTTGCGCAGCTGGAGCAGCTCAGCAATGAGGTCATTATCACCCGCGAAGAAGCCGGCGCGGTAAGAGGCCATATTCGCGGTCTTGGACAGCGAATGCATGGCGATAAGCCCGGTGTTATCGCCATCGGTCACGCGCGGATCCAGGATGGATACCGGCGGGTTATCGTCATTCCAGCCCAAGCTCATATAGCACTCATCGGAGGCGATGATGGCGCCGGTCTCCCGCGCCCACGCCACGATGCGGCGCAGCTCCTCCACGCCGAGCACGCGGCCGGTGGGATTGGACGGCGAATTCAAAAAGACCAGGGAGGCATCCTGGAAATCGGAATCCGCGCGCAGCGGCGTGGCGCCGGCGAGCAGGGAGCCCACCTCGTAGGTGGGATAGGCCACCGAGGGGAAAGCGACGGTCTCGCCGCGCATGCCCAAAAGCGTAGGCAGCCAGGCGATGGCCTCCTTGGTGCCGACCACCGGGAGCACACGGTCAACCTGCATGTTATAGCGGCGAGTGAGCGCGGCGGCGATGGCTTCGCGCAGCTCCGGGGTGCCGGCGGTCTGCGGGTAACCAGGGTCCTGCGCGGCTGCGGTCAACGCAAGCTGCACGCCTGGGGATACAGGGTCAACGGGGTTGCCCACCGAGAGGTCAACGATTCCACCCGGGTGGGCCTGGGCCTTCTTCTTGGCGCCGGCCAGCGAATCCCAGGGGAAGTCTGGAAGCGTCTTTCCTAGCGGTGTGCGTGCCATGTCTTACTCCTGATTCTGTGGCGGAAGCGCGGCAATCATCGGGACGTCAAAGTCCTGTGGCCCAAGGGCCGCCGCGCCGCCCGGGGAGCCCAGGTCATCGAAGAAGGCGGCGTTGGCGTCGTTGTAGTCCAGCCACTCATCGGGAACGTCATCCTCGTAGAAGATGGCCTCAACCGGGCAAGCCGGCTCGCAGGCACCGCAGTCCACGCACTCATCCGGGTGGATGTAGAGCATGCGCTTGCCCTCGTAGATGCAGTCAACAGGGCATTCCTCAACGCAGCCGCGGTCCATTACGTCAACGCAAGGCTGTGCGATCGTATAAGTCATGGAGATTCCTTGAAGCTTCCTGATTTCTCGGATTTGGGGTGATTAATAGTATGTCACTTCTGCTTGAAAAATGGCCAAACGCCCCCGCCTATCCCGGCCAAAAGCAGGAGCAGGCTGAGAATATTATTGGCCAAGAGCATGTCTCCTGTCATCGGTACGAGGAGCATGAAGGCGAAAAAGCCCAGGCACCAGACGATGAGCGGGATGGCGCCGACCGCCGGCGCGGGACTCCATAGCCGGGCAGTGCGGGTAAGCACGGAATTAAACCACCACGCAAGCAGGATGGTGATGGGAAAGGCCACGCTCGCCCCATTGGATAGCGGAATTCGCGCGGTGAGGTAGATGACCTCGAGGAAGACCGATAGCAACGCGCCGATGGCCAGCCACACTAGGCCGGTGACCTGCTCGCCGCGACTAAAATCCGTGCGCATTACAGGCCGCCCAGCAGGTCATCGGCCGGCTCACCCTGTCCCAGCTGGAAGTACTCGGCGCGCAGCAGGGGCATGACCAGCAGATTGGATAGTCCATAGGCCCCGGGCACCTGCTCGGGTTCGTGCAGCGCGGCCACGGCGGCCTCGGGGTTGGTGCGGGTGGTGGAGCCATCGGCCACCCAGATTTGGGAGGCGTGGGCGCGCATGGCGCAGCGCTTGGCGTCAAGGGCGGCGTCGGAAAGAGCGACGGTGACATCGGCGCCCTCGTTGGTGAAATTGTCTAGGTACTCCTGGCTGGGCTTGGTCCACCCGGCCGGCGCATCCAGGGTGTCCAAGCCGGCATAGTTGGCGGCGCGTTCAAAAATGCCGTACCAAATGCGCGTGCTTGGCGCAGCCGCCTTCATCACCGCCTCATGCACCGCAATGTGGTCCGGGTGCCCGTAGCCGCCATCGGGCCCGTAGGTGAGGATGGCGTGGGGCTGGATGGCTTCGAGCTCGTCGCTGAGAAACTCGGCGGCCTCCTCGATGCGATTGACCAACGCACGGGGGTTATCGTGCGAGGGAGAACCCGCCATGCCAGAGTCGCGGAAATGCCCGAATCCGCCCAATTGAACTCCCTTGACGCCCAGCGCATCGAGGGCATTGGCCAATTCGCGGGCGCGGAAACCGCCGAGCTGATCATGATCGGCCAGGCCTTGGTAAGGCTCGCCGATGACCTCGCCATCCTCGCCCAAGGTAAGCGTAATGACGGAAACTTCGGCGCCGCGTGCGGCTAGAGTGGCCAGGGTGCCACCCATAAAGAGGGTTTCATCATCCGGGTGGGCGTGCACTGCCACCACGCGGTAGCCGGTTAAGTCCTTAGTCTTCATCTATCCTCCAGCGGGGCGCGGTGATAAGACCCTCGTCCCAATCATCAATGCTCTGGCCGGGGCCTACAATACCCTCCCCGAGCGCGTGGATACGCGTCTCATCCACCAAAGGCACGTAGAGGGCCTCCTTAGAGTTCACATCTCGAATGCGTCCGAGCGCTTCCTTCGGGCTCATGGCTCCGGACAAAATCTCCTCGCGAATCTCATCCGCGTTCTCCGGACAGATTCCGGACAGGTCGCCGGCGAGCGGCTGTTTGTCATCGCAGCTGAAGATATTCGCCGCGGACACCGAGTTCAGTGAGATATCCTCCCAGGTCACTACCGCATCCACCTCGCCTTCGGGCAGGAGCTTGGAGGTGATCGTGGTCAGGCGTTCGGACACCACCTCGGCAGCGATCCCGTGGGCTTCGAGGACGTCATAAAGCGTATTGGCCGCAGCCAAGGCCGTGGGGCTGGTGGGGTCTACCGCAAAGCGAATCGGCTTCTTACTAGCGCGGGTGCGCAGCGCAGTGAGATCCACATCCTTGCTTATCGGGTTATTCCCGGGCTCTAGGTTGGAAGCGCGGCCGGTGGCCAAGCGCGCGACCTGGTCCGTATCAATCAGCGAGGCCAATCCGCGGCGCGCTGCCCTTTCTTCCAGCGCTCCATCCGCGGTGGACATGTGCAGGCGCAGTTGGCGCGGGCGGGTCAGTGTCTTATCGGAAACATGCCCTAAAAGACCCAGTGCCTCCTGCGAGGTTTGATCCGGGGTAAAGTCCGCGAAACCAATCTGCCCGGAGCGCAGCATATTGAGCGCCTGGGTGCTATCGCGTACCTCGCGCAGCTGAATGACGTCCACCTGGGCCGGATTAGCACCCCAGAAGCGGTCGTTTCGGTTCAAGGTAATGACTCCGCGGCCGCGGTCCACGCTATCGACGAGGAAGCGCCCGGCCGATGCCGGAATCTTATCGGCTAACGCAGAGCCAAAGTTATCGTCCTGCAGCAGGTGGGAAGGCAGCAAATTATGGAAAAGCAGGTGCCAATCTTTCACCTTCTGGGAAAAGTCCACGGTGACTACGCGGCCACCATCGGAGGTATTGACGGCCGATATGGCGTGGTAGCCGGCGGGATCGCGCACACCAGCGGTGGTGGTCATCTGCTTCCACAGGTAGCTAAAGTCCGCGCCGGAAATGGGGGTGCCATCGGACCATTGTGCGGGCGAGGCAATGACGTAGCGCACCCGCTGCGCCACGCCCTTAGGAGCGGTGACCTCAGAGGCGGATTCGAGGATATCGGCATCCCTTTGCCCGTCGTGGAACGCCGAGGGCAACACCAGTTCTGCAATCTGGTCGACCAGCTCGGAATTATTGGCCACCAAGTGCGGGTTCAATCCCGCACGCAGAGGGTCCACACCCACCGAGATGGTGGGGCGCTTGGCGGAGTCGGCATCCTGCGGCTGCTCTTCTTCCGGGGTAGCCGTGGTCGTGGTCTGCTCTTCTTGCAGCGCGGAGGCATTGTCCTCCACCACCGGTGGTGGGCCGGGGTTAGCCGCGCAGGCGCTAAGTATTGCAATGCTGGCGGTGCTGAGTACCGCTGCGATTGCCGACGCCGCGCGCCTTGGTGAAGCCGGATTCTTTTTCATCGCGGACTACTTTAGTCCCTCCACCCCGCCGAAACGAAGATTTTTGGCGCTAGACTTGGCCACAGACCGCAACTATTAAGGAGACCCCAATGCTCATCTGCCAAGAAATGTTTCTTCTACTGACCAAGGACAACGGCAAGAAGGAAGACTGGGTGTCCAATAATGAGGCCGCTCTGCGCGCCACCGTACTCGCGGACCTGCTACTGGGCGGGCACGTAGAGCTCGGTGAGAAAAAGAAGGTAGAGACTACTCCACAGCGCCCGGAGCACCCCGTCTTGGCATGGGCTTGGGAGGAGCTGCAGGAGCACAAGGCCACCAGCATGCAGAGCCTGTTGGAGGCTTCGTGGTTTACCCCGCGGGAAATCATCGCTTTGGATTTCCACGCGAATGGACTGCTCGATGTGGAAAAGGCCAAGTGGTGGCAGATAAGCGGCGACCGCTACATCATGACGGACCTGGAGCTAGAAAAGGAACTGCGCGAGCGGTTGGTTGCAGTCCTAGAGGCGCAGCGCCCAGCCACGGTCAATGACGTCATTATTCTCGATATTCTCCGCGAGGTCAGCGGTGCCTATACCCTGCTGAAAAACGATGCGGAGGGAATGAAGCGCCGGGAGATGCGGGCACGCATTCAGGAAATCAAAAAAGAGGTCGAGTATGACAAAACCGCCTCCTCTGCGGTCAAGGCCGTAGTTGAGGAGGCGGCAGCGGTTGCGGCGATGGTGGCCACGTCAGCGGCAATCACCACCACCTAGGGTGCGGCTTTTTACTTATTCATCTGCTTGGCGCGGGCGGCGGCACGCTTGCGGTCGGTAGCGGAAAGCTCTACCTTGCGCACGCGCAGGACGTCCGGGGCGACCTCGACGCACTCGTCGTTGCCACAGAATTCCAGTGCTTCTTCCAAAGAGAGGGTGTGTGCCTTGGCCAGGGTGACCGTGGCATCCGCAGTAGCGGAGCGCATATTGGTCAGCTTCTTTTCCTTGGTGATATTGATGTCAATATCCTCATCACGGTTATTGGCACCAACGACCATGCCCTCATAAGCCTCGGCGCCCGGCTCGACGAAGAAGTTGCCGCGGTCAGCCAGCTGCATCAGCGCGTACTGGGTGATCTGGCCGGTGCGGTCAGCCACCAGGGAACCGGTCGGGCGGGACTTGATCTCGCCGGCCCAGACATCCAGGCCATCAGAGATGGAGTTAGCGATACCGGCACCGCGGGTCTCGGTCATGAACTGGGTGCGGAAGCCGATGAGGCCGCGGGCAGGAACGCGGAAGACCATACGTACCCAGTCGCCCTCGCGCACGTCCATGGCCTGCATCTGGCCCTTGCGGGAGGCCAGCAGCTGGGTGATAGCACCCTGGTGCTCAGACGGGGAGTCAATGGTGAGGATCTCGTATGGCTCGTAGGTCTTGCCGTCGATCTCCTTGGTCACAACCTGCGGCTTACCAACCGTCAGCTCGAAGCCTTCGCGGCGCATGGACTCAATAAGCACGGACAGCGCCATTTCGCCACGGCCCTGGACCTCCCAAGCGTCGGGGCGCTCGGTGGGCAGCACGCGCAGGGAAACGTTACCGATGAGCTCTTGCTCCAAGCGGGCCTTGACCATACGCGCGGTGAGCTTATCGCCGCCGCCCTGGCCTGCCATCGGGGAGGTGTTTACGCCAATGGTCATGGAGATGGCCGGCTCGTCTACGGTGATGCGTGGCAAAGCCTCAGGGTGCTCCGGATCGGCGATGGTGTCACCAATCATGACGTCAGAAATGCCGGAGATAGCCACGATGTCACCGGCGATGGCTTCCTCGGCCGGCTGACGCTCGAAGCCGACGGTACGCAGCAGCTCGGCGACCTTCACGGTCTTGGTGTGCTGGTTGCCATCCTCGTCGTAGTGGATCCAGGCCACCTGCTGGCCCTTCTTAATGCGGCCGGCGTAGATACGCAGCAGCGCGATACGGCCTAGGAAGTCGGAGGCGTCCAGGTTGGTCACGTGTGCCTGCAGTGGGGCGTCGACGGTAGCGGAAGGCTCTGGGAGGACGTTATAGATGACGTCGAAAAGCGGCTGCAGATCCTCGCCCTCAGGGACGTTGCCATCGCCTGGGTTCTCGGTGGAGGCAACGCCGGCGCGGCCGGAAGCGTAGAGAACCGGCAGGTCCAGCAGCTCCTCGGCGGCGGCTGCAGCCTCCTCATCCTCGAGGCCGGCGGCGATTTCCAGCAGGAGGTCTTGGGATTCGGAGACAACCTCGTCGATGCGGGCATCCGGACGGTCAGTCTTGTTCACGCAGATGATAACCGGCAGCTTAGCTTCCAGTGCCTTGGTGAGCACGAAGCGGGTCTGCGGCAGCGGACCCTCGGAGGCATCGACGAGCAAGACGACGCCATCCACCATGGAAATACCGCGCTCGACCTCGCCACCGAAGTCGGCGTGGCCTGGGGTGTCGATGACGTTAATAATCAGGTCCTGGCCGTCCTTGCCCAGACCCTTGCGGTGAATCGCCGTGTTCTTGGCCAGAATGGTAATGCCGCGCTCGCGCTCCTGATCATTGGAGTCCATGACGCGGTCCGTGTGTTCACCGTGGTCACCAAAGGCGCCGGACTGCTCCAGCATGCCGTTGACCAGGGTGGTCTTGCCATGGTCAACGTGCGCGACGATGGCAACATTACGGAACTCGGTATTACTCACTAGTGGGGTTCTCCTTCGGAGGATCTACAGCGCTTGCGCGCGCGAAATTGATCTTGAACGAGCTCCCACGATACCCCCTTAAAGGGCCAAGTGCAGCATTGGGGTTGGCTTTACCCCGTAACGCACCGTATAGGGAGAGCGAAAATTCTTATAGATTGCCAAAGTACTTGACACCGCCCTTGCCATCACTATCGTTACTGTAGGTAATATTGTTACAGATGTGACAACTGGGGTTTGACGCCCCTTTCCGAGACCGCACCCAAGGAATTGATAACGTGAGCTACGCCCGCACCACCTGGCGCCTGTCCGGCCGTACCGGTTATATCGCCGCTGCCACGGCCGCGCTCATCGGCCTCGCTTCTCCGCTCGTCGCCCCTGCGCAGGCATCCGCACCGGATCTTTCTTCCTTAGTGCAGCAGGCATCCTCCCATAGCCCGCTGGACGAGCTCGGCCGCCCCAATCAGGAAACCCAGGACCGCATCCGCGCTTTTGCGGCACAACCTTGGATTCCCGAGGATGTTCGCAACGCTATCCTCTCGGGCCTCGCGTTCTTCGCCGGCGGCGGCGATGGCAAGGGCGGCGTAGCCATGCCGGAGGGCAATAACCCGAACTTCCGCCAGTTCTACTGGCCCACAGTCTCCGCACAGTGCATTGGCGGCACTAGCGATGCCATGGGCTCGGCCATCGCCGTTCCTGGCCCCACCGAAATGCCGGCACCGGGTGCAAAGTCCGGCGAAACCGTCTTCCTCTTCACCGCCCTCGGCACCCCACCGGCCGCACGAGAACAAGGCGGGATGAACGTGCAGTGGTTCAACCTTGACACCCTGCGCAGCGGCATCACCCCACTAAATAACAATGGCATCAATCAGGACGGCCCTACCACCTTGTCCGGTACCGCCCAGACCGGCAAGGGCACCGTCATCGCGCTGCTTTCTGGCAGCGTGAACACCCAGGAATCCCGCTGCAATTTTGCCCCGACCGCCGCCTTCCTTGAGGTGAAGTAAATGCCGGTGGATCTCCATCCGGTCAAGCGCGAGACCTTTAATACCGCCGAGTACACCAATATCGACCCCAAGGGGTTCCGGCGAGAGGTCGACACGTACACCGAGACGGATTTCGGCCTCTACATGGCGCGCGGGGCCGATCATCCGCGCTTCGGGTACCTGGAATCGTGGCTGCTGCCCGATCTCAACCTGCGTGCGAATATCTTCCACTTCCGCCCCGGGGTGGACGTCCACCAGGACTTTTATATTGATGTGGCCGAAATCCAGCGCGATGGCGCGGTGTGGACCACCCGCGATCTTTATGTGGATCTTGTTGCCACCCGCAGCGAGCCCATTTCCGTGCTCGATATTGATGAGCTCTCTGCCGCGGCCTCCGCCGGCTTGATTTCTGCCGAGGACACAGAGAAAGCCATCGACACTACACTTGCCGCAGTCGAGGGCATTACTCGCAGCGGTGACGATGCGATGGCTTGGTTGGCGCATCAGGGAATACACTTAACGTGGTCCGATAACATCACCCTAACCCCAGAAGGATAATTTATGGCCGGTGGCCTTTTTGCTCTGCTTGACGACGTCGCCCTGATCGCCCGCTCCGCTGCCTCTAGCGTTGACGATGTGGCCGCCCTTGCAGGCAAGACCTCCGTGAAGGCCGCAGGCGTGGTGGTCGACGATGCTGCCGTAACCCCACAATACGTGGAGGGAATTAAGCCCCAGCGCGAGTTGCCGATGATCTGGCGCATTACCAAGGGCTCGCTCATCAATAAGCTCGTAATCATCTTGCCCATCGCCATGATCCTCTCTTGGATCGCGCCGTGGGCGCTCACGCCCATCTTAATGTGCGGCGGTACCTATCTATGCTTTGAAGGCGCGGAAAAAATCCTGCATCACCTTCTTCCCCACCGAGAGAAGGAAACTGAATCAGTCCAGGAAAAGGGCGCAGACGCCGAAGATAGCTTGGTCAAGTCCGCGATTACCACTGACCTCATCTTGTCATCTGAGATCATGGTTATCTCCTTAAACGAGGTCATCGACCAGCCATTCTGGATGCGCCTGGCAGCCCTCATTTTCGTCGGCATCTTACTGACCCTGGGTGTCTACGGCGCCGTTGGCCTCTTGGTCAAGATGGACGATATTGGCATGGCCCTTAATAAGCGCCACAATGGCAAGTCCACGGTGGGCAACGCCTTGGTTAAGGGCATGCCGATCGTTCTCGATATCATCGGCGTCATCGGTACCGCCGCCATGCTGTGGGTAGGCGGCCACATCGTGGTCAAGGGCCTGCACGAATTCGGTATGGATCAGCCCCACGAGTTCATTGCGTCCGTGACCGACAAGATCTCCAATGGCGCCTTGGCGTGGCTGGCAGATACCGGCATGTCCATGGTCTGCGGCCTGGTGCTTGGCGTAGTGGTTGCCACCATCGTGATGGCGGTCAAGGCCTCCTTTGGCAAGACCTCGGCCACCTCCGCCCAGCCGGCGGAGGCTTAAAACGCCGTAGCCCGGCTGCATAGCCGGGCTACATAAATAGCATCAGCGAAACCGCCATCACGGCCATGCCGGCAATCAAGCCGTAGATAGCGTGATGGTGCTCGCCGGTCTCCTCAGCGGTGGGCAATAGCTCATCCAGCGAGATGAAGACCATAATGCCGGCGATGGCGGCGAAGCTAATGCCCATCGTCGCCGGCCCAATAACCGGCAAGAGAAGGCCGAAGCCGATGAGCGCGCCGAGCGGCTCGGCCAGGCCAGACAAGGTGGCCCACCAAAAGGCCTTCTTGCGGGAGCCAGTGGCCTCGCGCAGCGGAACAGCCACCGCAATGCCTTCCGGGATATTGTGAATGGCGATGGCCACCGCCACCGGCACCGCAACTTCCTTAGAATCCAGGCCGGATAGGAAGGTGGCAAACCCCTCGGGGAAATTGTGCAGGCCCAGCGCGCAGGCGGTAAATACGCCGGTTTTCATTAGCTTTTTGCGGCGGGCTTCTTCGGCCGTGGTGGCCGGCTCATGGGGGTTAATCTCCTCCGGCACGAGCCGGTCAATGATGGCGATGACGGCGATGCCAGCAAAGAACGCCCCGACGGCGGCCCAGGTGCCGGTGGTTTCCTCGCCGAGGGCGTCGGAAAGCTGCGCAATGCCTTCCGGCAGGATCTCCATAAAGGAGACATACAGCATCACGCCGGCCGAAAGCCCCAGTGCAGCGGCCATAAAAGCCGGCCCCGGCTGGCGCCTTCCCACCGCCAAAGCGCCGCCAATCGAGGTCGATAGACCCGACAGCAGCACCAAGGCGAAGGCAAAGGCAAAGGTACTAAAAGTCATAGCTGGCACCCTACCAGCCAATAATTGTCAAGTATTAATTTTCTTCCTTATCTTCCGGTACCGGAGAGATGAACTCGCCATTCTTGATAGATGGATCGTTGTCCACATACTCGCCTGCCTCATAGTCATAGCCCACGGCGCGGCCCTCTTCGTCCGTGCGCGCGTACCAATCGGTCACCTCTGCTGCAGTGGAGTTAAAGTGCGCGCCCGTTGCGTAGTCGCCGTCCGTCGGCTCGATAGACAGGGCAAAGTTATCGCCATAATCGCGCACGCCGCGCACGATCGCATTAGAGACAGCTTCGTCCTCGTAGAAATGACGGATGGAGGCAGGATCATGGCGCAGCTCGCGCACCAACGCGATGCACATGAGCACGATGATGACCGCGAAAGGCAAAGCCGTCACCGTAATAAGGTTCTGCAGGCCCTGCAGCGCATTACGGCCACCGGCAAGCAAAATGACCACGGCAATGCCAGCCATACATACCACCCAAAAGACCGTAACCACCGGGTTTGGCTTGGGGTTGCCGCGCTGGGTGAGCTGCGAGTTCACAATGGATGCGGAGTCAGCCGTGGTAATGAAGAAGACCACCAGCATGACGATGACGATGGGCGCCATCCACTCCGCTCCTGGGAAGTGATCCAAGACCTTGAAAAAGATGTCTTCTGCCGCCGGCATGGAATCAATGGTGCCATCTGGGGCGATATCGCCATCGCGGCGCTGCAGCCAAATGGTGGTGCCGCCCAGGATGGTAAAAGCGGCAACAATGATAGCCGAGGGAATAAGCAACACACCGAGCACGAACTGGCGGATGGTTCGCCCGCGGGAAATCTTGGCTACGAAGACGCCCACGAATGGCGACCAGGATACCCACCAAGCCCAGTAGAAGGTGGTCCAGGAGGACAGGAAGGCCACCATGTCTTCCCCCTCGCCCATGTTGGCCGAGAGCATCTGTGGCATTTCATCGAGATATTCAATCACTACGGCCGGCAGCATATTGGCCAAGAAGGCGGTCGGCCCCACGACGAAGAAGAACAAGGCCAGCGCCATGGCCAGCACCAGGTTGATATTGGAGAGCCACCGAATGCCCTTGGCCACGCCGGAGACGGCCGAGAAGATCGTTCCGATGGACAGCACTACGATGATTACCAGCGCCGCGGTGTTGCCGGTGGTAGACCAGCCGCTGACCAATTCCACGCCGCGACCGATCTGCAGCGCACCGATGCCCAGCGTGGCGGCGGTGCCGAAGAGAGTGGCAATAATGGCTAAGCCATCGATGATGCGCGCGGGCAGGGAATCAGAGGAGCGATTGCCAAAGAGCGGCATCAGGATGGAGCTCATCAGCGGCACACGGCCGCGACGGAAGGACACGTAGGCCACGCATAGACCCACGATGGCATAAATCGCCCAGGCATTAAAGCCCCAGTGCATGGCGGCCTGCGCCATGGCGCCCAGCACCGCTTCATCGCTCGCAGCCTCATAGGCACCAGGGCGCGGCGAAAGGTAGTAGCTCAGCGGCTCGAAGGGGCCGAAGAAGATAATGCCGATGCCAATGCCGGCACCAAAGAGCATCGCGGCCCAGCTCACCGTGGAAAATTCCGGCTTCTCCCCATCTAGCCCGAGAGGGATTTTGCCATACTTTGAAAAAGCCAAGATGATAAGCAAGAACATCAGGAACGTCGCCAGGGCGGTAAAGATCCAGCCCAGATTGCGCATCACCCAATCGAGTGCTGCCGAAGAAGCATCGAAAACCTGCTCGGGCGCAATCACACCCCAGATTACGAAGGCGACGACCAGTCCGCCGACCACAAAGAGGATCGGCTTGTCTACTCCATACTTGACCTTCTGGTCCTCAATGGCAACGCCCGGTACCAGCGCGGGGTGGATATTATGCGGGTACATAATGTCTTTGAGAATGCGCTTGGCGTTGCGGGTGCGCTTTTTGCTTTCCTCCGAATTATTCACCCCACGCACAGGGCGGGATGAGGAAGACGGTGAAGAAGAGATGGTTCTACTCCTATTCTGTTTTCCGGGTTTCACTTTTAAGAGAGCTGTCTACACATTAATAGAAACTCGCAGGATATAAAGCTGGCGCCAGCCCTATCCCCTATATGCGTAAAATGAGCTACGCATTGTTTACCGGCCTTTAACCTTGGGAGTGACTTTCTATGGCGCTATACCCGCTCGCGACTAGTTACTTCGGCGTGGAGCATGTTGCGGTCCTCGAGCACCCAGTGCTGGGCACCGCATTGAGTATCCCCGGCGTGGCGAAGCACGCTGCGCTTGTCGACGTCTCCCTAGAACCCGATACCTACACCAACGGCTGGCGCGTTCGCTCGGACTTCGGCTTCTTGGGGTTTCTGGACGAGGTCGAGGCGGCGGAGTATCCCGCCTTGGAGCGTTTAAAGGCCTCCTCCGCACAGCCGCAGACGATCGCCACCGTGGAAGTAGTAGACGGCGAGGTTGAGGTTGCCGTGTCACTGGGCCTGTGGCCGTGGATGGTGCCGGTCAACGACCAAACGCAAGGAACCGCACTGCTCTCCGGTGGGCAAGGCGTGCTCATCGATGCCGCCGCCGGCGACCTATCGCCCGCCCAGCTGGAGAGCATGGGCACGCAGCAATTCTTCGTCACGCTGGAAGACCTTGCCGGCACCGCAGTGGCCACCTGCGACGATATGGTGCTCGGCCCCATCGGCGACATTCCTGCGTTCCCCGGCCTGCGCGCCGCTTTCGCCGCGGCCAGCGGCTCTGGAGCGGGGCTTTCCGCCCGCGCCTACGCGAGCCACGGCATGCTTGCCGTCGATATCCCCGCCGATGAGGCTACCCCCGCAGAGCTCTTCTCCCCCGCCGTTCCGCCACTGCGCGTGCCCGCGCCTCAGCCGGCGATCCCCGCCAATGCGCCCGTCGCCGCGCCCGCACAGCCCGAGGTCTGGGAGCACACGCTCTCCGCCGAGGCCATCGTGACGGCGCTGCCCACCGGCTCACGCCGCCCGAAAGGGCCACAGGCCCAGCCGCCTGCACCCGCTGAGCCAGATGCGCCAGCTCAGCAGCACAATGAGCGATCACAACAACCGCAGGCCAGCGCCAAGCTGGCGGAGTTGGTCTCCTCCATCCCGGGCGATCAGAATTTCAGCTGGCGTGCGCTGCCGGTAGCCGAAGAACCGGGCCGCTTTTCCTCCGAATCCGCGCGCGTGCGGGCCCGGCGCGTAGCCCGCGAAACCTCCCACCACCGCGGGGGCAATCACCGCAAATAGGTGCGGCCCTGGGTGGCAGAGCCCCGCGCCTCTAGCGCAGGGTGCGTTGGCCCCCGTCGCCGCGCCGGGTAATCCGCTGGGCGTCGAGGTATTCCAGCAGCGGGATGGCTACCCGCCGCGTGGTACCTAGCGCCTGGCGGGCAGCCGAGAGAGTAAAGGGTTGTTCCAGTCCGGCAAGGCGCCGGCGCGCCTCCTCAGGAGCTGAGGGCAAGAGCACGATTCCCTGCTTGAGGCGCAGGAGGCGCCCGGCGCGCTCGGCGGCGGCAAGCTCCTTGGGCCCCAGGCCTAGCTCCGTGAGGTCATCTGCTTCGGGTGCCGCAAACGGTTCTGCCTTGAGTCTTTCCTCAATGGCAGCGACCCCGCGCTCCGCCGCGCCGAGGTCCGCCCGCTGCCCAGGAAGGCGCAGCACTCCCTCACTGCTTTCCGCCTTCGCAGCGGCGATGGCAAGGCCCAGCAAGCCTTCTTCTTGCAGGCCGAGGGCGTCCATGGCCGCCTTGCGGGGCATTCCCGGCGCTAGGGGATGGGCGGCGGTGTGGGCATGCAGGGCGTCGGTAAGCGTGTGCTTCCACCGCGTAACTTGGGAGGCGGCAATCCACCAGTCGCGGAAAGCAATAATGCCTTGCGGCGGCGCTGCGGTAGTAAAGCCATCGCGGGCTAGGTCATCCACCCGGGCGAAGCCGACCCGGCGCAGGTAGGAGGCAGGATCACGGAATGAGCCCTGGGCACTGAGCTCCTTTGCGCGGCGGCGGGCGGCTCCGCGCCGGTTAAGCTCTGGCGGGCGCAGGTCTACTGCCTCTACGCCGGCGACGACGTGCCGGCCGCCAGGGCTGCGCACTACGAAGCGATCAAGGAGCCGCAGCGGCAGCGGGTGCGCCAGGCTGATGCGCGCGAAATCGGCAGACAGGGGACGCAGGTGGGCCTCTACCCCGGCGGTACCGGTGTGCACGACGAGGTTATCGGGCAGCCCGTCGAGCTCCGCGCCAAAGGTGCGGCGGACATCGAGGTGGTCCACCAAGCGCCACGCACTCGGGGTAAGCAGCACGTCGCCGCGGTGGATATCGGTGGCATCCGCCCCACGCAGGTTGACGGCCGCGCGAGTGACGGGGCCGAGTGAATCCTGCGCGCGATTTTCACTATGCAGGCCGCGGACTTCCACGTCCCTTTCCCCACCAGCCGTGGCTATCTTAAGGCTATCGCCTACGCGCAGAGTGCCCGCGGCGAGCGTTCCGGTAACCACGGTGCCCGCGCCCTTCACGCTAAAGGCGCGGTCCACCCACAGGCGCACGGGTGCCTGTGCATCGGGAACGGGCACAGCGGCCAGGACCTCATCGAGCGCCTGCCGCAGCGCCGCAATGCCGTCGCCGGTAGGAGCGGATACGGGGATAATGGGGGCGTCGGCAAGCGGGGTGCCGGCCAGCTGCGTTCGGATTTCTGCGGTGCGGTCCACGGTGGCGCGATCGCTGCGAGTGAGCGCAATAATGCCGTGCTCTACTCCCAGCGCACGCAAGGCATCGCGGTGGTCGGTGGACTGGGCCTGCCATCCCTCATCGGCCGCAACCACAAAGAGGACCACCGGGGCTGGGCCCACGCCAGCGAGCATATTGCCTAAGAATTTTTCATGGCCGGGCACATCTACGAAAGCCACATCCGCGCCAGAAGGCAGCGTAGTCCAGGCAAATCCCAAATCAATGGTGAGCCCGCGGCGCTGTTCTTCCTCCCACCGGTCCGGGTCCATCTCCGTAAGTGCACGCACCAGGGTGGACTTGCCGTGGTCCACATGGCCGGCAGTAGCGACGACGTACACCTAGCTCACCGCCTTAATAGCGGCAATAACTGCGGCGTCGTGGTCGACAGGAACGCAGCGAATATCCACCAAGCAGCGGCCCTGATGCACGCGACCTACCACGGGCGGGTCCTGGCGGCGCAGCGCGTCCGCATAGCGCTCGGGCAGGCTCACCGCGAAGCCGGGCAGCGGGTATTCGGGCGCCCCGCCACCGCCCACGCGGCCATCATGAGACACCACTTCTGCCCCGACTGCCTGTGCAATGGCTTCCGTGCGCTCGCGGTGTGTCTGGGGATCGAGGTGGAGGGCGTCCTGCACCGCATTCGAGGGCGTCGAAATGGCCGCCTCCAACGCGTTGAGGCGCAGCTTATCTATGCGCACCGCACGCGCCAGCGGGTGCTTCTTCACCGCAGCAATCGCCTCCTTGGTACCGAGTAAGATTCCTGCCTGCGGACCGCCAAGCAGCTTATCGCCGGAGGCTATGACGATATCGGCGCCGGCGCGCAGCTGGGCCTGGATATCTGGTTCTTCTGGCAGCGCCGGGTCATGGGTGAGCAGGCCGGAGCCCAAGTCCACGATGAGTCGCGTATCGTGCTCCACCGCTAGGCGGTGCAGTTCTTCTACCCCGACTGCGGAGGTAAAGCCCTCGATGCGGAAATTAGAAGGGTGCACCTTCAAAATAGCGCCGATGTTATCGCCCAGCGCGCGCTCGTAGTCGGCCAGGTGCGTGCGGTTAGTCGCCCCAATTTCTTTAAGGCGCGTGGCCGTGGACTCGATGAGCTCCGGCAGGCGGAAGCCAGCTCCTATCTCAATGAGCTCGCCGCGCGAGATGATGACTTCTTTGCCGGGAGCGAGCGCAGCGGTAGCCAGCAGCAAGGCGCTAGCGCCGTTATTGACCACCAGGGCATCTTCTGCACCGGGGCAGGCCGCAAGCAGCGCGGCCGTGGCGCCGGCACCGCGGTTTCTTGATCGCTTGCCCGAGTCCAGGTCCATTTCCACATCGGTATAGGAAGCGGCGGCTTGGAGGGCCTCTACCGCGGCGCTGGGAAGCGGGGCACGCCCTAAGTTCGTATGAATGATGACGCCGGTGGCGTTAATGACTGGTTGCAGGGAATGCGCATTCTTTTGTTCCAGGCGCCGCGCAATTTCTGCGGGTATATCGCTGACCGGCAGCTGACCGCGGCGTGCTTGGGTGACTGCACCCTGGATTATCGCGCGGATGGTGTGCTCGGCAAGGCGCTGGCGCGCGGATTCTACTTCCGGCAGCTGGAGCAGCTCGTCCATGCGCGGAATATTCCTGCGGGGATCCGAGCTGGCAGCAGGCGTGGGCGTGGGCACTGTGGCATTCCTCCTTGCGCGCGAGTGGCGGAGACGGACAGGAATCGAACCTGCCAGACCGAGATGCTCGGCCTCACCGGTTTTGAAGACCGGGGCGCCCACCAGGACACGTACGCCTCCGTATGCTCACCTTACACGGGCATTCCCCGGTGCCGGCACACCTGTCACGCAATACCTCCACCATGCCGCTCCGAGGTGGAAACCTCGGCGCCCTATGTCCTATCGCGCCACACACAGGTTCCCTACCTTGCTGTGCAGCCAAATAGTTCCTCGGGATGAGTAAAATGGCGATATGACCGAAGATATTAAACTCACCTCTTTCGCCGCAGGCGGCGGTTGCGCCTGCAAGATTCCCGCTGGACAGTTGGAATCCGCCGTCGAAGGCCTCATTGGCAAGGCCGACCCCAACGTGCTGGTCGGCTTGGACGATGGCGATGATGCCGCGGCCGTAAAAATTCAAGATGGCCTGGCGGTCATCTCCACCGCGGACTTTTTTACGCCCATGCTCAATGACCCCTACGATTGGGGGCGAGTGGCTGCGGCCAATGCACTCTCTGATGTCTATGCCATGGGTGGCACCCCGGTTACCGCCATTAACCTGGTGGGCTGGCCCAATGAAAAGCTCGGACTCGATGTGCTGCGCGAGGTCCTGCGCGGCGGCATGGATATAGCCACCGAGGCCGGTATCTCCGTTACCGGTGGCCATTCCATCACCGCGCCCGAGCCGCTGTACGGCATGGCGGCTACCGGCATCGTGGCCCCCGACAAGCTCATGCGCAATGACGCCGCCGAGCCCGGCCTGCCCATCACCCTGACCAAGCCCATTGGCGTGGGCATCCTCAACAACAAGCACAAGGCCACCGGCGAGGTCTCCCAGGCCGCGGTCGATTCCATGACCACCTTGAACCGTGAGGCCGCCCGCGCCGCGGTGGAGGCGGGCGTGCGCGCCGCCACGGACGTCACCGGCTTCGGGCTGCTCGGCCACCTATACAAGATGTGCCGTGCCTCCGGCATCGCCGCGGAGCTCGACTTTTCCGCCGTGCCCACCATCGAAGGCGCAAAGGAGGCGCTGGCGGAGGGCTTCATCCCCGGCGGCTCTCGCCGCAATCTCGACTGGGTGTGCCCACACCTCGATTCCTCTTTGAGCGAGGAAGAGCTAGTGCTGCTTGCCGACGCCCAAACTTCCGGCGGCCTCCTCCTCATCGGCGAGGTTCCTGGCTACCCCATCATCGGCCACACCACCGAGCGCACCGGCGATGCGTTCATTAAGGCTTAAAATGCGCCGACGCCTCCCCGCTTTCCTCGCCCTCGCCTCCACCGCCCTTGCCACAGCAGGGCTGGTGGGGTGCTCGTCCGAGGGGGCATCGCCAAGCGGATGCTCCCCTGTTGATAGTGCCGCGGTGCGCGAGGCCCTGCCGGATTCGCTCGGTGAAGCTAAGCTCGACCCCCAGTCAGCTGAAAACGATGATCATTCCTTTTCCGCGCTCTACCGCGCAGAGGATAAAGAGCAGGTCAGCCTGCTGGGGACGAAGTATGAGGCCGAGGGCGCACCTGTTTGCCCCGATGACCCCAATGAGGCAGCGCAGCGCTACCTAGAGCTACTGCACGACGATCTCGATGCCAAAAACGCCGCCCAGCAGCGCCCCGCCAATGACTACTCCCCCTTCGAATTCACCTCCGCTGACCGGCACTTTTATTGCAGCGCTTGGCCGGTGAAGGATTCGGTATCTACCACCTGCGTGACCACCGTGGGCGATGTGGCGCTGAACTACTACCTCCACCGTGATGGCCGCGACTCCGCAGCCGAGCAACAACGCATGGAAGACATCGGCGCGGAGCTCGCCCCCGCCCTGCAGGACCTGGACTAGTCCGGGCTCACCACATCGTGGTCGAGGCCCTGCCCGCGCCGGCGCCTTTCCGCCCGGCGCTTTTGCGGCCCGATGGTAGTCTCCGGATTCTTCACTGCTTGTAGACCCGCGTTGAGCACGCCAAAACGCGTGCACGCCGAGCCTGCCAGGAGCGATATCCCCGCAGCCACAGAGACTGCCCGCGACTTCGTCACCGCAGCCACTGCACTACCGACACCACCGGCCGCGATGAAGTATTCCGAGGCCTTCATCAGCGTGCCTGGCTTTCCCTCGTGCAGAGCCTCGCGCGGTTCTGGCTCCATGCCTTCCTCAAGCACCTTGGTCGCTGCCAGATCGCTGGCCGCCGCGGCCATACCCAACACACGGGCCGGTCCCGCGTGCTCGACCGGAGTGGTCACCATAGCCAGGCCTGACGACGCCGCACCCGCCGAGGAAACGAAAACATACGGCAGGTGCTTTTTCATGTCATTCCACACCGGGTTCGAGGTATTGGACAGCAATACCGCGGTATAGCCCGCTAGCGGGCCGCCAAGCACGCCCGTGACCGCGCCCGCCGGCCCGGCCGACTTCTTAAGCACCGTACGCACAAACTTCGGCAGCGGCAGCTTGTGGCCAGTCGCCGCATCTACTTCCGCGGCGGCAGGCAGCGCAGCCGCGCTGGCAAAGCCCGACAAAATCCACGAGCCCATGGACATTGGCGAGGTCACCTTGAAGACGCGGAACATGTTCAATGCGCGTTCCGGGCGGCCCAAATCCAGAATCAAAAAGACCGATCCCACGGCCGCCGCGCCAAAGGCAGAAAGGCGCGTGGTACGACGCAGCGGCGCATTGCCCACGGCCTGTGCGCCAGCGGCCAAGAGCCCCGAGCCACCGCTCACGCCGCCCAAGAAGAGGTAGGCGCCGATAGGCCATTCCCACGGCGGGGCCTTGACCACTGGTCGGCCATAGTAAGACGAGAACTCGAAGTCCTGCGCCATGCGCTCCTCTTTGGAGCCGTCCTGCGCACCCGCGCCTGGACGCTTCCGCTTCTTCTTCGGCTTCGTACCGTCGAACTTCCGGTAGCGATTGCGGCGCTCCGGCTGCGGTGGACGGTATTCATCAAAGTTGTTCATTTGCGTCCCCCAATCAGGAAGGAACCGGCCACGGCCAACGCCATGCCGCCGATAGCCTTGGCTGCGGTCTTATACATCTGCGGCAAATCGGCCGTCGGCACGCGCGGATCCGGCGGCAAACCGTAGACCTCAGGTGAATCCAAAAGCAGGAAGATGGAGCCGGTTCCGCCCACACCATCGTCCTGGTTGGCACCGTAAAGGCGGGCCTCAGTAAGGCCTTGCTCGTGCAATACGCGCACGCGTTCCTTGGCTGCGGCCACCATCTCCTCGTACGGGCCGAACTGAATGGAATCAGTAGGACAGGTCTTAGAACATGCTGGCTGTTCGCCCTGCTTCAGGCGGTCGTAGCACATAGTGCACTTCTGGGCCACGCCCAAGTTCTTGATCGGCATCGCCTCGCCCGGCGTATGGTCCGGGCCCTGCGGGGCAAGCTGCTTAAGCTTTTTCAACACGTTCACGCCGGCATGGGAATTATCCACGTAGTCCACCGTGGCCGTCTTGTCATACTTCAGCGCCACACCGCCGTCATCGCGGCGCTCGATGACGCCAAACGGGCAGCCGGCCACGCAAGTGCCGCAGCCATTGCACACATCATCCTGGACCACCACAGTGCCAAACTCGGTGCGGAACAGCGCGCCCGTAGGACACACGTCCAAGCAACCCGCATGCGTGCAGTGCTTACACACATCCGAGGACATGAGCCACCGGAACGTATCCGTATCCGGCGGGGTGGTATCAACCTCTGGGTCCTGCGCCCCTACCGAAGGCATGCCCAAGGAAATGAGATTCTTTCCCTCCTCGCGGGCCTGCTCGATGCGGTCATTGTTTTGCTCCACAAAGGCCACGTGCCGCCAGGTATTTGCACCCAGTGCGCCGGTGTTGTCATAGGAATCACCCGTGACGTCATAGCCTTCTACCGGGTTGCGGTTCCACTCCTTACACGCCACCTCGCAGGCCTTACACCCGATACACACGGAAGTGTCGGTGAAAAAGGCCATGCGGCGGTACTTGTCATAGCCGTGCCGGCTCGCGTTTTCGGTCAGAAGATTTGTCATTTACTTACCTTCTTCGCTTTCCTCGCCCTTCTCGCCGTGCTCATCCGCGTTCGCGGGCTGCTGCGGCTCTGGGTTATAGGTGAAGGAATCATCCACGGTGAGCAGATCATTACCGGAATCCAGGTTCAGGTGCGCGCGCTTCTGATACTCCTTGAGCATCTCTACACGGGCTTCACCGCGCGGGCGACGCCCCGGCTGGATATCGCAAGCGCCGATCTTGGAATTCTGGATGAATACGTTCGGCTCCAACGTAAGGCCCAGCAGATCATTGGCGCCATCGCCTGCAACGGCCGTGGAATCGGACTCGCCGTAGTGATACGGCAAACCGATCTGGTGGAACTCCTCACCATTGATCTTCATCATTTGCATACGGTCAGTGACCAAGACCTGTGCCTCAATGACGCCACGCGGCGAGATGATCGTGGCCCACTTGCCGTTTTCCAAGCCACGCTTTTCTGCCAAGGCCTTATCGACCTCGCAGAAAAGGCCCGGCTGCAACTCCGCCAGGTACGGCAGGCGGCGCGACATCGCACCCGAGGTATACATCTCGGTGAGGCGATAGGTGGAAAAGACAAACGGGAACACCTCCGAACCCGGCTCACCAGGTTCTGGGCGCGACAGGTTGTCTGGGCGCTTAATGGTCAGGCGCGTCGGCGATTGCTGTTGCTTGTACAGCACGTTGTGCACCGGGGACTCGTGCGGCTCATAGTGGGTGGGCAATGGGCCGTCGGAAAGCCCGGTCGGCGCAAAGAGCCAACCGCGACCATCCGCCTGCATGATGAAGGCATCGGTGCCGTCGAGGGCATCCGGGCCCACGGCGTCGATCGGAGCCTTGTAGTTCGGGGACTTGGTAGCCGGGAAGTCCGGCACGTCATCGCCAACCCATTTACCTTGGTCAGCGTCCCACCACACATACTTCTTGCGCTCCGACCACGGAGTGCCGTCCGGCTTCGCCGAAGCACGGTTGTATAGCAGGCGGCGGTTGGCCGGCCATACCCAACCCCACTCGGGAGCTACCTCGTTTTGCTCCGACCCCGGAACCTTGCGCGCGGAATGATTAATGCCGTCCTTAAACACGCCGGTGTAGATCCAGCAACCACCGGAGGTACTGCCATCGTTCTTCATCTCCACGAAGGCAGGCAAAAGCTCGCCCTTTTTCGGGCCCTCTAGGTAGTAGCCGTTGATCTCCTTGAGGACGTCCTCAGAATTCGGCTCACCTTCCTCGGTTTCCACATAGTCCCACGTGACCTTTTGCAAAGGCAGATCTCGTGGATCGGTGGAATCGCGCAGGCGCTCCTTGATCTTTTTGCCCAGTTGGTAGAAGAACCACAGGTCACTTTTCGCATCGCCTGGCGGCGGTGCTGCCTGGAAACGCCATTGCAGCATGCGCTGCGTCTGGGTAAAGGTTCCCGCCTTTTCCACGTGGGTGGCCGCCGGCATCAAGAAGACCTCAGTGCCGATGTCTTCGGTCTTAAGCTCGCCGTTTTTAATCTCCGGCGAATCCTTCCAGAAGGAGGCGGTCTCAATCTCCTGGAAATCGCGTACGACCAGCCACTTCAGCGCCGCCAAGCCGCGGCGCTGCATACCGCCGTTGGACTGCGCCACGGCCGGGTTCTGGCCAAAGACAAAGTAGCCTTCCACCTGCTCATCCAGCATGGCCATGAGCGTTTCATAGGTCGAATGCGCACCAGAAATGCGCGGCATGAGGTCATAGCCCCATCCGTTGTCCTTGGTGGCTGCATCGCCCCAGTAGGACTTCATCAGCGAGACCGCATAGTTCTCACCGATCTGCCAAAAGCCCTTCTGCGACTCATTACGGATTCCATCAACGAACTCTGGCCAGCTTTGCTTGTCGACGCTCGGCATCGGCAAATATCCCGGCAAGGAGTGGAACAGAGTCGGGATATCGGTAGAACTCTGAATTGAGGCGTGGCCGCGCAGCGCCATAATGCCCGAACCTGGGCGACCCACATTGCCGGTGAGCAGCTGCAAGATGGCCGCGGTACGAATAAACTGCGCACCCAGAGTGTGCTGGGTAAAGCCCAACGCATAAGCAAAGCAGGTGGTGCGATCCGGCGTGGAATTCCGCGCGATCGACTCCGCTAGGTAATAGAAGTCCTCCTGCGCAATACCGCAGGTCTCCTCCACTACCTCAGGCGTATAGCGCGCGTAGTGCCGCTTGAGAATCTGGAAGACCGAATTCGGATGCTCTAGCGTCTCATCGCGTTCCACATTCCACGACGCACCCTCCGGCTTCTGCACGTATTGCCACGAATCCGTGACGTACTTACCGGTCTCTGGATCATAACCAGAGAACAGACCGTCCAGATCTTCGGTGTCCTGGTAGTCCTCCGAAATGATCATCGGCGCATTGGTATACGCCACCACGTAGTCATGGAAATACAGGTCATTGTCCAGCAGGTAGTTAATGACTGCGCCCAAAAGCACCACATCCGTACCGCCGCGAATGCCAATGTGGCGATTCGCAAAGGCAGACGTGCGCGTATAACGCGGATCCACGTGAATGATGCGGGCACCACGCTTCTTGGCTTCCACCACCCACTGGAACCCCACGGGATGGCACTCGGCCATATTAGAACCCTCAATGACGATGCAGTCCGCATTCGCCATATCCTGCAGCGGTTGGGTTGCGCCGCCGCGGCCAAACGAAGTTCCTAGACTAGGAACAGTGGCGGAGTGTCATATACGCGCCTGGTTCTCGAGCTGAATCGCACCAGCGGCGGTAAAAAGCTTCTTGATGAGGTAATTTTCCTCATTATCTAAGGTCGCACCGCCCAAACCGGCAATGCCCATCGTGCGGTTGAGCGTGCGACCTTCATCGTCCACATCCTGCCAACCGTTCCGGCGGGCTTCCAAGAAACGATCCGCAATCATCTCCATCGCGGTATCTTCATCAAGATCCTGCCACTCCGTCGAGTACGGCGCACGATACTTAATCTTGGTAAGGCGCGTAGCGGAGTTAATCAACTGCTCCGACGCAGATCCCTTCGGGCACAGGCGTCCACGAGAAATGGGCGAATCCGGATCGCCCTCCACCTGAATGACGCGGTCATCTTTGACATATACGCGCTGCGAGCAACCAACCGCGCAGTACGGGCACACCGACTGCACTACGCGGTCCGCTTCCACGGTGCGCCCATGCTTATCTTTACTCTTTTGAGACTGCGTATTGACGTCCCTTCCGAAGGGATCGCCACTGCGCAGCTGGCGCACAACCGGCCAGTTGAGAGGGCTAAAGCGAGACATGTCCTTTAATCTATATTTCACCGATTAAAAAAGCCACAAAGGCTACCCTAACTAGCTTGCACCGCCCAGAGTGCCCGCTTAATCCCCCCAACGATGTCCGCCAGCTCCATCATGGGCTTATCCGTTTTCTCCTGCTCTGTAATGAACGGGACGTGGACAAATCCTGCGCGCACCTTCGCCCCTGCGAAGTGATGCAAGAGACCATAGAGCAGCTGGTTACACACGAAAGTCCCGGCCGTATTCGACAACCGCGTCGGAATATCCTCCATTGCCGCAACCATTTCCTTTACCGGCAGCGTAGAGAAATATGCCGCCGGGCCGCCTTCCACAACCGGTACATCCACCGGCTGATAACCCGCATTATCAGGAATATCGGCATCCATAACGTTAATCGCGACCCGCTCTGGGGTGATATGGGCCCGCCCACCGGCCTGGCCCAAACATACAATTGCATCGACCGCCGAGCCCTCCGCCGCCTCAATCGCCCGACGCAGCGATTCCCCGAACTTCGTCGGGATCACCAGCTTGATGAGCTCCGCGTCTCCAATGCGATCCGGTAGTTGCTGAAGAGCTCGTTCCGTGGGGTTTATGCTCTCTCCGCCGAAGGCGTCGAATGCGGTTACGAGGATTTTCATGCTGCCAGTATTCCAGATCCCCGGGCCCTCCCCCCCCTTCGCGCTCACCGGCAGCACCTGAATGGCGCTTCCCCTAGTCTTGGTGAGCGGCAAGGATGTACGCCAGATTCTCCCCATTACGTTGTTAGCAGTTCCACCTCAGGGCGCCGAAGATTCATGGTCTGTCCACCCGATTGGGCGGGTTATGTTTATTTCCGTTCCCTCCGTCTGAAAAGACAGTGGAACTAGTCGCTGGCTTCGGTATGGCTTATTCCCGCCCCTGTCTGAAAATGATCCGGGGGGTGATGCCGCCGAAGACAGTGACATACTCGAACTGCTAATAGGAACCTGACCCAGCCCAGGTGGTATGAGGTCTCACAGTAATGTGGATGCCAGCGCAAGTATGTCCGACAACCCCAGCGATGAAGCTTAAATAGTCCAACTTCTAATTCATCGCTAGGAGGCACACACCCATGGCCTATGACTTCGTCATTGGCGTGGACGTCGGCAAATACTTCCACCACGCCTGCGTCCTCGACCCTCAAGGCAGGCAAGTCCTGTCCAAACGCATCAACCAGCATGAAAGCTCATTACGCAAGCTCTTCGGCCAATTCATCGCCGACAACGCTTCGGTCCTTGTCATTGTCGATCAGCCCAACAACATCGGCCGTTTAACCGTCACAGTCGCCCAAGACATGGGGGCAGACGTTCGCTATCTACCCGGGCTTGCGATGCGGCAGCTCTCTCGCATCCACGTCGGCAACTCCAAGACTGATGTGCGCGACGCCTACGTCATCGCCCATGCCGGTCTTAACCTTCCGGACGCCCTGCGCAGCGTCGACCGCGTTGAGGAAGTCTTTATCCAGTTGAAAGTTCTCAACGGTATCGACGAAGACCTCGCTCGGGCCTACACACGCCTGATTAACCAGATGCGATCCGCGCTCGTAGGAACCTATCCTGCCTTCGAACATGTCCTGCGCGGACAGATGATTCACCGAAAGTGGATTCTCCACCTACTTGCGAAATACGGTGGCCCCACCAAGATTCGACGCATCGGCAGAACACGCCTGGCAGCCTTTGCACGCAGCCACAAAGCGCGCAATCCTGAACCTGTCATCGATGCCATGCTTGCTGCCATCCACGCACAGACCGTGTCCATTGCTGGCGCAGAATACGCCGAACTAGGCGTAGCAATGTCCGCCAAAGATGCATTGGCCAAATTAGAGAATCGCAAGGAAATCGAAGCGCAGGTACTTAAGCTCATTCAGGATATTCCTCAAACCGAGATTCTTTTATCCATGCCCGGCATCGGCCCGCGTAGTGCGGCGCAGATCCTCATGACTGCTGGCGATATGTCCGACTTCCCCGATGCAGCGCACCTAGCGTCCTATGCAGGCCTATCACCGCGGACGAATCAGTCGGGAACGTCCATTATGTCGAGTTCGCCCAACCGGGCTGGCAACAAAAAATTAAAGAACGCCCTATGGCAATCGTCTTTTGCATCGATCAGATTCCACGAGCGTTCCCGGCAATTCTATGAACGAAAACGCAAAGAAGGCAAAAGACACAACGCCGCAGTCGTCGCACTCGCACGCCGACGCCTAAACGTTCTCTTCGCCATGATGCGAAGCGGCGAGCTCTACCGAGACATCTCTACAGTCCGGGAGGCCGCAGCAGCCTAGAACCAACAGAACCGCACCTCAAGCCGATTGAGCAGCAAGCCCAATCGGCTCCTCAAGATGCCCGAAAACAACATCCACAACGTGAAGCAGAAACCCTTCACACCCCCAACAAGCCCACCCGCGGAGTTGACAACCTATATAGGAACACCTCCCCTCACGCTCACCGGGAATGGTGGTCCAAGCACTCGGGAGCCTGCCCGTGAGCGCGAAGGACGAGGGCACCTAACCGATTTGTTGCTTGGTAGTGCAGTCGATCTTCGCGTATGAACGTCCATTCTTATCTACTGACGTCATGGCATAGTTCCCGCCATAAGCTCGGCACCCAGTGTAGTTATCGACGACCGGCTTCGGCTGAGGTGCGGGCTGCTGCTCGGGGGCTTTATAGTCAGCCACCTCGTCATGCGTTGGCTGCTCCGCTACCTCTACTTCCGGCGCGTCGTGCTCCTGCTGGCGAATCTCTTTTTGCCGCTGCTCTGCACGGCGGCGTTCTTCTTCCTGGCGCTCCTTCTCACGCTTCTCTTCCTCCCGCTCTTTCTCCTCCAATTTCTCGAGCTCTTCGCGGGTTTGTTTCTCCTTCCCCTCAAGGTCGCGTTCCTTCTTCGCGGCAATCTCCTTGGGAGCATCCGGATACGCTGCTTTCTGGAAGGTGCTTCGATCATCCTTGTGGCGAGTCAGAACCGCTAATCCGGCCTTCGCAGCTCCTGACTTGTCCAGTACATCCTCGTACCCTGCAATATCAGCTTCCCCGAAAGCTGCAAATGCTGCCGCCGCAGCTTCAGCGCCGCTAAGCGCCTCGGCCATGCCCTTATCGCTGGAAACCTTGCACTCATCCGAGACACCAAAGATCCCTTCGCCGGCCTCTTTAGGGCCGCGTTCGGAATTGTGCACTTCGTCGTAAAACTTGTCATTTCCGCCAAATACAACCGCCGTGGCCAGCCCTTCGGCCGCGATATCCGCGTTAATGAAGTCATCGTCAATAAAGACACCGGCAAGAGTGCGGCCATACTTGTCAGTCCGCTCGGAGTCATATTCCAACCGAACCTCCGTCCCCTTTGGCAGCCGTCCTTCCAAGTACTGCTTCGCTTCCTCCGCGAGGCACTCACTCGGTTCGCCGTTATGGCCGATTTCCGGCGTATCAATATTAAGTAGCCGAACGCGGGTATTTTCGCCGTCTATGTCGACGTCAATGGTGTCACCATCGATCACTCGATTGATCACCACAGTATCTTCGTCACCGCCGCCTAAAGCAACGGAAGCCACTGCGCCAACTGCGAAAATGCCAACGAGAGGTTTAACCCAGCCCATGAATGTTCCTCCTGAGAAAGATAAAGAGAGTAGCTACTTAAAGTTAGCAATGGGACACGCGTGGCAGCTCAAGCTCCCCTCCCTTCGCGCTCACCAGCACCATAAAGCCAGCGCAAATCCACCTTTCCGTGAGCGCGAAAGGTGAGGTTGCGGCCACGGCAAAGCACTCGCACTTTGTACCTACAGACGTAGAAGGAATAAGCTGAGCGATGTTGAAGTTGAACAGGACAGTATCTGGAAAATAGTCCGATCTGTCCATTTTTATTTTCAAAGGAATCTTTATGTCCCAACAAGAATCTTCGCACTCCAAGCTTCCCGGCTGGGCCACGGGATTCGGTGCTCAGGTCATCGCGGGCCTCATCATCGGCCTTATCCTGGGCTTCATTGCCTCCGGCATGGATACCGACCCAGATAACCCGGGCTGGTTAACCACCCTGCTCACGGGCGTCGGCAGCGCCTACGTCCAGCTGCTCAAGGTGATGATCCCGCCACTGATCTTCGCCGCTGTTGTTACCTCCGTCGCTAATCTGCGCAAGGTTGCCAACGCCGCGTCCCTGGCAATTTCCACGCTTGTATGGTTTGCCATCACCGCATTCTTCTCCGTCTTGACGGGCATCATCGTCGCCGTCGTGATGAAGCCGGGCATCGGCACGAGCATCGATGCTGCCACCGCGCAGGATCCTTCCCACGTCGGCTCGTGGACCGCGTTCTTTGAGCAGCTTCTGCCCCAGAACTTCATGGGCCTTACCGCCTCGCTTTCCGACGGCGAAGTATCCCTCAGCTTTGGTGCTCTCCAGCTCCTCGTTATCTCGCTGGCCATTGGTATCGCCGCCGTCAAGACCGGCAAGTCTGCTGAGCCTTTCCTGCGCTTTACCGAGTCCTTTCTGAAGGTCATTCAGGTCATCCTGTGGTGGATTATCCGCCTTGCCCCGATTGGCACCGCGGCCCTCATCGGTAAGGCCGTAGCTACCTACGGCTGGGATGCACTGGGCTCGCTGGGCAAGTTCGTCTTGGCCATGTACGTCGGCATGGGCCTGGTATTTGCCGTGGTCTACCCGGCAGTACTGAAATACAACAAGATCCCGGTCATCGGCTTCTTCAAGCGCGTGTGGCCCGTGACCTCCCTGGGCTTTGTCACCCGTTCTTCGATGGGCGTCATGCCAGCTACCGAGCGATTCAGTGAAAAGGCTATGGGCGTTCCATCCGAGTACGCTTCCTTTGCTATTCCGCTGGGCGCAACTACCAAGATGGATGGCTGCGCTTCCGTATACCCAGCCATCGCTGCCATCTTCGTCTCCCAGTTCTATGGCATCGACCTTGACTTCACCCAGTACCTGCTCATCATCTTCGTGTCCGTTATCGGTTCCGCCGCTACCGCAGGCACCACCGGCGCAACGGTAATGCTCACCCTGACGCTTTCTACGCTCGGCCTGCCACTGGCCGGTGTTGGTCTCCTGCTTGCCATCGAGCCAATCATTGACATGGGCCGTACCGCACTCAACGTCACCGGACAGGTGCTGTGCGCCACCATCGTGGCTAAGCGCGCCGGCATCCAGGACAAGGCAACCTGGGATGCTGCCGAGAACGGCGTCAAGCACATTATGGATTCTGACTCGGCCGAGACCATCGGAGTCAAGGCTTAAACCAGTCTCCTAAAAGGCAAAAGAAACGCCCGCAAGGTAATCCTTGCGGGCGTTTAGCTATGCGCTTTTACTTCTTGAGGCCGTCAACACCATCGGTGTCGATCTGCTCCTTGCGCAGCTCCTCAGTGTGAGTCTCGGTGTCGCGAACGGTGTCCTTCTTCAGGTTGATCTTCTCAACCGGAACGGTTTCCTTGTTCACGTTTACGCGCTCCTCGTGCAGGGTGACGGAAGCTTCCTCGGAGTCACCGGAGATAGCGCCGTTGTAGTTCTTGGCATCCTCAGCGTTGATCGGAGTGCGCTCGACGCGAACCTCTTCGCGCTCGACCGGAACCTCGACGCTCTCGGTGTCAGTCACAACGTACTTGCGCAGGCGAGCCTCACCGGTAGCCACGCGCTCCTTGTTGACGTTGAGCTGCTCCTCGGAACGGATGAGCTCGCCATCGTTGTTGGTGCGTGCAGCTGCAGCGTCATCAGCTACGCCAGCCTTGCGCTCGGTAGCAGCAGCGTCGGTGGTGTGGGTGTCTGCCTTCTTCTCGTCAGCATGTGCACCAGCAACGCCTGCACCAGCAGCGCCAGCACCAGCAGCGCCAGCACCTGCGGTCAGGTTGTGATCCTTGTCAGCGCCAGCCTGAACGTCGCGCTTGGAGTCAAGGTTGGAATCCTTGTAGTCGGTAACGTCGCGTGCGTTATCCAGACCGTAGTGCTTGAAGATATCGGACTGTGCCTCAGGGGTCAGCGGCTTATCAGAGTCGAAGTCCGGAGCATCCTTGATACGGTCCTTGGAGAAGCCCAGCTTCAGGTCATCGCCGGAGAAGTCGTGTCCACGCAGCGGAACCAGGCTGGAGTTCATGCCGAACAGGCCGTGGTTAACCTCAACGAAGGTAGGCTGGCCGGACTGGTCATCAACGAAAACCTCGTTAACGTCGCCCAGCTTCTCGCCGTTCTTGTCGTATGCGGTTGCGTTAAAGAGGTCCTTAATGTTCTTACCCATTGTCAGTAAATCCTTTCTGCTATTGGTATAGCTATCTTCAACCAAACAAAAGGACATTTTCTAACCCCGCCACGTGGAGTGTGGGGGTGAAAATCTCCAATTGATTGCTGTAACAACCACCATACGGAGAAATCAAAATTTTTCGACCGCTAGCGGAGATTTTTCTCGAGTTTGTTCACCAAAGCCAAGCTTCATGCAGCTCAGAACGGTTGGTAACAGTTCTATAACATTGGAAAATCTGCACCATAAGCACCCGAACTGCGAAAACCGGATGCCGATTCTCTCGCCCGCAGCGCCCTAGACGCACCCCTTCACGATCTCCAAATCGTCCACTGTTCACCACACCCCCAAAATGCGGTGACAGCTACCCCACAGGATTCTCTAAAGAGGGGGTACTTTTTCTCCGAGTATCCACAGGCGGTATACAGGCCCGTACACCCGAACGGGCCTACACACATATTGGTCTAGTGCGCTTTCGCCACAGTGGTCAGCAGAAAACTAAGAAGACTAAGTCTTAGCGGAATAGGTACGGGCGTCGATTTTCCAAGCCAGCCGGTTCCACGTGAATGAACGCACTGCAGCCTGGGTAAAGCTCGTCGAGGGCAACCTCCACTGCGTCTGCAACCTCGTGAGAGTGCATGACACTCCACTCCCCTGGCACCTCCATGGTCAGGTACACCAACCGCTGGCGGCCAGAGGCCACGGTGCGACGATCCGTGAAGTTTACCGAGTGTTCCTGCTCCAGCCGAGCTAGGAGCTGCCTAATGTTCTGACGCTCGTCGTCGGGAAGCGCCTCAGAAAGCAGGCTGCTCACCGAATCGCGCAGGAGGCTATAGCCCGTCCATAAGATATTGATGCCCACTGCAAGCGCCACTACAGGATCCAGCCACCACCAGCCAGTAAGGAATACGGCGGCGATGCCGACAAGGACGCCGACGGAAGTCCAGACGTCGGTAAGCAAATGGTGCCCATCCGCCTCCAAGGTGGCGGAACGGTAGCGCTTACCTGCATGTATGAGCGCGATGCCCACCGCGCCGTTGAGCACGGACGAAAGGGTTGACAACGCCAAGCCCCAGCCCGGCTCTTCAATCGGCTGCGGAACAAAGAAGCGTTGGATCGCCGTGTACACGATCATGCCGGCCGCAATAAAAATCATTGCGCCCTCTACCAAGGCGGAGACATACTCGGCTTTGCCGTGGCCAAACTGGTGGTTATCGTCGGCCGGCTTAGAGGCAATCCGGAGGGCATAAAAGCCGGCGACGGCCGCGACGAGATTCACGAGGGATTCGAAGGCATCAGAGAGGAAGCCCACCGAGCCGGTAAACCACGCGGCCAAGGCCTTGAGGATGATGGTAGCCACAGCGGCGGCGATGGATAGCTGCATGAAGCGCTCAAGAATGCGCTGCTCTGAGCCTATGGAGGACATAGTCACTTCTCCCTTCGGTTCGGTTGCGGACCGAAGGTCTCGTTCACGGCCGCGGGCACTGCGGGCGCTGGCTGGCCGGGCTAAACGCCAGTATGTCGACCAGTCATCTCGGAATTAACCGAGGGAACTACTCCCCTTCTGGAAATCCTAACTTTATAGGGCATGTGACACCGGCGCAAGATCGAAAAAAGCCACGGGAAACTCCCGTGGCTTAAATTCGTGAAGCTTTAGTGCTGGCCCTCTGCAAACTCTTCTACCAGCTTGGCGTTAAAGGCTGGCAGGTCATCTGGAGTGCGGGACGAGACCAAGCCCTGGTCGCAGTGGACTTCCTCATCTACCCAGGTGGCACCTGCATTGCGCAGGTCGGTCTGCAGGGACGGGAAGGACGTCAGGGTGCGGCCCTTGAGGGCTTCAGCATCAGCCAGGATCCAAGCACCGTGGCAGATGGCGCCGAGCGGCAGATCCTTGCTCATGTGGTTGCGCACGATTTCCACCGCAGCCTTATCCAAGCGGATGAGGTCAGCATTATCGGTACCGCCAGGCAGAATGATGCCATCGAAAGACTCGCTAGTGGAGTCAGCGGTAGCGGCGTCAACGGAAATCTCCGTGCCCTTCTTGCCGGTAATGGTGCCGGCCTCTGGGGCGAGGACACGCACGATAGCGCCTGCGTTCTTCACGGCCTCCAACGGGGAGGTCAGCTCAGAGTCTTCGAAGCCATCGGTAGCGATGATGGCAATGGTCTTGTTATCTAGTTCAGCCATGTTGCAACCTCCTTTGTTCGGGTGCGCCGCCCACAGTAACGCGGAAGTTTCGTCTTCGCTACCTTCTCTTGCGCGCGAGTGGGTTGCGCCTTCCCCCTCTAACAAAGGGCCACTTCAGAGCGGTGTGGAATTAGCCGCCGATCTTAAAATCGCATACATCGCCGTCCTGCATGATGTAGTCCTTGCCCTCTTGGCGGACCTTGCCATGCGCACGAGCCTCAGCCATGGAGCCGGCGTCTACCAGGTCATCGAAGGAAACGATCTCGGCCTTAATGAACTTCTTCTCAAAGTCGGTGTGGATGACTCCAGCTGCCTGCGGTGCGGCAGAGCCCTGTTTAATGGTCCACGCACGGGCCTCCTTCTCACCGGCGGTGAGGTAGGTCTGCAGACCCAAGGTGGCAAAACCTGCCTTAGCCAGGGTAGCTAAGCCCGGCTCATCTTGGCCTACGGCCTCGAGCAGTTCGCGGGCTTCGTCTTCTTCTAGCTCGAGCAGCTCGGTTTCGGTCTGCGCATCGAGGAATACAGCCTCGGCTGGGGCGACGAGCTGGCGGAGTTCTTCCTTCTTAGCGTCGTCGGTAAGCACTGCTTCATCCGAATTGAAGACATAGAGGAAGGGCTTAGCCGTCATCAGGTGCAGATCGCGCACGAGTGCGAGGTCAATCTCGCCCTCCTTCGCCGCGGCGAAGAGGGTGCGATCATCTTCCAGAATCTCCTGGGCCTTCTTGGTTGCCTCCACCTCGGCGGCCAAATCCTTGTTCTTGCGCGCATCCTTTTCCAGGCGCGGCAGGGCCTTTTCGATGGTCTGGAGGTCCGCGAGAATGAGCTCGGTATTAATAACGGAGATATCGTTGCGCGGGTCCACCTTGCCATCAACGTGAATAACATTGTCATCAGAGAAGGCGCGCACCACCTGGCAAATAGCGTCTGCCTCGCGGATATTGGCTAGGAACGCGTTGCCCATACCTTCACCCTGCGAAGCGCCGGAGACGATGCCGGCGATGTCCACGAAGGACACGGTGGCAGGAAGGATGCGCTCAGAGTTAAACATCTCCGCCAGTTGGGTCAAGCGGGAATCCGGCAGCTCCACCAGGCCCACATTGGGCTCGATGGTGGCAAACGGGTAGTTCGCCGCCAGGATCTCGGAACGGGTCAGGGCATTAAACAAAGTGGACTTGCCCACATTGGGCAGGCCGACGATTCCTAGTGTAAGACTCACGGGGCCAATCCTAACGCACCCGCCTTCTTTTAAGGCAAGATGGTGGGGTGAATTCTGATAACCAACCGCTGCCCGATGACCCCCAAGCGGGCTTGGGCGATAAGTTTGATGAAAGCTTTGACACCAGCAAGCTGGAGGATGTATCCCCACATCCACCAGGCGATCAGGTTGACCGCTCGGTCATCGCCGGCGAGGTGATTAAGTCCGCATCCCTATGGGCCGTTCGGCTGCTCATCATCTGCGTTTTCCTCTACGCCCTCTACCGTTTGCTAGGTAACTTCTGGCAGGGGCTTTTGCCGGTGCTTTTGGCCCTTATTATCTGCACCGTTCTGGCGCCGGTGGCGAAGAAACTGCGCGATATTGGCCTTCCCGCCGCGTTGGCGGCCGCCGTCACCATTTTGGTTTCTTTCACGGCTGTTGGCGGCCTCATTGCGTTTGTTGCCCCAGATTTCATGCGGCAATCCCGTTCACTGTATTTGCAGACGGTCTCCGGCATCCAAAGCCTGCAACTCTGGGCCCAGGGCCCACCGCTTAACCTCGATAGCGATGACATGAGTAGCTACATTGACGAGGCGGCGTCCTGGCTGCAGCAACGTGCCGGCGCCATCGCAGGCTCGGTCTTTACCGGCATCGGCACGGCCACATCAATCCTGGTCACCCTCTTTATTGTGCTGGTGCTGACCTTCTTCTTCCTGAAGGACGGCACTAAGTTCCTTCCCTGGCTGCGCGATGCCACGGGCAAGCGCGCCGGCTGGCACCTTACTGAGCTACTTACCCGCGCGTGGGCGACACTGGGCGGCTTCATTCGCGCGCAGGCAGTTGTCTCGCTTGTCGACGCCGTCTTTATCGGCGTCGGCCTCGCCCTTATCGGCGTTCCGCTGGCCATGGCTTTGGCGATCATCACCTTTATCGCGGGCTTCATCCCCTTCGTCGGCGCGATCGTGGCCGGCGCCCTCTCCGTCACCATCGCGTTGGTCTCCCTTGGCGTAACCAAGGCTCTGCTCGTCCTCGGCCTGGTGTTGCTGGTCCAGCAGTTGGAAGGCAATGTTCTCTCGCCTTGGCTGCAGTCCAAGGCTATGGACCTGCACCCGGTTATCGTCCTAGTTTCCGTAACGGTAGGCTCAGCTCTCTTTGGCCTGATAGGTGGCTTCCTCGCGGTTCCGACGGCCGCTATGTTTGCGGTGGCCTACCGCTACGGCCAAGACATGATGAAGCTGCAGTCGGGTGAAAAGTCCGCCGCGGATCTGGACTTTTCTACCGTTGCTGGTTATCTCATCGGCCGTTACACCGAAGACCAAGGGCGTTATAAGCGCGAAGCATGGCTCAACATGCCGGACTATGCAGCCCCAGAAGGCGCGTTTGCCGACGTCTCTGCAGACGGCGATTCCTATTCCCTCGACGCCGCCCTCAACGTGGAGTCCACTCCCAAAGAACATGAAAAGCCCGGCATGCGCGCAAACCTGCGCCGCGCCCGCGACGCCTTCGAAGGCCTTTTGAACGGAGATTCGAAAAAATAGTGGGCCGTGTCGGCAACGCGTGCCATGCTGGAAGCCATGACTTCCACTTTGCCCGTGCTGCTACTTTTTATCGGCCTCATCCTCGGCGCGGTAATGGGCTGGTTAGCCCATTCTTACTCCGCTACGCGCTCCGCGCCGAGCGCCGAGCACCGCGCGCTGCAAGACTCGCAGCGCCGCCAAGCCGAACTCCAACCGCTAGAAAAGGCCATGGACCGCTTGGGATTTCAGCTCCAAGAAATTGAGGAAGACCGCACCGCGCTGCTCGCCTCCCTCTCCAGCCAGGTGCAGGCGGTGACCCGCACCTCCTCCCGCCTGACCGAACGCACCGACAAACTAGTGACCGCTTTGCGCTCACCCAATGTGCGTGGCCGTTGGGGCGAGGTGCAACTGGAGCGCGTGGTTGAGCTCGGCGGTATGACCAAACATGTGGACTTTGATTGCCAGGTCTCCGCCCCATTGGGCGGGCGCATCGTACGCCCTGACATGCTCATCCATTTGGCCGGTGGCCGCCACATCATCGTCGATGCCAAGGTTCCTTTTACCTCTTACCTTGACGCCCTGGAAACCGATGACCCGGAAGAGCACGCCGGCTTCCTCCGCCGCCACGCGCATTTAATGCGCGGCCACGTCCAAGCACTATCGCAGAAGGACTATATCGAGGCGTTTCAACCAACGCCCGAGTTCGTTATCCTCTTCGTTCCCGCAGACCCCTTCCTTGATGCCGCATTATCGGTGGACCCGGAACTTTTTGAGTACGCCTTTGAACGCAATGTAGTGATCGCCACCCCCAGCTCGCTTTTTGCGCTCTTGCGCACGGTGGCCATGGGGTGGCACCAGGAAGATATTTCCGCCAAGGCAAAGGAGGTCCAGCGCTTGGGGCGCGAACTGTATACGCGTCTGAATACGCTTTCTGATCACTACGGAAAGGTGGGCCATAACCTGGAAAAGGCAGTCGAAGCTTATAACGCCACGCTTTCCTCGCTCGATTCCCGCGTGGGCGTCACCGCCCGCAAATTGCATGAGATGGATATCCCGGGCCGCACGGATCGCACCCCGCGGGAGCCCTTGCCTATTGATACGTGGCCTCGCGGAAATTCGGCACTATAAATCCGCCGCTTTCGTGCGTGGAAATAGCCATGGGCCGGCGGCAACCGGTAGGATCTTCCGACGTGTCACAAGCCAAGCAAAGAAAGTCCTCCGCCGCCCAAAGCTCCGGCCTCCCCAGCATCTCGCTGGGCAAGGGTCTTGGGCTGCTCGCGGCACTCTTGCTCACCGGCGCGTTTATTTCCATTCTGATGGGTTCCATCGGGTGGGCTTACCTCGCGTTCCTTGTCATCGGCTCACTGCTGGTGGCGCTCATCGTAGAAGAGCGGGGCCTTTTCCTCACCGTGGCTTTTATCCCCATTGTGTATGCCATAACGGTGGTCGTGGCCGGTTTCTTTATCACCAAGGCCAACTTGCCAGAGGGCGCATCGGCGTTTTCCAAGACGGCGATCGTCACCGCCGCTTTCCCCCTTGTCCAGAAGTTCCTGTGGCTCCTTATTGCCTTGGTGGGCGCGGCAATCATCGCCTGGCTGCGCTGGGCGCGCTTCCGCAAGACGGCCAAGCGCACCGCCGAAATGGAAACCGCTTCCCGCCGTGCCAACGCCGAACAAGACCGACGCAACCGCGAGGAACGCCTATCGGTTGCAGATTTGATGGCTCGCGATAAACCGGCAAAGAACTCCAAGCGGTCTCAAGCCGCTCCGCAGCGCGCCCGCGCCTCGCACACGCTGAAGAAGTCACGCCCCGCGCCCAAGGATCGCCTACGCGGTCGCGACCGTGAAGAGCGCCGCCGAATGCAACAAGAGGAACGCGACAATCCACTGCGCCCTGATCCAGCCCGGCGCGCTGGCGATTCCGTTCCGGCGTCTCAGCAGGAGAAGGAACAGCCCAAGCAAGGTTGGGACGATAACCTCTACGACGAGGATTAAAGCAAAAAGAAAGGCCCGTTTGCGGGCCTTTCTTCCGTTTTGACTGCCGTATGGGCAAACGCTACTTAGGTGCGTGCTGGGCGCAGGTCGCGCGGTAGGGCGAAGGTAATCGTCTCGGTAGAGGTCGTTACCTGTTCTACGTCGCTATAACCGCGCTCGTCCAGGAACTCCAGCACTTCGCGTACCAGCAACTCAGGTACCGAAGCACCGCAGGTTACGCCGACCGTCTGGACGCCTTCCAACCAAGATTCGTCGATTTCCTTGGCAAAATCCACGAGGTGGGAAGTCTTGGCGCCTGCCTCAAGCGCCACCTCAACCAAGCGCACCGAGTTAGAAGAGTTCTTAGAGCCCACCACAATCATCAGGTCGCACTGTGGGGCGATGGCCTTGACGGATTCTTGGCGGTTTTGGGTGGCGTAGCAAATATCGTCTGAAGGCGGGTTCTCCAAGTGCGGGAAGCGCTCGCGCAGCTTATTGACGATGGTGATGGTCTCATCCACCGATAGCGTGGTCTGGGACAGCCAGATAAGCTTCTCATCCTGCAGGAACTCTGGCAGCTTGGCGACGTCCCCGATGCCATCCACGAGGTGGGTGACCTCAGGTGCCTCGCCGGCAGTGCCTTCTACTTCTTCGTGGCCTTCGTGGCCAACCAGAAGGATATGGTAGCCATCGCGCTGGAAACGCTGGGCTTCCTTGTGCACCTTGGTCACCAATGGGCAGGTGGCGTCCAAAGTAAGCTGCTTGCGCTGCGTTGCTTCTGCGCGCACGGCAGGCGAAATACCGTGGGCGGAGAAGACTAGGTGGGCGCCTTCTGGTGCCTCAGAGGCCTCGTCGACGAAGATGACGCCGCGGTTTGCCAGAGATTCTACGACGTAACGGTTGTGCACGATTTGTTTGCGTACATAAATGGGCGCGCCGTACTTTTCCAGCGCCTTTTCTACGGTCTCGACCGCGCGGTCCACGCCTGCGCAGTATCCGCGCGGGGCCGCGAGGAGAACATTTTTACCATCAGTCATGGCTCCCAGAGTATCGAAACACTACGCAAAACAATAGTGGGGCCTAACGTCACCTTTCTGGCTACCCCGAGCGGGGCAATAGACCGCGCTGGCCCCTAAACTAGACGGAAGAACACGGCAGACTGAAGAAAGGGAGGCTGTGTGAATCAACCGGCAAATACTCCGGATACTCCCTGGCCCGTTGGCAAGGTCAATGACCAAGTCAAGGGCTGGATCGAGCGCCTGGGTTACCTGTGGGTAGAGGGTCAGTTGACCCAAATTAACTTCAAGCCCACCTGGAAGCTGTCCTACCTCACTCTGCGTGACGTACAGCAGGAAAAGTCCGTGCAATTGACTTGCCCATCATCGATGTTGCAGTCATTGTCAGCACCGCTGAAAGACGGCGACCGCGTCATTGTCCACGGTAAGCCCGCCTTTTACGCTGGACGCGGATCCTTTTCACTGTGGACCACCGAAATTCGTCATGTGGGCATTGGCGATCTGCTTGCTCGCATTGAAAAGCTGCGCCAACAGCTAGCTGCTGAAGGCCTTTTCGATCCCGCACGCAAGCGACCTCTCCCCTACCTGCCGCACAAAATTGGGCTGATTACCGGCCGTGGTTCTGCTGCAGAGCGGGATGTGATGGCGGTAGCCCATGACCGCTGGCCGGCGGTGCAATTCCGCGTCCTCAATACCGCGGTTCAGGGTGCGAATACCGTACCCGAGGTTATTGATGCGCTCCAGCAGCTTGATGCGGATCCTGAGGTGGACGTCATCATCATCGCCCGTGGCGGCGGCTCCGTGGAAGATCTGCTGCCCTTCTCGGAAGAAGCACTGCAGCGCGCAGTGGCGGCGGCCGGCACCCCGGTAGTCTCTGCCATTGGCCACGAGCCGGATAGCCCAGTGCTCGATAACGTCGCCGACCTGCGCGCCGCCACGCCTACCGACGCCGCAAAACGCGTCGTGCCCTCTGTGGCCGAGGAACGCGCCATCGTCGCAGAGGCTCGCTCTCGCATGGCGGCCGCGCTGCGCGGCTGGGTGGAAAGGGAACGGCGCGGCCTCGACAATATTCGTTCCCGGCCTGTCATGGCAGACCCGATGACCCCTATCCGTGCGCGCCGCGAGGAGGTGGAGCGAACCCGCGCTACCATGCGGCGAGAAATTGAAGTCATGGTGGAGCGGGAAACCCGCCACGTGGAATCGCTGCGCGCCCGCGTATCGGCGTTGGGACCGTCGGCGACTCTCGCCCGCGGATACTCCATTGTCCAGGTAGTGCCCATGGACGGTTCCGAGCCCGAGGTTGTCACCTCTTATAAGCAATCCCCGCCTGGCGCTCAACTGCGCATTCGAGTGGGCGATGGATCTATTACCGCAGTTTCTATGGCCTCCCAGGCCGCCGATTAATCACCAACCGAGGAGAAAAACATGTCCGATGACACCATTGGTACCGGCCAGCCAGGCCAGGATGCTTTTACCCCAGTAGAAGAATTGAGCTATGAGCAAGTCCGCGATGAGCTTATTGAGACCGTGAAGATTCTCGAGCTTGGGCAGATGGGCTTGGATGAGTCGCTAAAGTATTGGGAGCGCGGCGAGGCCCTTGCGCGTGCGTGCGAGGCGCACCTCGACGGCGCGGCGAAGCGTGTGGAAGACGCGCTCGATAAGGCCGAGGACGCAGACGCTGAAGGAGACGAGTAGTGCAGATCTATGGTTATCCAGGCGAGCGCGTGGATTTTGTGTCGAAATCCGCGGCCGCCGGTTCCATCATGGCGGGCGATTCCCGAGATTTCGTAGAAGAATTCTTCGGTCCTGCACACACCCGCGACGATAATGAGGTGAGCTACTTCTCCCGATCCGTGGTGCTGCGCTTTACGGACGACAAAGTACGCGAGATTGCTATTTATCCGCAGCGCTCGCAGCGTGAGCGCATCGATGTCTTTGCCGGAAAGACACGCCTCAGCGGCCTGGATGCGGAGGCTTTGGCGAAGGTTATTGCCCAGGCCGGCGACGGTCTTAGCGCTACCGCCGCGAAAGAAGGCTTGGGCGAGGTTATTTTTCGGCTATAGGTGCGGCGTCGATAAACGCAGCGGTAGCAGCCTCAAAGTCACTGTCGTCCGCAGCGCCGGAAATGATGAGGCGGGCATCGCCCAAATCCGTAACCCACAGGCGGCGCACGGAATCATCGTCGCTTTCTAGCACCCGCACTTGGTGCCCCTTGACCTCGCGGGCGGATTCAATGCCGCGGTAGTTGGAGTCGTACGCCTCGCCCGCTTTATCGGCCGCGACCTGCGTCTGCGTAGATTCCACAAACCCTTGGTCAGCGGTCACCCAGCTGACCACGGTGGCGTTCTCGCCGCCCATATCTACGCGGCGGGCAGCATTGGCCTCCCAGCCCTCTGGCATTTCGGGATTGCGAATTGCACCGACCCCTGCGCGGGCTTGGGTGTCTAGGAAGGTTTGTTCATCCACTTCCTGCACCGCGCCCTGCTGGGTTTCGGAGTTAATTGAGCACAGGCCGGTCGCTCCCACGGCGAGCAGCATCATAATCACCACGACTGCGAGGGACAGGGAGATGTCCTTCGCGCCTTCAAAAATCTTTGGTCTTTCTTCTGCAGCCACGCGCCTTAGTATCGCACGGCCTGCTTTCAAAAAGCCACACGGCCCCTTTTGCCCCGAAAGATCTGTCAATCCCCCACAAATGGGGCGCAAAATCGAACCCATTAGAGCAAAAAAGTGCGAGAATGGAAAGGTAGAGCATCAAGGGGAACACCCCTCGATGAGAAAACTATGGAAGGCAACCACTACACATGTCCGAAAATACGTCTTATCTTCCTGACCGCAACCTGGCAATGGAACTGGTTCGTGTCACCGAGGCAGCAGCGCTCGCTTCCGGCCGCTGGGTAGGCCGCGGCCAGAAGAATGAGGGCGATGGCGCGGCGGTCGACGCCATGCGCAAGCTCATCAATTCCGTAGCGATGAACGGCGTCGTTGTCATTGGTGAGGGCGAAAAGGATGAGGCCCCCATGCTCTTTAACGGCGAAGAGGTAGGCACCGGCGAGGGTGCCGCCATGGATATCGCCGTAGACCCGGTCGACGGTACCCGTTTGATGGCAGAAGGCCGTCCCAACGCTATCTCCGTCATTGCGGCTGCCGAACGCGGAACCATGTATGACCCTTCCGCAGTCTTCTACATGGAAAAAATTGCCGTTGGCCCCGAGGCAGTTGGCGCTATCGACATCAACGAGTCCGTGGAGTGGAATATCCAGTCCGTGGCAAAGGCGAAGAATATTCGCCCCTCCGATCTGACCGTGGTGGTCCTTGACCGTCCTCGTCACGAGCAGCTCATCTCTGAAATTCGCGCCGCAGGCGCCAAGGTGCGCCTCATCATGGATGGTGACGTAGCCGGCGCCATCGCCACCTGCCAGGATTCAAACTCCATCGACATGATGATGGGCATCGGCGGCACCCCAGAGGGCATCATTACCGCCTGCGCGATGCGCTGCATGGGCGGCGAGATCCAGGGCAAGCTGTGGCCGAAGGATGAAGAGGAAGCAGAAAAGGCCCGCGCCGCCGGCCATGATTTGGACCGCGTCCTCACCACTACTGATCTGGTCTCCTCTGAAAACTGCTACTTCGCCGCCACCGGCGTGACCAATGGTGACATGCTGCGCGGTGTTTCCTACCGCAATTCCGGCGCTACTACCCGCTCGTTGGTCATGCGCTCCAAGTCCGGCACCATCCGCTACATCGACTCCATCCACAAGCTGTCCAAGCTGCAGGAGTATTCCGTCGTGGACTACGACACGCCAACCAAGAAGTAGGGTTCACCCCCGAAGGCGGCCCTTCTTTTAGTTCTCCGCCATACTGGAAAGCACACACTACCCAATTAACTGAGGTGATCTTCACATGACTGAATACCGCATCGAACATGACACCATGGGCGAAGTTAAGGTTCCTGCAGATGCCCTGTGGCGTGCACAGACCCAGCGCGCAGTGGACAACTTCCCTATCTCTGGCCGCGGCCTGGAGAATGCACAGATTCGCGCCCTTGGCCTGCTCAAGGCAGCCTGCGCCCAGGTAAATAAAGATTCCGGCAAGCTGGATGCGGATAAGGCGGATGCCATCATTGCTGCCGCCACCGAAATCGCCGAGGGCAAGCATAACGACGCCTTCCCAATCGACGTATTCCAGACCGGTTCCGGTACCTCGTCCAATATGAATACCAATGAGGTTATTGCCTCCTTGGCGCATAACAATGGCGTGGAAATTCACCCAAATGACCACGTGAATATGGGCCAGTCCTCTAATGACACCTTCCCCACCGCCACGCACGTAGCTGCTACGGAAGCTGCCGTCAATGACCTCATCCCGGGCCTGAAGGTCCTCCACGAATCCTTGACCACTAAGGCCAAGGAATTCGCCGACGTGGTCAAGGCCGGCCGCACCCACCTGATGGATGCCACCCCGGTTACCCTGGGCCAGGAATTCGGCGGCTACGCCCGCCAGATCGAGCTGGGCATCGAACGCATTGAGGCCACCCTGCCGCGCTTGGGTGAGCTGGCCATCGGCGGCACCGCCACAGGTACCGGCCTGAATACCTCCGCTGACTTCGGCGCGAAGGTCACCGAGGAGCTAAAGAAGCTCACCGGCGTGAAGGAACTGAAGGAAGCAGAAAACCACTTCGAGGCACAGGCTGCCCGCGATGGCTTGGTGGAATTCTCCGGCGCCATGCGCTCGATTGCTGTATCCCTCAATAAGATTGCCAATGACTTGCGCATGATGGGTTCCGGCCCGCTGACTGGTCTGGCCGAGATTCACCTGAAGGATCTGCAGCCGGGTTCCTCCATCATGCCGGGTAAGGTCAACCCGGTTATCCCAGAGGCCGTCACCATGGTGGCGGGCCAGGTGGTTGGCAACGACGCAGCCGTAGCCTTCGGCGGTGCTCAGGGCCACTTCGAGCTCAACGTCTTCATCCCGATGATGGCGCGCAACGTACTCGAGTCCGCTCGCCTGCTGGCTAATGCTTCCCGCGTCTTCGCCGATAAGTGCATCGATCACATCGAGGCCAACGAGGAGCGCATGAAGCACTTTGCGGAGTCGTCCACTTCCATCGTGACCCCGCTCAACTCCGCCATTGGCTACGAAAACGCAGCTAAGGCAGCAAAGCACGCCCTGCACGAGAAGATCACCGTCCGCCAGGCCGTTATTGACTTGGGCTTCGTCGACGGCGAAAACCTCACCGAGGAAGAGCTGGATAAGCGCCTCAACGTGCTGAGCATGACCAACCGCGACCGCGATAACTTCTAAGTAATCGCCGCACCGCTTCCCCGCCCGGGCAGGACTCGGGCGGGGTTTTGCATGTCTGGGGTAAGGGGGGCGTCGGCAAGCGCTATGGCATAGCACACATTAGAGGAAACGCACCTCTAAAATCACCACTTTTGCACTTGGTGCAAGTTTGCACCGAGTGTAAAGTTGCCTGGCGTGCAAGAAGAATTATCACTACGCGAGCAGAAGCGCCTCGAGACTCGCCTGCGCATTGAGGATGCCGCCACGAAGCTGGTGGATGAACAATCCTTTAGCGCGGTCACGATTGAGAGGATCTGCGAAGTAGCCGGTATTTCTCGGCGCACTTTCTTCAATTATTTCGATTCCAAAGAATCCGCCGTACTGGGCGCCCCGAGCACCGAGTTTACGGAGGAGATGCGGGAATTCTTCCTCACTGAGCCAACAACCAGCATGGTAGGACTCGTCCTCCAGTTGGTCAGGCAGCATATGGAAGGCCACCACATCAACCCGACCATCCGGGACCGCCGCAAGCGCATCTCTAATGATCCTGATGCGGCCGCGGCGGCAATCAGCCGGAAGCGGGCAAAATCCATTGAGCTTATCGATCTCATTGAAGAACGCCTCACCACAGAACCGGAACTTCGCGTCCTCGATAACTGCTCCGCAAGTACCGAGGCGATGCTCATCGCCGGCCTCGTCCGCGAGGCACTGTGGCTCGCGATGGCATCCCCCGATGCAGATTGCAGCGAAGAGCTCGACGCGCGACTCGATACTTCCCTCACGCTAATAACAGATTTTATGAAAGGAATGCGATGGTAGATACGGCCGCAAAGGCCCCTTCGCAGGGTCAGTCCCGAGCCGATAACCTCGGGCTCATTTTCTCGGCTTTGATGCTCACCATGCTGATGAGCTCTTTGGGCCAAATGATCTTCTCTTCTGCTCTTCCAACCATCGTTGGTGAGCTGGGCGGCGTCGACCACATGAGCTGGGTCATCTCCGCCTTCCTTGTCACCATGACCATCGCCATGCCCATTTCCGGCAAGCTGGGTGACATGCTGGGCCGCAAGTGGCTCTACATCGGCGGTATCGCCATCTTCGTCGTAGGCTCTACCCTCGGCGGCTTTGCTAACTCCATGACGCTGCTGATCATCGCCCGCGCTGTGCAGGGCTTTGGCGCAGGTTTTATGATGATTTCCTCCCAGTCCATCATCGCCGAGGTCACCTCCTCCCGTGAGCGCGGCAAGTTCATGGGCATCATGGGCGGCGTCTTCGGCCTGTCCTCGGTTCTCGGCCCCGTCCTCGGCGGCTGGTTCACCGACGGCCCGGGCTGGCGCTGGGGCATGTGGATGAACATCCCGCTGGGTATCCTCGCCATCATCGTGTGCACCCTCGTGCTGCACCTGCGCGTGGGTGATGCCGATATGAAGCGCTTTGACTGGCTTGGTGCTACCTTCATCGCCATCACCACCGCCTCCCTTATCCTCATGACCACCTGGGGCGGCACCGAGTACGAGTGGGGCTCTTCCATGATCCTCACCTTGGGTGCCATCACCATCATCGGCGCCATCATCACCGTCTTTGTGGAGCTGCGCGCCAAGGAACCGCTCATCCCGGTTCGCCTATTCAAGAACCGCAACATGGCCCTGACCACCCTCTCCGGCGTGGTACTTGGCCTGGCAATGTTCGGTGTTCTGGGCTACATGCCAACCTACCTGCAGATGGTGCACACCCTGACCCCAACCAAGGCGGGTCTCATGATGATTCCGATGATGGTGGGCCTTATCGGTACCTCCACTGGCGTGGGCTTTATCATCGCCCGCACCGGTCACTACAAGGTCTACCCCATCATCGGCCTGGCGATTACCGCCGGCGCCCTGTTCTGGATGTCCCACCTCTCCGTGGAGACTTCTCTAACGCAGCTGGGCTGCGAATTCCTGGTCTTCGGCATCGGTCTGGGCATGGTTATCCAGGTCCTCGTGCTCATCGTCCAGAACTCCTTCCCCCTGTCCCAGGTGGGTACGGCTACCGCGGCGAATAACTTCTTCCGCCAGATCGGTTCCGCACTGGGTGCGTCCCTGGTTGGCTCCATGTTCATCCACAATATGAAGGATGAGATGGCCACCCGCATGCCTGAAGCTTTCCAGCAGATGGGACCGGAGGGTGCCGCCTACGCGGAGAAGTTTGGCGATGCCAATGGCGGTGCCAATAGCCTCACCCCGGATTTGGTTGCGTCCTTCCCCAAGCCCATCGAGGAAGCAATCCTCAACTCCTATAATGATGGCCTGACCCCGGTCATCGCCCTGATGGTTCCGCTGGTTATCGTCGCCCTCATCCTCCTCCTGCCACTGCGCGAGGAGCGTTTGAAGGAAACGATTGACTAGTGTCACTTTCACCTGCAGAAGTACAGGCCACAAGCCGAGAGCTGCACGCCTTGCGCGATGCACTCCCGCTTGCCGACGCCCCCATTGAATCCGCCCTCGGCTATGCCCCCGGCGGCCTTCACGCGGCGTTGGAAATCCAGTCCGGTCCCATCGAGGCGTGGCGCAAGCCCGCGCGCACTGTACCCCGATCCCGCGCTTTAGCCGCTTGAGCGAGGAAATGCGCTCACAAGCTCAGCGTTGGTTTGGCACCTGGGACGTTCCTGCAGTGTAGCGTTTCCCTCGTTCTAAGGCCTCAGCAAAAAGCCCCTGCCATCGTTACCACGAGTGTGGTTCGAGCAGGGGCTTGTATGCGCTGGGGAAGCTACCGCTTCTTTTCCTCCGGCTTGGGCAAAAGCAGCTCATATACGTCGGTATCGCGCCACTGGCCCGCAAGCTCGCCGTAGGTCATCTTCGCCATATGCGAGTAGGTGCCTACTTTCACGAAGCCACGCGACTTGTGCAGCCCCGCAGAACCTGCATTTTCAGGGAAAATCCATGAGTGGATGGCCCACTTGTGCAGGTCCTGGCACACCTCGATCAGGCGGTCTAGAAGTGCGCCGCCAATGCCGCGTCCTTGTGCCTCGGCTCCTAGGTAGATGGAGTCCTCCACCACTCCGTGGAAGACGGTGCGGGTAGATACCGGTGCCGCGGAAACCCACCCTAAGACCTTAGAATCATCATCTGCTTCAACGGCCACATGCACCGAAGGCATGATCTTGCCAGCCTTGAATTCTTCAAAGGTCAGGGATCGGGTCTCATAGGTAGCGTGCCCAGTATTGAGCCCCTGTTCATAGATCTCTCGCATCTGCGGGTAGTCCGCCGCGGTAAAGGGGCGGATGCGGAAATCTTTCTTCTTGTCGTCCGAAGACGTCTGCTTAGCGTTCTCGCTCATATACAACATTATTACTGGGCTAGGCCCAGCTTCGCCACGCTGTACACATAAAGATCGCCAAACGCGAACGAAATCGAACTAGTTGCCGCCTTCCAACAGGTCAGTGACGAGCTCCGCAATGGCAGAGCGCTCAGAACGCTGCAGCGTAATATGCGCAAAAAGCTCATGTCCCTTGAGCTTTTCAATCACTGCTTGGACTCCGTCGTGCCGGCCCACACGAAGGTTATCGCGCTGCGCCACATCGTGAGTAAGAACTACTCGCGAGCCCTTCCCCAACCGAGAAAGCACGGTAAGCAAGACGTTTCGCTCCAAGGACTGCGCCTCATCCACGATGACAAAAGCATCATGCAGCGAACGACCGCGAATATGCGTCAGGGGCAAGACCTCGATGAGGCCGCGCTCGTGCACTTCTTCCATGACGTTGTCAGACACCAAGCCCTCCAAGGTGTCATAGACCGCCTGCGCCCACGGGTTCATCTTGTCCGATTCAGTGCCCGGTAAGTATCCCAGCGACTGCCCGCCAACCGCATACATCGGGCGAAAGACCACAATGCGCCGGTGCTCCCCGCGCTCGAGCACCGCCTCCAAACCGGCGCAAAGCGCAAGTGCCGACTTGCCGGTGCCGGCGCGGCCACCGATAGAGACAATTCCTACGTTTGGGTCCATCAGCAAATCCAAAGCGATACGCTGCTCCGCGGAGCGTCCCTGAAGGCCAAAGGCATTGATATCACCACGTACGAGCTCGACCACGCCATCAGCGCTCATGCGACCCAGCGCGGATTGCGCACCCGCCGCCAAGGTCAAGCCGCAGTGCACCGGCAGATCCTCCACGGCGGTACCCTTGTCAGTTTCGACGCCGTCTAGCATGACTTCCCCATCACGATAGAGGGCATCGATGACATCCGAGCTGGTTTGCACCGTCGCCAGTCCGGTATAGCCGGTCAAGACTACGTCCTGGGCGTGATACTCATCCGCTTGCACGCCTACCGCACCGGCCTTTACACGCAGCGGCACGTCCTTCGTGACCAGCACGGTGTCCTTCCCTTCGTGCGCAAGGTTGAGAGCGCACGCCAAGATGCGGTGGTCGCCTTCTGGCCCGCGGAACGCGGTAGGCAGCAAGGATTGGTCTTGATGGTTCAATTCCACGCGCAGGGTGCCGCCATCCACGTTGACGGGAACCGGCTGGTCTAAGGCCTCATAGGTAGCGCGCAGCTCCTCCAAAAAGCGAAGAGCTTGGCGGGCGAACCAGCCAAGCTCCGGGTGATGACGTTTTCCTTCTAGTTCAGAAATAACTACAACGGGAAGGACCACATCGTGTTCTGCAAATTTGCGCAGGGCCCAAGGGTCAGACAGCAAGACCGAAGTATCCACTACATAGGTCTTGGTAGCGACGGTGTTAGCAGTAGCGGCAAGCGGAGTAGAAAGTACAGAGGGACGAGACATGATGGCAGGGTTCTCCCTTAGTGTGCGGTAGATCAGACTTCTTCCGAATCACCCCGAATCCCCGGGGTTGCCACCCAAAGTAGGCACCGAAGGTTGAAATTACATGGGTGCAAGATGAACATTAAGAAAACGAAAAATCCCTCCGCAGCACATGCTGCAGAGGGAGGAGCTCTAAAGGAGCTTTTTACTTCTCTACGGAAGAGGTGAACTTGCCGCTCTCGTCCTGGATCCAGGAGATTACGCCATCGTCGAACTGCTGGGTCCAGCCCTTGCCCTGAGCAGCCTTTTCCTCAGCAGCCTTAGGCAGGCCTACATCAGAGTCCAGGCCGCCCTGCTCCTTCCAGGTTTCAGCAATCTTGCCGACGATAGGCTGAGCGCCCTCATCGTCGTCGAAGGTCAGCAGGTTGCCGTTATCGAAGTTAGCGAGGAACTCATCATCGTCACCCTGCTCGATGCTCTTTACGTCGCCCCACTCAGCCTTCTTCTCTTCAATAGCGGAAGCGAAATCAGCCGGAACGTCTACGTCACCGTTAGCGGTAGCGATGGACTTGGTAGCGCCGTCCTTGTCGTCGGCGTCATCCTTGTCGTCGGCGTCGTCGGAAGCGTCCGCATCGTCGGCGTCATCCTTGTCGTCCGCGTCATCATTGGAAGTAGCCTCAGCAGCAGCGGAGCCAGCAGCGTCGGTAGCGTCTGCTGCTACGGAGCCGGCGGAATCCTTAGCATCGTTAGCTGCGTCCTCGGCATCGGAGCACGCTACGAGAGCAACGGACAGGGTTGCGGCTGCAAAACCACCTGCGATGCGACGGGTCATCTTCTGCATTACTGCATCATCCTTTCATCAAGAAAGTAAGTTAATTCTAAATTTATTGTTAAATCGCCCTTCATGACGAACGACGCCCACCGTAACGACGACTCCCAGCTGGTGCCACCCACCCGGACAGGAAGTAGACAGCAAACAGTAAAGGGCTACCTACGTTTGCGCTGCTTAGGGGCCTTCTTTTTCTTTTGTAACGAATTGTTAACGTTTCTCCGCGCCTGCTTCGCCTTCGCCTTTTCCCTGGCGCTGCGCCTCGGCTTCTCTTGGCGGGAGGAACGCGCCGTGCGGCCCTTAGCGACGCCCACGAAGTCCTGAATTGCCTCCCCATCATCGTCCTTGCGCCACACCAATGCAATCTCCGTCACCGGCACGGACTCGTCCTTAAGGCTCAACGGCACCACCTGCTTTTTGCTCAGGACCTTCAACAGGGGCCGCGGCGCAATCGCGATACCCACATTGGCCGCCACTACCTGCAGGGCGTCGCGGACGGCGGGGACATCGACGAGCCCGGAATCGGCGAGGCGGTAGTTGAGGTGTTCATCGGCGACGTCGGCAAGCGCAAGCTCCTCGCCCACCTCCGCATAGACTGAGTCTTTGGGAACGGCAATGCCAGGAGCCTCTTTATAAAGTCGCACCACATGAAAGGTTTCATCCACCCGCGCATCCGGCAAGCGCGCAAGGGCTAGGTCCACCTCGCCGGCTACCAGCGGGGCTAGCGCATCGTCCGCATCAACGGTGTACAAGCCACCATGAGCAGTATTTTCCTCGAATCGGCGGAACCACTTTCCAGGTTCTGTACCGGTGGCAAAAGCTAAGCGCAGCATAGAGGACAGTCTACTGAAAGTGCTACGGTAAAAGCGTGACTGAAGAACAAAAGCAACCATCCGGCACCGCCATGCGTGCCCAAACCGCGGCGAAGAAGCTAGGCATCTACCTGCCCGCCGCGCCGGACGAGTTCCAAAATAGTGCCATTAGCCACGAAGAGCTGCGCGAATTGCAGCATAACCCGCCCGAGTGGCTGCAAACCTTGCGCCGCGAAGGGCCTCATCCCCGCCCTGAGGTTGCCCATAAGCTAGGCATCTCGGTTACCGCGCTCAAGAAGAACGATATGGATAAGCCGCTGACCACGGCGGAAATCAATCAGCTCCTCCAAGAGCAGCCGGAATGGCTCCAGCAGGCCCGCGCCACCATGGCGCAGGCCCGTGGCCATGAGGTGAAGGACTAGACCAGCTTCCAGTCCTCGAGGCCCTCATACAGCGGGTAGTGCTCGGCAATCTTGTCCACACGAGCGCGCAGGGCCTCCACATCGGCATTCTTGCCCTGCACCAAAGCGGTACCGATAATATCTGCAACCTCGGTGAAGGTCTCGGCATCGAGACCGCGGGTTGCCAGCGCAGAAGTACCAATGCGCAGGCCAGAGGTGACCATCGGCGGACGCGGGTCATTCGGTACGGCATTGCGGTTAACAGTGATGCCTACTTCATGCAGCAGATCCTCTGCTTGCTGTCCATCCAATTCGGAATTGCGCAGGTCCGCCAAGACCAAGTGCACATCGGTGCCGCCGGTGAGCACGTCCACGCCAGCTGCCTTGGCATCTTCGGCGGTTAGGCGCTCTGCCAGAATGCGAGCCCCCTCCAAGGTGCGTTCCTGGCGCTCCTTGAATTCCTCTGTAGCGGCAATCTTCATGGCGATGGCCTTGGCTGCGACCACGTGCATCAGCGGTCCGCCCTGCTGCCCTGGGAAGACATTAGAATTGATCTTCTTGGCGTAATCCTGCTTGGCCAAAATCATGCCGGAGCGCGGGCCCCCCAGGGTCTTATGCACGGTGGTGGACACGATATCCGCGTGAGGCACTGGGCTCGGGTGCAGGCCGGCCGCCACGAGACCAGCAAAGTGGGCCATATCTACCCACAGGTAAGCGCCGACCTCATCAGCAATTTCACGGAAGGCCGCGAAATCCATGGTGCGCGGGTAGGCAGACCAGCCTCCGATAATGACCTTCGGCTTTTCCTTCAGCGCCTGCTCGCGCAGCTTATCCATGTCCACACGCATGGTCTCTGGATCCACCTCGTAGGCAGCGACATCATAAAGCTTGCCAGAGAAGTTCAACTTCATGCCGTGGGTAAGGTGGCCGCCGTGAGCCAGGGACAGGCCCAAAATCTTGTCGCCCGGCTCAGCGATGGTGGAAAGCACCGCTGCGTTCGCCTGCGCACCGGAGTGCGGCTGAACGTTGGCGAATTCCGCACCAAAGAGCTCCTTAGCGCGGCTGCGAGCTAGGTCTTCCACGACGTCGACATGCTCGCAGCCACCGTAGTAGCGGCGCCCCGGGTAGCCCTCGGCGTACTTGTTGGTAAGCACGGAGCCCTGTGCCTGGAGCACGGCGCGAGGCACAAAGTTCTCAGAGGCGATCATTTCCAGGGTTTCGCGCTGGCGGGAAATCTCTCCCTGAATTGCGCCGAATACGTCCGGATCGAGGTCGCGGAGGTCAGAGGTAAAAGAAGCCATAAAGGTGTGGTCCCCTTCTCAAAATCAAGCGGTATGGGATGCTGCATATCTTATCGTGCCATGCTCCCTAAGGGGGCATACTTTTACCCACAGATTATGCAAGTGCAACAATGGAGCCATGGCGCGCACATTGGATTCGAGTCCCTACCTAGATTTTGATCGCGAGACCTGGCGTGAACTGCGTAAATCCATGCCTCAGGTGCTCACGGAAACCGAGGTGGAAAAGCTTCGCGGCCTAGGAGATCGCATCGACTTGGATGAGGTGGCTGATGTCTACCTCCCCCTCTCCCGCCTTATCCATATGCAGGTCATGGCGCGCCAGCAGCTCACCACGGCTACCGAGTCCTTCTTAGGCAACCCTCCGACGCACGTTCCCTTTGTCATCGGTGTGGCCGGCTCCGTGGCAGTAGGAAAATCCACCACTGCCCGCCTCCTTCAGGTGCTCCTGCAACGCTGGGACTCCCACCCCAAGGTCGCGCTCGTTACTACCGACGGCTTCCTCTTCCCCACCGAAACCCTCAAGAAACGCGGCCTCATGCAACGCAAGGGATTTCCAGAATCCTACGACCGGCGCGCACTCCTTCGCTTTGTCACGGACGTAAAATCAGGAAAGCCTCTGGTCAAGGCGCCGCTTTATTCCCATATCTCTTATGACATTGTGGACGGGGAATACCAAGAAGTAAACCAGCCCGACATCCTTATTCTGGAAGGGCTCAACGTCCTGCAGACGAGCCCCACGCTGACCGTGGCGGACCTCTTTGATTTCTCGGTATATGTTGATGCCCGCACCGACGATATCGAGCAGTGGTATATCGACCGCTTCCTTACTCTGCGCCACACCGCTTTCCGCGAGCCCAACGCCCACTTCTCTGCCTTTGCAGACATGAACGATGAGGAAGCCCGCGCTCAAGCTCGCGAAATTTGGCAGTCCATTAACCTGCCGAATTTGGTGGAAAATATCCTGCCGACCCGTGTGCGAGCCTCCCTTGTGCTGAAAAAGGGCTCGCATCACCTGGTAGAACAGGTGCGGATGCGCAAGCTCTAGAGCCTATTTGCCAAAGCGGCGCGAACGTTGGGAGTAATCCCGCAAGGCACGCAGGAAGTCCACCTTGCGGAATGCTGGCCAGTAAGTATCCGTGAACCAGATCTCGGAGTACGCGGCCTGCCACAGGAGGAAGCCCGACAGGCGTTGTTCACCAGAGGTGCGGATGACCAAATCCGGGTCCGGAAGTCCCTTGGTGTATAGGTGTTCCCCAATGGAATCTGCGGTGACGCGGTCCGCCATCTCCGCTGCGGTAGTTCCTTTCTCTGCTTCCGCACGCACCAAGTTCTGCACGGCGTCCACAATTTCTTGGCGTCCGCCATAGCCTACCGCCACATTGACGATGACCCCGGTATTGTCCTTGGTTTCTGCCGCTGCCGTCACCATGCGCTGGCGGATATCATCTGGGAGTAGGTCGAGGTGGCCAACCAAGCGCACCTGACAGCCGACGTCGCTATGGGATAGGTGCGTGACAACGTCCGAGATGATGTCAAAGAGCAGCTCTACTTCCTGCTCGCTGCGCTTCAGGTTCTCTGTGGACAGCAAATAAATGGTGACCACCTCGATATCAGTATCGCGGCACCACGAGATCATCTCTCCGATCTTCTTCGCGCCTTGGCGGTGACCATGGCTGATATCGGTAAACCCAGCCTCACGCGCCCACCGACGATTGCCGTCGGCCATAATGGCTATGTGCTTAGGCTGCGGCTTTCCCTTGATCAGGCGCGCCAGACGGGCTTCATAAGCTGGGTAGGCCAGCTGCTTGAGAGAACTCACGCTCATTAGTCTATCCGCCTAGAAAATGGACTTCTTGCGGTTATCGTAAATGCCGGCTTCCTTCATCGCCTCATCCACGGCTTCCTCATCGAATGGATCGATTCCGTGATCCTCCGCAAACATCATGCGGCGGCGAAAGCGTGAGTAACGGCGATGGAAATTCCAGCCCGCAAACAACACCGCAACTCCCATAAGCGCCAGGATCAGCAGGCCAATGGGCGAAGCTTTGCCAAATTCAGGGCCCATTGGGCCACCTTCGGCGCCCTCAGTTCCTTGGGCGAGTACAAATACGTCATGTGCGGCCAGAACGAAAGAGCCATACATACTCATGTCTTAGGCCTCCTCTTTCTCTTCGATGCCGGCAAAAAGGTCATTTTCTGGCAGGGAGGTAGAAACACGGGTCTTCGCCAGCTCGAACTCCTCGGTGGGCCAAAGGCGCTGCTGTACCTCCACCGACGTCGCCAAGAAGGCACCCGCCGGATCGATCTGCGTGGCGTGCGCCCGCAAGGCCTCCTCGCGATTGCTGAAGTAATCCGCGCATTCCACCTGGGTGGTTACACGCGCCATGATATCGCCAAAAGCGGTGTCCCAACGCGCCAACATTGGCCCATAAGGACTGGTATTACCTTCTTCTAGGAGCAGATCATGGAACATCTTCATGCGCTGATAAACAAAGCCGTGCGAATAGTACAGCTTCAGCGGCTCCCACGGCTTACCCAGCTCTGGGTGGTACTCGGCATCGCCTGCCTTCTCCCACGCGATCATGGAAGCCCGGTGCACCATCAAATGGTCTGGGTGCGGATAACCACCATTTTCGTCATAGGTGACAATGACGTGTGGGCGAAATTCACGGATAACCTGGACGTATTCCTGCGCGACGGTGTCATCTCCCAGCAACGCGAAACAGCCTTCCGGCAGCAATTCCTCCATAGTCTTGCCTTCAACTGGGTCGGGCAATCCGGAATCAACGTGGCCCAGCCAGCGATGTTGTACGCCCAGTGCCCGCGCAGCGTTAGCCATTTCTTCCCGGCGGACCTCGCCCATCTTTTCCTTGATTCCCGGGCGGTCCATGGCGGGGTTAATCACATCGCCGCGCTCACCACCGGTACAGGTCAGTACCAGGACCTCATTGCCTTCTGCGGCATAGCGCGCGGTGGTTGCAGCACCCTTGGAAGATTCATCGTCTGGGTGCGCGTGGATAGCTAGTAGGCGAAAATCGCTCACTGAAAATCCATCCCCTTATTAATCTAGGTTCTTTGAACAGATGATTATCCTAGTAGATAATTGGAAAACCGTGGTCCTCGACTAGAGTGGAAGCCATGACTTCCGCCGGAAACTCTCGCTCAGCCGCCCGCTACGGCTCCCGCGGCTCCTCTGAAAAGAACTCTGGTAGCTGGACTAATAAGGCGCTGGTGCTCATCTTTGTCGCCATTTTTATCGCGCTTATTTTCTTCGGATTCCGGTATTTCCAGGAAAAGGAGCGGGTGAACGCACAGGTGTCCATCGTGACCCAGGAGGTTTTGAGCGATGATTCCACCCGCGTTTGGGTCGATGTCACCCGCAATCACACCGATGAAGATGCCTACTGCATTGTCCAAGCCTATGACTATTCCAAGTCCGAAGTAGGCCGCCGTGAATTCTCTGTTCCCGCGGGCGGAAACGAAACCCAGCGCATCGCTGTCGACGTGCCAACCAACGCTCGTGCCGTAGCTGGCGGGGCCTATGGTTGTTCCGGCAATATCCCCGAATACTTGGATATGGATAACCCTGACTACGCGGAAAGCCGCTAGCCGCGTGTGCTAGGATTTGTAGCGCCTAGAACTGGGTATATGCCCGGTTCCACTTTTACCTATAGCCCCAGGGATTAGCAGGGGCTTTGACCACAATTCCTATCTACGGAAGGTTGCAGAATGGCTGAGCAGCAAAAGCAGTACATCACCCCAGAAACCAAGGCGAAGCTCGAGGCCGAGCTGCAGGAGCTCATCGACCACCGCCCAGTAGTCGCGGCTGAAATCAACGAGCGCCGTGAGGAAGGCGACCTCAAAGAGAACGCCGGTTACGACGCCGCACGTGAGATGCAGGACCAGGAAGAGGCCCGCATTAAGCAGATTTCTGAGGTTCTTGCGAATGCCACCACCGAGCGCGGTGCTGTTCAGGAGGGCGTTGCCCACACCGGTTCCGTAGTTCACGTTTACTACAACGGTGACAAGGACGATAAGGAGACCTTCCTCATCGGTACCCGCGCCGCTGCTTCCGATAACAAGGACCTAGAAACCTATTCCGAGCAGTCCCCGCTGGGCGCTGCCATCCTTGGCGCACAAGAGGGCGAGACCCGCGAGTACACCGCTCCGAATGGCAAGACCATTTCGGTCACCATCGAGTCCGCAGCGCCGTATGATTCTGCTAAGGCCGCTACTCCACGCGAGTCCTAAACTTTTAACCACTTACCACTCTGGAGAAAGAGCACATCCCCATGAAGAAGTTCTCCCGTTTCGCTGCCGCTGGCTTGGTCTTCACTGCTGGCCTCTCCCTCGCTGCTTGCCACCCACCGAACCAGCAGGATTCTGATTCCAAGGTAGAAAATGCCTCCACCTTCACCGGTGAGGCCCCGATGCAGAAAGATGCTGAGACCAGCTCTTCCGCACCCGAGACCGTTGTTGAAGAGGAAGCACCTGTAGTCGAGTCCGGTGTTCCAGAAGAACCAGCGCAGCCGCACTTGAACGGTACCGCCACCGAACTGCCACAGCAGTAATAAGGCTTGAAGGGCCGAGGGATATCCTCGGCCCTTTTTCATGCTATTTTTCTGGGTTCACTTCCCGCACCCAATCCCCGATGACACCGGGCACGACAGCGGGCGGCTCCCCCAAGAGGTCGCGCTTATTCGGGTCTCTTTCGACCTGCGTGGTGACGGACTTTACGCGCTTTTTCTCACTGTCTTTGCCTCCGCGCATCCCCATCATTGGACCATAGGCTCGCGCCCCTCCGGTTGAGCGGCCTGCATTGCCACCGCGCGCTGCCGCGGCACTTTCACTGCCGCCTACGCCGGGCCGCATGCCCGCACCAGCACCGTTTCCTGCACCACTGCCAAGACCAGCGCGCATGCTCGAACCGCCGCCGAGTGCATTGCTATGGCCAGCGCGCATGCCTGCACCGACACCAGCGTAGGGCGCTCCGGCTCCGCGTCCAAGGTGCAGGCCCGACTGCGCTCCTCTTCCGGCGCGCGCCACATCGGCGCTGCCACTTACATTTCCTGCAGCGGATCCAATTCCGCCTCGTAGCGACTGACCGATGCGTACGCCGCGGCCCGCATCCCCGGGCCGTCCGGCTGCCATCATCGGCGCCATCCCAGAATTGGCGGATTGCGCTGTAGCTACCGGCGCCATCGCACCGCTGTTATTAAGCGCGCCTCCATGTGCTCCTGCGGCGACCGGATGCGCTATACCACTAGGAACCTGCCCCATCGCCCCGTTCGGCGAAGCGACACTCGGCACGGACGCCCCTTGGGTGGACACTTCATTCCCACCGATGGCTACTTGGTCTCCCAGACCAAGCCTTTCCAGCGCATTCCTGCCGCTAGTATGCATCTGCTGGTGAAAATCATTAATTTCCTGTGGGCTCATCCCCACCGCTTCCAGCCCGTTTACATTGCCATTGACGACGTCAAAGTTCCCCGGCCCCAAATCACCTCGCGCAATCGCTTCCGCAATCTTCTTTGGCCACACCACGGCATCGGTGGTGTAGCGCTGCCCATCACCATCAACTCCAGCGAGGCCGGAGTCGACACCGCCGCCTCCCGACGCCGGCGATTGTTCCATCAGAGCGTGCTGGTACGGCATTGCTTCTACCGCGAAGCGCTGCAGGTCAGGTTGCAATGCGGCCAATGCGGCCTTTTCCGCAATTTCGCGCTCGACCGGTTCTGGAATGGCCATCACTTCCATCGCCATGGCCATCGCAGTCGGCTGCATGCCCATCAGCTTGGCGTGGAATCCAGTCAGTTTCTCCCCCATGACCTTGGCATTTGCTACAAAGTGGCTTCCCGACGCCGCCACTTCCCTAATCTTGGCCGCCGCCCTCGACGTGGCTTCGCTGTCGTTCTCGCCTTCCAAAGACCCAGCTGCTTCTTGCAACCCGCTAACGATATCGTCGACTTCCGACGCCAACGCGCTCCACCGTGCATTCGCCTCCGACACATTCCAAATCTGCGTCGACATCAGGTCCGTAGCCAGCTTCACAATGTCCGTACCGACATTCACCACCGGCATGGAAAACCCAAATGGGCTGTACCCCGGCTCCGGCTGGTTCATAATCGGCATCGCCTCAATACCGATATCCCCACCTGCATCCGCGATCTCCATTCCCCGACTATTCGCGTCCTCTTGCGCCTGAAACCCTCGGGCCTCCCGCCCCAAAGAATCAGAAAGCCACTCCAGCTGTTTTACAAAGCTCGAAATGGAGTTTCGGGCTGATCCCGGATCCAAACTCAAAACTCGCTCGTGAACTGCGCCAACATGATCAATGCCAGTCACCGGAGAGAAGCTACCTGTAAGCGGGCTTACGGCAGCCATATTGTTCCGGGCAATGTTCTGGTTCATGCGCTCAATTTGGTTTATATTTCTTCCTACATTAGCAACGTTAATTTTCATTTAATCCCCCGATAATCATTTAAATTAGGTCTTTGGTCAATCTGCTCGCCTTTTCGCAGGCACTACTTTTGGTGTCACCAAAGCTATTCGCCGAGACTGTTACCACACCTCGCACAGTTGAAATCGTTGCGGTGCAAGCCATTTCCGGGAAAATCTCCCCTCGCTGAATTAGAACTCCTTCTAATTCGCTGTCGGTGGATTTGACCACCAAGTCTGGCCTTACATTTGAACTGTCAAATGGCTTGAATGTCGAACTAATAGAAAGAATTGTCTCTTCGGAAACACTTTTGTAGCTACACCCCTTTTGACCTGACTCTATAATGTCTGGGTTACCATAACGCTCCAGTCCAAGATCTTGCAGTTGGTCTTCCGAAATCTCTGTACAAGGATCGAATACTTGGAACCCTGGCTGAGCCGGATCGAATTCCCCCAGTGGCGGTAGGACGCCGGAAGTGTCTCCCGACCCCGTGGCGCCGGCCTCCCCCGGTTGGCCGGCGCCGTCCGCATTCTTCCCACCATTAGTGTGTGCCGTTTCCCCCTGATTGCCTTCCGCGTCATCCCCCGGGTCCCCGTTGGCTCCCCCTGCACCGTCGGTCGAACTAATGCCGCCAGACTCGTCCACCTTGGTGGGTTCCTCCGACGCGCTCCTCGTACCGATGTCTGCAACGCAGCTGCTCAGCATAACGGTGCTGCTGACCATCAACATTGCTACGGTGACCTGACGCTTCACAACAATCCTTCGCGCACTCACTTCCTGACGAGAGGAACAGGAAAAGTGAAACAGAGAACTTTTCACTTCATATTTCCCGTTCCGGTACACAGCATGCATGAGGCACCCAGATTTTTCTACGCAACCGCAAAGGTTAACGGCAATTTAACAAAATTATTTGTCCCATATGCCACACCCATCACATCCAAAAGGCGAAATTTCCTGCTCATGAGCAGTATCATCTCTTGGAGTGGTTTGGTAGACCAAATGAAGGTTAAACCCTCACTTTATCCCCCAGCACTACCCCAGAAATTACACGTTTGTAAGCGAATTTTCGGCAACAAAAAGGCCCGCACCGAAGTGCGGGCCAGTACAAAAGAGTCAGTTAGTCTCGCTGGAAATAGCTCAGCAAACGGAGAATTTCAGTGTAGAGCCAGACCAGGGTCACAGCGAGGCCCAGAGCAACGCCCCACGCGTTCTTAGCGGGAGCACCAGCGCGGATCATGCGGTCAGCCTGATCAAAGTCGGTCAGGAAGGACAGGGCACCAAGAACGATGCAGACCAGCGAGAAGATGATGGCAATCGGACCACCATCGCGCAACGGGTTGAAATCAAAGAAAATCGCGCCCAAGAAGTTAACAAGCGCCATGACAGCGATGCCAGCGATCAAGCCGAAAAGGATCTTGGTGAACTTCGGGGTCACCTTCACTGCGCCAGTCTTATACACAATCAGCATGCCGATAAAGACACCGATGGTGCCGACAATCGCTTGACCAATGATGGCCATGCCGCCCTCGCCCTGGAAATTGACATTGGCGAACATCAGGGAGAAGCCGCCGACAAATAGGCCTTCAAATACGGCATAAATCAGGGTGACTGCAGCAGAACCCCACTTCTTACCAAAAGAGGCAACGAGCACGGTAATGAAGCCACCGATACCACCGACCAGAGTCAAGGCCATGGCGATACCTGGGCTCACTAGCATTCCCAAGGCGAAGTTGATGGCTGCGGCGACAATGATGACGCCGAGGGTAATGCCTGTCTTGGTCACTACATCATCCACGGTCATGGGACGAGTAGATGCGTCCGCATAACCAGGATTTTGGCGGCTACTATTTTCGGTCAGAGAACTCATTACCGGATTGCTTGAACGCACGGTTGTCCTTTCTAAGAGAGGTGCAAATTAGCTATCTCACCCCATTCAACGAAACACCATCCCATAAAGTTCCACATTCTTACCATTTAGCTAGAAGTTTTGTGTGAAGCTTCCGCATAGATGCTGTGGAGAGATGCTGACGCAAAAAGTCTCGAGACGCTTCCAAGAAAGACGTCTCGAGACTCCTCATGGTGCCCCCAGTGGTGTCTGGTTCCATGACATCGTTCCGCTCTGTCTCACGACATCATTCCGCCCCACAAGGCCCTGATGTGCCACAACATCGTTCCACTGTTCCCGCACAACCACCCCAACAGGGAAAATGAGGCCACACGCACCAACCCAGGATGTAGCGAGACATACTTCCGCTCAAAATAGAGCATGGGCAAGAAACACACTTCCAACAAAGTCATCGTCGAAACCATCCTCGCAACCGGCATGAGCCATAAAGATGCCGCCGCACTCTTTAGCGTCAGCACCCGCTGGATCCGCGAACTTATCCACCGCTATCGCAAAGGCGGCTACCAAGCACTCGAACCACGCTCCCGGCGCCCACACTCCAACCCCAGACAAGTGCCAGAGAGCACGGTCAAAGCAATCCTCGATATCCGACAACACCTGGAAAACACCGGCCAAGACAACGGCGCCCACACCATCCGCTGGCACCTTCAACAACAAAAAATAACCCCACTACCAGCAGCATCGACTATCCACCGCATACTCAAACGCCACGGCTGGGTCATCGAACAACCTCACAAAAGGCCACGCAGTTCCTGGAAACGATTCCAAGCAGACCAACCGAACGAAACCTGGCAACTCGACTACAGCCACTGGTACCTCAACAACAACCAACGCGTAGCCATCCTGACCATCATCGACGACCACTCACGCTATGTCATCGCTTGCAAAGCCGTCGAGCACGAAACCGGCACCAACGTCATCGACACCTTCATATCCGCAGGAAACAAACATGGATTTCCCAAATCCACCCTCACCGACAACGGCAGCGTGTTCACCACAAAGCTCTACAGAAAAGCCGACACTCGCAACGGCTTCGAACAGCTACTGCTCCAAATGGGCATCCACCAAAAGAATGGAACGGGCCTGGCCCCCGGAAAGTAGACACGTCGGGGGTTAGCTATGCTGCTTGGGTCAGTGTAGCTGAATTAAGCGCTTCGAAGTCATCGGGGGCTAGAAGGTTGCACCAGGAGTGCCGTCTGCGCGTGTTGTAGCGCATGCACCATCGGAAGACTTCCTGGCGGCAGCTGATTGGACTTTCAAAGAGTTTCCTATCACGCAGTACTTCACGCTTTAAGGTGGCGTTAAAGGATTCTGCTAGGGCATTATCGGCACTCGTTCCCACTGCTCCCATGGATTGGCGCACACCAAGCTGAGCGCAGTGGTCCCTAAATGCCTGTGAGGTGTACACACTGCCGTGATCGGAATGGAAAATTGCCCCTTTAAGGCTTCCGCGGACCTTTCTGGCATGAGACAAAGCTTCGATAACCAGCGATACCCGCATGTGATCGGCTAGTGCATGACCGACAAGTTTGCGAGAGTAGACGTCGATGACCGTGGCAAGGTACATGTTTTTGCCACCCTTACACGGCAGGTACGTAATGTCGCCAACATAGACGTGGTTTGGCCTGTCAGCGGTGAATTTGCGGCCCACTAAATCTGGCATGACGCGGTGACCAGGCTTACGCCTGGTAGTGACACATCGGCGGCGCTTGGTAAAGCCTTTAAGCCCCATGGATTTCATGATGCGTGCGACCTTCTTGTGATTGATCGGGCCGAAATCCGTATCACTGTTGAGGCTCGCAGCGATGCGTTTAGCACCATAAAGCCCGTGCTCATCATCAAAAGTGGTCTTGATTTTTGCACCAATAAGGGCATCGGAACACATCTTTAACCTGCGTTTTTCGCGGGTTTGCACCCATTTGTAGAACGAGGAGCGATTGAGCTTTAACACGTGGCACATCCGCTTAACCGAGTATTCGGTTCGGTGGTCATAGACAAACTGGAAGCGGATTACCAGCGTGTCTCTTCGGCAAAATATTTCGCGGCCTTGCGCAGGATGTCGCGTTCTTCACGCAGCTTTGCGTTTTCGTTTGTCTCACTGGCGGATCCGCTCAGAATCAGTCGTCGCCTGAGCTTTATCACGCATGTTTTTCGAGTGGGCACGTTTGCCGGTGCCGTACTGCTTAAGCCAGGAATAAAGTGAAGAACGATTGATTCCTAGCTCTGCTGAAGCCGTGTGAAGTGAGAGGTCCTCATTGTTTTCGTAGAGGGCCACAGCATCACGTTTGAACTGTTCGGAGTACCTAGGCATGGTGGTAGATTACCTTTCTTCCCAACCCAACCGGGCTGGATATCAGGTGTCTACCTAAGAGAGTGTCTGATGGTTTGTGTGTGGGTACCTAACCCGCATGAGGAGATGGACCAGAATGACTACTGTGGCACGACGAGATCCGGCTGATAAGGCCAAGATTGATGCGATTGAAAAGAAGCTGCTTGCTAACCCTGAAATCGCGAAGCTGATTGATGACCTAGGCACATCCACAACGGATGCCAATGACCTGGTTCGCGGCATGTTGCAAGCCTCGATTACCAGGGGACTCAACGCTGAAATGGATGCCCACCTGGGCTACGAGTCTGGCGACAGGAGCGCTAAAGCTGCTGCTGGAACAGACAATCACCGCAACGGGTCATATCCAAAGACCGTGGATTCTAACTACGGGCCAGTCACCGTTGATGTCCCACGCGATCGGGCTGGAACATTCTTGCCGACTATGGTTCCTAAAGGTTCTAGGCGCTTGACTGATGTCGATGACATGATAGTCAGCTTGTACGCCGGTGGGATGACAATTAGGGACATCCAGCACCATATGGCAACGGCGATGCGTGTTGATATTTCCCATGAGACGATTTCCGCGGTTACCGATGCCGTCCTCGATGAGGTCATGGTCTGGCAAAACCGCCAGCTAGACGAGTTCTACCCGGTCATTTTCCTGGATGCGCTGCGCATTAAAGTCCGCGATGGCGGCCGAGTGGTCAATAAGTCCGCGTACATGGCTATCGGCGTGGATCTCGACGGTATCAAGCACATTTTGGGATTGTGGATTGCCAAAGAAGAAGGCGCTTCATTTTGGGCGCAGGTATGTGCCAATCTTTCCAATCGTGGGGTCAAGGACGTCTTTATCGTCTGCTGTGACGGGCTTAAAGGTCTGCCTGAAGCAGTTGAGGCAACGTGGCCGAACTCTATGGTGCAAACCTGTATCGTGCACCTGATTCGTGCCGCTAACCGGTGGGTAGCCTACGGGGATCGCCGGGGCGTATCAGCCGCGTTGAAAAAGATTTACACCGCCACGGATGAAACCACAGCTAAGGCTGCCTTAGACGAATTTGAAGCCTCTGAATTGGGAGAAAAGTATCCACGCTCAGTCAAGGTCTGGCGAGATGCTTGGGCGCGTTTCGTACCGTTTCTGCAGTTCCCACCAGCGGCCAGAAAAGTAATCTATACGACGAACTCGATTGAATCATTCAACAATGAACTGCGTAAAGCTACCCGCAACAGGGTACAGTTCACCAACGATGAATCAGCGCTCAAGACGCTGTGGCTGATGATCTGCAATATCGAAGACAAACGAGCTGCAAAGAGAGCGAAGCAGGGCAAACGAGTCTCAGCGACAGCCGGCAGACTCATGGAAGGAGCCCGAGTTTCCGGCTGGAAACAAGCCATCAACCAAATGGCCGTGGCCTACCCCGACCGCTTCGACAAATACCTATAAACCTAACCCCACACACAAACAACTTGACGCTGATAATGGGAATACAGGATCGGAACCACGTGGAATGACCCACTTCTTGACTGGCCATGATCTCCTCATGTGCCTTCAGCGTGATCTGTCTTCCATGTTAGTTCCGACCCTGTACCGCAATCTGGTGAATCCGCCCATGACCTTATAGGAGCGTGACGTCTCCACCGTGACCACCCCGGCAGGTGTCTAGTGTAGTCGTCCCATCAGCGTCTTGTCTGCCCGGAAACCCCGGATCGCGGGTCACCCGCACGTTTGCTCACAGACAGGACCTGATCCCCAATGTCTACCACTTTCGACTGCCCCACCGGCCCCGTTGCCGGAATCGACACCCACACCGATACCCACACTGTTGCCGTTATTTCGGACACCGGCCGGCACATCGCCACCGACACCTTCCCCGCCACCAACCCTGGCTACGTGGCGATTTCAGAGTTCATGGCAACCTACGGTGTCACCACCGTCGGTGTGGAAGGAACCAGCTCCTATGGAGCAGGCCTGACACGCCACCTTCGCACCCAGAAATACTCAGTCGTAGAAGTCTTACGCCCTACCCGGGCCGTTCGACGCCGGGCCGGCCAATCAGACCCCGTTGATGCTGTCGCTCCCCCCCGCCAGGTGCTCACCGGGGAAGCCTTAAGCATCCCGAAAGACACTTCCGGGCCAGTGGAATCCCTCCGTGGGTTGCAGATCACCCGCCGTCAGCTCGTGATGACAGCAGCGAAACTGATGACAACGATCAAATCGTTGCTGGTCACAGCACCCGATGAGATTCGACGCCGCTATAGTGCGATGTCCACATTGGTCATGGTGGAGGCCTTGTCCCGGTGCCGACCATCAGCTGACCTGGCCGACCCCAGAAATGGGGTGCTCCTCGCGTTGAAGACATTAGCCACCACCTATCGTGATTTACAGAAACAGGGTACGCAGCTGGAAAAACACATCAGTATCCTGGTTGAGATGATCAATCCGCATGTGACCTCGATATTTGGGTGTGGTTCCGTGGTGGCTGCTGATCTGATTGTCAGTGTGGGGGATAATCCAGGCCGGATTCACTCCGAGGCAGCATTAGCTCATCTGTGCGGGGCCGCACCGATTCCGGCTAGTTCTGGACGGACTCATCGGCACCGTCTCAACCGGGGTGGTGATCGTCGGGCGAATTCTGCGTTGCATCGGATCGCGTTGGTGCGGATGCATCATGACCAACGCACCAGGGACTACGTAGCCAAACGCACCAAGGAAGGATTGTCGAAAAAGGAGATCTTACGGTGTCTGAAACGCGCCATTGTCAGGGAGGTCTACCGGGTGTTGTGCTTGGGTCAGGCCGTTCTTCCAACGGGCCAGGTAGAGGTTGATGAACTCAAAGCTCGACGGATCGAGAGGCAGTTATCGCAAGCCCAGGTTGCTGAAAAACTCGGGTGTGCCCCGGCGAGAATCAGTGATATCGAAACCGGCAAGCGCCCTTTGCCGGAGTTGAGGTTGGCTTATGAAGAACTTCTCAAATCAGCTTGACACAACATAGGAGCATCACGCTCCTACCTAACGGGGGCCAGGTCCAACTCCATACCATCCCCAAACCCAAGGAAAAGTCGAGCGCTTCCACCAAACACTCCAAAAAGCCCTGCACACAAGGCCATTTGCCCACAACATCGCCGAGCTAAACCAACAACTCGATGACATCATCGACTACTACAACAACCACCGACCCCACCGAGCACTCAACAGACAAACGCCAGTTCAGGCCTACAACCGACTGCCCAAAGCCCAGCCACTCGATATCCCCATCGGCACCGACAACCGCCTACGCCGAGACAAAGTCGACAACGACGGAAAAGTAACCCTCCGCTGGGCCGGCATGATGCGCAAACTCGGGCCTGGCCCCCGGAAAGTAGACACGTCGGGGGTTAGCTATGCTGCTTGGGTCAGTGTAGCTGAATTAAGCGCTTCGAAGTCATCGGGGGCTAGAAGGTTGCACCAGGAGTGCCGTCTGCGCGTGTTGTAGCGCATGCACCATCGGAAGACTTCCTGGCGGCAGCTGATTGGACTTTCAAAGAGTTTCCTATCACGCAGTACTTCACGCTTTAAGGTGGCGTTAAAGGATTCTGCTAGGGCATTATCGGCACTCGTTCTGAAGCGTCCTGGGTTTAGTTCCTACCTCAGCTAAGGAAGGATTGAACTATGCCTAGAAAGTATTCCGTCGAGTTCAAGGAGAAGGCGGTCCATCAGATCATCGAAATGGTCCGCCTGGAGTCTTGCTCACTGCAACGCGCCTACACGGAGGTCGGTGAGCTGCTTGGAGTATCTCACCACACGTTGCGGGCCTGGTACCGTGACAGCGCCTCAGTACGCGATAATTCTGACGCTTCAGGCGGCGAAACAATGGAAGAAGAACTCAGGCGTCTGCGCCGCGAAAACCGCGAACTGAAACGAGCAAACGGGATTCTTAAAACTGCTTCGGCTTTTTTCGCAGCGGAACTCGACCGACCCACGACCAAATGATCTCCTACATCGACGCGTACAAAGATCAATTTGGGGTCGAGGCCATCTGCCGAGTCCTTAAACAAGCAGATCGTGGATTCATTACTTCACGCGGCTACCGCAAAGCCACCACACGTGTTCCCAGCGCAAGAGCCTTAAGCGATAGCCTTCTCATCCCAGAGATACAGCGTGTGCATGCGGAGAATTTCTCGGTCTACGGCATCCGCAAAATGTGGCACGCGATGAACCGCGAAGGCTTTCATATTGGTCGCGACAAGACCGCACGTCTGATGAAACTTGCAGGTGTTTCTGGCCTCAGACGTGGGCGAACCCCAATAACAACGGTAAGCCCGAAGACACCGGATCATCGCCCGGACCTAGTGCGCCGAAACTTCCGTGCGCAGGCACCAGGCAGGCTTTGGGTTGCCGACATTACCTACGTTCGCACCCTGTCAGGATTCGCCTACACCGCGTTTGTCGTGGATGTCTTCAGCCGAAAAATTGTTGGTGTTGCTACACGCTCGACAATGCGCACCGATGCGCTGCCCATGGAGGCATTGGAACATGCGTTAACGACTGCAGGACGAATCCATGGAAACCAACTAATTCACCACAGCGATCGGGGCAGCCAGTACGTGTCACTGAAGTATTCCACCGCGCTAGCTGAGTCAGGAATCCGCCCGAGTGTGGGAACAATCGGCGATTCTTACGACAATGCACTAGCCGAAACAGTCAACGGTCTCTACAAGGCGGAACTGATTCATGCCCAGGGCCCGTGGACGTCGGTCGGAGAAGTCGAACTGGCCACCTTGCGGTGGGTGCATTGGTGGAACACTAAGCGACTTCACGAAGCATTGGACTACGCCACCCCACAGGAAGTAGAAACCGAGTACTATCTCACCCAGCCCATCAACACAGGGCCGTAAAAGAAGCGGAACTAAACCCAGGACGCTTCATTCCCACTGCTCCCATGGATTGGCGCACACCAAGCTGAGCGCAGTGGTCCCTAAATGCCTGTGAGGTGTACACACTGCCGTGATCGGAATGGAAAATTGCCCCTTTAAGGCTTCCGCGGACCTTTCTGGCATGAGACAAAGCTTCGATAACCAGCGATACCCGCATGTGATCGGCTAGTGCATGACCGACAAGTTTGCGAGAGTAGACGTCGATGACCGTGGCAAGGTACATGTTTTTGCCACCCTTACACGGCAGGTACGTAATGTCGCCAACATAGACGTGGTTTGGCCTGTCAGCGGTGAATTTGCGGCCCACTAAATCTGGCATGACGCGGTGACCAGGCTTACGCCTGGTAGTGACACATCGGCGGCGCTTGGTAAAGCCTTTAAGCCCCATGGATTTCATGATGCGTGCGACCTTCTTGTGATTGATCGGGCCGAAATCCGTATCACTGTTGAGGCTCGCAGCGATGCGTTTAGCACCATAAAGCCCGTGCTCATCATCAAAAGTGGTCTTGATTTTTGCACCAATAAGGGCATCGGAACACATCTTTAACCTGCGTTTTTCGCGGGTTTGCACCCATTTGTAGAACGAGGAGCGATTGAGCTTTAACACGTGGCACATCCGCTTAACCGAGTATTCGGTTCGGTGGTCATAGACAAACTGGAAGCGGATTACCAGCGTGTCTCTTCGGCAAAATATTTCGCGGCCTTGCGCAGGATGTCGCGTTCTTCACGCAGCTTTGCGTTTTCGTTTGTCTCACTGGCGGATCCGCTCAGAATCAGTCGTCGCCTGAGCTTTATCACGCATGTTTTTCGAGTGGGCACGTTTGCCGGTGCCGTACTGCTTAAGCCAGGAATAAAGTGAAGAACGATTGATTCCTAGCTCTGCTGAAGCCGTGTGAAGTGAGAGGTCCTCATTGTTTTCGTAGAGGGCCACAGCATCACGTTTGAACTGTTCGGAGTACCTAGGCATGGTGGTAGATTACCTTTCTTCCCAACCCAACCGGGCTGGATATCAGGTGTCTACCTAACGGGGGCCAGGTCCCTCTACGTCGGAAGAAAACACCGCACCAAAGAAATCATGCTCATCTGCATCAACAACGACATCACCGCCGTTAACCCCCACACAGGCGAAATCTGGGGCCGATACCACCTAGACAAAACCAAAAAATACCACCGCAACCAAGGGTTAAGTAGCAAAAAGTGTGTCTGAGTTACAGCGATCTTGCTGCTCAGGCTGGGTAAATCGGGCGGATATAAGGTCTTTATGCTTATATCCGCCCGTTTCGTGTTCAATCCATCGGAATGGCACCCGCATGTGCTAGCCGGGGGTTGGTGTGCTTTCCGGGTGAGTAAAAACAGACCACGATGCCCGGTATGTGCTGGGCAAATGAAGAAAAACGGAACCACATCCAAAGGCACAACCAGGTGGCGGTGCAAAGACCCGAACTGCGGCAGCTCCACGACACGAACTCGCACCGATCTCACGCAGGCCCGCAACTTTAAAGCCTTCGTCTCTTATGTCACCTCCACAGCGACGTTGTCTGAACTCGCCGGGCAACAAAGGGTGAGTCGTTGGACACTTGATCGCCGATTCGAACCGTTTTGGCTCATCGACGTCCCCAACGACGGTGCCCCGCAGCGCGTCTACGATCAGATCTTCATCGACGGCACCTACACCGCGGCTGGCTGCCTACTTGTGGCAGCCAGCCGCGACCACGTCATTGCGTGGCACTGGACCAAACACGAAACAGCCCACGCATACACGCAGCTACTTCGCAAAATCGCCGAGCCACTCTGCGTCGTCCTCGACGGCGGACAAGGCGCACTCACCGCGATTAAAGCCTGCTGGCCAAACGTGATGATTCAGCGTTGTCTCGTCCACGCACAACGCGTCATCCGCCGCTACACCACCTCACGGCCGCGCACCGACGCTGGCAAAACCATCTACGCACTGGCGCTGAAACTAACCCGTGTCACCACGCGGTTGCGTCCCCTAACGTGGTGTATCTGTAGCCCGCGGTAAGTCTTGTGCCGGTGTGCATGAAGGCGACCATCGCGGGTACCTTTCGAATCAACTCTTACCTATCCTCGAAAGGAAGTACCCTGCGATGGCCGCTGACCCTCATCATATCGATCCGACCGCGTATCTCGAAGAGCTACTGACTCAAGCGTCCCCAGATTTGATGCGCCAAATGCTCACTGACTTCATCAACCAGATTCTTTCCGCCCAAGCAGACACCGTCTGCGGGGCTGATTACGCCACCGTGTCAGCCGAGCGCACCAACACACGTAATGGCTACCGTCATCGCCAACTTGATACCCGAGTCGGCAGCATTGATGTGGCAATCCCGAAGCTACGCACCGGCGCATTTTTCCCTGACTGGCTGCTAGAGCGCCGCAGCCGCACCGAGCGTGCCCTGACCACAGTCATCGCCACCTGTTACCTGAAAGGAGTCTCCACTCGCAGGATGAACGACCTGGTGGCCACCCTTGGGATCAACAACTTGTCGAAGTCTCAGGTCAGCCAGATGGCCAAAGAACTCGATGACATGGTCGATGACTTCCGCACCCGCCGGCTTGACCAAGGCCCCTACCACTTTGTCTCCTGCGACGCGCTGACAATGAAGGTGCGGGAAGGAGGACGTGTCGTAAAGACCAGCGTGTTGCTGGCCACAGGTGTCAACGCTGACGGCTACCGAGAGCTTTTGGGCATGCAGGTTGCCACCGCGGAATCTACCGCGTCGTGGACCGGGTTCTTTCGGGACCTCATCGCCCGTGGCCTGACCGGGGTATTCCTCGTTACTAGTGATGCCCATCTTGGTATTCAAGCAGCCGTGGGTGACTGCCTGCCGCAGGCTAGTTGGCAGCGGTGTCGAACGCACTTCGCGAAGAACCTCTCGGCCCAGGTTCCCAAAACCCAATGGCCGACTCTGTCAGCGATGTTTCACACAATCTTTCAGCAACCCGATGCCGCTAGTGTGTGGGCCCAAGCTCGTGAGGTTATTGAATTCTGCCAGCAGAAATTCCCTCACGTTGCCACCTACCTCGAGGAGTGTCTCGACGAGCTGTTGGCGTTTACCGCTGCGCCGAGAGCGGTGTGGACCAAAATCTGGTCGAATAACCCCACTGAACGGCTCAATAGGGAGATCCGCCGGCGTACCGATGTCGTAGGAATCTTCCCAAACCGAGACGCTGTTGTGCGCCTTGTTGGGGCGGTTTTGGCCGAACAGCACGATGACTGGATCCAACAGAAGCGTTATATGTCACTGACCAGCCTGGCACAGACCAAAGAGATCATCGCCGCTGGGGTCATCGACGAGGACCGCGACAACAACCAGGAGATCGCCGCGTGAATCCCCTCACCCCTTATCCCCGAGATGGCCCCTAACCCACCGCCATGAAACTAACCCCAGATTCGAAAACAGATACACCACTACCCAGGACTTGACCCACCACGCTCGACCAGGCACGGGAGTGGACGCTACGCCTGCACGACTTCGGTCAGGTATTCAAAGCATTCCTCAACGAGAAAACACCCGTGCCAAAAGAACGCCGAACACCCAATAATGGGGTTGCCCGCAAATCGTGGACACGTAGTGGGGCTACCTAGTGCTTAGGCAGCTATTTCTTTTCTACTGGTGGTTAGACCAATGTGGTTTTCGAAGTCGACGGGGCTGACCATCCCTAGTGCAGAGTGCCGGCGCCGACGGTTGTAAACGACTTCCATCCAGTAGGCAACGGCCTTGCGCGCGGCATCACGGGTTGGCCAACGCTTGCGGTCGTAGAACTCGGTTTTAAGCGTCGACCAGAACGACTCAGCCATCGCGTTATCAAAGCACACACCAGTACGCCCCACAGACTGAGCAATGCCCAGGTTATGGCAGACTTCCCAGAGCTTCTCGCTGGTAAATTGCGTTCCGCGGTCAGCGTGGAACACCAGCCCATTAGGAACGTCCCCGCGCAGTGTATGTGCCATCCGCAGGGCCCGTTCGACCAGGCATGTATCTTGAACGCTATCCATTGCCCATCCCAGCACCCTGCGGGAATGGCCGTCGCGGACCGCACACAAGTACAACCATCCCTCGCTGGTGCGTAGGTAGGTAATATCCGACATCCACACTCGGTTGAGCTCACCAGTATCAAACATGCGCTTGACCAGGTCAGGAAGAGCTGACTTACGCTTGGATTGAATCGTTGTCACCGGGACAAAGGCACGCGGTGAAATCCCTTCAATGCCCATCATGCGCATCCGCTTAGCCACAGTCTTGCGATTCAGGGTGATCTGGTAGCGCTCGGTAAGTTCTGCGGTGATCCGCGGAGCACCATAAACCTCATCGGAGTCTTTCCAAATCTGATGAATCTTTCGGTCAACGCCATCGTAAAATGCAGCACGATCATTTTCGCCAGATAGTCGCTTCTGCTGCGTATCAGCCCATTTGTAGTATCCAGACCGAGACACTTTTAATAGCCGTGCCATGCGTTTGATGCTGTAGTTTGCCTTCTCCTGCTGCATCAATTCGAACTTTTCTGCTCGCGTTGCTTCGCGGCGAAGAAGGCTGTCGCTTTTGACAAGAACTCATTATCCATCTTGGCTTCCGCCAACTCACGGCGCAGACGAGCATTCTCAGCACGAAGATCAGCCTCACTCATCCCATCCGAGGCCCCTCGGCGTTCACGCTCGAGTTTGACCCACCGGCCTAAAAGCCCGGCGGAGACGCCAATCTCCTTAGCCACATGAGCGATCGGGCGCTCTGACTCGATTACAAGGTTCGCGGCTTCACGCCGGTACTCCGGCGTGTACTTCTTGCGCTGTTGACTCACAATGAACATCCTCTCCTACGGACACAAGATCCGCACAAATAGGGTGTCCACTAAACGAGGGTAACCTCAATAACCAGTGGGAATGGACTCATCTACGGGTACGCAAAGCCTACAACTCACTGCTGCACCTCTCGCGCAACAATTGGCTGTTTACCTACCTTAAGCCACCACCGAATGCGCTTGATCCTAACCGCTGGGCTTCAACGACAAACAGTCTTGAAGGCGGCATAAACGCCCAGCTCAAACGCATCGCCGATGCGCACCGAGGCAGGTCTGGGGAACGTCAACGAAAAATGCTTGAGTGGTACCTCCACACCAAAAAGCAACTGCCTGACGATCCGCTAAATATCGCCAGGCAGTGCAATTATGGCCAAGATCAACTCGCCAAAGTCAACGATCTTGCCGAAGAAGACCACAACAAAGCCGACCAAGAAACAGGCCGACCAGCCTTCTACGACAACGCTATCCCAACCGAGTACGAACACTCGATAGGAATCAGAAAAGGCCCCATGAAGTAACTAACCGTGTACCCGCCCCGCAACACGCCGAACGGACACACATTCTGCTACTTAACCCGCAACCAACTCGGCGAAATCTAGAAAACGAACCCCCAAAACGAAGAAAGTCTCGAAACATCGAAATAGGAACGATGTCTCGAGACTTCACAATGGTGCCCCCAGTGGGACTCGAACCCACACTGAATCGATTTTAAGTCGACTGCCTCTGCCGATTGGGCTATGGGGGCAAGGGCAAGGAATATTTTAGGACACCTCACCCTGCGGGAGTTAACGAGGGGTACCCTCCGCAGCCAGACCAGCGATAATGCCATCGAGAATGTCCTTTTCACTGATGAAAAAGCTGCGCGCATCGCAATTTCGCTCGATGAGCTGCATGATGCCTTCGACGGCTACGGCCCCACCGCCGATGACATCGGCACGGCCGGGGTGAATGACGGGGTTGAGGGCGCGGACGTCGGAAGGCAGGCTAATAAGCTGCTGCAAAAGCACGCGCAGGGCATCGAAGCGGAGCTCAGACCCGTGAATGGCATCGGCGTCGTAGCGCTCAAGTCCCTGAGCCAATGCAGAAAGAGTGGTAAAAGTGCCTGCGCAGCCGACGATGGTACGGGCCTTAGAAATAGGTACTATCTTCTCTACTTCCGCCGTGCGCTCGCCGACGTACTCGGAAGCGATCTCAATCTCCGACTCGGTAGGCGGATCGGAACGCATAATGCGCTCGGTTAGCCTGACGCACCCCATGCGGGCCGAGTGAGTGCCCAAGATATCGCCATCTGCGGTGCCTACGACGAACTCGGTCGAACCGCCGCCCAAATCGATAACACAGAATGGCCCCCGGTCTGGCTCCACATCGGCCACGGCGCCATTAAAGGACAACAGAGCCTCTTCCTCGCCCGAGACGACCTCGGCCTGTGCGCCAGGCTGAATTTGGCCGAGCAGCTCAGCAGTCATGTCGAAGAATTCCTGTTGGTTCTTGGCATCGCGAGTAGCGGAGGTAGCAACCATCCGCACGCGGGTGACCTTCTCAAACTTCATCTGGCGTACGTAGCCTTCCAAGGCCACGCGGGCGCGGTCTAGAGCTGCAGGGGCAATTTCGCCAGTGGCATCGACTCCCTCTCCCAGGCGGATGATTTCCATGGTGCGGGTAATATCGCGGACCTTGCCGTCATCCTGAATTTCAGAGATGAGCAAGCGAATCGAATTGGTACCGCAATCAATCGCAGCAACGCGAGTCATAGCAGCCCTCCTATTCCGCGTTAGAGAAATCGAACTGGGCCAAGTCAATCCCCAGATCCTCTACGCTGGGCCAATCCCGCGGGATAGCAGAGCCTCGAAGCTTGCCGTGGTCGGCGGCCATCGCCACCGCCTCAGTTCCCAAACGGAAATGCTGTGGGCCTTCAGCAAGCGCGTACGCGATGAGCACATGCAGACACTTCACCCGGTCGGGCATGCCGCCACCGGAGAAATCGGTGCCAAGGTCTTCGATGTCATTGCGCTTGGCCAAAAAGTATTCGTGGGCACGTTGATAGTCGGCAGCCAATTCCTCGTCCTCACCCAAGCGGGTTTCCATCCACTTCATAACATGAGCAACCTCCAAGCGTGAGGCTTCGGCCGTAAGCCGTGGGTCAGTGAGGTAGTAGAGGGTGGGGAATGGGGTGCCGTCGGCAAGCTTGGGCGCCGTCTTAATTACCGCGGGCTGTCCATCCGGCGTGCGATAAGAAACCTCTAGGACCCCGCGTGGAGTGCGGCCCAATTGCTCAGTTACTACAGCGATATCTGCATCAGTGACGGTCATGCGGACAATTATCGCACATCTGGATTCTCTTCCGGCGCCGGCTCAATCGGAAGATGATTTACCTGCTCGGACGGAGCTTCTTCCTCAGGCGGCTCGGCTACAGAATCCCACAGAACTTCGTACCATTCGCGGGAATCTTCTTCCTTCTGACCATCTGTAGTCAGCTGGTCATCCGGCTTAATCTGCGGGTCAATGATGCGGTAGGCGGTCTCACCCTCATCGACAACCCCGAATCGGCGCCGCGCCTCCTGCTTGATGTACTCATCGGACTTATATTTATCAATCTTCTCCAGCAAGGCAGCTTTCTCATCCTGCTTGGCGGCGATTGACTCATTGAGGCGAGCAATTTCGGATCGGCCGTGGTAGTAATTGCGCAGCGGAATGGCGATAGCAAACAAAACAACGAGCACTATAGCTACGATTACGCCTACTCCGGCAATACTCATCCGGTCCGGCTTCTGTTTCTGCTTCAGCTGTGCACGCTGAGCTTTACGGATATCCGCAGCACGCGAGGCTACCGGAACCCTAGTACGGCTCCGGTTTCGCTGCGTCTTCTTTTCGCGTGCCATAGGCCTCTAATCCTAGCGCCGTCACTTCTGTAACAGGGACGTGGCACGCGCAATTTGGATACACTAAAAGAAATTCTCCCGCCCAGGGAGGAACTTTCATGTCCCTCAAACGCCTCCTGCCCGTTCTCACCGCAACCTTATTCCTCGCCAGCTGCAACCCCTCCGCCCAAGACGGCGAATACCCCGTCTACGGTGACGGCTACGACCTAAACGCTAAAGACGGCATGGCCGACTACCTCAAGGAGTATAAGATCCTGCCGGATGATTACATCAACCATGATGCTGACCAGCTCGAGGGAGACGATCAGCCCGAAAGCTTTGAAACCAACGCAGACTCTGTCAAGAAGGCCGGCGAAGCTGCCTGCAAGAATGATGAATTGCTCGATATCTCGAAGGAATATTTCCGAGGAAACACCGACAAATTTGGGGGAAGCAGTTATGTCATCGGTCGACGGCTCTGATGACAAATATCGTGATGTTTTTGAAGCGCTAGACATCCCTGATGACGCACCGGACTCTGACAAAATCATGGCTGCAGCGATGACCTCACTCGGCGCCGTGATGTCTTGCGGTGATGAATTCAGCGATGAGGAACTGGAAAAGGTCGCTGAGACGATCCATTCCAGCTAGAGCTTCGAACCATATTCCCTGCCTAAGGAATAGTAATGCCACTCAAGCGTCTCCTCCTCCTAGCCGCCGTAGGCGCCCTACTTGCTGGGTGCAGCTCGAGCGACCACAAAGAAGAAGTCGCCACCGAAGCGGAGTCCCCCACTAGCAAAAGCACTACCAGCAGCGAAGCTCCTACCACTACCACCAGCAGAAACCACGACCTCAATACCAAAAGCGGCTTCATTTACCACATAAAAGAACACGGCACGATCCCGGACTTTTACCTGGACGTGTTCGGCGCGGGCGCTTCCGATACCGATGACGGCCCCACCAGCTACGAGGTCAACGCCACGACCCTGAAGAAGGCTGGAGCTGTTGCCTGCGAGAATGATCAGATTCTAGACGATGCTAAGTATTTGCTAGCCCATGGCGACAGCGGATTTGAGGAGCTCGTTCCCGATTTAGAAGAGTTTGACAGGAAATACGCTCCCGTCTACGAAAAGCTTGAAATGTCAGCGGCCTCTCCCCTCCCTGACAAGCTATTTACCATGTACATGGCTGGAGTGGGTTCCCTCGCCACCTGCGGTGACAAATATGATGATAAGGAACTCGAGGCAGTGGCTGACAAAATTTTCAGCTACTAGACCCCTCCTAAATTTCGCACAATTTTTCGCTTCAAGCCTTGCGCAAGCCAGCAAGGCGGCTTATACTGAGGGCAGAAATTCGATTGGGTGTGCGATTTATTCCAGAGGGGGAACTTTCCGTGACAGCCAGCGACGCACCACCAAAGAAAGCTTATTTTTCTACCAATAACCTCGACGATACGGTGTGCGTTTTGGGCATGCTCCAACGCATTCAATCCTGGCAGCTATACCAATCCGTACTTCCGCGATTAGAAGACGATGTCGAATGCACTACCGCTGCTTTAGCTAAGCGGGTCGGCTTGAGCTACTGGCGCGTTTTATCCGCACTGCGCTCTCACCTGCGCATGCTTGAGTTGCCGTTAACCACGGCAGTACAGACCGAACATTGGATTCTTGACCTCCCGCGGCTGCACGTCATTGATGCCGAGCTTGCCCCGCTTGGCGGCGACGCCGAGGGCATCCAACTAGTCGATGCCGCCCTTGCAGACTTCCTCACCCCGAAGGAACCTGCTCAGCATGTCCCCACGGAATCTGAAATCCGTAGATTCTTGCGCGATTACATCGATGGCATTCTCAAACCAGATATTGAGAAGGAAATCGAGCACTCTGTTTCCATTTCTTATTCCAAAGGCCAAGCCACCATCACCCTGAAAACGGATAAAGCAACCGCCAGTGCTATTTCACGGCACATCGATAAAGCAGCGCGAAAGAAGAACATCACAAAGCCAGAGGCTTTGGAGGCGCTGATCTTTAATCGCACCCAGACAAAAGTAGTTATCAATACCTATACAGCGGGTGAGGATGCTTCTCGGGTATATATCCCGTCGGCAGGATGGTGCGTTCTTACCGAACGCTTGAGCACTTACTCGATGACTCGCGAGTTGTGCCCAAAAGAAACATCCTCCTACGTCCCCACCGAGCAAATCAGGACATGGGTCCATGGTCGCGATGCCACGTGCCGTTGGCCGGGGTGTTCCATGCCGGCGCATTACTGCCAGCTTGATCATCGGGTGGAGTATGCCGACGGCGGGCCGACGAGTATCGATAATCTTGTCACCCTTTGTCAGCACCACCACAATGTGAAGACCGATGGTAGGGCCCGCTACATCATGGATCCCATCACTGGGGACGTCGCTTGGCTCTTTTCGGACGGCACTTTCGAAATTGACCGTGCCCAAGGGCCTTTGGCGCCGCGGACCGTAAATTGGAAGCAAACCTGGCAACAATACCTAGACATGCGAAAGCGCCCCCGCGGCAATGCAAGGGCGCTACGAAAGGAGGCGATTAAGCCTTGAAGCGCGGGAAAGCGGAGCGGCCGGCGTAGACTGCGCCGTCGCCAAGCTCCTGCTCGATGCGCAGAAGCTGGTTGTACTTAGCTACGCGCTCGGAACGAGCCGGTGCACCGGTCTTAATCTGGCCACAGTTCAGAGCAACAGCCAAGTCTGCAATGGTGGTGTCCTCGGTCTCGCCAGAGCGGTGGGACATCATGGTGCGGTAGCCATTGCGGTGAGCCAGCTCGACTGCGTCGAAGGTCTCGGTCAGGGTGCCGATCTGGTTGACCTTTACCAGCAGAGCGTTAGCGGCCTTCTTCTCAATGCCTTCCTGCAGGCGAGCAGGGTTGGTGACGAAGAAATCATCGCCGACGATCTGTACCTTCTCACCAATAGCGGCAGTCAGGGTGGTGTAGCCATCCCAGTCGTCTTCCTGCAGTGGGTCCTCGATGGAGACGATCGGGTACTCGTCAATGAGGCCCTCGTAAACCTTGCACATTTCTTCAGCGGTGTGCTCGCCACCCTCGAAGTGATACTTGCCGTCCTTGAAGAACTCAGAGGAAGCAACGTCGAGTGCCAGGGCTACGTCCTTGCCGGGCTCGAAGCCGGCCTTCTTGATGGCGTCCACGATGACGTCGAGAGCAGCCTTGGTGGAGTCAACGGACGGTGCAAAGCCACCCTCGTCGCCCAGACCAGTGGACAAGCCCTTGTCCTTCAGCACTGCCTTCAGTGCGTGGTAGACCTCGGCGCCCATGCGAAGAGCCTCGGCGAAAGACTCCGCACCAATCGGAGCGATCATGAATTCCTGGACGTCTACGCCGGAGTCAGCGTGTGCGCCGCCGTTGAGGATGTTCATCATTGGCACTGGCAGTACGTGTGCATTCGGGCCGCCAATGTAGCGGTACAGAGGCAGTGCAGCGGACTCTGCGGCGGCCTTGGCTGCGGCGATGGAAACGCCCAAGATAGCGTTAGCGCCGAGCTCGGACTTGTTATCAGTACCGTCCAGCTTAATCAGTGCCTGGTCAATGAGGCGCTGATCGTCGGCTTCGAAGCCAGCAATTTCGTCGGCAATCTTCTCGTTGATGTTCTCAACGGCCTTTAGAACGCCCTTACCCTGGTAGCGCTCGCCACCGTCGCGCAGCTCGTGAGCCTCGTGCACACCGGTAGAAGCACCGGAAGGAACGCCGGCAACACCGCGGGCGCCGTCGTCAAGGAAGACCTCGGCCTCGACGGTTGGGTTGCCACGGGAATCAAGAATTTCGCGGGCGAAAGTGTGGATGATATCAGCCATGCTGTTTTTCACTCCTCATAAATAAGTTCGCTCTGGACCAGCCAGCCCAGCTACGTAGTCAATTGTTGCAGAAAGCTTTGCTGTGTGACGCTACTTGGCACTTTGCGGAACCGAATAGGCATTGGCGGCGTGTGCAACTTTATGCAAATACTCGCTGGACTGGTTGTAATTTAGAACTGCTTCCTCCCACTGTTCTGGGTTAGAGAGATCTCTATCACCAAAGCATAAAAGTCCGGCGGCGCCGACTGCGGCGTCGTCAATTTGATTGGGATCTGCCTTCCCATCGCCGTTAGCATCGGCGCCCACCGATTCCCATGTGGTCGGGATAAATTGCATCGGGCCGACGGCGCGGTCATATTCGGAATCCCCATCGATATCGCCATTATCGGTATCTGGAGTGTGCGCCGTATTGTTCAGGCCATCGAGGGCGATGCCGTTGATGGGTGGTTGGGGGTAGCCGGCGTCGTCAAGCTTGGAGGGCTTAAACCAATTGCCGTTGTAGGTGCCGTGGCGGGTCTCCACGTAGCCTAGGCCGGCAAGGGTATTCCACCGCAGATGGCAATTCGGCCATTTTTGCTGAGCGATGAGTTCGGCGTTGCCATAAGCGCGCAGTGCGGCCGGCGGGATGCCCGTCTGCTCAGCTAAGTCAGAGGCCCAGTAGGTAAGCTTATCCGCAGTGCGGCCGGGAGCATTGACGTCAATACGCGCGACCTCTTTGCCTTCAACGGGCGGAATGTTCTCCGGTACGGGCTTCTGGGAAGTGCCGTGCCCCGTCAACAGCCATGCCACCAACGCGATGATCACGGCTACGGCCACCCCGCAGCCCCCGAATATCTGCAGGAGCCTCTTCATGAGAAGCCATCCTACATTCCCTTACCTTCGCGCCATAGCCTCTCTTGCGTGTCAACGTCGACAATCTCCGTGGTGCCATCAAAGAGGTATGGGGCGCGGGCGCGCATTTTGGTGAGGAAACTCTGGGCCACATCATCAAGCGAAAAGGTGGAGATTTCCGCATGGAAGAGTACTTGGAGGAAGATATCGCCCAATTCTTTGAGCATCTCGCTTTCCGGTTCGCGGTTGCGCACGGCCGCGGCGAATTCGGCAGACTCCTCCTCAAGATAGGGCAAGAGCGAGGTATGGGTTTGCTCGCGCTCCCACTCCCCAATGCGCCGCGCCGTGGCCATGGTCTGGCGCGCCTGCATGATGGGATCCGCAAGGGATTCGGCGCGAATGACGGACTCGCCGCTAGCGAGGCGGGCGCGAGTTTCCGGATCGTGTTCGTCGGTGCTGACCAAGGTTCCGGTGGCGTCCTCGCCTACCAGCAGATCGGAGAAATTCCACCGTACAGACACGGGTACCTCACCCGTGAAGTGGACAGGGCCACGCAGCTTCCCGTGCGCCTGCATGGGGATCATGGTGGGCCAGCGTTCATCGAGCAACAGCACAGTCATGTGCACAAAGTCTAGCCCGAGTTCCCATTATGGGGCTATTCAAGGTATTTTAGGCCAATGACCTCCAGCCAGAATAAATCCCACTCCGTGACGTTGTGGACCCTCGTCGCGCTGATTATCGGTTCCACCGTGGGCGCGGGCATTTTCTCGCTGCCGCAAAACATTGCCTCCGTTGCCGGCCCAGGCGCGATGCTCATCGGCTGGCTGGTCGCGGGCGTCGGCATGCTCTCTGTGGCGTTTGTTTTTCAAATTCTGGCCCGCCGAAAGCCGCACCTTGATTCTGGCGTCTATTCCTATGTGCGCGCCGGCCTCGGCGATTTTATTGGCTTTACCTCCGGCTGGGGCTACTGGCTGGGCTCCGTTATGGCGCAGGTGGGGTATGCCACCCTCTTTTTCAATACCTTGGGCCATTACCTGCCGCTTTTCGACGCCGACCATTACTGGTCCTCCGCCATCGCCGTCTCCCTCCTATCCTGGGGCATTTTCGCGGTGCTCGCTCGCGGTATTAAGCAGGCCGCGTTCATGAACCTCATCACCACGATTGCCAAGATCGTGCCCATCTTGGCCTTCGTAGTGCTCATTGCTTTCCTCGGGTTCAGCTGGGATAAATTCACCTTGGACTTCTGGGGGCGTGCCTCCGAGGCCAGTGTTTTCGAGCAGGTTCAAGGAATTATGCTCTTTACTGTGTGGGTCTTCATCGGCGTGGAGGGCGCCTCCGTTTATTCCAAGCAGGCTTCTAAGCGCACCGATGTTGGTCGCGCCACCGTCATTGGCTTCTTCTCCGTGCTGGCGCTCTTGGTCTCCGTTTCCACGTTGAGCTTTGGCGTGATGACCAAGGAAGAACTGGCCGCACTGCCAGATAATTCCATGGCCTCGGTGCTCACAGAGGTCGTCGGCCCCTGGGGCGGCGCGCTGATTTCCATCGGCCTGTGCCTCTCGGTCCTCGGCGCCTACGTTTCCTGGCAAATGCTGTGCGCTGAGCCCATCGTCATGATGGCCATCGACGGCCTCATTCCTCGCCGCATTGGCACCATCAATGTGGCCGGCGCCCCGTGGGTAGCACAGCTGATTTCCACGATGGCCATCCAGCTGTTCATCATCGTCTTCTACGTCAACGAGGCTTCTTATGCCGCGATGGTGCAGCTCGCCACCATCATGTACCTCCTGCCCTATATCTTCTCTTCGCTGTATCTGCTGCTGCTAGCGATACGGGGCAAGGGTGTGACCCACCCGCACGCCGGAACGCGGTTCGATCTCTCTGGGCCGGATATTCCCAAACGCGAAAACCGGCGCCACTTTGGCATCGCGCTGGTGGCCTTCGTGTACTCGCTGTGGCTCATTTATGCCGCCGACCCGGTTTATATTCTCTTCGGTGCCCTCGCCGTCGTGCCGGGAATTATCCCGTACGTGCTCACCCGCCTATCGCGCCGCGAGAAGCTTTTTAATGGATTTGAGTGGTCAATCGTCATCGTGGTGCTGGTGGCCGCCACCATCGCCGCGGTCGGCCTCACCCAAGGATCGCTGGAGCTCTAATCACCTGCCCCGCCATCACAAGTGGTCTTGAACACAGACAGTTTAGTACGATTATAACACCCCACTAATTCCTGTGACTATCACTTTTTGGAGCACTTGTGACTCAAACCAATGTTAGCGTCATGCCATCTGCCACTCCCGCTGGTTCGGACCTCGCGGCAGGCAACGCTTGGGCAGAGCGGATTAAAGAGTTGGCGGAGCAGCGCAATGCGGTGATCCTGGCACATAATTACCAGATCCCGGAGATCCAGGACGTTGCCCACCACACCGGCGATTCCTTGGCGCTGTCCCGCAAGGCGGCGGAAACCGATGCAGATATCATCGTCTTTTGCGGTGTGCACTTCATGGCGGAATCCGCCAAGATTCTTTCGCCGAATAAGAAGGTCCTCATCCCCGATGAGCGCGCTGGGTGTTCCCTGGCGGATTCCATTACCGCCGATGAGCTGCGCGCCTGGAAGGCTGAGCACCCCGACGCCCTTGTGGTCAGCTACGTCAATACCACCGCAGAGGTCAAGGCGCTGACCGATGTCTGCTGTACATCCTCTAATGCCGTCGACGTGGTCAACTCGCTGCCGACGGATAAAGAGATCCTCTTTTGCCCAGACCAGTTCTTGGGCGCCTACGTGAAGCGCGAGACCGGCCGGGAAAATATATACATCTGGGCCGGTGAGTGCCACGTGCACGCGGGCATCAGTTCCCAGCAGCTGACCCAACAGACCCAAGATAACCCAGACGCGGACCTGTATATCCACCCGGAATGCGGGTGCTCCAATTCCGCGTTGTACCTGGCCAACGAGGGCTTGGTGCCACAAGAGCGCGTGCACATGCTCTCAACCGGGCAAATGATCACCCAGTCCCAGAAGCAGCCCCAAAACAAGGTGCTCGTCGCCACCGAGACCGGCATGTTGCACCAGCTGCGCCAGGCCGCGCCGGACGTCGATTTCCAGGCCGTCAACGATCACGCCGAGTGCAAGTACATGAAGATGATTACCCCACAGGCCCTGGAGCACTGCCTGATGGAAGAGACCGATGAGGTTACGGTTCCAGAAGACATCGCGAATGCGGCGCGCAAGTCCCTCGAGGCCATGATTTCCATCGGCAACCCCGGCGGCGGGGGCGAGTAAATGGAATCCCTGCGCCTGCCTGATTGCTCCGCTCTTATCGCCACGGCCTTGGATGAGGATTTCGCTTATGGGCCGGATTACACCTCGCTTGCCACGGTGCCGGGTGAGGCCCGCTGCACGGCGGAGTTCACCGCGCGCGAGGCCGGCACCATCGCAGGCTTGGGCCTTATCGAAGAGGTCCTTGGGGCCACCGCCCAGCACTTAGCCCAGTGGGGCGTGGATACTGCGGGCTCCGCGCTTGCCGATGCCCCAGCCCCTACCATCACCCTCCACTCCACCGACGGCGACCGCGTTGCCCCAGGCCAGGTCATCGCCACGGTGCAGGCGCCTACCCTCCTCGTGCTGGCCGCTGAGCGCACCATGCTCAATATGGTCTCGCACGTAAGCGGCATCGCTACGCAGACCCGGCGTTGGGTCGATGCCATCGCAGCAGCAGCGGCGGACACAGGGACCCCGGATAGCGTTAAGCAAGCCCAGGTGCGCGATACCCGCAAGACCCTACCTGGCCTGCGCACGCTGCAGAAATACGCCGTGCGCGCCGGCGGCGGGGCGAACCACCGCATGGGCTTGGGCCACGCCGCCATGATTAAGGACAATCATGTGCTCGCCGTAGGTGGCAGCGTGGCAACGGCCCTGCGCCGCGTACGCGAGCATGCCCCTGACATTGCCTGCGAGGTCGAGGTCGATACCTTAGATCAGCTCGACGAGGTGCTCCCGCTGCACCCGGATATGGTGCTGTTGGATAACTTCGCGCTTGCCGATGTCCACACCGCCGTCCACTGCCGCCAAGCCCTAAGCCCAACCACGGCGCTGGAGGTCTCCGGCGGATTGCAGCTGGAGAACGCCGGTGAGTACGGCACCTCGGGCGTGGACTATATCGCCGTCGGCGCCCTCACCCACTCGGTGCGCGTGCTGGATATCGGCTTGGACTTCTCCTAACCGCCGATCGGCTACTCGCCAACGGGGAGTTATCCCATCAGCTACTCGCCTACGCTGATGACCGACCCGGCGCCGGCTTCCTCACCAGACACGTTGATGGGTTGGACATCAAAAAGCGCGCTCAAAAAGTCCGCGGCCCACTGGATGAGCTCCTCGTCGCGCAACTTGGGCGAGGTGACATTGCGCCCCGCCTTGGGGAACGGCACGTTGATGGCCTTCGCGGCCGCGCGGAAGCTAGAGCCCGGATATAGGCGCTTGAGACGCACCTGCTTGGAATCCGGCAGCTCGACGGGGTGGAACTTGATGCGAGTGCCCTGCACAGTGATATCGGAAATACCGGCACGGCGCGCCTGGTGGCGCAGGCGAGCAACGGAGAGTAGGCGCAGCACCTCTTGCGGCAATGGGCCGAAGCGATCTTCCATTTCCTCGATGACGGCCTTGAGATCATCATTGTTTTGCGAGGCCGCAAGCTTGCGGTAGACCTCCAGGCGCAGGCGCTCGGAATCGATATAGGCTTCCGGGATATGCGCATCCACGGGGAGATCAATGCGGATTTCCTTCGGGCCTTCATCGGTAACGGTGGGAGCCTCGCCGCGGGCGAGGGATTTGAAAGTTTCTACTGCCTCGCCAACGAGGCGCACGTAGAGATCGAAGCCCACACCGGCAATGTGGCCGGACTGCTGGGCGCCAAGGACGTTGCCGGCACCGCGCATCTCCAAGTCCTTCATGGCTACGGCCATGCCCGCACCAAGGTCATTATTTTGGGCGATGGTGGCTAGGCGGTCATAGGAGGTTTCCGTGAGCGTAGCGCCCTTGGGGTACAAGAAGTAGGCATAGCCGCGCTCGCGGGAACGACCTACTCGCCCGCGCAGCTGGTGCAGCTGGGACAAGCCCATATGGTGGGCGTTTTCCACAATGAGGGTATTCGCATTGGCGATATCCAAGCCGGTCTCCACGATGGTGGTACATACCAAAACGTCATACTCGCGGTCCCAGAAGCCCTGGACGGTCTGCTCGAGCACCTCTTCGTTCATCTGGCCGTGCGCGACGACGACGCGGGCTTCCGGTACCAGGTCACGCAGCTCGCGGGCCTTCTTTTCGATATCAGAGACTTTGTTGTGGATGAAAAAGGTTTGACCATCGCGCAGCAACTCGCGGCGGATGGCCGCGGCTACCTGCTTGTCCTCGTAAGCGCCGACGTAGGTCAGCACCGGGTGGCGGTCTTCCGGTGGGGTCAGGATGGTGGACATCTCGCGGATGCCAGCCATAGACATCTCTAAGGTGCGCGGGATAGGTGTTGCGGACATGGTGAGCACATCCACGCTGGCCTTTAGCGCCTTAATGTGTTCCTTGTGCTCCACGCCGAAGCGCTGCTCCTCGTCCACGACGATGAGGCCGAGGTTCTTCCAGTGCACGCCGGTCTGCAGGAGGCGGTGGGTGCCGACGACGATATCGACGCTGCCATCGGCCAGCCCCTTAAAGATGTCGTTGGCTTCCTTCTTCGAGGTAAAGCGCGAAAGCACCTCAATCTTGACCGGGAAGCCGGTCATGCGCTCGCTGAAGGTATCAAAGTGCTGCTGCGCCAGCAGCGTGGTGGGCACGAGGACGGCCACCTGCATACCGTCTTGCACGGCCTTGAAGGCAGCGCGGATGGCCACCTCGGTTTTGCCGTAGCCCACATCGCCGACGACGACGCGGTCCATCGGCACCGTGGATTCCATGTCCTGCTTGACGGCATCGATAGCCAGCATCTGGTCTTCGGTTTCGACGAAGGGGAAATTATCCTCCATCTCCGCCTGCCACGGATTATCCGGGGAGAACTGGTGCCCCGGCGCAGCCTGGCGCTTAGCGTAGAGCTCGACGAGCTCGCCGGCGATTTCGCGCACGGCGGCGCGCGCCTTCTTCTTGGTGTTCTTCCAGTCGGAACCGCCCATCTTGGACAGGTGAGGCGATTCGCCACCGGTGTACTTGCTGAGGAGATCCAGCGAGTCCATGGGGACCCAGAGCTGATCGGCGGGCTGACCACGCTTGGAGGGCGCGTACTCGAGCACGATGTATTCGCGGCGGCTGGTTTCATCGCCGGACTGGATGGTGCGCTCGGCCATCTTGAGGAACTTGCCGATGCCGTGAGTTTCGTGCACCACAAAATCGCCTTGCTTGAGCGCGAGCGGATCGACCTTATTGCGGCGTTTGGCGGGCCGGCGCTTTGCTTCGGCGATATCGCCTACGCGGTTACCGGTCAGGTCCGTCTCGGTCACAACCACCAGTGGGAGGGCCTCGGCATCCTTAGGCTTTTTCACCTTGGGAAATACCAGGCCGGCGTGGCTTAGTGCTTGGTAGAGGGTGACTTCACCGGCGGTGGGTTCCCAGCCAGGGGTAGCTACCTTGGTGCGGATACCCTTTTCTGCAAAGCGATCCACCATGCGCTTGATGGCACCTTGCGCCGGCGCGATGAAGGCCGCCCGGCCGCCGGCGTTGGTGTGCGCGAGGAGCTGGGCCATCATGGCATCGATTTCTTCGATGTTGCCGCGCGGGGTGGGCCCTGGTTCGAATTCGAGCGGGAGGGTCTCCTCTTCCGGGGCGGCGAGCATTCCCGGTGGGGAGAAAGTCCACAGGGGCAGGCCGGCCTCGCTTATGGAGACCTCGAGCGACTCATAGGAGCGGTAGCTGGATGCCTCGGTATCGAGCCCTTCGGTAGCCAGCGGGCCATCGGCCCCCATGGCCGCGGCCTCCCAACCGGCGGCGAGGAATTCCGCATCGGTCTTTTCTAGATCTGCCACGCGGCGGCGAATCTTTTCCGGACCGACCATCACCACGTGGGTGGTGGGGCGCAGGAATTCGGGAAGGGTGCTCATGGGGGCGTCGGAAAGCGCGGGTAGGAGCGCCTCCATACCTTCGGCAGGGATGTGCTCGCTTACCTTGGTCAGCAGCTCCACCAAGGCGGGATTGCCGGGGTGCTTAACGGCGAGATCGGCCGCGCGCTTGGCAATGGCGTCCGTAATAGGCAGCTCCCGGGCAGGGAAAATGTCTACACGGCCCACCTCGATTTCCGGGATGGTGCGCTGGTCAGCTACGGAGAATTGGCGGATATCGGTAATTTCATCGCCCCAAAACTCCACGCGGACCGGATAATCCAGCGTGGTGGGGAAAATATCGATGATGCCGCCGCGCGTAGCGTACTCGCCGCGCTTAGCCACCATGTCTACGTGCTTATAGGCGCGGAACTCGAGCTCGCGGACTACCTCATCAAAGTCATATTCATGATCTTCTTCAAGGTGGACGGGAGCTCGGCCTTCTACCTCTTTGAGGATGGGTTGGGATAAGCCGCGGGCGGCGGTGACGATGACCTGCAGGCTATCGAGGTTGTGCAAAACCTCGGCGCGGCGGCCAATGATGTCTACGCCGGGGCTTAGGCGCTCGTGCGGCAGGGTCTCCCAGGCGGGGAACATGGCTACCTTCTCCCCCAGCATCGCCGTAAGCTCCGCCGTGAGGTCCTCAGCCTCGCGGCTCGTAGCGGTTACCACGAGCACTGGGGCATGATGAGCCAAGGTACCCAAGGCCCACGGCCGGGACTGATCCAAGCCTGTGATGTGGAGGTCTTCGCCCACATGAGAAATCATGCCCTTGAGCTTGGGATCTGAGGCCGCTACCTTAAGCAGGCCGGCCAGCATTGGGGTCGCCATCTATTTGCCTCCTAGCTTGGGCTTTACTTCCATACCGGACAAACCATTCCAGCATAGATTGACAATATGCGTGGCGACGACTTCCTTGTCCGGGGTGCGCTCATCCAGCCACCATTGCGCAGTGGTCGATACCATTCCCACCAGCGCTTGGCCGTAAATATCCGCCAAATCTGGGTCGATGCCACGGTGCTCGAATGCTTCTCGCAGGATATAGGAAACCTGGCCCACCGCGGAATTCAACAGCGTGGAAAAGCTGCGTTCGTCGCCGGGCTTGGCATCGCGCACCAGGATGAGAAAGCCATCAGTTTCTTCCTCGACATAGGTCAAAATGGCCATGACGGCCTGCTCGATGCGCTCGCGCCAGCTTCCGGTCTCCAAGGAATCAGTAATAACCTTTTCCAGTGCTAGCATCTCGCGGTCCACGACCACCGCGTAGAGGCCTTCCTTGCCCCCGAAGTGCTCATAGACCACGGGTTTGGATACCCCGGCGCGTGCCGCGATCTCTTCGACGGTGGTTCCTTCAAAACCCAGTTCCGCGAATGCGGCGCGTCCGATGGAAATGAGTTGTTCGCGGCGTTCCCGGCCGGTCATCCTTTGTCGAGCCATGCCCTCTACCCTATCCTTTGCCCCGCAATTTGTGATTTACCCGGGGGCGTCAGGTAGGCTATGCCTACAGCTTTTGCTGTGTTTCCCCATGGTGTAATCGGCAACACTACGGTTTTTGGTACCGTCATTCTAGGTTCGAGTCCTGGTGGGGAAGCTGATTTTTGTGGCCCGTTGACCGGTGATTTTGCTGGTTGCGGGCTATTTTTCTACATAGAACCGTTTACTTTGGCGACGTTTGGCGACCTGCGGAAACGGTTCAGTCTCCGTCAAAAGTCCGTCAAAACTCCGTCACAAAACAACCCCCTAAAACGCAGAAAAGACCCCCACCCACAAGGGGCAGGGGTCGAGGGCTAGAAGTCGTTTTCCAGCTCGTCAGGAATCGGCATATCAGCCACACTCTCCGGGTGCTTCAGTCGCCACTGGCGAATATGGTTCACGGCGATAAAGTAGCGACTTTTCCACACCTCCAGTTTGTCTCTAAGTTCCGCAATTTCTCCACGCATCTCCGCAATCGACTTATCACGGGCTTCCAGCTGTTCATTCGTCCATTCACGAATGCTTTTAGTAAAGGACTCCCATTCCGGGCCTCGGGTCTCAAGCTCGGCTTTCTTTTTCTGGCTCTTCTCCGTCAAGTGAGTACCGATGAGGGTGCCGAGTACGCCGATAACTCCGACGATGACGGTAGCCAGTGGCCCGTCCACGGGCATACCCGTCACCTCCCATCAACAAACTTCAGCTCACTCGTCTGCCCCCGCCCATACGCGTAAAGCGTCATAGCGGCGATGCCGATATAGCCGAGAGAGGACACCCAGGCACGCCCCAGATCGTCGAAAAGCGTGGCAAAGATGAAGCTCAGCGCCCACATGGAATGCAGCCCCACAACAGCACCAACGGCGGCGGGTACGAGCTTGTGCCACTTAACCGCACAAAGACAGAGCGCGCCCATGAGAAGCCACACCACAGCCCACGAGGGCGGGTTAAGAACGCTCTCCATGAAGTGCGTAGGCTTACGCTCGGGGTTCACCAGTAGCGGTGTGTAGGACATGCCACGGGCTATGGATATACTGCCGAGAATTAGCAGGCCTGCAGCATCTGACACCAGCCACCGGGCGAGACGGCGTTTACATTCTTCCCATCTCACGACTACTCCCCCGCTGTGGTTGGGCCGGTGTAGACGGGCAGGGTGGTAGGCGTGTCTGGCGCTGGGGTGGTGGCCTGCTCGATGACTACGCCGACGGGGGCTTCGTCAGATTCACGACCTGTATTCACCGCGGCGAGGGCACCGCCGATGAGTGCTGCCAGCCCGCCGGTTTGGCCGAGCCAGCCGTCCACCTCGTCAGGGCTGACGATGCCGAAGGCGACGAGGGCCAGGCCTACGGCGGCGACCACGACGTATACGGCTAGGCGTATCCACCATGGGGTGCCGATGACGGCGCGGGGCTTTGGTGCGGGGTTGGTGTAGTGTTTGGCCATTATCGTTCCTCCAGTTTCTTTTCGATGCGGGCGAGGTCGTGGCGGATTGCGGCTACCGCGTCGACGAGGGTTAGGTTCTGGCCGCGCTCATTCTGCCCCAACTGAGGCCATCCCTCGCCCTCCCGGCCCCTTAGTTGCCGCCATATTTCCTGAATCGCATCAATCTGCGGCCCAAGGTAGCCAGTCAGGAAGTCCGTAAAGTACTTCGGGGTTAACACTGGTGTGCTCGCTTTCTTCACCGGCTTAGCAGCAGCGGGCTTGTTCCCTCCGCCGTGGGTGAGTTCGTCGTAGAAACGTTGCGCTTCATTCATCCATGCTTGGTGGTATTTGCCGCCGTAGGCGAGGTGGTAGGGGCATGAGGTGGAGCCGGTTTCTTTGTGGTCGCGGATGTTCTTGCCGTATTCGGGGCGTCCGAGGTTGTAGTAGCGGCAGAGGGCTGCGGCGAGGCGTGCGCCTTGCTTGATTACGGTGTCACTGATGGGCCAGTCTTGGTCGGCTCCGCCACTGTTGGCGTGCTCAATACCGATAGATTGCTGGTTTCGGAGCTGGTTTGCGGCGTGCCACGCGGTATCGGAGTCGTTGACGAGCTGGCCGATGCGGCCTGAATTTTCCACTTGATAGTGGGCACTAGCTTCCCGTGTCTGCCAGACTTGCCAGCACCCGTCGATAGTCAAAATACCGGCGTTGTGGTGACGGACAATGTACTTAATCCGCTGCCCACCACGGCCTGGCGTGTAGTGCTTATTAATGAGCCGGTACACGTCCGGCTCAACGTTCATCCAGTCCATACTGTCCTCCTAGGCTTTTTGGAAAAGGCTGTGCGCAGCGTTAGGCGGCCAGTGGTCAGCCAGGGTGTGTCCCTGTAGAACCTTGTATTTCTGGTCTTGGAAGAGCACGTATTGGCCTGCCTTGACTTGTACGCCTGCCACGAAGGGGAATGGGTTGTCGGCGCTTCCTTGTGGAATGACCTTGCCGCTGCCGTCTGTCTTAGGAGCAGGGGGAACGACCTCATGGGTCACATCACGCCAAATCGTGGTGTGCACGCCTTCCACCCCTGGTTCCCACACGTTCAGCGTTTCGGTTTCCGAAAGCCAGTACTTACCGGCGTGCTTCACAACCGCGCCCTGACGGGAGGCTTTGAGGAAGTCCGAGCCGGGGTTCTTCCATTCGGGTACCTTGCCGGAGTCGGCCTTTGCTTCTTCTAGGGTGACATGCGCGGAGACGAGTTCCGGGGCGGTTTCAGCAAGCCCGGCCACGATTTCAGCACGCGCTTTCTCCTCAGCGGCGCGGGCGGGTCGTTCGCGGCGTTCTCGGGACACCGCGGCGGCGGCGTCCATGAGCCGGTCCTCGGGGATAGCGCGCAGGCCTTCCACCCATGTGTCGAAGTCGAATTCTTCCATGATTCATTTCCTTTCAGATATAAGTGAAGCCACCCTGAAGGGTGGCTAAGACATGTCGATGCGCTGCCACGTAATGGTGCAGGGCTTGCCCACATCACCTGGCTGGGCAGCGGTACCCCAGTGCGGGTACACGCGAGTGACACCGCCTTTTGCGGCGACACGGTAGGTACATGTCCACCGGCCAGGACGTCCTGACATATCGCCAATAGGGGTGAATGAGTAATATCCGCCATCCGCGTAGTACTGGGGACGTCCTTGTGTGTGGGCCTCCATGGTGACCTGAATAATCCCGTTGGGGACGGTGGACCGGTCCGAAGTGACGCCGTTATTCCCGCAGGTGACGGTAGTGCCCTGCGGGAGGACACCGGACGGGAGATTTAGAGGGGTAGCCATTACGCGAACACCCCCGCTGCTAGGTGGGCATTGGGTAAATATGTAGCGATGCGGTCGAAGTTGACTGCGCTCCAGCGTTTGGGTGTGGTCACCTAGACCACCGTCTTGGCTAAGTGCCGGGCAAAGTCGTGATGATTTCCAAGCCGACATTTTGCTCGAGGTTCGTTTCCCCGGAATTCTGGTAGACCCAGAAAACCCCTCCCCCGCTTCGCGCGGCTACTTTAAAAACCCCGGACTTCTGAAATGTCCCAATCCTTATTTGATTAGAGTTAACATTGTTAGCGAAGTTAACGATTAGATGGGCTTCTGCTTGTGTAGAAACGCTAACAGTCGATACTCCAGATGGAATGGGAACATACTTATTTGGACGGCCGGAAAAAATAAGATCCCCGGCAGAACTGCGCACCGGCGCAACAAACGATTTGGGAAGCACCTCATCGAAAACATTCAACGGTGTAGTCATCTTTCATCCTCCTTTATATTTGAGTGCCGTATAGCCATCTCGGCAATCGGCGAAACTAGATTTGCTCAGTCAGCTTGACAGGGCGGGTATCCCCCCGGACAGGCCGAATCCCCGTCACTTGATAACCGCCAATGCTCGCTGACGCGGGCAGCAGTGCGCCCGCCGAATATGTTTTCCACGTCCTTCCATCATCAGGGGATACCTGCACCGCACGGCTGGCGCGATACCCCTTCCCCCGCGGCCAGTACACAATCATCGTGCCCTCATGCATGAGACCGAGGTTCACGCCGCCTTGAATTGAATCCTCATACGGCGGAGTCTCCCATCCACCACCAGCCTTCGGGACAAACACAAACTCCAAAGCCCGATTTGGCCACCACATATCCACGACGACGTGCACTTTGTCAACGCCATAATTCACCACCTCGGGCTCCACAATCAGCCGTCGATACCCAGGCCCGGCACCATACGAGAAGAAATCAACACGCGAATTCTTTCCCCACGCATCCACCATGCGCCCAATAACCTGAACACGTCCACCCCAAATCCCCTTGAAATCTAATCGGAGTTTCCGATCCGACTCAATCGGAGTCATCGTCATTAGCTCATTATCAGTCACGGTGGTCATGCTGTATTTGTCGAAAATTCGGGTGCGGTGCACCTCTCCCCAAAAAATCGCATTCTGCTGAATGAGCAGCGTGTCCTCAAAAGCAGCCTGAGACTTTTCCAAGCTGGACGCCGCCGCCGACGCTGAATTCACCGACTTTTGAATATTGCCCATGACTTCATCACGAGCCGCGCTTGCTTTTTTCAAAGCTTCCACGGAATCCGCCGCTGCGTCGACTGCGACGTTTGTCTGCTCAATGGCGTTAGCGTTTTCTTCCGAGGCTTGTGCTGCGGACATAGCGGCCTGCGCCGCCTGTGCAGCAGCAGCCGCCACATAGCGCACGGCCTGGGCAAGGAGGCGTTGAGATTCTTCGAGGACATCAATCTGTTCTTGAAGCTTCCGGTCAGCTTCCGCGAGCTTTTCATCCGCTTCCGCCAGCGCCGCGATAGCCTGCGCGTTTAAGTCCGCGGCACGTAAAGCCTCCGACGCCGCCTGGCTAGCCTGCATAGCAGCGGCGCCGGCCTGCGCAGCGGCCATAGCAGCGTAGCGGATGGCCTCACCGTGAATTTCGAGGATTTCGCCATGCGTGGCCAGAATATCGTCGTGCGCAGAAAGTACCTCTTGGTGTTTCGCGGCGACGTCCTTCAGAACATCCGACAGTGAGCGTCCAGACCCGCCCGCGTTATCCAACAGGTCCTGCGCATCAGCCAGCGACTTCCGTGCCGCATCCTGCAACGGCCCCAGCTCCTGGAGCAGACCCTTAGCCTCATCCACAAGCCCCTCAGCCGTGGCCGCATCCTGAGCCGCCGCATTAGCAGCCCTCTGCGCCGCCACCACCTGCTTCTCACCCCGAGCCACTGCCGACGCTGCATCCTGAGCCGCCTTAGCTGCCTCGCCAGAAAGACGCGCCACCTCGGCGTGGGACGCCACCACGTCGTCGCGGAGGGGGTCCAATTTGTCGAGCACTTCCTCCGCCTGGCGGGCGTACTCAATCGCCAGAGAAGCCGAAGCCTGAGCCTGCGCACCCTGAGCCGCCGCCGCACCAGTGAGCTGACGGACGAGCTGCAGAATCGCGTTCGAGGAGTCCACCGCCTCACGCGCCTCTTGGATACTGCCGTCAATATCCAGTCCGTCGACTAGCGCGGCGGTTTCGTCAGCGGTCTGTTTGGCCTGCTCGGCCGTAGACTTCGCGGAGGTCGCCGTGGACTGAGCCTTAGAAACCTGGCGCGTGCGCTGCCGCTTCTCATTCTCAAGCTGCCCCAGAATCTCAGCATTCCGACGCAGACGAGCCTCACTATCCGACGCCACCTGACCACCCACATGCACACGCACACCACGCAGCCCACCATCCACCGACGACTCCAAATCGCCAGCCGTAACAGGCAAACGCAGATAATTACCCCACACGCGGTAACGCACAATATCGTCCAGGCTGAAATCACGCCCCAACTCAAACCCATTCATGCCGGCGCGGGAAATATCCCGCTCCACATACACGTCCCCTTCGGAACGTTTCTCAGTGGAATCAATCGCCAGCTCAAGGTCCGATGTTTGAGCCTCAAGGTTGATGGTGGCGTCCTGGCGGATGAAGCCGAAATCAAACCGGCCCATCTTTTGCCCAGGGTTGCGGGCAATATAGCCGTTCTGAATCCGGTCGTCCTCAACCTGCTGCTCCCGCCCCTCCGGGATGACAACCTCGAAACGTCCGTACGAGTAGAACGCCAGCCGGCGTCCCATGGTCACACTGCCACCATCCGAGGACAGCACAACATGGTCTTTGACTGCCAAGCTACTTCACCTCCAAAGTTTGCCGTACGCGCACAACCATCGTCGGAGTGTTCAGCGTCAGCCCCTTCACCGGCTTGTCCCCTGGTAGCCACAAGCCAACATCGAGGACTACACCCGCCGCCAGTGCCTGTGCGGATACCTCATCGAGGACGGACTGGTCCGTGGGGCGTATCAAAATGTAAGGCGATTCCAGCCCGGTTGGTGTGGGGTCAACCACCATCGGTGGTGCCTTCACCACGTCCGGGCCAATCGCCTTCCACGTGGCTTGCAACGACTCCGACACCAGCCGACGAATCACCGCCTCAGCGTCACCATCCACAGTGACACCATCGGCAACCGTGACCAGCTTGAAGTCCTGCAGGTCACGCGGCTTCGAGAACCGCACGCCCACATTCTCCGGCCCGGCCCAGTCCCGCGTGAACGTCGTCCACTTACCCGACACAGTTGTTGGCGCGGAGAAACACGGCACCAACGCCAGCTTTTTCAGCAGGTCCACACCATTAATCTCAATCAACGATGGGAGTTCACGCCCCGCCTCCGCCGCCACATGCGTGACCTGGTAGACGCGCCGCACATCCTCACGCTCGACAAGTACGTAACGACTAGCGTCAAGCGAGGTAGTAAGCGCCTTACCCTCCGCGTCCAGCTCAAGCCACGAACCACGCGCCGAAGACAGCCCATGAGCTACAAGCTCATCGCAGATAGGGTGAACGCTGCCGTCCAAGGAGCGGACGGCCAACTGCATCCGCAACGACGTTGGGGCGTTTTTGGTTTGCGGCGCGACCATGGACACCACAGGTGGGCAATCCATCAGCGGCTCGCAATTCTCGTCCAGCAGGCCGACGTACTGCCCTTGGTCGGCTACCACCTGGGCGCGGTGGAGTCGGTAAGAATTCCAATCTACCGCCATGGGTCAAGTACTCCTATCTGCCACTCAAGTGCGGCGCCGGTAGGCAGGCGGTACGTGCGTGTCTGTCCGGCGGGCACGCCCTCGGGGTAGGCACCGCTCATTTGCTTACGCAGCGCGAAATCAGGCGTGCCGTCCTTGGTGGTGACGAAACCGGCCTGCGCCATGGATAGGGACACCACGCGCTCCCCGCTTGCCTTCGGCAAGGGGAAACGTGCCCCAGAGGGGAGGTAAACGGTGCCAGCAGCCCCTCCCCACCTGATTTGGGGCCATACTGTAAGGTCACCCCAATTAGTCACTGTGACGGTACCTGTGGCGGACTGCCAATCCGTCCACCACCCGCACCTATCCGCCACCAGCGGAACCTGCACATCACGCACAAGCCCACCAGAAGTAGGGTCCTCATCTGGGTTAGAAATCGGCCCAGACAAACGAACCCCAGCAGACAACACCTGTGACGGTGATTCCACCACCAACGTGCCCTGCCTCGTACGTGAAAACCCGGCGCGAAACTTCGCCCACACAGCATCCGCATCATCCGCGTCATCACCACGCACCAGCACCGTGAGCGTGCCAGTCATAGGCTTAGGCTGGAAGGAATCAAGCGACTGGCCAACATCACCCACGCGGGCAATCGTGACATCATCACCATCACCCGCCAGGCCATCAATGCCACCGGACTTAATGCCGGCCAACCACTCATCACCCATGAGCACCCACTCGTGCCCCTCCGGCGAGTAGTACCGAATCTTGTACCGATTCACCTACAAACCTCCCATATTCCTAAATTCTGGATTCCGCAAAGCGGTTACCATCCGCCGTTGACAACGGGCGCGCCGACAAAGACAAAAGCAGCTTGTTAATCCCACCAACAGCGGCGGCAAGCTGCTTACCGGTCTCCGTGTTCGCGCCCGCGTCATTCCGCGTCAAAGTGACGAGCTCCTGCAGGTGCTTATTCGTGTCGCTGATGATTCCCATCTGCTCCACGTGCGCCTGCGAAGCGCGCTCCTGCTCCACCTTCGACGCGTCCTGCAGCGCCTTAATAACGCCCTCATTCTGGGCCTTCGCCAGGTCTTGCTGCAGCTTTGCATACTCAAGGTTCGACTCGAGAACATCCTTCTTAGTGATGTAGTCGACCTCATTCTGAGCCTTGAGCATGTCCAGGGCGAGCTGGTCGCGGTCCGTCTGCCGCTGCAAAGCAGCAGTCTGGTCCTCCGACTCACGCTGCAGCTTGTCAATCTTTCCAGCCACCGCGTACTGCAAAGAACCAATCGTGGCCTCAGTAAACTGGGCGCCAAGCTCAGCGCCAGCTGTAGCCATCTCCGTGCCGTACTGGCCGGACAATGCGCCGCCGGCGACACCAAGCGCAGCACCACCAGCAGAACCAAGAATGATGCCAGCCTTGGAACCACCATCAAGGTTCTTCCAAGCCTCACGCATCTCCTTCTTATTCTGGTGAATGTCAATACTGCCCTGCACGGTGTCCTTCAAGCCACCGAGCGCCAGGCCGGCACCAGCTAACGCGCCGAGCGGGCCACCGGCTGCAAAGCCAGCAACACCGGCGAGAATGCCACCAATAACCTTGCCAAGACCACCGGTTACCTTGCCGACACCGCCGAAGCCACGGGCAGCACCAGAGGCCTGATTAGCGGTCATGCCATACAGCTGCGCGGCCTGGGCCTGCAGCTGCTGCGTCTGCAAGGTCAGCATCTTGGCCGCCGCGGTCTGCGTCAGCGTTGCCTGGGCAACATCGAGCTGCGCCAAAGCCTGCTGACGAGTTGCTTCGAACTCATCAAGCGCAGCCTGGGCGCGAGCAACCTTAACGCCCCACTCCGCGGCCTTAACCTCCGCGGAGTTCTCGATTACCGACTCGGAGACTTCCTCCACGGCGAAAATGCCTGTGCGGCGGAACCGGTCCATCGCACCAGACATAGCTTCAATGGAGGTGGACCCCATGCGGGCTGCCGCGTCGCGGGCGTCCTCAAGGTCTGCCTCTGCTTCAGCAACGGACAATGCACCGCGAGCCCGGGCCCGCGCCACATCCTGCTCACGCAGTTGCAGCTCCGCCAAGGAACGCAGGCGCTCAATGGCGTTGGTCTGCTGCTGCATTTCCATCTTGGAGACCTCTTGACGAGTGCGCTCCACGATGCCCGCCAGACGCTCCATCTCATCGAAGAAATTCGAAATAGAAATGAAGCCCTTAGATGCGGACTCAAAGATGGACTCCGCCATGTCGCCTGCTGCCTTGTAGCGTGCGGCTGCGACAGCGCGCTCCGCGGCAATGAGGCGGTCGGATTGGTCGGCGGTTTTCTCGCGAGCTTCACCTAGGGCGTCTTCAGCCTTGTTGACCTTGTCCTGTGCGGACTTGACCGCCTTAGCGTTCTTGTCCTTGGACTTTTCCAAAGCATCGTTGACGTCCTCGCGGGTGCGAGCCAGTTTCTTCTCCGCGTCAGCAATCTTGTCCGGCTTGCCCTCACGACGGGCCTTAGCCAAGTTCTCCTCGGCGTCAGCAAGCTTGCGCTTCTGGTCCTTGGAGAGCCCACCTCCTTCCTTTTCTGTTTCTGCGAGCTCACGCTTGGCTTCCGCCAGTTCCTTTTCGCGCTGTACAACATCGTCGTTTTCCGCGGCGATGGCACGGCGTGTATCGAGTAGGCCTTGTTCGGCGTCTTGCACGATTTCTGCACTAGCGAGGTAATCGCCGCCGAAGTGACGGCCGTAGCTAACGGCCTGGTACTGCGCACCGTTTGCGCCCTTAACGAACTGGTTGACGGCAGAGTTAAACGATGCCGCGAACTTAGGCAGAACATCCAGGGACCGTTCGTAGGCAACCGTCTCCATTGGGTTGAGGATGCGCTCGTCCTTGCCGGACATGTTGATGGCGATTCGGCCATCTTTCATAATTCCGCCGCGGTCGTGGACTCGCGTCCGCTTCTGGAACTCGAGCGCCATGTCGTAGTATTCCTGGGCTTTACCCCAGGAAACAGACTTACCGCTCTTGGTCGTGTATCCACTGGTGGATGTCGACGAAATCCCCTCTAGCGGACCACCCTTGTCGTAGGTACCATCAACATCGCTAAATCCGATGTCAACACCACCGTCGAGCGGAAGGTAAGCGCGGTTGGTGAACTGGCCATTGTCAGCACCGGCTGCAGCGCCGCCAATCTGGCCATCGCCCCGTCCACCGCCCATCTCGAGGTTGATGCGTTTGCCGTCGCCGAAGAACAGTGTTCCGGCGGTGTGGCCGCCCCATGGTCCGCCGTTGAACCAGCCGAAAGCCATGCGGGCGCCACTGCCGAGGCCATTTTTCGCTCCCATGCGGGCCAAGACAGCACCCTCATCGCCGGTAGCGAACTTGCGCCCGGCAAGCGGCCAACCAGCAATGAAAGCGCCAATTCCAGACATGGCGCCCGAGCAGTCTCCCCAGTTTCCGAGCAGTCCGCCCGACCACACGTAGCTCGCACCTTCCAACGACCGTGGAGCACGCTTGCCATCAACGGTTTCACCCTTGACGAATTTCAGCACATCATGGGCGCTAACGCCGCCATCTGCCATGTGGGTGACAGATTTCGGGGCCACAGACGAGCCGTCGCGGCGAATCTGGTTACCGCCAGCGTCCACCAAGCCCAGGCCGAAGATGCCAGCAGTCTCCGCCAGAATCTGCGTCGACCGCTTACGCTTCGACGGAGCGTGAGGAATAAAGCTTTCGCCCTGCGTTTCATCCTCAGCCCAGGTCAGCCACCGCCCGCCAGGCTGGATTTGGGCCGGCTGCTGCGACATGCGCTCGGCACCACCGGCAGCCATAAACCGCTGTGCGGAGCCGTAATTCACCAAGCCATCGGCAGCGTTATCGTGCCGGTGGGTGAAGATATTAACAACCTTGTCCTTGATACCAGCAAGCCAATTCTTGACCGATTCAATACCACTTGCTGCAGGACGGTTATTAACGTCAATCGTCGGAGTGGTTTTCTTGACTCCCAGCTGGTCCAGAGCCCTATTAGACAAAGAAACGCCATTATCCAATAGCTTCTTATTCAGGTCAGCCTTCGGCGTGGGCGACATAGCCCCCAAAGCATCCAGCTCACCCTGGGCAATGCCCTTGCCATTTAGGAGGTTGTCGATAATGAGCTGTGCCTGCGGCGACGGATTCTCAATATCGAGGGCATCGAGAATACCCTTCGCTTCGCTAGCGGACACCTCAAGCTGAGTGGTGTCCATAAACACTTCTGGCGAAATGTCAGTTTCGCCTATCTCAGACATCAGCTGCGTTATATGAGAAAGAGCTTCCTCTGCCTCATCCGTGGTAGCAGTGATCTCCATGTTGCCATTGCCCAAGTCCTTAGTCTTGATGCCAAGTTCATCGAGCACGGCCATGGCTTCATCACCGGCCAGAGGGACCTCGATGGTCTGGCCCTCTTCCAGGTCGTACAGCGCCGCATAAATGGACGCTAGCTCCGACGAAACGCCTTCACTATTGACGTTGACAACAGTCTGAATTTCTTCAGGCATGAGGCCAAACTGCTCACGCAACGACGCGACTTGTTCTTTAGACAGGCCAAACTTTTCCGCCAAGGCGTCAAGCGCTGGGGAAATCTGGTTGTCAAAAGTTCCCTGCACGTCGCCGCCGTTAACAGCGACGTTGACCATCTGGTCATGCAGAGTGGTCATCTGCTCATAAAGCTGACGAGCAGAATCATTCGTAACTTCGAGAGAGCCGTCTGCATTGAACAGCGCGGCACCCATCTCGTTCGCAGGAACCTCAAGGCTTTGAGTGGACTCGACCAGTTTGTCTACCGCTTCCGCGGCGTCCATCATGGCCTTTTCCGCGTCCTTCGGAGCCAGACCCATAGCCTGCAGCACCGTTTCGAGCGCGGTCAGCTTCTCCTCGGCAGAGGAACCCGCGTCAGCCAGAACCTCAATGCCCTGGGCAGCCTGCGCTGCGGCTGGGTCGACACGCTGTGCGGACTCAACAAGCCCCTCAACCTTAGCGCGGGCACCCTCCAACTGGTCGGCAGCAGCATTACCTGCATCGCCAGACTCGCGCAGAGACGAAATCAGCTTCTGGTACTCAGGTCCGCCCTTAGCAACGACTTCGCTAAGTGCCTCCATCGGAATATTGGACTTCTCAGCCGCTTCCGACAGAGCTTCATAAGATTCCTTCAGCTCCTTGTTGTGGGTTGTCGAAGCTGCTCGAGCCTTCTGTTCCTCGCTGGCCATGAGAGGAATCTTGTTCATGAAATTGTCGACCGAGACTGTGGCCATGTTGAGCTTCTCAACGATGCCAAAATCGCGGCCACCCATTTCAATGAGCTCAGAGAACTCCGCCTTGGCGACCTTGGCAGCAGAAGCCAACGCCTGGTCGTCAAGTTCGCCAGTTGTGCCGGCTAGTTGGGCGCGCAATTCTTGCTGCGCTACCGCAGACTCGCGAGTCGCCTGAGCCATCGCCTCCTGCGCTGCTTCCAACGCGGCCGCAGCATGCTGCGTATTCGCGTACAGCGCAACGGTCGCGCCAATGCCGACAGCCAGAGGGCCGCCCAGAGCATTAACCACATTGGTTACACCAGACTTAAGCCCAGAGAAAGCCGCAGCACCAACACCACTAATGGTGCCGGCCATACTGGTCACGGAGGCTTGTACAGAACGTCCTGCGCTCTGCATCATGTAGTCCATGGAGGTAAACGAGTTACCGGCCTTGAGGGCATTTTCCGACGCAGACTGCCCCATAGCCCTATAGCTAGACGCTAAATCTTTCAGAGGGGCAGACGCTTGGGTGTATGCCTGCGCCATCGACTGCATCGTCTTGTTCGTCGACGTGCCCGCGTACTGTACTGCCGCGTCGAAGCGGCTAATCTCGCGTCCGGTGTCGGCATAGTAGGCGCGAATATCCTTCACGCCCTGCCCCATCGTCTTTAGCGACTCAACGTGGGGCTGAACGACACCGTTAATCTTGTCGAAGATGGTGGGAACCGTCTTGAACCCGGCCCAGGCTGCTACTGCAGCAGTCACGAGCCCTGGGTGTTGTTCTAGGAATCCGGTCACAGATTGCAATGGGCCTGATAGGGCTTCAATCGCGCTGCCGGCGGCTTGCAGCAAGCTGACGAATACAGTCCAGGTGCTGATGCCAAGCGCTGCAGACGCCTGCCCCAGAGAACTGATAATGCTGCCAATGACGGGGGCCATCTTTTGGCCCGCTTCCCACATCTGGGTAAAAGCGTTCTTGGTCTGCTGCAGCATGGTCTGCGCCTCGGCAGACTGGCCCAACGCAGCTAGGGAACTGCCAAACTCTTTAACCGCTGGCACACCGCGGCTCTGAATCCAGTCCCCGAAATCTTCCATCACCGGGCCGAGTCGGTCGTTCAGCCCGTCGAGAGCAACAGTGACTGCTCCGAATCCGTCTTTAGCTAGGCCGAAAAATGGTTTGAGCGCTGTAGCTCCGACACGTCCGGCTGCGGCTCCCATGTTGGCTAGCGCGCCGGAGAAGGTATTGCCCATGTCTTGGGCGGCACCGCCCATGCCTTCACGCATGGCCTTTTCAAAGGTTTCGAAGTCTACCTTGCCCTCGGAAACCATGTCGGAGACTTCAGCGGAAGTCACGCCGAGTTGGTCTGCCAAGAGCTGCAATACCGGAATGCCAGCAGACATGAGCTGCAGCATGTCGTCGCCCTGGAGCTTGCCGCGAGCTGCGACCGAGCCGAAGATTAGGCCCATGTCCTCCATGGAACGGCCAGCAATCGCAGCCGTATCACCCACGGTAGTAAGCGTCTGCTCGAGCTCCTTGCCCGGCTTAATACCAGCGGCCACCATCTGTGCAGACACAGACGCGGCTTCACCCAGTCCGTGGGCCGTGCCCTTCACGGCAGCCAGAGCATTGTCCATAACGCCGGACACGGTCTCGGCGCTATTGCCCAGGCCCTTGAGTTTCGCCTCGGCGCCTTCAATAGCCTTTAGGCGGCCGAAGCCCTTAGTCAGGCCGGCAGCAATCGAACCGCCGGCCGCGGTACCGATACCGATGGCAGAGGCTTTAAGTTTCCGGCTGATGCCAGAGGACAGTTTGCTGCCCATGGAGTCACCAGACTTCTCTGCCTGTGGCTCAGCAGCGCCCAAGGCCTTTGCAATGCCGGGGGAGATTTTGGAGACTTCTGGGACGATACTGATGTATCCGACGCCGAGCTCGGCCATGAGCGATGCCTACCTTTCAAAGGGTGGTACACGGGTTATTGCTTTTCGGTAGCCCTCACAGCCGCACGAATATCCGCGCTGGTCTTTAACCGCGGCGGCGTCTTTTTCTCCTCTGCCTCCTTCTCCCCCGGCGAGTCCGCCTCATCTTCGGTGAAGGAAGAAACTATCGCGTACCACAGCCCATGAGGAGGCAGTTTCTCTACGTCAACGCCATGAGCCATGAGATAGGTGCGAAGCAGAGAGTCATGCGCCGCGGCAAGCATCTTCACTTGAGGGGTCGACCATTCGGCAAGCTCTGCAGACTCGGGATTCAGCAATTTATGCACGTTCGACGTTGCTGGGAGAGCGCGTAGGAATGCTTTTAGGTCACTCCATGTGAATGTGCGGCCGAGTTGAGAAAGAGACCAGCCAGCGGTGAAAAGGTCTGCTCTTACCGCGTCAAGCAGACCTTCGCGGGATGTGAGGAAGCGGTGGAGGGCTAGGATTCCCCCACAGTGATTCCAGACTCTTCCTGCCAGTACTTATCAATCTCGTTAATCTGACGGCCGTTCAAACCAGCAATAGCTTCCTTCTGTGCCTTATTCTTGGCGAAGTAGGTCAGCAGGAATCGCAGTGCTTCGGTGGGGCTCTTGCCTACCTTGGGGTTGTCTTCCAGGCTGGTTTCGATTTCTTCGACGGTCTTGGGGTCGAAGCAGTCCAGCGGTGGGAGGGACAGGGTTACGGTCTTGTTGCCGGTTGCGGCGGGGATGATTACTTCGATGTTGTCGAAGCTGGTGGAAACGGTGAGAGCCATGGGTGGACCAAGCCTTTCGGGTGTTGGGTTGTTGGGGCCGGGCCTAAAGTTTGAGCCCACCCGGCAAATGTTGAGGGCAGGCCCGGTCCAAAGGGAATTGTTTTCCCTCAATGGTTTGCCGGGTGAGAAGTGGGAGCAGGATTGTTTAGCCCCTGCTGCTCCGCCCAGGGGGATTTATTACGCCTCGGCGCCAGGGTTGCCAGCGGTGCCCGGGTCTTCAGAATTTTCGGCGTCGGCCGGGGTCCCGTCATCGCGGTACTCGGTGACGTATGCGTAATTGCGCTCTGGGTCGGTGCCCTTGAACGCGGTAATCGTCACGTTGTACTTGGTGGAAGCGGAGTGGACATCCGCGGTCTTTTCCACGGTGGTGATGCGGCCACGTTCGATGACGTAGGTCTTTGCCTTCTCGCCGTACACGGCCTTGAGGACGTGAGACTGAATCGGCAGGCGCTCCGAGGTGTGGTAGATGGTGGTCTGCTTGCCCTCAGAGTTGGTAGCCTTCTTGGTCTCCACGTTATCCGCACCGAAGAGGGAGTCAATGACTGCCTCGTTATCTTCCTCGAGGAAGGTCAGGGTCACGGTCTCGGTGTAGGAAGTCTGCAGGTCTACCCAGTCCTCGCCGCCGAACATCTTCTCAGTGGAGGACTCACGAGCCGGGTTGACGTTGAAGCCGTCCTCGCCGACCGCGCCGTGATCCTTGAATGCTTCATCGAGCTTTTCAGTGGCAGAGGTGGGCAGCTTGGTGCCTAGTGGGGCGTTGAAGTACACGCCGCCATCAATCGGGGGCGCACCAACGAAAGCGTTATTGATATTGACAGCCATGTGTCAGTCTTCCTTTCAGAATCGTTGGACCGGGCCTGAAAGAAAAGAGGTTCAGCAACACCTATTGGGTGCGCTTAAGTTGCAGTTGAGCGGTGAACTGGAATCGAGAGAACCGACTGTCGGGGTCGTCATAACGAGTGAGATTGTTGTCCACAGACGCCCAAGTGACTTGGTTACTGCGGAATCCACGCCATGAGTCCCACGCATCATCGGCTAGTTTCTCCGCGGCTACCTCGCTAGGGGCGTAGCACTCCACGAGGAAGCGCGGCGCCTTCGTCGACCACGTATCAGCACCACCGCCGATACGAGAGACGATGACGAATTGCTTCGGCTCCGGGTCGGGCATGCGCGTGGACACGCGCACCCCAAGCGCATCGCCTAGTAGCTTGACGGCAATCGCCTGTGTTGAAATACCCATTAGCCAAGCACCCTCACTAGCACGTTTTCTCGCCCTTCTCGCCACTTAGCAGACCATGTATCCGCGTACACGATGCCGCGGAATCGAGACTTGCCTTGCTGGGTAGAAAGGACGAATCCGTCCCCGGCGCGGCCGGCGATGTCCTCACCATGCTGCACTACAAGTTGCTTAGCGACGCTACCGCGAAGAAGTTCCTGTAGTCCTGTTTTATTGGGCCGGTATTTCGTCACGGCTACACCACCTCACATGAGCCCAGCCGACGGGGCTATACGCGGCTTTCACTTTGGTCTGCGCCTCGTCTGCGAAACAGATGAGCGAACCACCGTCGAAAGACAAGGATGAGGTTTGAACTTTGTCGAGGTTTCCATCTGACCGCTCGATGAGTAGCCAGCTATTCGATGCCTGCAAGGTTCACCACCTCTAATCCTGGTGCCCACCCGAAGGGGTTGTGCTCGTAGTTTTCGGGTTCGCCAACAACTTCGAGAACATCCTTCCGCTCGGGTAGACGTACCGCGTCTCCTACGAGAAAAGCCCCCGCAGGGGCGTACATCTCGATTTTCACAGTGCGTCGCTCATGCCCCGCGAGCTTCGGCTCATCAGTTTGCGGCATCGCCCACCCAGCAACCATGACCGGTTCGGAGGACTCCACATCTTCGACAACATCGTTGCCGAGCTCATCAACGGTGCCCACCTGCTCACGGCGGATACGCACCACGGAATACCGGAGCGGAACATCCAGAGCCATTACCAGCTCACCGCCTCAACGGTGCGCATACCGCGGGAACGGTTCAACTCATCGTCGAGCGCTTTATCCAGCATTTCCCGCTCCGCTTTTGTAAGGAACAGATTGCCCTCACTATTGCGGAAAGAGGAGGATTGCGAGAAAGCGCCGGCGGTCTGTGACAGTGACTCCATGTGGTCAGTGTTCTCTGACTGCAAAGCGCGCTTCGCCATCGAACACACGATAATCCGCAGGACAGCTGCGAGCTTTTCTGATGGATTATCCGGCAGGTCGTACATGGCCTGCAGCCACACGGACGCATCTTCTAGTACGGCGTCCGCCTGATCCCCCTCGGGGGCAAGCGACCACCGTGCGCGCAGCTCGTCGCTAGTCGCAAACGCCGCCATGACTACTGCGCCAAACCGGACAGCTTCACCACAGACAGCGGGTCAGTAACACCAAACTCCATGGAAGCCCAGGTGTAGAAGCGGGTCAGCTGGCGGCCCTTGATGTACTCATTGTCGGTGGAAATCGGGTCTTCAACGCCCATAACGCCGACTGCGCCGCGCTGCAGCAGCAGGCCTTCGCCCTCGCCCAGAGAGTTGGTGTTGGACACGTAGAGCGTGATGCCGAGGGTAGACAGCACATCGCGCCAGTTCTTCACACCAAGGATGGCGCGAAGATTCTTCGCGTCACGCGGCTTCAGGACCAAGGTATCCGGGTTATAACCGAGGTCGGTCTCCTCAATCTTGAGCTTGGCTTCCTCAATATCATCAATGAGCTTGCCCTCACCAGTCAGCGCAGTCTTATTAGACGCGGTGACCTTACCAGCAGCGGCCCAACCAGAGGACTCCAACTTCAGGCCACTGTCCATGTTGGAGATGACGCCATCAATAACCTGGAAGGCACGGTCATCAATGTCCTTGACCATCGTGTTCGCCACGCGGTTGGCACCACGCTGCAAGATGATTGGGTCGTTACGCTTTTCTGCCTCGCGAGTCAGGTCGTAGTGACCACCGGTCTTCACGACCGGGTCGACTACCGGCTTTCCCTGCGCGGTGGAGAACGCTGGGAACTCCGCGCCCGGGGCGATAACACCAGGCTTCTCCGCTACGGTCGCCACGTTGGCCTCGAGACGGTCATACATAATGGCGCCGCCGTTAGCCGCGGTGGAGGTAAACAGGAACTGGGAGACCAGGTTCGCCTGCGTCAGCTGCGCGATATAATTGGAAAGGCGAGTCGGTTCCTGCACCAGCATGGACGTGGTGATGGTGCCCTCGTCGTTAACGCGGGCTGGGGAAAGTGGGAAAGTGAAATCAGCCATCTTTCTTCCTCCTTACTTCAGCGCCACAATGACGCGATTATTAGCAGCGGCAGACACAGCGAGGCCGACTACTGGGGCGGACTCCGCAGCCTTAGTGGCCTTTCCGGACGCTGCAGCGGCTACTGGGTCGCCGGCGGCAATAGCGCCATTAGCTTCGACTTCAACGATGTGGCCTGCGCGGTACACCATGACGTAGCCATCCTTAGCTACGTCGGTGGCGGGTACGCCGAAAACCTGGGCGCCGGCACCCGCGGTCTTAGCAACCGGGTTGCGGCCGTCAATGTCGCCAGCGAGCTGTACGAAAGTACCCGCCTTCAGGTCCGCCTGTGCCTTCACAGTCGGGTTCTGGGCGGGGGTGTAATGAACAACAGTGGACATTACGAAAATCCCTCCTTATGTGGGAATTAGTTGTGTTGTGCAAACTTGCCGTTTACCGGCCACGACGCAGGGAACGAGTAATCTGGCTTATCCTCCCGCGAGGAAGCCCCCGGCTTAAGATTTTCGACTGGATAGTCAGACGGCGGTGTGGCTCGCTTAGCGGCCTGCGCCTGCAACTCGCCTAAGCGCTTTGCATTGTCGTCGAACTTCTCCGGGTCGCTTCCCAAAAGGTCGGCGTTCTCCTCCGAGATTCCGTACTTAGAAAGGGCTTTGGAACGTGCCAATTCCACTTGGAATTGGTTGGCCTTGGTGCGCTCGGCCTCCAGGGCTTCTTGGGCGCGCTGCAGTTCCGTCTTTTCCGCGTCTTGAATCTCGCGGTACTTTTCCGCATCGGCACGTAGTTCGTTGCGCTCGGTGCGGTAGCGGGCGCTTTCCTTGCGGAGCTTTTCTAGCTCCTGCTGGTAGGACTCTGCGCTGCGTTCCGGCTTCGAGTTGTCGGCCTCCTGGGCCTTATCCTCGGTTGCCACCTCGGCGGCATTCTGGTCGTCGGTGGTGGCGGTAGTTTCTTCTGCCATCGGTAACCTCCTGGGTTATCTGGGTTGGGCATGAAAAAGCCCCCGCCACCAACCAATGTGGTGTGGGGGTGGTGCGCTAAAGGGGAATCGAACCCCAACACTGCCAACCTTTGGTAGCGCTACTTTCCGCCAAAAGGCGAATACTCAGCGGTGTTCAAACCACCAGCCGATATGAACTCGACCCATTTCCTAAACTGCGCAGGCGACGGTTTATCGCCCACCCAAGTCTGTTCACGCCAGTGCGCATACAGGGCATTTGCTTCCTTCTGGCCCTCCCACGGCTTTCCATCAACCACAAGTACTGGAATGCAGTCGCAGCCATCGTGATACCTGCGGCCGTCACGCCGGCGGATTACTGTATCTTCGGAATACACCGCCCCGCGGGAGGCAAGCATGGTGCAGAAAGCGCATGACTCGCGGCCAGACAAGACCCGCGCATAACCGGCACGCGCCGGCCTCCCAGACTTAAATCTCGCCGAGCCATTGTGTGCCGCATCCGTCACCGCACTACGCCCCGCGTCCACAATGTGGCGTGACAAGCGCCGGCCAAGCTCACCAGCTACACGAGCTTTCACGGCGGAATCCATACGGTTAGAAAAATCAGGGCTCACAGCCTGCATAACACGCTTCTTAGATTCCTCGTCCAACATCATCACGTGAAGTTTCGACGAGTCCGGGGAAAGGCGCGAGACGTCCGCGATGGCGTCGAATAATGCTTTTCGCGGGTAAGGGCGTATGGCTTCAGGCTTTATCTCTACGCCGGCGGCTGCGGCCTGGCGGCCAAGCTCCACCACGTGGGTGCGCCAAGCTACACGACGCATGCGAATAACCCGTGGATACAAAATATCCACCAGTTTCTCCACTTGCTGCACGGTGACCGGCACACCGTATGTAGCCAGAGCTTTATTCACTAGGCGGCTGATGTCGACCGCCAGCGAATCATCGTTGTTGCGAACATGCGCCAGCGGCATACCATCACCACCTCACGGTCATTAAAGCTGCAACCCATCCACGGCATCGTCCGCATCAGCGATACCGCTAAATAGGTTCGATGTGCGTGCGGTTGAGCGGGCGCGCTCCACGCGCTCCTTAGTCCACCCAGGAATATCTGACCATAATTCTTCCGGCGGGATACCCAACATGGTCGACAGCTTGCCCAAGCCGTCCACAGTCTGCGCGAACGAACGCGACGAAGTTTCCTCCCACGTCACCTCGGCTTCGAAATCAGCGGCTCCGTCTTCATCACCGGAAGCGTGCGAACACAGCCGCAGCAGTTGCTCGTGTGACTCTCCAAGCGAGGTTTGAATCTCAGACGCCTGCCTATCCTTCGACGTCTCAAGCGCTGCCAAACCATCGGCCGAAATGTTACTGATGGCGTTAGCGCCCAACGACTGAGCGGGCACCTGCGCCAGGGCGGCGAAGTCACGAACCGACGCCTGACGAGACTCAATGTAGCGCGACAAATCCGTCTCATCGTACTGGCCAACCTTCACATCAGGGTCATCAAAGAACTGCGTGTCAGCCACAGACTGGCGGAAAGCCTCCATCTCATTCTCCGGCACCCAACCAATCACATAGCGTTGCTTAAACGCGGCAAAGTGCTGCGCTACTCCCTGCTCGTAATTCGTGCGGTTAATGCGGTCTTGCAAACCGAGTAGGTGCTCCACAATGCCGCGGCGCTCTTCACCATCAGTAAGCATGCGGTCCTGGTACCGAACGATAGGAACCGCGCCCATATTGTGCGGGCGGGCTTCCTGAAAGACGAGGTTCGTCGAAGAATAATAGGTTCTATCAAGCCAACCTCCCACGCTCTCCGGAGCATGCTCAACCCCAAACCAGTACACATACTCCTCATCAAACATGCGCATGTACCGGTCGCCGATTTCAAGAGCCAGCATCGGATACTCATCCGAAGACGGCACACCCGGAAGACCAAGCGAGTCAGAGTAGAACGTCACCATGCGCCGCGGTGAATGCACGCCAATACGCAAAGCATTATCCGCCGCCGGCAGAACCGAAGCGTAAGACGTGCCATAGGTTAACGCTGCGCGATGCAGCCCGGTCTGGCGAGCAGCCATCTTATTACGCTGCCACCAAGACCAGGCATCCGCCTGCTCACCATCGGCGGAATAGAAACCGTCCACCTTCAGCGACTGCGAATAAGTATCCACCACCAACGCCACGAACGGTGCGACAGACATGCGCGCAAGCTCCGCGTGCTGTTCACGGTTCTTAGAGTTCAACGTGGCACCAACTCGGGCCGTGGCCGTCTCACTATCCCACGGCACCATGTACTCGTGGATGTTGTCGAAAATCCTGCGCTCGGCCACGTGCGTGGACAATAATTCACGCACCGCATGCTCTGCTTTATCACGCCTCAACACCACGGCCTCCTCCCACTAGTTAAATGAAAAATGCTTTCCCAGTTCGCTGCTTCTTCTTCGACACGCCGCCGCGTTCTCGAGCCAGTCGCCACACCATGCGCGCACCAATCATGCACACGCATGCGTCAATCTTCTTTGCCGACTTCCGCGACTCTTTACGCACAGTGATGCCGTACCGGCCCTCATGCCGGCGGGCATTCAACACATGCTCCGTCAACAGCGCGTTACCGTCATGCGTGAACGAGTGCTGCATGATTTCAGCTTCTGCGAGCTCCGCAGCCGTCGTGAACTGAAAGTCTTTACCTCGCATATCCCAAGCGATGGGCTCCGGCTGTTGCGCGCCCCGCGAGGTTGCCCACAACTCGAGGCGGTCGCGGTGCCGCTCCGGCCAAGCCACCTTTGTGAACGACTCCCACTCGCGCACATCGGCATAGAAGCCGATGACATTCCAGGTAGCGAAAGCGAAATCAACACGATCATCAACGGCCTGCACATCAACCATGGGCTTATCGTCGGGGTCAGCTGCCTTCGGCTGCCACACCCCAATGGTGAAGATATGCCCATCGTCCATGCGACACCCAATGAGTGCAGTGTGGTCATTCGACAGGGAACCGTCAAAGAACATTACGATGTCCTCGCCCGGCGCGACATCAATATCGGGCCGCGCCATTTGCGCCCAGTCCTGCGGGTCACACCACGAATCAGACGAAGCTACCGGCCAATTCAAATACTTTCGCTTCGAATCGTCCACCTGCGCCGACGGGGACCAGATACGCGTCATAATCGCGTCAATGTCAGACCAAGGGCAATCCGCATACACCCACTCGAGCGCAGAGCGTAGAGAATCAGCGTCCCCCAGGTCGGTATCGTGCGGTGCCTGCCGCGCATCGTAAAGAATCCGCGACTCGTTCTTAGACCGCCCTGTCTCTTGCAGAACCCAGTCGTTAAACGTGGACTCGCCCGCCGAGTTAATGCCCGGCTTCCACGCATTCAGCGTCTCCAACATACGAGAGCCAGACTTCGACAAGTTATCCATCAAAGTTGCGTGCAATTCTGCCCCACCATTCGACGGGGTCCAGTGCTCCAACTCGTCACCGATAACGAATGTTGACTCCGCACCTTCGGCGGTTGCTGCCGATGACGTGATGACTTCGAGCTTGCCTTCCGGCTGCACGAAAATCTGGGTCTTTCCAACGTCCAGGCTGTAGTCGCGGTGCAGCGCCGGCGCGTTCGCGGGTGACGCCATAGCGCGCACCATGCGCATCGTATTCTCTGTCTGGTCCAAGGAGACCGCAGCAATCTGAACCCACGGCATCGACACCGGCTTACCGACCACACCACCGGGCACGTCCGGGTCCCAATGGTCGAACCGTACGGGCGCTAAAAGCTCAATCAGTGCCATGACTGCAGCGAATGGGGACTTGCCGGAACCTTTCGCCAACCGGCGTGCCCCATGGTGAAAAAGCCAACGGGCCTTCTCGTCCAAGGCGTAGAACCACAGGACGTAGCGTGCCTGCTCGCGAGTGAACTGCCACGCCTTACCCGCACGAAGACCGTTAGGGTGGCGCAGGTATTTCGCAGCCCATGCTAAAGCCTCATAGCCCAGCGTGAACTTTGGTAGCCCTTCGGGCAACGTCGCCAGCCGCTCCTGCGGAGCAACATCACCCATACAGGCCACCTCCTACATAAACAGCTCCTTGTAATGAGACATCACCGAAGAAGACTCATCATCCACTGCAGCGCCATCAGCGGCCTGGAGCTCAACACGCAGACGGCGCCGCTCCCCCTCCGTCGTCATCAAAGACGCCGCGGCACGATTAAACTCGGCGAGCATTGACGCCTTAACCCCCTCGCCATTGTTGAGTTCCTGGCTCATAACTTCGGCCAGTAGGCGGGCGGTCTGCCAATCTGACGGCTCGTAGAACCGCGCCTGCCCCGACTGCTTCAACGACCGGAACCAGTCCTTCATCAGCGGGTGCCACGACGGCGACACCCGTGGTGCTTTCACAGCAGGTCGCGGCGCATCATCTTTTACGACCGTCAGGTTCGGCTGCGTCTCATCCGGCTTATTGCGTCGGCGTCGCTGGTCACTCCTCTTGGGTGGTGGACCGGGCATTACTCATCACTTCCTTTAAGCTCGCCGGCTCACCGCATCGAATGAACCGGCCATACGAATACTTCTCAACGCTGCCGTCCCCCACATCCCGGCGCGTACCCCGCTGTTCCGCTAACTGTACGAACACGTGCAGGCCGCGGGCGCTGACGGATTTTTCTACATAGACGATGGGCTCTTCGATTGATTCGATGATTTCTCGCGCCCACGGCTTCGCCGCGCCACACTCGAGTGCGTTGTCCAGGTCGTAGCAGCCAAGGCCGCCGCCGAGCATGACGCCGTAGCCATCACCTGCCCCTTGCTGCACCTCATCGAATGAGCCCCACGTACTGGGATTGGTAGACGATGCCGGCGCACCAGTGCGAGTGATTGGGCGTTTCCCGTCCGCACGTACCCACCGAGGGGCATCGGCCATAGCCGCAGGGACAGGCCGCTGGCGACGCTTACGGGACACCGCCTGTCGACAACGAGCCGTGCATGTACGCCGCGCCGGACCCTTTGATTTCTGCGGCACATCGCGCCCACAATTTAAGCACTTCACACCTGCAATTATACCGTTTGAGCTGGCTTTTGTCACAGGTAGAGCACTATAAACTAACGCCTAAAGCTAAGCAACGAACACGAGCTTCAGGCCAACAAAGTAGCCCTATACGGCGAGCGGCCGTCACGCGCCCTCACAGCCACATCAGCGGTCACACCTAAATGACGAGGGCAAATTCCCCAACCCGTACACGCTCGTTCTCCCTATGCCTTCCGGCGCTTTCGGCGCGGCCAAGCGCGAGTCCTCCCCCACCCCTCTGTGGCTCATCGTACACCAGGATGAGGTGCTACAGGCAGCCTCCGGCGCGCCCGCTTCACAGCTCGAGCTTGGCGGGCCTCCTCTTGTGATTTCTCGCGGTGGCATGCCGCGCAAAGTGTTTGGAGGTTATCGAGGTCATGCGTGCCGCCGTGTGCGATATTGAGGATGTGGTCAACCTCCAGGCGTTCAGTGCTTCCACATCTGACACATTGGTTGCCATCGCGGGTGCGGGCAGCTTTTCGTAGGTGGTGTGGTGCACCGCGTGATGGGTTAGTCCACATGCTCTCCACTCCCCTATTGCTTGTGTCTTGTTCCGGTCGTGAACCGGTGGCCTGCATCTCAGGTGGATAGTTCTACTAAAAAGTGTCCGCATTAAGTAGGTCGGTGAGTCAGGCGACAAGACTTGGTGCCTTATTCCGGTCGCGGGCCGGTGGCCTACGCTCGATTCGGAAGGTCTAATTCTGTCCTGGTGAATAGATTGTTGAGCTAGGCGATAAGGCTTGCAAAACGACAAAAGCCCGCTCGTGGGCGGGCTCTTTCTACAGCGCAATCATATCATTTTATTTAGACTTCTTGTCAAGTGGTGGCAAGTACTTACCAACGAGGTGCCGTTTCACTCGCGCTGACTTGAGTAGTGCTTGGCCATGTTCCGGTGGGTGTGTCCATCGGTTGATGGTGTGGGCCTGGTCCTCGAGTTCCTGCGCTAGGTCTGCCGACCAGTCCAGCTCTGATAGTGGCTGGGCGTGCCAGGCGATGAGTCGGCATAGTCGTGGTGCGGTGAAGTCTGCCTCGTTGATGTGGATTCCGATGCCGTCGGAGCCGAACGCATTGAGTGCCAACTCTCGCAGGTTCTGTTCCATCGTGACGTATCGGTTGAGCCATAGCCAGTTGCCGGGCGACTTGGGGCCCGCGCCTTTGACTGAGTTCCTGGTCTTGACCTCGGGTGGGTTGGGGGTTGTGTCTTTGAGTTCGTGTAGTTCGGTGTAGTGGCCGGCTAGTTCGCGGGCTAGGTCTCTTAGTTGGAACTCGTCTACTTGTTTCATGCTGCCTCCTCGAGTTGGGCTTTGACTGCTGTGATGAGTGCTTGCTGTGTGGTGTCTTTGCGGGTAAGTGCCTGGTGTACTGTTTGGTCGATGCTGTCGGCGGTGTCGATGTGGATGATGCTGACGGGTTCGGTTTGGCCTTGGCGATGGAGTCGAGCGTTAGCTTGTTCGTAGAGTTCTAAACTCCAGGGGGTGGTGTACCAGACCATGATGTGCCCGCCGGCTTGGAGATTGAGCCCGTGGCCCGCGGACGCGGGGTGGATGAGTGCGACGGGTATATTGCCGTTGTTCCAGTCGTGGAAGTCTTTGGCCCTGTCGAGGACGCGCGCGCCGGGGATGGCATCAAGGATGCGGTCGCGTTCGTGCTTGAACCAGAAGCAGACCAGCATGGGGTTGCCTTGGGCTTGGTCGACGAGCTCGGTGAGTGCCTGGATTTTCTCGTCGTGGATGGTGATGTAGTCGTCGCCGGCTTCGTTGTAGATGGCGCCGCCGGCGAGTTGCTGCAGCTTCAAGCTAAGGGTGGCTGCGTTGGCGGCGTCGATAGTGTCGTCATCGAGGTCCAGGACGAGGTCACGTTTGAGGGTATCGATGTGCTTGCGCGCCTTCGCGGGGAGTTGGACGGTGATGTGTTGGTGGGTGGCTTCGGGGAGTTGGAGGTAGTCGGTGGTGCGCATACTTACGGTGATGTCGGCGATGTTGTCGTAGATGGCTTGGTCCGCGCCTGGTCTTAGGTTCCAGGTGTAGACGACGGTGCCGTTGCGCCGGCCGGGGGTGAAGTACTGGTCTCGGTAGTGGGTGATGTACTTGCCGAGTCGTTGGCCGTTGTCGATGAGCCGGAAGGGCGCCCAGATATCCAGCAGGGAGTTGGGGGCGGGCGTGCCGGTAAGACCTACGATGCGGTGTACCTTCGGACGAACTTTCTTGAGGGCTTTGAAGCGTTTGGCTTGCGGGTTCTTGAAGGATGAGAGTTCGTCGATGATGACCATGTCGTAGGGCCAGCGGCTGCCGTGATGCTTCACCAACCAGGGAATGTTTTCGCGTCCGATGGTGTAGATGTCCGCGCGGCGGTTGGCGGCGGCTTCGCGTTGCTTTGCGGTTCCGATGATGGGGCTGACGGTAAGGCCGGCCAGGTGGTCCCACTTGCCTATTTCTGTAGGCCATGTGTCGCGCGCGACGCGGATGGGTGCGATGACGAGGACTTTTTGGGTTTCGAAGCGGTTGCGGATGAGGTCGTTGATGGCGGTGAGGGTGGAGATTGTTTTGCCCATGCCCATTCCTAGGAATATCGCGGATTCTGGGTGGTCGATGATGAATTGGGTGGTGTGGGCTTGGTAGTCATGCGGTTTGTATTTCATGGATGAGTTCCTGGATTTGGTTGGGGTGGTCGAGGGTGCGGACCATGCAGCCGAGGTTGGTGAGGCGGTCCATTTGGCGGATTTGGAGGGGGCGGGGTTTCTTGCCGGGGGCTTTTACTTCGATGAAGCAGACCTTGCCTTGGGGGAGGATTATTAGGCGGTCGGGCATGCCGGCGTTTGCGGGGCTGGTAAGTTTTGGTGCGATTCCGCCGGCCTTGCGGACCTGGTGGACGAGGGCTTTTTCGACTTCGCGTTCGAGCATTGTTTTTCTTTCTTTCGTTGTTGGTGGAACAAAAGGAACAATGTTTTTACTTAGGTATTGGATCTAGGCAGTATGTGTGCATTTTTGTACATACTGCCCCCTGTTTTTCTGCAGAGTTTTTTAGTAATAACTTTGTTCCGTTTGTTCCAGTTTCAGTGTTCTGCCCGCTAGCGCGTGATTTTTGGGGTGGAACAAAGTGTGGAACAAAGTTTTATTTTGTTCCGTTTGTTCCACCCTGGAACAAAGTCCTGGCCGTTTTGTTCCACTACTTTGTTCCGCTTTCAGACGTCCGAACATTCGCACGATGGAATATGCGTTGCTTGCCATAAATCGGAAGGCGCCGAAGTTTTCCGGAGTCCTCCCAACCGTCGAGTTGTTGGATGATGGCGGTGATTTCGTGGGAGTCGATTTTGCGCATGGTGTCGGGGTCGCGGCCGAAGCATTCCGACCAGATTTCGATTTTCGAGACGGTGTTGCGCTGGATGGTGCGGTCCCACATGCCTGCCTCGCGGTATTGGTCTGGGAGTGTTTCACCGTCGAGCCAGATTCGGCGCATTCCCAGCGGTAGGGCGTCCCAGTTTCCGGGGAGTGTTTTGTCGAGGTATTCGGCGACGATTCCGACGCGGTCGTCGGCTTCTACACTTTCGGCTTGGATGTGTTCGGCCGCCTGGAGCAGGTCGCCAGTGAGGTAGAGCTTCTCGCCTTGGTGGTCGCGGTGGCGGGCTTCTGCCCAGAGTTGGTCGATGGTTTGTTGGGTAAGCGTGTGTGGTTTGCCGAGCCAGCCTTGGCCGGTGACGTGGACGGGCCACCAGCGGCGGTTGCCTGTGGTGTCGCGCAGGAAGCCCTCGTCTGCGTTGGTGGAGCCGACGATGATTCCTTGGCGTGGGAAGGTTTGTACGTTGCGACCATATGCAGGCCGGTACTTGTCCTCGGTGCGTGAGATGAATCCTTTGACTGGTTCGGCTTCTGCTTTGCGCATGCCGGCGAGCTCGGAGAGTTCGACGATGAGGTTGCCGGCGAGTTTTTCGGCGGCGGTCTTGTCTTTCATGTCGGTGATGGTGAGGCTGTCGGAGAACCAGGGGTCGGCCATGCGGTTGAAGATGGTGGATTTGCCGGCGCCTTGGGGGCCTACCAATGTGAGGACTTGGTCGAATTTGCAGCCGGGTTGGAAGGTGCGGCGGTGGGCGGCGACGAAGGTTTTGCGGGTGACTGCGCGGACGTAGTCGGTGTTGTCGGCGCCGAGGGTGTCCACGAGCAACGTGTCGAGGCGTTCGATTCCGTCCCATGGTGGGAGGTGGTTGAAGTAGTCGCGGACGGGGTGGAAGGCGCGTGCGGATGCGGTTGCGAGTAGTGCGTCGTTCATTTTGGTGGGTGCGTAGAGTCCGCCGTAGGTGCGGGCGATGTGGGCTTTGAGTTGGGCTTCGTCGTTGTCTGTCCAGCCGGGGTTGATTTGTTGCCATGGGAGGGCTTGGGGGTCTTGGACTTCGAGGTGGTTGGCGTGGGAGTTCCAGGCGATGTGGTTGAGGGCCTGACCCCCGGAAAGTAGACACGTCGGGGGTTAGCTATGCTGCTTGGGTCAGTGTAGCTGATGTGAGTGCTTCGAAGTCATTGGGGGCTAGAAGGTTGCACCAGGAGTGCCGTCTGCGGGTGTTGTAGCGCATGCACCATCGAAAGACTTCCTGCCGGCAGATAATGGGATTATCAAAGACTTTCCGATCACGTAGCACTTCACGTTTTAAGGTGGCGTTAAATGATTCTGCCAGGGCATTATCGGCACTAGTTCCCACCGCGCCCATGGATTGGCGTACACCAAGTTGGGCGCAGTGGTCCCTAAACGCCTGTGAGGTGTACACACTTCCATGATCAGAATGGAAAATAGCCCCGTCAAGGCTTCCGCGGACTGTGCTGGCATGGGACAAAGCCTCGATGACCAGTGAGACACGCATGTGGTCTGCGAGTGCATAACCTGCAAGTTTTCGTGAATAGGTGTCAATGACCGTGGCCAGGTACATGTTCTTACCGCCCTTACACGGCAGGTAGGTGATGTCGCCTACATAAACACGGTTCGGCTCGTCAGCGGTGAATGTACGGCCTACTAAATCTGGCATGACACGGTGACCAGGCTTGCGCCGGGTGGTGATGCATCGACGCCGTTTGCTAAAGCCTTTTAGCCCCATGGATTTCATGATGCGCGCAACCTTCTTATGGTTGATCGGGCCGAAGTCCGTATCGTCGTTGAGGCTTGCAGCGATGCGTTTAGCACCATAAAGCCCGTTCTCATCATCAAAGATGGCCTTGATTCTTGCACCAATAAGGGCATCGGAACATATCTTTAACCTGCGATTTTCGTGGGTGTTGACCCATTTATAAAACGAGGAGCGATTGAGCTTTAACACATGGCACATCCGCTTGACCGAGTACTCGGTTCGGTGGTCATAGACAAACTGGAAGCGGATCACCAGCGTGTCTCTTCGGCAAAATATTTCGCGGCCTTGCGCAGAATATCGCGTTCTTCGCGCAGCTTCGCGTTCTCTTTTTCTAGCTGGCGGATTCGCTCGGAATCAGTCGTCTCCTTGGCGTTGTCGCGCATGGCCTTCGTGCGGGCACGTTTGCCGGTGCCGTATTGCTGAAGCCAGGAGAAAAGCGAGGAACGATTGACTCCAAGCTCTGCTGAAGCCGCGTGAAGTGAAAGGTCCTCATTGTTTTCATAGAGGGCCACAGCATCACGTTTGAACTGTTCGGAATACCTAGGCATGGTGGTAGATTACCTTTCTTCCCAACCCAACCGGGCTGGATATCAGGTGTCTACCAAACAGGGGTCAGGTCCTGATGTGGGGGTCGTGGGTGAGGATGAGTTCGAAGTTTCCGATGGTGTCTTTGAAGGTTCCGTCTTTTTTGGTTTCGAGTTGGGTGAGCCAGGTGGTGGGGTCGTGGGTGTCCTTCTCCTCCCCTGTTTCGGGTTGCGTTGCGTCGGGTTCTTCGCCGCGCGCGGTCTCGTCGGTGATGGGTTGGAAGACGTCGTTGATTTTCTCCGCGGTGGCTTTGGCGTTTTCTGCGCGCGTAGAGGGGTCCTGGTTGATGAAATCCATCATCGCGGTGTAGCTGGGTTTCTTGTTGGCTGGTGTGCCGGCCTCGGTGTCTGCGTCGAGGTCTCCGTATTTGTGGATGCGGACTAGGTCGAATGCGGCGTGGGAGTGTCCGTCGGCGGCGGGGTCGGTGGCGTGCTGGGAGTAGGCGTAGTGGCCTTGGTTGTAGATGATGAGTCCATTACTGGAAGAACCGCCGGTGTAGGTGTAGCGGTTGTTGGTGGTTCCTGGTTTGTACACGTCCGCGAGGAAAGTGTTGATGGCGTTGGGGATTGGGTAGGCGCGGTTGAAGGCGCCGAGCATGCCGGGCTTGTCGCGCGGGTCGTCAAGCTTGCCGTTTGCTTCGAATTTTTTGGCTTGTTCGGGGGTGATTCCGGGCCAGGTGGTGACGTCCTGCCAGGTGTCGTACCGGTCGAGGTAGTCGTCCGGGTTGAGGATTTCTTTTTTGTTGCTGACGTGGACGTGGTAGTCGCCGTCGGTAAGCGTGGCCGGCCAGTAAAAGAATCGTTCCGGCTCGAAGGTGGTGGGGTCGAACCAGGCGAGTCCGGGGTTGATGTCTTGGGCGACTCGGCGGGCTACGGCGCCGTACTCGTCGGCGGTGACGTCGCGGTGAAGCCATACCCAGATGCGCCAGCGTTGTTCGGTGTCGAGGTGGCTGAGGGTTGTGTGTGCGAGCCAGGCGTAGGGGACGGTGTCGGCCAGGGCGGCGGGAAGGTCTACATCTTCGGGGATGTTGTCGAGGTCGAGGGTGATGAGGCTGCGGGTGAGGATGTGACCTTTGCGGCGGCGGCCGTGTTTGAGGTGACCACCGACGAAACCACCTACGTCTTTGTGCTTGTCGCGCTCGGCCTTGGCCATCTTCTTGTATTCGTCTTTGGTGCAGTTGACGATGGTGGGCTCATACGCGCGTGCGGTGAGGTCTTGGAGGGTGGTGTGGGTGTTGGTCCAGCGGGAGGAGGTGCGGGTGGTGGCGGTGGCGATTTTGAGTTCGCGGTTTTTCATGGGTGGTTTCTCCTCCTTGGAAGGGGTGGGTTGATGAGGGCGTCGATGCATGTGGGGGTGCAATGATGAATACCCCGCTGGCGCAGGTAGACGCGCATGGCTTCTCGTGCCCGGTGTGTGGGTCATGGGCGTGTTGCGGTGGTTTTGAGATAATTTGTTAAAACTCGCTAGCTTGTACAGCGCTGAGCACTATGATTGCTTCGAGAAAGGTCTTTACTAATTTGCTCAACCTAGGAAGGAGATGAAATGCAAAAGCTCGAACTGACGCTCAATGGCGAGATAGAAAACATAGAGGCTCTTTCAGTAGCTCGAGCTCTTGAATCGTTAGCAAAGTTGATTCAAGCGTTTCCATCAAATTCGGGTCGAGTAAAAATGTCAGGCGTCCGTCAATCTAGCGTTGTCACTGAAGTTTTGATTGATGATGAATCGCTTCACAGGCTTTACTCCGGAATTAAATCCATCAGTCGCACGTGCCAGATACCTCGCGGCTGGAATCGACAGCAACTTAGGTATCTTCGCGAGATTGCCAAAGAAGGCCAAAAAACCAACGGTGCGACTCTGTCGATAAAACAAAGTGATTGGATTCCGATTGACGCAGATTTGAAAGAAGCAATTGAAAAAGCACTTTCAGCGTCACTCGTTTCAATTGGATCTGTTACCGGCGAACTAAACCGTTACAACGGCTCTGATTCGCATGAGCTCAAAGCTTGGATCAGAGATGAATCGACTGATGCTTCTGTAAAGGTTCTTTTTTCGGAAATCCAACGTGAAGATGTTCTGTCTAAAATGCACAAGCGGGTGCGTGTTCGTGGGAAAGTCCATCGAAATTTCGATACGAATCAGATTGAACTAGTTCATCTTTATGGAGTTGATGTTCTACCAGATCGAAGTCTTTCTAATGGACGTGGCATTTGGTCTGAATATCGACAGTCGATTGAGGACCCAGTGCATTTTATTGACCGATTGAGGAGTGTTGATTAGTTTTGCAACGTGTAGTGCTAGATACGTGTGCACTGATCTATTTGTTTCTCGATCATCCGCATATTCCGAAGGCAAAGAGTTACGCAGACTCAGTTGAGTTTGTGATTGAGAGCGATGCCTACGAGGTATTTATACCGACAATGGTTGGCGTTGAGTTGCTGGGTACTCCAGCTATGAGGGCAGGGGCATCTACCCCACCGATTAGCAATGCAGCTGTAAATAAGGCAAAAGATTTTCTATTCAGACGAGATTTCACTCTTGTTGAAGCAGATAGTTTCGTGATGGAGACAGCAGGAGAATTGTGTCTTGAGCGGCTTATTCGCCCGGCAGATGCAATGATTGTTGCCTCCGGGATTGCTGCCAGTTGCCAATCCGTTTTCACTTACGATGACAAGCTAATCAAAGCTTGTACCGGATTGAACCCGATTTCTGTAACACATCCTCCTGCTGCTCCATACGGCGATCTTTTCTCGGGACTTACTTAGAATCCGAGGCCTGCGGACGGCGCAGCCTGGCCACCGAGCGCGGAGAACACGTCCTCCGCGGTAGTGGGCTCAGCACCCAAGCGCTCACCATCCTTAACTTTCTGGATTCCGTTCAAAGAAGCGGCGACTCCGACGTTGCCGGAGTTCGAGTACACGTAAAACTGCACGGCCGCGTTGACGTACATGCCGGAGTAGACCTCCGACTGGTCAAGAATTGGGCGAACGTTGCCATCAACTACGAACGGCTTGCGGGACTCGGGGGCCTTTGCGGAGATGAACCAGTGGTCGGTGTAGGCGTCGCCGCGGGAGGTGCCGTCGTTCTTAGGTCGGTCTCCGTCGCGTAGCGGAGGGTACTGAGTCATGGTCGGGTCAATAGCCTGCTTGATGGTGCCGCGCGCAACGGCGTCCTGGACGGCTGCATCAATCGCGGTGTTGACTGCTGCGATGGTCTTTTCGTCGTTCTTCGGGATGAGGAGGACGGCTTGGTACTTGGGGGTGCCTCCTTCTTGTGCGGCGCGTGGGGTGAATAGGTCGTTGAAGCTAAGTCGTGCGGGGAAGGTGACGTCGCGGTTGGTAATGGCCATGGTGTGGTTCCTCCTTGGAACTAGTTGGTGATGGTGGTTGGTGTCTTTATGCCGGTTAATCTCGTCGACCAGCGGCAGCATGGTGGGTTAGGCGGCGTCCGGGTAATCCGGCTCCGGGCCGTCTTCGAACTTCTCCCCTGCCGGGTTGAAGACGGACTGAATCTTCGCGTACTTGGTTTCCTGGTCAGTCACTGGTTCTTTCCTCCTATCGGTTGGAATACGGTTTCTGGTGTTGCAGCTTGTAGCGCGGGCCGCTTATCCGACTCGGGCACCAACGTCGGCTTGCCTGCAGGTTTATGTACGAGGTCGCCGAGCGTGTCCTGGAATTGCTTTTTGCCGAGCATTTTCGTCATCGCGGTAATGCCCAACAGCTTCTTCTCGTAGGGGTCGTGGCCGGTCTTTTCGACCGCGGCGGCAACCGCGTCCTCGTCGGTGTATTTGCGCACCGAGCGGCCTTCCACGAGCTTCAACCCGGGGTAGGAATGCCCGTTATTAGCTTCATCTAGGGCGAATTTCTCCACCTTCGACAGCCACTTTTTAATCGCCCCAGACCAGGCCACGATGTTGGCTATCTGGTCATCGGTGAGTGTTTCCGGGGCGGGCGCCGCCGGCGTCACCGCATCCGATTCTTTCGGCAACGGTTCGAGGTATTGGGCGGCGAGTGCTGGGCACTGTGGCGCGTGCCGGCAGAAGCGGCACCACTCACCAGCGTTGAGCTCACCTTCGCCTTGGATTGCGAGCTGCGCGCGCGGGGCGACCACTTCCCTAGCCCATGTGGTGAGCTCGTTGACGCTTATTTCATCGACGCTCACGTTGTTGAGGCGTGGCTGGAAAATCACCATGCGTACCCGGTCGATGTTGTAAATCATGCCGAACTGGGCTAGGGCTCCGAGCGCATACAGGCGCATCTGCGGATTACCTACCGCGGAGACTTCCACGCCTTTTCCGTATTTCAGGTCGATGACGGTCATGGTTCCATCTCCGACGATGAGGGCGTCACCGGTACCGAAACCGTCCGGCACAATATGGGAGAAGTCGAGGCGTTGTTCAATGGCGAGGAATGCAGCGGGGCTGGACTCCTGGGCGCGCGCGAGCTCTGCCATGACGTTATCGACATAGTCGTCGGTGTAGGAGTCCATCTCCTCATTAATCCAGTCGGAGTCGCCGACGAGGGTGGACTCGTCACCGTTGAGGAGGCGTAGCTTGTGCTCCGCGAGCTCATGGGCTGCAGTGCCTTCTGCCGCGGCGTCGGACTCACTGTCCGGGTACTGAGCTTCAAGGCGCGGCGCCGGAGTGCAATTAAGCCACCTGTGAGAACTGGAGGCAGACAGTATGGCGTGTGCGCGGCCAGTGTGCTGCACTTCGGCCGACGGCTCGGCTTTCTTTTCCTCTATCGTGCCGAACGTCTTTACCTTGTCGAAAGTAAGCCGCTGCGGACCATCACCACCGTTATTAAGTGGGACGGTTTTCTTGTTGAGCCGGCCGAAGATTTTCCTGATGTCTCCGCGGTCATCTTCGATGTGGGTGATGCCGGCTTGGGTGATGGTTTTTTCTACTCCGGCGCGTTCAGTGTCGTTGGTGAAGTCGATGCTGGTGGCGTCGAGTAGGGGGACGTAGACTTCTGTCATTGTTTAGTCTCCCTTGTGGTGTTTTTGGGCCATGGTGATGAGTTCTGGGAGTTTGTCGGCTGGTACGTCGGTAAGTGATTGGACGTTGAAGTGTGGGAATAGGGTTCCGGTAATCCAGCCGGGGCCTTCGTCCATGCTGATGGCGCGGAGGGTGTTCTGCGCCTCGGGGAGAAGGTCTGGAGTTTCTTCTTCCTGTGGTTCGGGCTTCGGTTCCGGGGCGGCTGCGGCTGGTTCTTCCTTCGGCGCGGGTGCTTCTTCTTCTGGGTGCGGTGCCGCAGCCGGCGTTTCCTGCTCAGGCCATGGGGACTGTGCGTCTGGTTCTTCTTTGATGCGGTCGAAGGTTTTTTGCATGGCGTGGATGCCGATGGCGAGGAGGTCGAGGGTGAGGTTTTTACTAATCCAGGTCATTATTTGGGGTCCTTTCCGGTGATGAGTCGGGTGCCGTGGACGGTGAGGCGGTTTTGTCCGTCCTCCAGCGTGGTGATGATGAAGCCTTGGTCTTTGAGGTCTTGGAGTTGGGCTTTGGTGATGTGTTTTCCTGCGGCCCAGCGGCGCAGGGTGGCGCGTGCCTGAATGGTTGTCATTGGGGTGGCTTTCTGTAGTGCTTCTTGATGAGTGCTTCGATGCGGCCGGATTCTTCTTCTGTCGGGGCGCGGGTCGGCAGCTCTCCGAGGTGCTGGTTAATGCGCCGGTGAAGACTAATCGTGGCGTCAGATACGGCTGCGATGCGGAAGTTGGTTTCGCGCATGCGGTTATAAGTGATGGTTGAGAGTGCGGCTGTGCCGAGGGCGTTGAGGAGTGTTAGGGCGGTGAGGGTGATTATCCATACGGTCATAGGTCTATGGAGTCCAGTAGCGTGTGGCGGTCATGGCGGGTAAGCGTGATGTCGGTGAGCTCGAGGGCGGTGTCTTCGCTGTAGCCGCGGTCGAGGAACATCATCATGGTGTGGTGTGTTTCTTGGATGCGGCGGTCGAGCTCGTTACTGGCGTGTAGGTCGCTAGGCTTTGGTGGGGTCACAGGTTTTCTCTTTCCTTGTCAATGTGGGTGCTGATTTCATGGCAGAGGTCGCGCAGCGTTGGGAAGGTTTCTCCGTGGTCGCGCATCCAGTCGAGAACTTCACCTTCGAGACGAGAGAGCGCGACTTTCTTGGCTTCCCGACTGGGGTAGGTAGATTCTGGGGCGAATAGGGGCATTGAGGTTCTCCTAGTGGTGTTGGTGGTTAGAGCCAGACGGGTGGCATGGAGATGATTGCGTGGAGGAGGAATCCGAGCATGCCGCCGAAAATGCCGGTAGCCCAGCACAGGCGAACTCGTTTCGCGGCGGTGTCCTGCCAGTAGGCGAGTTCTTTGTAGGTGGGTGCTTTGCGTTCTGGGCGGTTATTTGGATTGGTGGTTGGCATGGCGGGTTTTCCTTTCATAGGCGGCGATTTGTCCGGTGACGAGGTGGGTGTGTGCGGCGGCGTCTTTGATTTGGCGTCGAATACTCTCCGGGAGGTGGGTGTAGCGGTAGATGAGCTTGAGCCGGGTCTCGATATCTTTGAGGTGGTTGACGGCTTCGGCGTGGGTGATTTGGTGCATGCGGTTTCTCCTGTTTGTTGTGGGTTTCAGGGCGGGGTTTAGGCTGCGGTGTTGACCTCCATGTAGCGGGTCAGGTGCGTGTAGTGGATGAGGTATGGGGTGCCCACTGCGCTTTGGTATGCGGGTAGTCGGCCGGCGGCGCAGTCCTGGCGGATGGTTCGGTGCGATAGGCCGGTAATGTCGGCGAATTGCTGAACGGTGAGGTTGGCTACTCGTTTGCCGAGGACGGCTTCGACCATTTCCATGAGTTGCTTGTGGTTCATCGCCACACCACCCAGAAGGTGCGGGTGCGAGGCTTGCGGTGCCTGCCGCGGCGGAAAAGGTTTTTGATAAAGTTCATGGTGGACTCCTCTTTATGGGTTCACGGTGGTTCACCTCGCGTTGCTTTGGACGGCCCGCGGGGTGAATAGCTAATTACAGGGGTTGTGCGTGGTTTGTGGTGTGCGCACCCCACCGAGAAACATTTGCGTGTGCTGGTTAAATAGAACTCATGGCAAACCCAGCAGAATTACTTCACAGGCAACTTTTGGGATGGGCGGATGGCAACACCAAGACAGCAAAGGAAGCTCGGCAGCTTGGCCGCCAGACCAACGAAAATGGCTCACAATTTCAAAGACGGACTGCTCAAATCTGGGCAGACCATAGGCTTGCGGTAACCCGACTAAATCAAGTCGTAGAGGCAATTGAAGTTGCCAAACGTGAGGGCGTCCCTGTCACGGTTTACGACCAGTTCATACCCCAGTGGACTGAAGCAATTTTTACCTATCCACACGGGTGGGACGATAGACATCAACCGGGAATTCTGAAAGCCCCATTAGACCAATTAGAGAGTGTGGCAGCTCTTCTAGACTTTGTGGTTCCGAAGTTTGAAGAAGGATCTCCAGAAAAGTTCTCCAACTTCCTGGAAGTTCTTCTACACCGGGTCTCGACCCTTGACGAATCACATCGATTTTTGCGTGAGCACTCGATTCGAATAATTCAGCATCTTCGGGGCTGCCTGGAAGATCTCGACCTTTACGGTGAGTTCAAAATCATCGATGCCCTCCATGAATTGAAATACATTTTGGAAGCACTCGAAGAAGCGGCGGATACCCAAGAAGACAAAAAGTTCTATCAAAAAGCGCGGGAAGGCGCTTGGGGTTTCTTCAAGAAATCCACTGGTTCAGTAGTTCTTGCTGGCAGTATCTTGGCTTCATCTGCAGTTGAACAGGCAGGAGAAGATCTTTACGAATTGGTGAAAGAAGAATTGCCGGCTATTTCTTCGAGCAATGAAGAGTCCACAGAAGTCAAAGATGGTCACGATGAAACATCGGGGTCGGACTCTGAAGGGTAAGTATTTCTTTCTATTTCCTGAAGTGCTTTGTCTATAGCTTTGCCGCTCGGCGTGCCGGAGAGAATATCGGCCTTGATGGCTGAGAGTACCCAGTTGACGCAGGCTGCTTCCATGAGGCTGAGGTCTTCGGGAACGTATTTGTTTGCCATGATTTCTCCTATCGTGTGCAGAGTATGAGGGGTGGGTGCAGGTGCGGGTCAGTGGCGGGCCGCCCGCTCCTTCACTTACGACGGCAGTTACACGTCACACCCACCCGGTGGCCTGCCGGGGAATCGAACCCCAGTTAGTCTTTTGTAAGCACATTCCTTAAGCCCCTGTAGTAGGTGTTAAAGGATTGTGATTTGTCCATTCAGGCCTGTTATTTATGTCCGCGCCGTTCGTTCCCTCCCGCCTCTCAGGGCGGGGTTCCTGCAATTTTCTGCTTGCCCCGGTCGTGGCGAATCTAAGAACCATCGCTCGCGGGGCCGGTATCTTCCGGCGCTCTTCACTATTTAGTTCTCTGTACTGCGTGGCCGGCCAGTCCCTCGTCTATCCCCTAGGGAGGGGCTGGCGGCCTGGTGCCCGTGGGGAGGCTTGCACTCCCCTGCCTGCTTGTCGGGCTACGTTTCTGTGTTTGGGTGATTAATGTCCCGCCCTTGCGATGGCAGCGTCGAGAGCGGCCTGCTCTGCTTCGGTAAAAAGCTCTTCGACGATGCTTGGTTTGAGGTGTTCTTTGAGGGCGGCTTTGAGGTAGCCGAGTGTGTAGGCGTCGATGTATGCGGTGTTGGTGGTGTTCATGGTGGGTCTTTCGTTAGTAGATGCGGTAGGTGTGTTTTGTCTTTGTCGCTGTGGGTTTCCCTACGCGACTACTTCGCCTCGTGGTACGTACATGACGCCTGAAAGCTCCGACCCTGCGGCTTTTAGGAGCTTGATTGCGGTGGTGAACTGCAATTCCTTTCCTCGCCGGGCGCGCTGCACGGTTCCGGAGGAGAGGTTCAGTTGTGCGGCAAGCTTTTCGTCGGAGGTGACTCCGAATCGCTTGCGCGCTTCATCAATTACCTCGGGGCGAAGAATGTAGTGGCCATCCATTGGTGGCTCCTTTCTGTCCGAGTGGCGCATTATGCGCTACGTGACTCATTGTGGATCACTTTGCGTCGAGTTGTCAATCCGTAATTACAAACGTGTTAGTTTTCCCAGTTCATCGGTAGTGAATCGATTTGCGCCACACAGCCAAGTGGCGCATAATGAGTCACATGACTGAGCACAACGAATGGTTTGAAAAACTCACCCAAAATTCATCTGGGCGCGCAGCAGCCGACAAAGCAGACATTTCCCCCGCCACGATGAATCGCCAACTAGCCCGCGGAACTCTCAGCGCAGAGACCGTCATAGCTTTGGCCCGCGCTTACGGTCGCCCACCCGTCCGAGCTTTATTAGAGACCGGCTACATCTTCCCTGAAGAATCAGGCATGCTCTCCGTAGAAGAACTGCTCCATTCACTCAGCGACCAGCAATTAATTGCAGAACTAGCGCACCGCATCGACGACGAACCAGCCCACTGGGTAGGTACATTTGGCGAGGTAGTAGAACGCAGCACTCCCCCGCAGCTCACCCCCGTGTCCGACGCACATGGTTCACTGCATGACGACGATGATGGCCTGGTTCAGGAATGGGACGATTCCGTACCGCACGCGGCGGATAGTAGCCCAGACGAGCAGGCCGAGCGTGAAAAGCGAGGTGAGGATTTGATTGATTAACACCGATGCCCTCATTGATGTGGCGCAGCGGCGCGGGTATCGGGTGAGGTGGCATCGTGGCGGGCCAAAAGCAGCATGGCTCCCACACCGGTCCACCATCACCCTGCGCGTAGGCATGGATGATGTCACCACCCTTTGTTCCCTAGCCCACGAGCTTGGCCACGCCCACTACGGCGACCCGCCCGGCCATTTCGGAGCACATGAACTGCGCGCCGATAGGTTCGCCGCCCGCCTACTCATCAATCCCCACGACTACGCCACAACAGAAGCAATCTACGGACCGCACCCCTCCGTCCTGGCCCACGAGCTAGGCGTAACGGTCAAAGTCCTCAAAACTTGGCAATCTCTCTACGAAAGACAAGCAGCATGACCAATCAATCCCCGTATTCCCAACAGCAAACCAACCCGCCAAAAGCGAAGAAGCCGTTCTATAAGCGTTGGTGGGTGTGGCTAATCGCTATTTTCCTGGTTCTTACCATTGCTGGCCTTTTCATCGATGATGACTTCAGCAGTGAGGAGGAAAAGCAGCAAGCCTGGGAGGCCTATAAATGCAAGTACTACTCTGACCTGACTGCACAGCCAGAAGGAACGAAGTTGTCAATGGAAGTTATGCGTGACGAAATTTCCGTTTCCGAACGTGCTGAAGCGATGCGTTGGTCTAAAAAGCTTATTAAGGCCGGCAATTCTAAAACTGTCGGTGATGTTATCGACCGTGAAGACACCCCTACCTCGCAAAATATGTGTTCCGGTTGGCTATGGGAGCACAAGAAGAAAGAATCGGGATTCTGGGATAACTACGACAGTTTCACCCTTGAGAATGCTCGGAACGAGGGAGTTGTGTCGTAAAACTGGGGGTGGCCCCGTGGAGCTGAGCTCAGACACGAGGCCACCCTATGGGCCCACGGGGGGGATGTGGGCCACCAGCAGTATAAAACAAGACCGCCCCTGGCGCTCGACATGTGGAAGTAGACAGCACCAAGGACGGAAAGTCGCCCCATCCAACTAAAGACAGGACAGGTCTATCATATGGCATCTATTAAGGCGTACAACACGAAACACGGCCGCAGGTACCGCGTCGACTACGTCAAGCCCGACGGTAAGAACACTTCGAAGCGTGGTTTCAAGCGTAAGCCCGAAGCGGAGGAATGGGCGAGCCGTAATGCGGTATCTATCGCTGATGGTGATTGGGTCGACCCCACCAGAGGGGCAGCGAGAATCAGCGAGGTTGCCGAGGATTGGCTGGTACTCAATGAGCTGCTTAAGCCGTCCAGTGCGGACATGAATACGACCATTTGGCGCGGCACCATCAAGCCCTACTGGGGCGAACGCAAAGTCAAGGAAATCACCCACCGTGAGGTACAACGCTGGGTCTCCGGCATGGGCTACTCCCCGTCCTGGGTGCGCAACTGCCACAGTGTACTGTGCCAGATTCTAGACGTGGCGGTGAAAGACCAGCGGGTAAAGAAGAACGTCGCCCGCGGCGTACGCCTGCCACGCAAGGTGAAGACCGTGCACGTGTATCTGACGATGCAGCAGCTGAAAGACCTCGCGGATGAGTGCACGCGTCACGGGGAGATTGTGATGCTGCTTGGCACGTCTGGGCTGCGCTGGGGTGAGCTCGCGGCACTACGGCCAAGGGACTTGGACCCGCTGAATAGTCGTATCCATGTGCGCCGGAATGCGGTGTACCTAGATAACGAGAAGCGGTGGCATTTCAATACCACGTTGAAGAATCATAAGCGGCGCTCGGTGGCGGTGCCGGCCGCGGTTATGGACCAGGTGCTTGCGGTCGCCGCGCACCGCGGCCGCGATGAGCTCATCTGGCAATCCCGCACCGGCACACCCATGCATTCGCCGGGGCATAAGACGTGGTTCGATGGCGCGGTTAAGCGCATGCAGGCGAAGTCGAAGTCCGCTATCGACGAAGCGAAGGAGGCGGGTGAGCCGGTGCCGCGGGCGTTTGAGCGCATCACGCCGCACGGTCTAAGGCACGTCGCGGCCGGCCTGTTGGTGAATGCGGGGGCGAACGTGAAAGTGGTGCAGACTCAGTTGGGGCATGCGGACGCGGCGGAGACGCTGAACACGTATGCGGACTTGTTTCCGGACATGTTGGATGAGGTGGCGGAGACGATGGACGGCATGCTTGCGGAGGTGGTGGAATTTTCTGAAACTCCGTCAAAACTCCGTCAAAAGGGGCCGAAAAAGGCTGTTTAACCTGGTAAAAGGCCCGAATTATGGTAGGTTCGAGTCCTGGTGGGGAAGCTTTTTAGTTTTTCTTCCTACCGCGGCGAAAACCTTTGAGCTCGGCTTTCTTCGCAATCGCCGCCACTTGGGCGGCGGTGTAGTTAACGGGGGCTACACCGGCGCGGGGCAGGACCCAGCCGCGCCAATAAGACACGATGGCCATGCCACTGCCGACGATCGGCGCGACCACCATGCCAAGTGCAAACTGTCCGTAATCGGCAAAGGTAACCATGACGATGCCGGTGAGGATAGAGGGCACGGCATACAGGGGGCTGCCGCCAAAGATGGACGGGATTTCCCCGGAGGCAATATCGCGGACCATTCCGCCGCCCACTGCGGTGAGCACGCCAAGGAAGACACAGGGAATAAGTGGCATGCCGTGGGTGAGCGCCTTGACACAGCCGGTGGTGGACCACACGCCGAGGATGATCGCATCGCCGTGTTCGCGGAATAGCTCCCACGCCTTGCCCTTGAGATCGATGAGAAATGCAATGAGTGCACCACAGCAAGCAAGGCCGAGGTACCAGGGGTCTGAAATCGCTGCGGCTGCTCCATCCCCGATGAGCATGTCACGGATCATGCCGCCGGCCAGCCCTGAAAAGAGGGCGAGGAACACGAAGCCCACAATGTCGAATTCGCGGCGGCGGGCAAGGGTGCCGCCAATGATGCCGTTCAAAACTACGCCGAGAAGATCGAAGGCTTGGTAAAGCGAATTGATGAGAGGATCGACATCGTGCATGATTCTTAGGCCTCCTGCCGCGCGGGTAGAATTTCGGCGTGACTGCGGCCGTGTTTTACTCTCCGGCGTGTCAGCATGGCTTTAATTTAACCAACTCGTCCCTCTGAAAGATCGCATTTCTCATGTCTAAATCCAATGCCCGGTATTTCATCTGGTCCAATGGTCTGCAAAATTTGGGCGATCAGATTGTTGCGGCGAAGACGGTGCTGCCCGCGCTCTTTAGTGCGGCCGGAGTGCCTGCCTTCTTTACCGGCCTGCTCACCCCTATCCGCGAGTCCGGTTCGATGCTGCCGCAGGCGGCGCTGACCCCGTGGGTGACTACGCATAGGGCGCGCAAGCGCCTATGGATTATCGGTTCGCTGGGACAAGCGGTATCCGCCGCGGTCATCGCGCTCGCGGCATTTTTTACCCGCGGGGCAATTCTAGGCATCATTGTGCTGCTGGCGCTGGCCGCGCTCTCGCTTTTCCGCGCGCTGTGCTCGATTGCGGGCAAGGACGTGCAGGCGCGCACCATTTCCAAGGGCGCGCGCGGCCAGGTGACCGGTAGCGCGGCAGCCCTCGGTGGCGGTGCTACTTTGCTGACCGGCATTATCCTCTACTTTTTGGGCGAGCTCAGCATTCCCATGATGGGCACGGTCCTCGCCATTGGTGCGGCCACGTGGGCCATTGCCGCGTGGGTCTTTTCGGGCGTGGATGAGCCGGTGCCAGAGGAAACCGAAGGGGGCATCGATAAGCAGTGGTGGCGCGATACCTGGCAGCTTTTTACTAGCGACGGCCAATTTCGCAACTTTGTCATCGTCCGCGCGCTCTTGCTCGTTTCGGCGCTATCTACCTCTTTTATTGTACTGCTCAGCAGCAACCTTTCCGGGCTCTACGGATTCGTGCTTGCTTCCGGCCTAGCCTCCCTGGTGGGCGGGCGTATCTCCGGGGTGTATTCGGATAAGTCTTCTAAGAACACCATGGCCGTGGGCGCGGCCGTGGCTTCCGTCGTGCTGGTGCTTTTGGTCGCCAGCTCGCACTGGGCACCGGATGCGGTCAATGCCTGGGTCATGCCGATTGGCTTCTTCGCCGTGAACCTAGCGCACACGGCCATTCGCGTGGCGCGAAAGACCTACGTGGTGGATATGGCCGGCGGCGATAAGCGCACCCAGTATGTGGGCGCGGCCAATACGATGATGGGCATCATCCTTCTCATCGTCGGCGGCATTTCCTCCGTGGTGGCACTGGCCGGACCTGAGGCAGCGCTGCTCTTCCTTGCCCTCATTGGTTTCCTCGGGGTGTGGCGCGCCCGCGGCCTGAAAGAGGTTTCTCACACATAAATCGCACTTGGGCTATAGGATGTAGTCCGGATAAGAATCAGACTCGACCCCCAGGAGTTCAATAACCCGTGGTAGCAACAACCTCGTGTGCTGTCGTCGTCCTTGCGGCTGGCGCCGGCACCCGCATGAAGTCCACCAAGCAGAAGACCTTGCATGAGATTGGCGGTCGCACCTTGCTCGGCCACGCTCTGCATGCTGCGGCCGGGATCAACCCGGAGCGCATCGTCACGGTGGTGGGCCACCAGCGCGATCAGGTCGCCCCCGCCGTGGATGCCATCGCCCAGGAGCTGGACTGCGAGGTACTGCAGGCGGTGCAGGAGGAGCAGCTGGGCACCGGTCATGCCGTGGCCTGCGGCTTGGAGCCGATTCCGGACTTCGAGGGAACCATCATTGTCACCAACGGCGACGTCCCGCTGCTTACCCCAGAGACCATCGAGGGCCTGCGCGCCACCCACACCGAGCAGGGCAACGCGGTCACTGTGCTCTCGATGCGCCTCGATGACCCGACCGGTTACGGCCGCATCATTCGCGCTGAGGATGGCAGCGTGTCTGCCATCGTGGAGCAAAAGGATGCCACCGAAGAACAGCGCCAGGTCAATGAGGTCAATTCCGGCGTTTTCGCCTTTGATGGGCGCGTGCTTGCCGATGCCCTCCAGAAGCTCGACTCCAATAACGCCCAAGGCGAGCTGTATATCACCGATGTGCTTGAAATTGCCCGTACCGCGGGGCACGGCGTCGGCGCGCACGTAGCAGCAGATCCGGCCGAACTCGCGGGCGTCAATGACCGCGTGCAGCTTGCCGCTGCCGGCCGTGAGCTCAACCGCCGCATGGTAGAAAAAGCGATGCGCGGAGGGGCCACCATCGTGGATCCGGAGACCACCTGGATTGGTGTCAACGTCACCGTGGGCTCCGATGTCATTATTCACCCAGGCACGCAGCTGTGGGGCGCTACCAGCATCGCAGATAACGCCGAGATCGGCCCCGACACCACCTTGACCAATATGCAGGTGGGCGAGGGCGCTTCTGTCGTGCGCACCCATGGCAGCGATTCCGTCATTGGTACCAACGCTAAGGTCGGCCCGTTTACCTATATCCGCCCGAAGACCGTGGTGGGCGAGGACGGAAAGCTCGGCGGCTTCGTAGAGGCAAAGAACGCCCAGATTGGCCGCGGCTCCAAGGTTCCGCACCTGACCTATATCGGCGATGCCACCGTGGGCGAGCAGTCCAATATCGGCGCCTCCTCCGTCTTTGTGAACTACGACGGCGTGAACAAGCACCACACCACCATCGGCAGTCACGTGCGCACCGGTTCTGACACAATGTTTATCGCTCCGGTCAATGTCGGTGATGGCGCATACTCCGGTGCGGGTACAGTTATTAAAGACGATGTTCCTGCGGGAGCACTCGCAGTCTCCGGTGGCAAACAGCGCAACATCGAGGGCTGGGTTCAAAAGAAGCGTCCGGGTACTCCCGCGGCTGATGCCGCAGCCCGTGCGCAGGACAACGAAAAGTAAGGGGCATATTCTCCCATGACTGGCAAGGTAACTGGTAGCAGCAAGAACATGAAGCTCTTCTCTGGGCGTGCACACCCAGAGTTGGCGGAGGCTGTGGCTAAGGAGCTCAAGACCGATCTGGTTCCTACCACCGCCCGCGACTTCGCTAACGGCGAAATCTTCATTCGCTTTGAAGAGTCCGTGCGCGGCGCCGACTGCTTCGTAATGCAGTCTCACACCCAGCCGCTCAACAAGTGGCTAATGGAGCAGCTCATCATGATCGATGCTCTCAAGCGCGGCTCCGCTAAGCGCATCACCGCCATCCTGCCCTTCTATCCATATGCACGCCAGGATAAGAAGCACCTGGGCCGCGAGCCAATTTCCGCCCGCCTGGTGGCAGACCTTCTGCAGGCTGCTGGTGCGGACCGCATCGTGTCCGTGGACCTGCACACCGATCAGATCCAGGGCTTCTTCGATGGTCCGGTCGATCACATGCACGCTCAGCCCATCTTGACCGATTACATCAAGTCCAAGTACGCCACCGATAACATCACCGTGGTCTCCCCGGATGCTGGCCGCGTGAAGGTCGCGGAAAAGTGGGCCCACGACTTGGGTGATGCCCCGCTGGCCTTCGTGCACAAGACCCGCTCCAATACCGAGGCCAATAAGACGGTGTCCAACCGCGTGGTGGGCGATGTTGAGGGCAAGGACTGCGTGCTTCTCGACGACATGATTGACACCGGTGGCACCATCGCCGGCGCCGTACGCGTACTCAAGGATGCGGGCGCCAAGAAGGTCATCATCGCCTGCACCCACGGCGTCTTCTCTGACCCTGCCCGCGAGCGCCTCTCCGAGTGCGGCGCGGAAGAGGTTATCACCACCGATACCCTGCCGCAGTCCACCGAAGGCTGGTCCAACCTCACGGTGCTGTCCATCGCACCGCTTTTGGCACAGACCATCCACGAGATCTTTGAGAATGGTTCCGTGACCACCCTTTTCGACCGCGCCTAAACATGTTCTACTATCACTAGCCGCCGAGAATTTACTTCGGCGGCTTTTGATTTGTTACCGGCACACGTGCTAATCTAACTCAGTCTCGGCGAGGGCGACCTCAGGATGAGGAAGCCGTTATCGACGCGATTGAAGTTAGAGCATGTTGCTTTTATATACGCCTGCGATGACTCGTCCAAGACGTCCATCGGCAGGCTTTCGTCGTTTTTATCGCGTTGGCCGCGCCGCACTACTTTAACTAAGGAGAACGAAGCATGGCACAGCGCCCAGTAATTAAGGCTGAAGCACGTACCGAATTTGGCAAGGGTGTCGCACGCCGCCTGCGTCGCGAGTGGAAGGTTCCAGGCGTCATCTACGGTTCCCACCAGGAGCCGGTCCACTTCGCAGTTCCGCTGCTGGACATCCAGTCCCTCGTCCGCAACAACGGCGTCAACGCCGTTCTGGAGCTGGAGATTGACGGCGAGCAGTACCTGACCATGGTTAAGCACGTTGACCAGAACGTCCTGACCTTCGACATCGACCACGTTGACCTGCTGGCTATTAAGCGCGGCGAGAAGGTTGAGGTTGAGGTTCCGGTTACCCTGACCGGCGAGTCGGCCCCAGGCACCATGCACATCCAGGATGCTGACGTACTGCTGGTTGAGGCAGACGTACTGAACATTCCGGAAGAGCTCGAGGTTTCCATCGAGGGCCTCGAGGACGGCGCAGTTATCACCGCCGCCGATGTCACCATGCCGGAAGGCACCACCCTGGTGGCAGAGGAAGACACCGTTATCGTCTCCATCTCCCTGCCTGAGGTTGATGAGGAACTCGAGGAGGCAGCTGAGGCTGCTGAGGAAGGCGGCGCTGACGCTGGCGCCGAGTCCGTCGACGAGGGCGAAGAGTCCTCCGACTCCAAGGAGTAATCCCCTCCCCTTCACACGCATAGGCCGCCGTGAGATTCGCTTCTCGCGGCGGCCTTGCCGTTTTTCTCTCTGCCTATGAGACAATTAAGCGCGTGACTCCACTTCTCGTAGTAGGCCTTGGCAACCCCGGCCCCAAGTACGCAGGCACCCGACACAATATCGGCTTCGATGTGGCAGATGAACTCGCAGGAGAGCTCATGAGCAGCTTTTCAGTACACAAAAAGACCAACACCGAAGTCGCTGAGGGCATAGCTGGCAGCCGAAAAATAATCTGCGCAAAGCCACGGTCCTATATGAACCTCTCCGGCGGGCCGATCAAGGCTTTGGCCCAATACTTTCATCTCTCCGCCGCTGACATCATCGTTATCCACGATGAGCTAGAACTCGATTTCGGCACCATTAAGCTCCGCAAAGGCGGCGGCGACCATGGCCACAATGGGTTGCGTTCAACCACAAAGTCCCTGGGCACCAAAGACTACCAACGCCTTTCAATAGGAATCGGGCGCCCACCGGGGCGCATGGACCCTGCGTCGTTTGTGCTCAAGCCTTGGGCAAAGCAGGAAAAGGCAGAAATCCCCATCCTTTGCGCCGACGCAGTCGAGGAAATCTTGCGCGTAGGATAGTCGCCATGAAATTGGCTACCCTACGCACTGGCTTTGGAACTTCCGCTATCCGCATCGACGGCGATAACGTGGGTGTTGAATTGGATTATGAAGATGTCGGCCAGCTGCTGCGCAGCGAAGATTGGCGCAAGGCCGCCCAGCTTTCCGGCGAGCCCGTGGTCTTCGACCACGCCGACCTGGAGGCTGTCATACCAACTCCCGGCAAAGTCATCTGCGTAGGGCTTAATTACGCCAAGCATATCCGCGAGATGGGACGCGAATTCCCCGAACATCCCACCTTGTTCATCAAGTTCGCCGATGCCCTCACCGGCCCCTATGATGATGTCTTCATTCCCGAATATGGCACACGGAAGCTGGATTATGAGGGAGAATTGGCGGTCATCATCGGCGAGCGCGCCCACCGTGTCACCCGCGACGAAGCACTGGATTATGTGGCCGGCTACGCCATCATGAATGACTACACGCTGCGTGACTTCCAGCGCCAAACTAGCCAGTTCCATGCCGGCAAATCCTTTTATCGCACAGCCGGCTTCGGCCCTTGGCTTACCACCGCGGATGAGTGGTCACCGGGGTCCGGAGCTGTCCTCACCACTACCGTAGGCGGTGAGGAAAGGCAGCGCGATAATACCGATGACCTCATCTTTTCCGTAGCTGAGCTCATAGAGTTCTGCTCGCAGCTCTACCCACTCAATCCAGGCGACGTCATCGTTACCGGCACGCCGGAGGGCGTGGGTTTTGCCCGCATCCCGCAGCAATTTATCGAGGACGGCCAGAACGTCACCATCTCCATCGAAGGCTTGGGGCATATTTCTAATACCACCCGCTATGGAGAGCCCGGCTGCGGCCCCGGCTGTACTTGTTCCTAAGCTGTGCCCAGGTTCTCACTCCAAAGTGGGCGGTAGCGTTTTCATCCCAGCCGCTTGTGCCGGTTAAGCTGGATTAATGAGCACAAAAAGCAGTAAAGCCCCTAAGAAACTCAACAAGAAGGCCTACGAAAAGGAGCTCGAACGCCTCCAAGCGGAGCTCGTGGACATGCAGCAGTGGGTCGTTGAAACCGGCGCCCGCGTAGTCATCATCATGGAGGGCCGCGACGCCGCTGGCAAGGGCTCCGCGATTAAGCGCATCACCCAGTACCTCAACCCGCGCACCTGCCGCGTCGAGGCACTGCCTGCACCGAACTCGCGCGAACAGGGCCAGTGGTACTTCCAGCGCTACGTGGAAAAGCTGCCTACCAAGGGCGAAATCGTCATCTTTGACCGCTCCTGGTACAACCGCGCCGGTGTCGAGCGCGTCATGGGCTTTTGCACCGATCAGGAATACGTCCGCTTCCTGCACCAAGCACCCACCTTTGAGCAGATGTTGGTAGAAGACGGCATCATGCTGCGCAAGTACTGGTTCTCTGTGTCCGATGAGGAGCAGATCAAGCGCTTTGAATCCCGCCGTAACGATCCGCTGCGCCGTTGGAAGCTCTCCCCTATGGATCTGCAGTCCATTACCCGCTGGGAGGACTACTCCCGTGCCAAGGATGCGATGTTCATCCACACCGATACCCCAACCGCGCCGTGGTACACCGTGGAATCGGAAGACAAGAAGCGCTCCCGCATTAACGTCATTTCGCACCTGCTGAGCACCATTCCCTACGAGAAGATCGAGCGCGAGATGCCCGAGATTCCGCAGCGCCCGGATTCCGATGGCGAAACCTATGAACGCCCTGCCCGCGAAGAGTTCCGCTACGTGCCGGACGTCGCTGCCAAGCTAGAGCGCAAGTCCGAGCAGAAGACAGCGAAGAAGACGTCCAAGAAGGGCAAGAAAAAGGATAAGAAGAAGTAGCACCAGTTCAGCCACAGAGCTTTAGCCCGCCTTCATTTTGTCTTGAAGGTGGGCCTTCTTATTGAAGTTTTTAACGGCACCCTAAGCTTCGAGCCTTAACCGTCAGGAGTCTCTTTGGATACTCACGACCTGATGGGGTCAGGGAGGGCGAAGCTCAGACTGTGGACGATTGTTGAAACACATAAAGCGGCCACGTTTCAAGTCCATTGGCGTGCTTCCAGGCCGATAGCATGGCTGCTTTTAGGGGTGGGGTGATTGGGGGCAGGGAAAACGGCAAAAGCCCGCGGTTAAGCCGCGGGCTTGGGCTAGGTGTGTTTAAAGCTCAGCAGGAGATACGCGCTTTGGCAGAACTACCGGGCGGGTGTGCGCCAGCTCTTCTACGATGCGTACTACCTGGTTAGAGTAACCGAACTCGTTGTCGTACCACACATACAGCACCAGGTGCTTGCCAGAGGCGATGGTAGCAACGCCGTCGACGATGCCAGCGTGGGTATTGCCGATGAAGTCAGAGGAAACAACCTCTGGGGAGGCAATGTAGGAAATCTGCTGGCGCAGGTCGGAGTGCAAAGAAACACTGCGCAGGAAGTCGTTGACCTCATCGCGCTCTACTTCCTTCGACAGCTCGAGGTTGAGCACGGCCATGGACACGTCCGGGGTAGGAACGCGAATGGCATTGCCGGTGAGCTTGCCCTCAAATTCCGGCAGGGCCTTAGCCACAGCCTTGGCTGCGCCGGTAGCGGTAAGCACCATGTTCAGGCCTGCGGCGCGGCCGCGGCGATCGCCCTTGTGGTAGTTATCGATGAGGTTCTGGTCATTGGTGAATGAGTGCGCGGTCTCCACGTGGCCGTGGGTTACACCGTAGCGGTCATTGATGACCTTGAGAACCGGGGTAATGCCGTTGGTGGTGCAGGATGCAGCGGAGAGAATCTGATCCTCATCGGCGATGTTGTCGTTATTGATGCCGTAGACGATGTTCTTGATATCGCCCTTGCCCGGCGCGGTCAGCAGCACGCGGGAGATGCCCTTGGCCTTAAGGTGCTGAGACAGGCCCTCGCGGTCGCGCCATGCGCCGGTGTTATCTACCAAGATGGCGTTGTTGATGCCATAAGAAGTGTAGTCAATCTCGGACGGATCGTTTGCGTAAATCATCTGGATCTTGGTGCCATTGGCCCAAATGACCTCGTTTTCCTCATCCACGGAGATGGTGCCGTTGAAAGCACCGTGGACGGAATCGCGGCGCAGCAAGGAAGCGCGCTTGAGGATGTCACCGTCGCCCTTCTTGCGCAGGACGATGCCGCGCAGGCGAACGCCACCATATGCTGCCTCGCGGGCGACGAGCAGGCGGGCCAACAGGCGGCCGATGCGGCCGAAGCCGTAGAGGACGACGTCGGTGGTCTCTAGGTCAACGCCAGCACCGACGATCTCGCACAGCTCGCCTTCCAAGTACATGCGGAGGTTTTCCTCGTTGGACTCCTCCCACCCGAGGACCAAGCGGCCGAGGTCGACGCTTGCGGCGCCCAGGTTCATGTCTGCCAATTCCACCAGGATAGGCAGGGTCTCCGCCGTGGACAGGTGGCGCTGCGCGATGCGGCGGCCATAGCGGTGAGACTTGATGATGTCGATATCGGTCTGGCCCACCAGTGGGCGGCCGAAGATGGTGGTGACAACGTTATTGTTGCGGTGCAGCTGGTGAATGAGCGGAATCATCTGCTGCGCCAGCTCGAGGCGCTCGTTCCAATCATCATGGCCAACATGTGCGTTCGCAGTCACGTAATTCATTCCTTTTCTGTCACGGGGGTGGCATTAAATCTTCAAACATAAATATTAGCGCCTACTACTGTGGGTTTTGGCATAGTTCGTTCAGGATGTTGACCACAGTACCCCCGTTTATTTTCTCCACTTCGGTTCCTACGAGACAATATGCTACGGCATCATCGTGCTGCGCACGGCGTTCCTTAAGCACAGGATTCAAGAGCGGATAAACCGGTGGAAGGTTGGGATGACTGCGGGTGTACTGAGTTTCTAGTCCACGGGCAAAGCGGCCCGAGAAAGCACGGGTAGACACGGTCTGCCCACCACGGCGCAGTAGCTGCCGGTTGTAGTCACTCGTTCCCGCCTCTTCGGTGAGCAAAAATGCGGAACCGCAGGAACATGCGCCGACGCCGTCCCAGGACATAGCGGTGGCTATATCGTCTGCGGTGCGCAGGCCGCCAGCAGCGATGAGAGGAAGATCAGGGGCTGCGGTATGCACGTCGGACACTAGCTCTTCCAAGTCCCGGGAATCGGGAGTCGCGGCTAAGTCCCAGGTTCCGCGATGGCCGCCGGCGGCCGGGCCTTGGACGCAGAGCACATCGACGCCCCGACGTGCGGCCGCGGTTGCCTCCGCAGAAGTGGTGACGGTGGTCCAAGCCTCTGCGCCCGCGGCGTGGATTCGCTCTATCTGTTCGGGTGTGAAGGTTCCAAACATGGACCACACCACGCGGGCGCCACCGCGCAGCGCTAGAGCCAGCTTCTCTGCAAAGCCAAAGGAGTAATCGGGATCGGGCAATGGCTGGTTTTCTGCCTGCGCCAGCTCGCGGGCGGCGGTACGTTGCGCCCCAGAAAGCGGCTGTTGTGGGCAAAAGAGGTTTACTCCAAACGGAATGCCGGCACACTGGTCAATCTGTGTGCGGGCAGTGTCTATGCTCGCAGAGCCCACACCTAAGGTGCCAAAAGAGCCGGCGGCATGGGCGGCGCGCACTAGTTCCGGGGTGGTGGGACCGCCGGCCATGGGCGCGGGGATTACGCTACGGGAAAGAGAGCTTATAACCTGACTCATACCACCCCACCCTACCGAGAGAGGAAGCTAGTGCAGTGGCAGCTTTAGGAGATTTTTTCGCGCGGTTCTTTGGCTCGAAGAATAAACCCACACCAGGCCTCAATCCGGACGAGCTAGAGGCGGAGTGGCTTATTGTGGGCTTGGGCAATCCCGGCGCAAAGTATGCCGCTACCCGCCACAATGTGGGCTATATGGCCATCGATGATCTATTAGCCGCAGACGGAGACGTGCTTGAGCCGGTACGTGGGATGGATGTGCAGGTCGCGCCACTTAGCTGGGCGGGGCAGAAAGTACTTGCCGTGCGTTCAGGAACCTTTATGAATCTTTCTGGCGATCCAGTAGCGCCGCTGGCACAGCAGCTAGGAATCGCCCCAGATCACATCATTGTTCTCCACGATGAGCTGGACCTTCCGGCCAATAGGATCCGGATCAAGCAGGGCGGAAATGAAAATGGGCACAACGGACTCAAGTCGCTCACGGAGCGCTTGGGCACCCGCGACTATCTGCGTGTGCGCATTGGTATTGCCCGACCACCCAAGGGATCGTCCATTCCGGATTACGTATTGGGCCCCGTGGATGCGGGCGCCGGCTTTGATGACGCCATCGCCACCGCGGCCGAGGCCGCCCGCCTCATCGTGACAGACGGGTTAGGCAAAGCCCAGAACCAGATCCACTCGCGCTAGCACTGGGAAAATTTTTCTAGGGCCTGGGGGCTGCCGGCGGCGACGATGAAATCGGTGGGGGTGAGCTCGGTGGCGTCGGCAAGCGGGGCCCACTCCCCTTCCGCGCGGCGCACAGAGACCAATTGCACGCGGTGCGTGCGCCAGATGGCAGAAAGGTCGAGCGGCCGGCCCACCAATGAACTAGGAACGGCCATCTGGGTCACGCCATAATCAGTGGCAATCTCCGCAAAATCACGGAAACGCCCGCCCAACAGGTAAGCCACGCGGCGGCCAGTATCACGCTCTGGCCGGATGACATGGTGGGTACCAATCTGGCTGAGAATACGCGCGTGTGCCTCCGAATCAGCCTTGGCCCAGATGTCTTTGACCCCCAACTCCACCAGATTGGATGCGGTGAGGATGGAATCTTCCAAATGGGAGCCGATGGCGACGATGACGCGCTCGACCTCCTCCACGCCCAGCTGGCGCAAGGCCTCTGGGTCGGTGGTATCTGCCGCAATGGTCTCGGTGAGGTAGGGAGCTTCTTCGCGCACGCGCTTTTCGCTGGAATCGATGCCGAGGACCTCAACGCCATTGGCCATCAGCTCATGAGCAAGCGAAGAACCAAATCGGCCTAACCCAATAACGACGACGGGTGGAATATCGATGCCGGCGCGGGAGCGTCCCAACGCCTTGAGAATATTAGCCAAGGAACGGCCTTTCTTCGGGGAAGCTATAGCGCCGGCTAACGGATTTCGCCGCCAGCGCTGCTACCAAGGTGGTTGGGCCAATGCGACCCAAGTACATGATGAGGCATAGCACAATCTGCGAGGGCGCAGACAAGCTTGCGGTAATTCCGGTGGACAAGCCCACCGTAGCGAATGCGGAGAGCACTTCAAAGGACACTTGATCACCGCTAAACTCCGGATCGAAAAAGCGCAGCGCCGCCACGCCCAGCGTGACTACCATGACCCCGGCAAAGCTCAGCGCCAGCGCCTGGCGGGTCACCGACCGCGGAAGGCTACGGTGCCCAATTGTGGTGGTTTCCCGGCCCGTAAATTCTGCTGCCATGGCTGCCAACAGCACGCAAGCGGTGGTGACTTTAATACCGCCGGCGGTACCGGCCGAGCCACCACCGATGAACATCAAAATATCGGTGCCCATCAGCGTAATGGGATGTGCCTGGCCATAATCGATGGCATTAAACCCTGCCGTGCGCGGAGAAGCGCCGGCAAAGAAAGAGTTGAGCAGCTTATCCCCCAGCGACATCGAGGACAAAACCCCGGTCCACTCCATGCACGCGAAGAAGACGCCACCGGCGAGCAGGAGCACCATTGTGGCCGTTAGGGTCATGCGGGCGGTAATGGAAATGCGGTGGACCACATGGCGATCGCGGCGTACCAACCGCGCCAACTCCGCCCACACCGGAAAACCTAAACCGCCACCAATCAATGCGGCGGCCAAGGGCAGCAAAATCCAGGCATCAGAAACAAAGGGCACCAGGTTATCGCTATTGGTGCTAAACCCCGCATTGTTAAACGCAGAAACCGCATGGAAGATGCCCTCCCATACTGCGCGCGGAAAGGAATGCCCATAGCCAATCATCAAGCGCGCAGCCACAATGACGGCGATGATGGTCTCAGCCACCGCGGTAAATGCGAAAGTAAAAATCAGCGTCTTGCGGATACCACCAGGGGCGATAGGGCGCCCCTCATAAGCGCCGGTTTTGCGCGCCTTAAAGCTAATCCGGCCGGTAAAAATCAGGCCAGATAGCGAAGCGAGCGACATGATGCCCAGGCCGCCCAGTTGGATCAGCGCCAAGATGATGACCTGGCCGGCCGGGCTCCAAAAACTACCGGTATCCACCACGATGAGGCCGGTAAGCGAGACCGCAGACGTAGCAGTAAACAAGGCAGACAGGAAGGAAGCGCGGGCGGTGCCGGCCTCGGCAAACGGCAGCATGAGCAAAACCGTTCCCACCAGAATCAGCACAAGGAAGCCAGCCGCGGTCAACCGCGCCGGGCCCCACTGCCGTATGGAAAGCAAACGTTTCACCAGCGGAAGTATAGACCTGCTTTCGGCGCAGGGAAACTGCTGGCCGGCACCACCCCTCGGGGGCGGTTAGCATTGGTGTTATGACTTCGCCACATAGCACTGCCAAGACCATTGTGATTACCGGCGCATCCGGCGGATTGGGGGCCGCGGCAGCTCGTCAGTTGCACCACACCCGGCCGCAAGACAACCTGGTTATCATCGGCCGCAATCCGGAAAAGACCCGCGCGGTGGCCGAGGAAGTCGAAGGCCGGTATTTCCTAGCGGACTTCGAATCCCTGGGCCAGGTACGCCGCTTGGCACAGGATTTGGAAGGCTTAGAGCACATCCACGCCCTGGGCAATAATGCCGGCGGCATTTTTGATGGCCCGTCCACCACCGCCGATGGATTTGAGCGCACCTGGCAGGTCAACGTGGTCGCGCCTTTTCTATTGACCTCACTGCTACGGGATAAACTGCGCGCGGATAACGCGAACGTGGTCCAAACGGCTTCCCTAGCCAATTTCCTTATGTCTAAATTCGACCTCAGCGATCCCACCACGCTGGAGCACTTCAGCCCCGAGCGCGCCTACGGCAACGCCAAGTTGGGCGATATCCTGCTCACCCGTTATATCGATGCCCACGGGCTTAATGCGGTCTCCTTCCACCCCGGCGTGCTTGCCACGGACTTTTCCAAGTCTTCTACTGGCCTAATGTCCAAGATGTATTCCGGGCTGATTGGCAAGACCTTTGGCACGCCTGCAGACGGCGGCGATAACCTCGCCTACTATTTGACCGGCACCGAGGGAATCCACTTTGAATCGGGCGAATACTACAACAACAAGCGCAAACCTGGCCTGCAGCGCCCCATTGCGAAGAAGCTGTCGGTAGCTCGCCGCGTCTTTGATGATTTGGGGCGCCGCCTCAATGTGGAGTGGTAGCGCGAAACCACTAGACTATGCCGCATGAGTTCTGTCGTTTCTGAGGCCTCGCGCCGCCGCACGTTCGCCGTTATCGCCCACCCGGATGCTGGTAAGTCCACGCTGACGGAGGCGCTGGCGCTGCATGCACACGTTATTAATGAAGCCGGCGCGGTCCACGGCAAGGGCAACCGCAAGTCCACCGTGTCTGACTGGATGGATATGGAAAAGGACCGCGGCATTTCCGTGGCTTCCTCGGCGCTGCAGTTCGAATATGCACCGGAGGGCCACGAGGGCGAGCCCTACATGATCAATCTGGTCGATACCCCGGGCCACGCGGACTTCTCGGAGGATACCTACCGCGTGCTCACCGCGGTGGATGCGGCAGTCATGCTTATCGACGCCGCCAAGGGCCTCGAGCCTCAGACCCTCAAACTCTTCCGCGTGTGCAAGGCCCGCGGCCTGCCTATCATTACCGTCATCAATAAGTGGGACCGCGTGGGCCGCGAGCCCCTAGAGCTTGTCGACGAAATCGTCAACGAAATCCAACTGCAGCCCACCCCGCTGTACTGGCCGGTAGGCATTGCCGGTGACTTCCGCGGCCTGGCGCATATCAACGATGATGGCGAGGCCGATGAGTATATCCACTTCATCCGCACCGCCGGTGGTTCTACCATCGCCCCGGAGGAACACTTTGCTCCGGATGCCGCCGGGGAGAAGGAAGAAGAGGTGTGGGAGACCGCAGTGGAGGAAGCCGAGCTGCTTGCCGCCGATGGCGCCCTGCATGACCAGGAGCTTTTTGAGCAGTGCGTGACCTCCCCACTCATCTTCGCTTCTGCGATGCTGAACTTTGGTGTGCACCAGATTTTGGACACCCTGTGCGCCATTGCCCCGGCTCCGCACTCGCGCGACTCCGATCCGAAGGCAGTTGAGGCTGCCACCAGCGCCATTGATGAAGTCCGCGAGGTCAGCGATGACTTCTCTGGCGTCGTCTTCAAGGTCCAGGCAGGCATGGACCAAAAGCACCGCGATAATCTGGCCTTTATGCGCGTGGTATCCGGTGAATTCGAGCGCGGCATGCAGGTCAACCACGCCCAATCCGGCCGCAGCTTTTCCACCAAGTACGCCCTGACTGTCTTTGGTCGCACGCGCGATACTGTGGACACCGCCTATCCGGGCGATATCGTGGGCTTGGTCAACGCCGGCTCGCTTGCCCCTGGTGACACCATCTATTCCGGCAAGAAGGTGCAATTCAAGCCCATGCCGCAGTTCGCTCCGGAGGCCTTCCGCATTCTGCGCGCGAAGTCGCTGGGCAAGTACAAGGCCTTCCGTAAGGGACTGGAGCAGCTGGCAGCCGAGGGCGTGGTCCAGATTCTCAAGAACGAGGCACGTGGCGATGCCTCCCCTGTCATGGCGGCGGTGGGCCCCATGCAGTTCGAGGTCATGCAGGCCCGCATGGAGTTCGAATACAACGTGGAAACCGTCACCGAGCCTATTCCCTATTCCGTGGCTCGCCGCACCGATGCCGAATCCGCCCCAGAGCTCGGCCGTCAGCGTGGCGTGGAAATCTTTACCCGCCAAGATGGCGAGCTCATCGCGCTCTTTGGCGATAAGTGGAAGCTCGCCTTCATTGAGAAGGAACACCCAGAGCTCACTATGGAAACCCTCGTGGCGGATTAGAAACCACACAGGTCCACATAGCAGAGAAAAAGGCCGCTTCCCGTTCTGGGAAGCGGCCTTTTCCGTTGCGTGTTAAACCATCAACATCACAGGGACAACGGCAATCTTGACCACCTGCCCCACCACAATGGTGGCCGCATAACCGGTCATGATGCGCGAGTCGGAGCTCAGCCCCGTGGCGTAATTGACCACGGCCGGCTGAGCAAAGATGCCAGAAAGTCCGCCAGAGGTACGGGTTTCGGACTGACCCATGAAGCGATTCGCTACAGCGAATAGGACCGAAACCACCACGGTGACAATGGCGGCGAGGATCATGCACTTCAGACCCATCCAGGAGAAGGCGGTGGACAAGAATGGGCCTGACCCCCGGAAAGTGGACACGTCGGGGGTTAGCTATGCTGCTCTAGTCAGTGTAGCTGAATTCTCGGCTTCAAAGACGTCAGGAGCTGAAAGATTGCACCAGGAGTGCCGCCGGCGTGTGTTGTAGCGCATGCACCACCGGAAGACTTCCTGGCGGCAGGAGATCGGATTGTCAAAGACTTTCCTGTCACGCAAGATTTCCCGCTTGAGCGTGGCGTTAAACGATTCTGCTAGGGCGTTATCAGCACTCGTTCCTACCGCTCCCATAGACTGGCGCACACCCAACGACGAGCAATAGTTCCTAAAGGCTTGTGAGGTGTACACGCTGCCGTGATCGGAATGAAAAATAGCCTCATCAAGACTGCCACGCACACCGTGCGCGTGGGCTAGAGCATCGATGACCAGTGAGACTCGCATGTGGTCTGCGAGTGCATGTCCGACAAGTTTGCGCGAGTAGGCGTCGATGACCGTGGCCAGGTACATGTTCTTGCCGCCCTTACACGGCAGGTAGGTGATGTCGCCTACATAGACCTGGTTTGGCTTATCAGCGGTGAATTTGCGGTCTACTAAATCTGGCATGACGCGGTGGCCAGGCTTACGCTTGGTAGTGATGCATCGGCGGCGTTTGGTAAAGCCTTTAAGTCCCATGGCTTTCATGATTCGTGCGACTTTCTTGTGATTTATCGGGCCAAAGCTCGTATCGGCTTTAAGGCTTGCAGCGATGCGTTTAGCACCATAAAGCCCGTATTCATCATCGAAGATGCTCTTGATTTTTGCACCAATAAGAGCATCCGAACACGTCTTTAACCTGCGTTCTTCGCGGGTTTGCACCCATTTGTAGAACGAGGAGCGATTGAGCTTTAACACGTGGCACATCCGCTTGACCGAGAATTCGGTTCGGTGGTCATAGACAAACTGGAAGCGGATCACCAGTGAGTCTCTTCGGCAAAATATTTCGCGGCCTTGCGCAGGATATCGCGTTCTTCACGAAGCTTTGCGTTCTCTTTTTCTAACTGGCGGATCCGTTCGGAATCATTCGCTGCTTGGGCCTTGTCGCGCGTGCTTTTTGTGCGGGCACGTTTGCCGGTGCCGTACTTCTTGATCCAAGAATGCAGCGAGGCACGGTTGATACCGAGCTCTGCTGATGCTGAGTTCAGTGAGAGGTCCTCATTGTTTTCGTAGAGGGCCACGGCATCGCGTTTGAACTGTTCGGAGTACCTGGACATGGTGGTAGATTACCTTTCTTCCAGCCCGACTAGGCTGGATATCAGGTGTCCACCAAACAGGGGTCAGGTCCAATGCCTCGCTGGATGAGAGGCCCACAGACGCCAAGAAGATGACGAGGCCCCACTGCTGGAAGGCGGTATTAATGGAAGCCGGAACCTGCCATGGAATGCGGCGGGTGCGGTGCAGCGCACCGAGGATAAGACCGGTAATCAGCGGGCCGAGCGCGAAGCCCAGCTCGAAAGAAGCACCACCTGGCATCGGTACCACGACCTGGCCCAGCAGGTAACCCAAGAAGAGGCCACCACCCAAGGCCACCCAGTTCAGCTCGGAGTAGGACTTAATGGAGTCGCCGAAGTAATCCTGGATATCGCCCAAGCGGTCAAACTTCACGATGAGCTCGAGGATATCGCCGGAAGCCAGATGAGTTTCATTATTGGCCAAGAATTCCTCATCGCCGCGCTGCACGCGCACGATACGACCGCCATAGCGGGAGAACAGGTTGAGCTCCTCAACGGTGCGGCCGGCAATATCTTGGTTAGAAATAGCCACGGTTTCGATGACCAGGCGCTTATCCACGAACGGAGTTTGCGGCTGGCGCTTGCCCAACATCTGGGTGAGTTCGCGGGCCTTGGCCTTGGTGACCATCACGCGCAGGATATCGCCCTTGTGCAATTCGGGGCGATCGCCGGCAACCCGGACCTTATTACCGCGGCGAATGGTAGCGATAACAAAGTGATCCTTGAACTGTTCTTCCAAATCATCGTAGTTCACGTCTTTGGTAACGCGAATGGTGCGGGAGCGGAAGATCTTGGAGGCAGAATTGTCCTTATCGTGCTTGGCGGGCCAATTCTGCTTGAGCAGGAATGCCACGACTAAAATGGCCACCGCCACACCCACGGGATAGCCCAGCGAGTAGCCCACGGCGGGTAGCTCTTCACCGGTTTGTTGCTGGGCAACTGCCAGCGACGGCGTCGAGGTCGTGGCGCCGGCAAATACACCAACGGAAGCCAAGGTATCCAGCCCCAGCATGCCACCAAAGAGGATGGCTGCGCCCGCGGCCACCACAATCGCAATGGTCGCCGTGAGCATGTGCTTCATCTGCTTGGAAAAGCCCTTGAAGAAGCGCTCACCGGCGGACAGGCCTTGCATATAAATAAAGAGTCCCAAGCCCAGCTCTTGCAGGGAGCTTAAGATGTCTTTATCTAGGTCAATAAACGAGCCGAAGGCCAAGCCCACAAACAGCGTGCCTGCCGCGCCAAAGCGCAGCGGACCGAAGGGGATCATGCCAAATAGCGTGCCGAGCAGCACTATGAAAAAGATGCTCAGCCATATATTTCCATCAAAAATTGCTAACACGCTGGAATAGTTTAGGCATTTTCCATCAAAGTGCCACGTGAAAAGCACTTTCCTCAAAGCCTGCAATCGGCATCGCTACTGCTTAGACCCTTTTCGTCAGGGGCCACCCACCTCCAGCAGCGGCACATCTCACAGCTAACGCCCATAGTGAACTAATCGAGGAGGAATTCCTTCCACCGTGGCCACTCCGTGTAGGTCTGGGCTTTCCCTGCCTGATAGTTCGCCCGCAGCTTGTGTACGTTGCGTTCGGTGGAGGCCACCTGCATATCTTCCGGGAAAAATAAATACGCCTTTCCTTGGCGCTCCAACTCCAAAAGCCGATCTTTGGCTGCGTTATAGAGGGCGGGGCGGGCTATAAGGGCGTCGGCAATAGCGGGGTACCTGCGGAAGATGCGGCGGACGAAGGCTGGGCGCGCGACCTCCGGGCGCACATACCCGCGCGGCTTAGTACCAATAAACAGAAACTTCTCGTATCCGTCCTCTTCTGCTTGCGCAATAGTAATGCCACCGGAAGAGCCCAAAGCACCGTCCACGTACGGCGCGCCGTCGATAAAACGCATCGGCATAATCAGCGGCAGCGTGGAGGAAGCGCGCACGCGCGCGAAGAGATCTTCTGGGGTGTGGATGTCCTGGCGAGTCCAGTAAACAGACTCGCCGGTGTCGGCGCGCGCTGCAGCAAGCACCATATCGGCCGGATGCTCGCAGTAGGACTGCCAATCAAAGGGCAAATCCCTGTCTGCTGCGCGCTCATAGATGTACTCGGCATTGAAATACCCGGTGCCACGCACCAGCGAACCCACGCCACCGAAGCTAGGGTTTTTAGCAAAGTCCGTAAAAGACTCTTCGGCGCGGCGGGCATCGCGCGACAAGTAATTAACGGTGTGCGATGCCCCAGCAGAGACACCGCCTACCCAGCCAAAGTCCACGCCCTCTTCGATGAGTTTGACCATACAGGCGGCCGTATAGGAATTGCGCATGCCGCCGCCTTCAATAACGAGTGCGGTGTTACTGGCGTCAATCATGGTGCCCCATACTACGCTGGGCCCAATGAAGCGTATTTTCCGGCAATTGCTCGCGGACGAAGAAGGCACCTTCGATATCGAAACCGGCCAGCAGCCCCGCACCGGGTTCGCCTATAACCCCACCGGGAAGGTGCTCCTGCGGGTGACGGAGCCTACCCCAGCCGCGGTGAGCAAAGCCTTGGCCTTAGCCAAGGAACACGGCGCGCGGTATCTCGGCACATGGCGCCAGCCCGATGGTCCACTCGTCTTCCTCGCCACGGCCGTAACCCACGATGAGTCTGTGGCCCGCGAGCGCGTTGCCGCCACCGGGCAGCGTGCGTACTTCGACTTGGAGCGCTGCCGCACCATCACCGTGAGCGCTCACTAGACTGGGCTCCCATGGGATTAAAAGATGCACTTGCCCGGCTGACCGGCGCGCAGTCCCCGCACCTGGCCCGCCCAGACTCCGCGGCGCTCACCGCCCACATTGACCGGCTAGAAATCCACACCGCCGGGCCGCTTATCATCGTCGTGACTGACCAGCCCGGTGCCGAGGTACTGCGCGAGGTAGCCCGCGCCCACGAGTCAGCTACGCTGGTTTCCCCCACCACGACGGTGCATTTTCCCGCCTTAAAAAAGGAAGCCTTGCCCATCAAAGATCCCCGGCACGGCTGGGTCATTCCGCTAACGCCCGCGCTTGCCGACGCCCTCGTAGACAACCTCCCCTACCCCGGCGACTACGAGCTTTCCCCCGCCCTAGCCGTGGTGGTGGAATAGTTTCCTGAAAGGACTGCCATGCTGCTTGTGCCTTATGCTGGAAAGAAGCCGCGTATTCACCGCAGTGCGTGGATTGCACCCACTGCCACCATCATTGGCGATGTAGAAATCGGCCCGGATTCCTCCGTGTTTTATGGCAGTGTTCTGCGCGGCGACGTGGGCGCGATTCGCATTGGTGCTAGGTGCAATATTCAGGACAATTGCGTCTTCCACGTAGAAGAGGACACGCCGTGCGTACTAGAAGATGATGTCACGGTGGGACACATGGCGATGGTCCATGCCGCACATGTGGAGGCCGGTTCCCTGGTGGGTATGTCCTCTTCGCTGCTCTCGCGCTGCACTATTGGAACCGGCTCGCTCATCGCGGCAGGCGCTGTGGTACTGGAAGGAACCACCATTGCGCCGCGGAGCCTTGCCGCCGGCGTGCCAGCCAAGGTGCGCCGCGAGCTCAGCCCAGAGGAATCGCAAGCCTTCATTCCGCATGCTGCCCGCTACGTGGACTGCGCGCGCAGCCAATCCGATGTGGCTTTGAGCCTGGATGAGGTCACCTTTGATTAAAGGGAAAGCACGCCCATGAGGATGAGGAAGACCGCCACGAGGTAGCCGCCAAAGAGCGCCACCTGGGTGCTATTGGCGCGCGCCGCGGCAAAAAGACGGCCGGCGGCCGATTCGGGATGGGCGCGCACCACCGCAATAAAAAGGCCACAGACAGTGGGCAGGGACAGGGCAAGGCTGGCGTACCACACCAAGCCGCCGTACTGAGCGGCCGGAGCAATATCTTCGGTAGCCAAGTGCATAAGCCCGTAATAAAACGGCACCGAGGTCAGCGATTGCACCACACCCATTACGAAGCCGATGAGTGCGGTAATCGGTGACGGCGTGCGCAGCGGCTCGAGCAGACGACTTACTAAGGCATTGGGCTGGCCTTGAGAGCGCCACGCACCGAACCCCACCGCGATGCCGACTGCGACAAGTACCCAGCCAGCAATGGGTGAGCTCAAAATGGCCTCGATCTGGTCTTTTACCCCTAGCAAAACAAACATCACCACGGCCGCCGCGGCGAGAACGCCAATCCAGTCTCCTACCACCACCAATGCAGCAATGCGCCGATACTTGCCGCGGGGCAAGATGATGCCAATGGCCACGAGGATGCCAATGAGTAGCGCATTGACGGAATCCAAGAGGGCAAAACTAACGGCGTGGAGCATGCCGGTCAGTCTACCGCCCCATACCGCCATCGCCGATACGCCTGAGGGCACAAGCCGCATATCTCACGAGCAGCTTCCTGCGTTCCACCGCACAGATCTTTGCACACGTTCCGCAATTTTGCGTACACTATGCAATGTTTCGCACGGGGTGCAGATTTCTCCCCGTGGATTCCATAGTCACTGTCACCCGCGCGCAGGCCATTGCACGCATACCGCACAAGAAAGCACATTTTTATGTCTAAATTCCTCTACCGGCTAGGTAGCTGGTCCTACCGCAAGGTGTGGCCATTCCTCGCCTTTTGGCTCATCGTCTTGGTGGCCATGGCAGGACTTACCGCCGGCTTTGCCAAGTCACCGAACCCTAATTTCTCCATGCCGGAGATGGACTCCACCACCACCCAAGACAAGATGATGGAGCGCTTCGGCCAAGACACCGATGCCATGAGTGCACCCGAAGGCACGGTGGTCATCCAAGCACCGGAGGGCAAAGACCTCACCGATAAACAGGTAGCTGGCAAGGTAGATGACCTCCTTAGTGAGCTCAAAGACACTGGCGCGCTCAAGGACCAGGACAAACTGGTCAGCCCGGTGATGGCTGCAGCCGGCATGGAAAAGCAAATGGGCGAAAAGATGAAAGCCCAGCACATGCCGGAGGAGCAGATTAAGAAGAACCTGCAACAGCTCTCCCCTCTGAGCGAGGACAAAACTACCGGTACCGTCACTATTACCTTCGACGCCGACGAAGTCAGGGACATCCCAGAAGAGGACATGACCAAGGTCACGGACGTCCTCAACAAGTACGACGAGGGCGAGCTCACCGTGAAGTACCAGGGCAACGCCTTTAGCTCCGCGGGCCAAGAGACGGGTGGCAGCGCCGAGATTATCGGCCTCATCGTCGCCGCAATCGTGCTGCTGATTACCTTCGGTTCCTTCGTGGCCGCTGGCATGCCGTTGATTTCCGCCATCATCGGCGTGGGCATCGGCATCCTCGGCGTGCAGGTATCCACGGTCTTTACGGATACCGTCTCCGATATGACCCCGACGTTGGCCTCCATGATTGGCCTGGCCGTCGGCATCGATTACGCACTGTTTATTGTCAACCGCTTCCGCAACGAGCTCATCACCTCCTCTGGCCTCAACGATCTTTCGCCAAAGGAACTGGCCCAAGAGCTCAAGAAGATGGATAAGGCCACCCGTGCCCACGCCATGGGCATGGCGCTGGGCACCGCGGGCGGTTCCGTTGTCTTCGCCGGCACCACCGTGGTCATCGCCTTGGCCGCGCTGACCATTATCGGTATCCCGTTCCTGGGCACCATGGCCATCGCCGCCGCGGCAACAGTGATCATCGCCGTATTGGTTGCCAATACTTTCATCCCCGCCCTGCTGGGACTTTTGGGCACCAAGATCTTCGCCGGCCGCGTGCCTGGCCCCAAGGTTCCAGACCCAGAGGACGAAAAGCCCACGGCGGAATCAAGCGGTGGATGCGCCACGCTTGAATAGTTCGTTAAGTATTTCACGTGGGGTTGCGCCGCCGAGGATTTGTCGGGGTGTTTCGTTGAGCTCATTTTGCACCCACGCGACATGTTCGGGTGTGACGGTGGCAAAGTCGGTGCCCTTTTTGTAGAACCTGCGCCTGATCTCGCCGTTGGTGTTCTCGTTGGTTGGTCTCTGCCACGGTGAGTGCGGTTCACAGAAAAACACCTGGCAGCCGTCTTTAATCTGGACTTGTGCTGTGACAGCCATTTCTGCGCCTTGGTCCCATGTGATGGTCTTTAGCTGCTCGGTGTTGAGGTCTTTGACCATGTCCTGCAGGGTTGCGACCACGGTGTGTGAACTGTGCTCATCGGGAAGGTGTCCAAGCAGGGTGTAACGGCTGGTGCGCTCTACTAGGGTAATCAGCGCGCTTTTGCCACCTTTACCAATAACAAGGTCGCCCTCCCAGTGCCCGGGAATAGCCCTGTCATCAGCTTCCGGGCTGCGGTGGGTGATCTCAGCACCTTTGATCCAAGGGCGACCGGTTAACACGCCAGCGTTTCGGGCACGACGCTTGCGTGTTGAGCCGCCGCGGATAAGTACGTCTTTAGTCTTCATGACTTCTTCAAGCTCGGCTCGCAGGCTGCCTTTGCCTTGAATGTATAAGGCACTGTAGATCGCTTCGTGGGAAATACGCATGCTTTCATCATCGCTGAAAGCATGCTCAAGCCATGCACTAATGCGCCCAGGTGACCACCTGCGGGCAAGGCAATCGACTACTACACCCCGAAGCGTTGGGCTTTCATCGAGCTTGCGTAGTTTTGGCCGCACCATCCGACCAGCAGTAGAAACAGCAGCGTTGTGGGCGTTATACCGCAGCTGCTCTGTGCCGTCATCATCGACGATCTTCCAACCATTACGGGTGATTTCACGAGCGACGACACTGTGGTGCCTATTTATTTTCTGCGCGATGGCTCGTGCCGAATCACCGACACGACATCCCGCTTCAATAGCAACACGGTCTTCAACAGTAAGCCTGCGACCACGCCCTACTAAGGCGTGTTTGTCGAATACGCCGCTAGGAAATCCATCAACGGCTTGAGTTTTCATCGGTGCTGGCATAACAGAATCTTTACCCAGCTTCTTGCCTGTATCTGGCAAAGACACCACCGCCTCATCAGGCGTTCGACGATGTCGCTGCCGGCGTAACTTCGCATACCGCTGCTTCCTTATCCACCCATACACGGTAGAAGGATGCACACCGATAGCATCAGCCACTGTCTGACAGCTCTCACCAGCAAGCACTCGCTCCACGGCCTGGGCACGTTTATCAGGTGACAAGTGGGCGCGTCTAGGCCGCACTTCGATTACACCAGCTTTCTTTAACCTGCTGTGAAGCAAGCCAGTCGATATTCCAACAGTCTGTGCTGCTTGACTGATCGACATACCTGCACGCACCAACCCAACAGCCTCACGGACAAACGGATCACGCAAACGACTCGCACGCCTGCCTGGAGGTTCGACACCTCTTACCCTCAACCAACCGTAAACCGATTCGGGGCCTACACCCACATCACGCGCGACCAGGCTAACTGCCTCGCCTGCCACCACGCGCTCAACAGCAGCATCCTTAACATCCTTCGGAGTCCAACGCGTCACAACTACCTCCCGGTCGAAGTGGCGCATTCACCCCTTGACAGCACGCACCATGGGCCTGCGCTGGGTACGTCGCGTGCGTGCCCACCCGTGGCTGCACCTTATCGCGGGCGTCGTCTTGCTGGGCATCCTGGCCGTACCATTTGCCCAGCTGCGCCTGGCCATGCCTACCGATGGCACCGCAAAGCCCGGCACCCCGCAGCGCGAGGCCTATGAGATTACGGCAGACGCCTTTGGTCCTGGCCGCAATGCGCCGATGATCGCGTTCGTTGATGTGGCCGACGTTCCCGAGCAGGACCGCATGCCGGCCTTCCAAGATCTCCTGAAGGAGATCAACGGCAATGACGGCGTAGAAAACGCCCAGATCGTGCAGACCACCGAGAACGGTGATGCTGCGCAGATCATGATTACGCCCACCACCGGCGCGACCGACGAAGAGACCACGGAAACCCTTAACCAACTGCGCGATTACCAGGGTGAGTTTGAAAAGACCGGCGGTTCCTACGGCATTACCGGTATCACCCCGATCTTCGATGACATTTCTGAGCGCCTCAATAACGTGCTCATCCCATACGTAGCCATCGTGCTGGGCTTGGCCTTCATCGTCTTGATGCTGGTCTTCCGCTCCATCTGGGTACCGCTCATCGCCGCAGCCGGCTTCGCTTTGTCGATGGCCGCAACCTTCGGCATCACCGTGGCCATTTGGCAAGAAGGCATGTTCGGCATCGTCGACGACCCACAGCCGCTGCTTTCCTTCCTGCCCATCATGCTCATCGGCCTGACCTTCGGCCTGGCTATGGACTACCAGGTCTTCTTGGTCACCCGCATGCGCGAGGGCTTTGTCAATGGCAAGACGGCTGGCAACGCTACCTCCAATGGCTTTAAGCACGGCGCCCGCGTGGTCACGGCGGCGGCCCTTATTATGATTTCTGTCTTTGCCGCCTTCATCTTGATGGACGAGCCATTCATCAAGACCATGGGCTTTGCCTTGGCTGCGGGCGTGCTTATCGATGCCTTCGTGGTCCGCATGATGATCATCCCCGCTACCATGTTTGTACTGGATAAGAAGGCATGGTGGTTCCCGCGCTGGTTGGATAAGATCACGCCAAACATGGACATCGAAGGTGAGGCCTTGCACTCTGAGCGCGAGGAACTCCTGCGCGCACAACGAGAGAAGGTAGGCGAGACCCACCGTGGCTAGTCTGCGCGAAGAAAAGAAGCGGGCTACGCGTCAGGCCATGGCCGATGCGGCAGCGCGCCTCGTCCTCGACGGTGGCGCCGAAGCCGCCACGATCTCCGGCATCACCACGGCCGTCGGGGTCTCCCCGCGCACCTTTCACAACTACTTCTCCTCCGTGGCAGATGCGCTACTGTCCTTTAGCACCGATGTGCTTGCCAAGTTTTCCAAGGAAGTACCCACTGTCTTTCCTAATTCATCCATTTCTGAATTCCTCGAACAGGTAACGCTCGATGCCACCGAAAACGAGGGCAAAGAGCTACATTCTTTTACCTCTCATTTCACCATTGGCGAGGCTTTAGAAAACTTGAGCCATACCTCGAAAAAGCGCCAACAATTCCAAGTCGTAGCTGACCAAGTTTTGGAAGCTTTCCACCAACGCGTCCCGGATAAGTCGCGCTTTGAGATCGCGGTCATTCTCCAAGCGTGTGCGGGTGCCAGTGCGATGAGCATGAAAGAAATCCACCGCCGCTCCCAAGCCGAAGAATCACTGGACGCTCACACAAAGCATGAGATAGTTCGCACAGCCTTTGCCACCGTGCGCGCCATCGACTAGCTAGCCTAATGGGCGCTTTAATCCGTATGCTCGGCAATAGTTATGGATAAGAAAGCCCCTATATCGAGCACCGCGCAAAACGCCCGCTTCATTCAAGCGGGCGTTAATGCCGCATTTCAAGACCGCATCGGGGAGGCGACCGACGTGGAATTTAATTTCCTCGGCCCCTCCACTGACGATAAAGACAACTTTGTCACCGATCAGCTAGTGGAGGCGAGGATAAGTTCCGCGCGGCACGTTTCTGATTTCCGTGGCGTGCGCCTCGCCGTCATCGCCGCAGGCACCTGGCACTGGACTACCGCTGCGACCGAGCATTTTGCTGACCTTCCGCAGTCAGGTACGGCCAGCACAGACGTCGACCGAATGGTTGCTTATGCCTCCCTTATCGTGGGCAACATGCCGGTGCTGCGCGCCCAGCAGGGAAAGAACGTGGCCATCGTTGCGGTAGATTTCCACCCCTACCTGGACTTTCGCCAAACCTTGCTGCACGGTCTCCAACACAGCAGCGCGGAAACGGACGAGAAGGAACCGGCCCTCGCACTTGCCCGCTACCTAGACATGGAGTCCACCGCGGAAGAGCCCTACCTGCATTTTTCTGATGGCACCACGGTGCGTTTTGAGCAGTCAAGCCCCGGGGTACACAAGATTTCCAGCATCACCCCAGGCTTGGCGGCCGCTCGCGTCTTGGAGGACGCCTTTTACTTAAGCACCGAAAGCCAGATGTTTTTCCAAGGCAACTTCCCAGATGCCACGGTAGAACTCGATGTGGATAAGGCCATTGCCACGGTGTCCTACAGCGGCGGGCAGATGACGGCCAATGCGGTGCTTATCGCAACCATTTCGGACGAGGAATTCACGTGGGCCTGGGCGGATCCGAAGCTCAAGGACACCACCGCGGCGCGGTTGGCGGGTAACCTAGCGCGCTTTGGCATAGACGAGGCCGTGCCCGAATTGGTGCGCCCGCACCTTCCCCTTCCGCTGGCGCGTGGACACCAGCTGCCGCACCTAGCTTTGCCCATTTTGGGGATCTGGACGCTGGCGGGCACTACGCTTGCCGACGCCCGCGTGGGCCTCGTCCTGCTCGACGCCCCACAGCTGCACCTCCCGGAGCCGACTCCGGCAGCCACCGAAGCGACGCTGTCGGTGCCCCCTCCCGCATGGATCAACGCCGATCGCGCCCGCGCCGCCTATGGATCATTTCGCGGGGTGGAGGTGTAAGGCGCTGCGGAGGGCGTCCACGTCGACGTCGGCAAGCGCGGCAGGCTCAAATGCCGCATCGTTGGTTTTATCCACCAAGACCGCTCGCACGCCCTCGGCAAAGTCCCCACGCCGGTACATATAAGCGCCCAGGTTGGTCTCCATATCTAGCGCTTCGCGGATGCTGCCGCACTCCTGCTCGGCGCGGAAGAGCTCCATGGCCGCCACGATGGAGGTCGGGCACGCCTGCGCGGTCAGCTTTTCTACCTGTTGCTTTAGTTCTGGGTACTGTTCCAAGGCCGCGGAAACGTCTTGCCAGGTGTTGTGGGAAAAGGCGTCCTCGATGGCGTCGATAAGCTCGGCCAAGGGGGCCTCGCCGCTAGGTGCGGTGGCGTGCTGGGACAGCGCCGTGGCTAGTCCATTCTCGATAACCGCGTTAGCAAAGACCTCGCCGTCCGCCACATAGTGGGTGGCCAGCCCGCTCCACACAAGGTCTGCGGCATACATGCGGTAGCCGGTAATCCCCCAGAACTTCGCCAACTCAGGCGAGGCCTTCCCACGCGTTCCCACCGCGCGCTGGGCGGCATAGGCCATGCCTACATCGGTGACGTAGCCGATATTCATCTCTGGCATGGAGGCAAAGGTTTTCTCCGTAACCACGCGGTGGGACCCATGGGCGGAAATGCCCAGACCACCTCCCATAGCGATGCCATCGATGAGCGCCACGATGGGCTTGGGATATTCCGCGATATCACCGTTCAACGTGTATTCGGTGGCGAAGAAGGCATCGACCTCATCCACCTTGCCCTCCTTGACCCCTTCGCGGGCGTAGCGAACATCGCCGCCGGCGCAATATGCCTTGGGGCTAGTCGAGGTAAACAGCACCTGTTCCACCTCATCGTTGTCGCGCCACTGCGCAAGCGACTCCGCAATGAGGTGGATCATTTCCGGGGTGAGAGAATTGAGAGCCTTGGGACGGTTGAGCTCAATGACTCCGGTATGGTTACGGATTGAGGAAACGATAGGTGCAGTATTAGTCATAACCCCTAGTGTGACACAGAACGCATGCACCTATCCACCATCAGCCAATTCACAGATAGGTTCGGAATTTTGCTCCCACAGCTCATCGCCCTGGATATGGACGGCACCCTACTGGACGGCAACGGCCAGCTTCCACCAGATTTCGCCGCGATCAGCACCCGTGCCCACCAGCTCGGCGTCACCCTAGTACCCGCCTCGGGCCGCCAGCTCGCCACCCTGCAAGAGATGTTTCCGAACGAGGACACCTTCATCGCAGAAAATGGCTCCGTGGTCGTCCATGATCATCGCGTCATCAGCGCCACTACCCTGCCCGGCACAGCCGTGCGCGCCGCCATGGCCGCACTCCGGTCTGTCGAGGCCCCGCATACCGTAGTGCTATGCACACCGGATACCGCCTATGTCCACAAAGGCGCCGATGAACAGGCCCGTGCTGAAATTGCCAAGTACTACAGATCAGTGGAATGGGTAGATGACCTCGATGCGCTACTGGATGCGGACATCATCAAAATCGCCGCTTACTGCGCCGACGGCAGCGAAAAGCACCTACACCAGCCCCTTCTTGCGGCCGTACCGGAACACAATATCGCCATCTCTGGCGCCGTATGGCTCGATGTCATGGCCGCTGGCGTCAATAAGGGCGTAGCACTACAAACCATGGCCGAGCTCCTTTCGGTCCCCATGTCTCGCACCGCCGCCTTTGGCGACTTCCTCAATGACTATGAGCTCCTCCGTGAGGCAGGCACCGCCATCGCAATGGAAAATGCGCACCCAAAGTTGAAGGAAATCGCCGATCGCATTGCCCCACCCAATACCGAATATGGGGTCGTGACAGTTCTGCGTCAGCTTTTTGACAGCGAAGAGTCTTAGACTCGTATTTTCGCCTCCGCCCCGCGCGCAGCACCGTTCCTCCCCGCATGGGGAGAAGTGCTGGTGCGCAGGCTAAAATAGTCCGTTTAGAAAATATACGTAGTGCTTTGGGAGTTTTTGTGAAGCAAATTTTGCGCTCACTGCTGGGGAAGAAGAAACCTGGGCGTTCGAACGAACCACGCACACCGGTCTACCAGCCAGTACAGCCCAAAGCTGGCTCTACCAGTGCGCCCCAGACCCCTAATAAAAAGGATTCTGCGCCCCAGAAATCGGCTAGCACCGAATCCACCACGGGTGCTCAATCCTCCGAGCCGAAGGGCAAGCCCCAGGATCGCACCGCTAAGGACGGCGAGTCCACGAAGCAAGCTAAGCAGGCTCCTGCGCGCAAAACCACCCCGACGAAGCCTGCACAGGCTTCCGAAGCCAAGCCAGCTGCTCCTAAGCCTAAGGATACGAAGCCTGCCGCCAAGCCCGCAGCTAAGGGCACCACTCGCCCCAGCACCGAAAATCCCCAGGCAAGCAAGGCCACTTCCGCAAAGCCGCAGCAGACTAAGTCCACCTCGAAGTCGCCTGCGGCCAAGGCGCCGAAGGCCAAGCCTGCAGCCCAAGAATCTGCCGCTAAGCCAACCGCCGCACAACAAAGCAAGGCAGAGTCCACTCCCAAAGCAGCTATTAAGAAGCAACAAGACTCGCCTGCTCAGGACAAGAAGCCACAGCGCAAAGCGCACGAACCGGTTCAGCGACCGCGCCGCGGTGCAAGCTTTAGTACTACCCCGTCTAAGTCCTCCCCAAAGACTCCTTCTGCCCGCAGTAATTCCCCGAAGCCTGTCTCTCAACCTTCTCAAAAAGGCACGGTAAAGCCCGCACAGCAGGCTCAACCCACTACCCAAAAGCCGAAGCAGACGCCCAAGCCTTCCTCTTCTTCCAGCGCGAAGAAGGCTTCGCCGCAATCGGCACAGCCGCAGAAATCCCAACCGGCTAAGTCCAAGCCGACCACCGGCCAGCAGCAGGCGCAAAAGCCACGCTCCTCCAAGCAGGTCCCGGCAAACTCGGCAAAGCAGCAACCACAGCCGCAACCAACGCCAAAAAAGAATGCACAGCCGTCGAAGCCCTCGCAACCGTCCAAGGGCCAAGGATCAGCGCGTACTCCCGGCGCTGCAAAGCAGAAGGCTGCCTCACAGGCCTCGGCGCCTAGCGCTCCAACGCCAAAGAAGGGCACCACGGCCCCCAAGCCGAAGGTCGCTGCGCCAAAGACTCCAGCCGATGCATCCCAGCAGAAAGCGGGGCCGGCGCAGAACAAGACTGCCGACAATGGAAACAAGGTAGTCCAGCCGAAATCGCAGCAAGGCACCCCCTCTAAGGACGAAAAGTCCAAGAAACAGGCGAAGAAGCAACAGCCACAGCCGAAGGCAAAGGAAGCGACGCCGCAGAATAAGGCCAAGAAGGCAACAAAGCGCCGCCCGCAGGTTAAGCCCTCCGATATCAGTCGCGGTTTGGCCCGCAAATCACAACAGGTGGGCACTCCTACCCCAGCGCAGCAAAAGCCGTCCCGAGCTACCCCAAAGCCTAAGGCAAAGCAGCAGCCTGAACAGCCCCAGCCGAAGAAGGCCGAGCCTCAAGCCGCTCCAAAGACGGCGCCCGCAAAGCCCGACAAGTCCGCTGCCACAGGCGCTGTAGCAGCTGGAGCGGGTACGGCCGCCGCTGCCGCCGCTGAGAAAAAGCGGGAGAAGGCACAGCCGTCGAAGGAGCAACATCCAGCCCCTGAAAAGCCACAGGCAAAGGCGGCACCGCGCCAGCCACAACAAGCTGCGCAAAAGCCAGCATCACAGAAAGCCTCGATCACGCAGGTAGATACTAAGTCTAAGTATCCGCTACAAAAGCAGGCCAAGGACCCTGAAGCGCTGGCTACGCCGCCAGAGAGCAAGGTAGTTAAGAAGAAGCGCCACGCCCGCCTGCGCCAGGTCAAGGGGCTGGATGGACTGCGCGGCCTCGCAGTTATTGCCGTGGTGCTGTACCACTTCTTCCCTTCCCTGCTTCCCGGTGGTTACTTGGGCGTTGACCTCTTCTTCGTCCTCTCCGGATTCCTCATCACCTCGTTGCTGGTGCGCGAATTCCGTACCTCCGGCACAATCAGCTTGAAGGACTTCTGGGTGCGTCGATTCCGGCGCATCCTCCCAGCAGCTGTATCCGTCCTGGTCATGTGTACCGCTTTGGTGGCGTGGATAGGCGGGGACCTAGCGGTCGGCTTGCGCCAGCAGTTCTTGGGTACTCTATTCTTTGTCAATAACTGGACCCAGATCGCCACCTCCCAGTCCTACTTTGCGGACAATGAGATTCAGGTCTTTGCCCACTATTGGTCGTTGGCCGTGGAGGAGCAGTTCTATGTCTTCTGGCCGCTTCTTATTACCGGCGTTTTCCTGATTTCTCGCCGCAAGCCGCGCCGGCTTCCTATCCTCGTAGCCGCAGTCTTAGCTATCGGTTCCGCCGTGGCCATGGCGCTCATCTACGTGCCGGGTGAAGACCCGACGCGCGTCTACTACGGCACCGATACCCATGCTTTTGGCCTGCTCACAGGCGCCGTGCTGTCTTTGCAGATGACCTCTACCAAGTCCGACCCGCAGGCGGATTCGTGGGCAGCGGCAGGCAAAGCCGAATCGCGCATCGCCGGAATCATCGGCACTGTGGCGCTCATCGGCTACGGTGTCCAGCTATTCCTCATGCCGGATGACGCGGAGATCACCTACCGGGGTGGGCTCTTCCTCACTAGCGTGCTTGGCGTCCTGATGGTGTGGGGCGTGGTTCGCGAATACGGCCCGATGACCCCGCTCTTTAGGACCAAGGTCATGCGCTGGTTTGGCCAGCGATCCTTCTCGCTGTATCTCTGGCACTGGCCGGTCATCATGATGCTCAAGGCGCTTTTCGAGGGCAACCAGAACTCCGATAAATCGTGGATCCTGGGCCTTGTAGCCGTGCCTATTTCGCTGCTCCTGTCCGAGATTTCCTATCAGTTCATTGAGAATCCGTTCCGCCGCGGCGGCTATAAGAAGACATGGAAGACCTACTGGTCCTCCCGCCCAGGATTTAGCGAATTGCGCGATGGCTTTGGCAAGACCATGTGGCCGGTAGTCCCATTCCTAGTCATTGCCTCTGTAGCCGGCGTAGTCTACGGCGTTGTCAATTCCAGCGATAAGACCGAGCTGGAGCAGCAGCTGGAGCAGCTTCAGCAGCAGAACCAGAGCAGCAACAATGCCCCGGCGCAGCCGAATGATGCTGCGCCACAGCCGCCTGCTGAGGACAACGACGATAAGGCTGCCGCGAAGGACAAGAAGACCCGCCCGATGCCGCAGGGCAAAGACATCACCGCTGTCGGCGACTCGGTGATGCTGGCTTCTAGTGGCGCCCTCAAGCAGCGCTTCCCGCAGATTTACGTCGATGCAGATGTATCCCGCCACTACACTGCGGGTATCCAGATTCTGCAGCAGCTTAAAGATTCTGGTCAGCTGCGCGATACCGTCTTCCTCGGGTTTGGTACTAACGGCCCTGCCTTCCCAGACCAGATCAAGGAAGCGCTGGATATCATCGGCGAAGACCACACCGTTGTCATGGCTGTTCCTTATGGTGACCGTGAGTGGATGGCCCAATCCCAACAGGATGTCCTCGACGCAGCCAAGGAATACGACAACGTATATATCGCTGACTGGTGCGGACATGCACAGAGCAACCCGGAGATCCTCTACTCCGATGGTGTTCATCCAATGCCGGAACGCACCGGCGGGTACTCGGATGCCTTCTACGATGCTCTAAAGCAGTACTCGAATGGCGACAAGACTGTGTCCTCTCAGTGCGTGCCGCAGTAAAGCACAGGCCGGCGCGGGGCGGGGCGTCGGAAAGCGCCTAGTTCCTCCCTCCCGCCCTTCGCGCTCACCGGAAGGTGTGCTCCGCTAGCAGCAGCATCCGCTGTGAGCGCGAAGGGCGCTGGTGCGCCTAGGCATAGATAAAGCTCGCCCCCTACATCACGGTAGAGGGCGAGCTTTATTCGTTGGGATTAATCGACGGAGAATTCACCCATCTTGTCCCAACCGGTGCGGCCATCGATGTGAACGTTAATGATGTCCGGGGTTTCCACGAGGTACTTCGGGAATTCCTCGCAGGAGCGCTGGAAGTGCTCGCTCTGGACGTGCTCTACGTCCTTGCCATCTGCGTAGGACTCCAGCAGAAGGAAGCGCTGACGATCTTCCGGATCGCGGAACCACTTGAAGTCGATGCAGCCCGGCTCTGCGTTGCAGGCCTCGGTGTACCAATTGATTTCATCGAGGAAGGTCTCTGCGTATTCGGGCTTAACGTGGAACTGTACGTTGATCAAAATCATGCCCCGATCCTACCGGCACCTTGCAGCCTCGTCATCGCTGCAGATAGAGGCCACGAATGCGGTGGAATCGGGACTAGTGGAATGCAGTTTAGTTGAGGAAGAACTCCGCAACGTAGATGTAGGTTCCGTCATAAGCAGTTGCTACACCAAAGCCGTGTGGGGAACCAGCATTGACCGGTACATCGCGGTTAAACCAGTTCAGACGGTCTTGTGCCTGCTGCTCGGTGAGACGGTGAACAGAACCCTGGCCTTCGTCCTTGTGATTCAGGCCGTGGGCTACCCCGCCCTTGTAGTCAAGCTTGCCGGCGGCACCCTGGTTGGCCCATTCCTGGGCGATGGCGGCCGCGTGGGCGTCCTTGCGGTGCCCAGCCTTCTCGAGGTGGGCGGTGGTGGCGGCCCCCAACTCACCAGCTACCTTGGGCGCGTGGCCCGCTGGTTTGGCCAGGAATTCTGGCAGCGAGACATTGTACTTCTCGGCCAGCTCATAGGCCTGCGGTGGCAAGGTGAGGCGGAAATCCTGCACAGCGGCGAAAGGATCAGAAGAAAGCTGCTGAACCTGCGAAGAAGCCTGCTGAATCTGCGGCGGCAAGGCCGGCTGCGCAGAGGCCACGGTGGATGTACCAGTAATGACAAGAGCGGTGGACAGGGCGGCTACGGTTGCACGGTGAGAAAGCTTCATGCCCTCCACCGTGCCATAGGTGGCCAGCAGTCTGGAAGGAGTTTCCGTGCTGCGCAGGTAATTCGATACAACTTTGTTATGGTCCCTGTGTTCTGGGGGCACTGCGGATGGTGCGACAATATCCTCACGCATTGTGAAGTACTGCGAAAGGTTGTTGACTGTTGCTGGACGTATTGACCGGGTTTGCGATTATTTTCGTAGTCATCGGCGTCGGGTTTGTGCTGGCCCACAGGGGCGTTATTGGCAAGGGCGAGGCGCGCTTGCAATTCAATCGAACGGCCTTTTGGGCGGCCACGCCGGCACTCATTTTCTCCAGTGTGGCTACATCCGATACCTCCGCGTTTGCGTCCCCAGTGGTGGCCGTCATTGCCGCCGCGTCCGTCGCCACCATGGCAGTGTACTGGCTGTGCAGCCGGCTACTCTTTCCACGCAGCGGCGCCGAAACCATGGCGGGTGCCGCGGCGGCGAGCTACTACAACTCGGTCAATATTGGCCTGCCCATTGCCACCTATGTCATTGGTGATGCCACCTACGTTATCCCGGCATTGGTTCTCCAGATGGCGGTGCTCTCCCCGTTTATCATCGCGGGACTCAATGCACAGGGTACGAGCCTACGATCGATATGGAACTCCGTGGTCTCGGGGGTTACCGCGCCGGTGGTGTTGGCTGCGGTGGCGGGATTTATTGTCTCCGCGGCGCAGTGGCAGGTACCGGATGTGGTGATGAAGCCGCTAGAGATATTGGGTGGCGCTTCCATTCCTATGATCCTGATGAGCTTTGGTGCCTCGTTAAAGGGCGACGGGCTATTGGAAGAAGACCGTCTGCCCACCATTTCCGCGACGGTGTTGAAGTTGGTGGGCATGCCCGCTTTTGCGCTGGCCGTGGGTACAGCGCTGGGCCTTAATGGCGCGGAGTTATATGCGGCATTGATTCTGGCAGCCTTGCCTACGGCGCAGAATGTGTATAACTATGCCGCCACCTATGAAGTAGGAGAAACCGTGGCACGCGATACGGTCTTTCTCACTACCTTCCTCTCACTGCCTGCAATGCTGGCCATCGCAGCCTTATTTGGCTAAACACCTAGTAGATGCCGACGTCGAGCGCGGCAAATTGGCGTTGCAGCTCATCGGGGTCAATGGCTCCCGCCACGTCTGGACCAGCGATGGCGGCAAAGCCGTCGAGCACCGATGCACCGTAGTTATGACCGTGCCCATCGGGTACGTCCTTTGCGCCGGGCAGATCGGCGGCTACTTGGAGGGAAGAGATGAGGGGCATCCACTGCATTACGCGCTCGGCAGAATACGGTGTCCGCTCGCGCATCCAATCCGGCTCCTTAAAGGCCATCTGTGGCGACCACCAGGCCACCGGGTCCGAGGGATGTTGGATATAGAGCATGCGGGTGCGTCCCCACTCCTCTTCTGGCACCGTGCCCCATTGGCGCACCTGCGCGTCATCGTTGGCAAAGCGCACGACGAGGCCGCCGGCGTATTCGGGAGTTATCTCAGAAGAGCCAGGGTCGCGGCGCTCCACAAACTGGGTGCGCAGGCGATTAAAGTGCGGCGGCCCCGTCAATAGGATGCCGTCGACGGAATTGGCGATATCGCGCACCCCGGAAAAGGCCGCCTCAATGCCCGTGGTGCCCAAGGATTCGCCGTAGAGGTAGAGCTTCGGGCGTTTATCCTCCGGCAGCCCGTTCCACCAGTCCACGATAGGGTTGATGAACTCCTGCCCGGCGCGTTCTACCTGACCACCGCCGGACAGGAAATGCAGGGCTGAGGGCATGGCAGAGTATTGGGCGGCCGCGATGGCGGTGTCCCCGCCGTAGAGCAGCTCGAAGGCTTGGGCGGAATAGGAAGACACCCACCCGGTTCCGGTAGTCATAATAAGCAGCAGCGCCTTGCGGTCTTGGGCGTGGGTGCGCTCGAGTTCATCGATAAGCAGCTGCGCTCGCTCCTCATTGGAGGCGCGATTGCCCAGGCCGGCATAGGCGCGAATGGGTTCTTTAGCGGGCTTTCCGGTAACCTCTTCCAATTCCGCGCGGTGCGCACCGGAGGAGAGGAAACGCGAGCCCTGCAGCCCTACCCCATTCCAGTCCACGCGGGAGTCTGGGGATCCACTGCGCTCAGCAGACGTGGGACGCTGCGTTGCAGGATCGGGCTCGGCATTTTGGGCGGTAAAGATTCTTTCCCCCACGCCCACAATGGCGCCGGGGATGAGGTTTTCCACGGTATACGTGCCCACCAGTGCCACGATGAGTACCGCACCCGCAACGCGGTAGGCGGCGCGGAAGCGCTGGGGAAAGTGGCTGGAAAGCCAGCGCACGCAAAAGCGCAGCAGGCGCAGGAGGAAAAGAAAGGCGGTAAATACCGCCAGTGCCAGCGGAACCACCAGCACATAGCTCGCAATGGTGGGCGCCGGTGCGGACAGGGCGTCTGCGAGTTGGCGTTGCCACCGCACGGCAAAGACCGCAAAGCCTATCATCCAGACCACAAAAGCGGCGGTGGCGATGCGGGAGGCTAGGCGGTAGCGCCGAGCTGGCCACGTGGCGGCATCGAGCCAGGCATGCCGAGGCGCCACATAGCGCACCACCAGCCGGTACCACACGAGCTTGAGGGCGATGCCCAGCGTATAGCCGAGTCCTGCGGCGATGCCGGAGACGAGCCCTTGGTAGAGCCAATCGCGCGGCAGAATGGATGGGGTAAGCCCCAGGGTAAAAAGCGCTGCGGCGCCGATAATGCCCCACAGGTCGAGGTAGCTGACAATATCGGCGATGCGGGCTTCTACCCTTCGAGCTTCTCCCCCAACTCCAGCCATTCCATCTCCAATTCCTCGTAGGCGCTGCGGTTTTCCTTTAAGTCTCCGTCCAATTCGGTCAAGGCCTGGGTATCAACCTTTTCCGCGGCGGTCGCCATTTTCTCATTAATCTGCGCGGCCGCCTTTTCCAGCTTGTGCATCTTGCGCTCGAGGGCGTTCATCTTCTTGGTGATTTCGCGCTCTTGCTGGGACGAGAGCTTCTTTTCTGGCTTCGGTGCAGCGTTGTCTGCCTTCTTTTCTCCCAGGTTGAGCACACCGGAACTCTGCTGGGCCTCAAGTGCGGCGCGCTTGCGCAGGTACTCGTCGATGCCACCGGGAAGGTTGGTGAGCTTGCCATCGCCAAAGAGCGCGTAGGTGTTATCCGCGATGCGCTCAATGAGGTAGCGATCGTGCGAAATGACCACCATGGTGCCAGGCCAGGAGTCCAGGAGGGACTCCAGTTCCTGCAGGGTATCGATATCGAGATCGTTGGTGGGCTCGTCCAGCAACAACACATTGGGCTCGGCCATCAGTACGCGGGTCAGCTGCAAGCGGCGGCGCTCGCCACCAGAGAGGTCACCTACCGGAGTGCGTTGACGCTTGGCGGAAAATCCCAGGCGCTCGGCCAGCTGGGAGGCGGAAAGCTCCTTTTTGCCAAGCTGAACGTAGGTGGCGACGTCCTCGACGGCGTCGATAAGCCGGCGCTCCGGATCCAAGTCATCGAGTTCCTGGCGCAGCCAACCGAGGCGCACGGTTTGACCCTCGATGCGCTTGCCTGCCGCCAGCTCGTACTCGCCGGCCAAGGTGCGCAGCAGGGTGGTTTTGCCAGAGCCATTAACGCCCACCAAACCAATGCGTTCGCCGGGGGCTAGGCGCCAGGTGAGGTGGTCCACCAAGGTGCGACCGTCCGGGGACTGCACGGTGGCATCCTCTAGCTCGATAACCACGCGGCCTTGGCGCTGCTTGGAAAAGGCCATGAGCTCGACCTTATTGCGTGGCTCCGGCACGTCAGCGATCAGCGCCTCAGCGGCCTCGATACGGTAGCGCGGCTTGGAGGTACGCGCCGGTGCGCCGCGGCGCAGCCAGGCCAGCTCCTTGCGGGCGAGGTTCTTGCGGCGCTGCTCCATGGCGTCGGCCTGGCGGGCACGCTCGGCGCGGGCAAAGGTCCAATCGTTGTATCCACCCTCGTAGGTATCGACCACGCCATCGTGTACCTCCCAGGTCCACGTGGCCACGGTATCGAGGAACCAGCGATCGTGAGTAACCACGACCACGGCCAGGTTGCGCTTGAGCAGGTGGTCCGCGAGCCACTGCACGCCTTCCACGTCGAGGTGGTTGGTCGGCTCATCGAGCACCACGAGGTCCAAATCCTGCACTAGCGCGGCGGCCAGGTTCACGCGGCGGCGCTCGCCACCGGAGAGCGAACCCACCGGAGTATCGAGCCCAAGATCTACAATGCCCAGCCCGCCCAAGACATCGCGCACCTTGGCATTGGAGGCCCACTCATAGGTCTCCAATTCCAGCGGCTCAATAATCACTTGCGCGATGGTCAGCTCATCGGGCAAGTCAAAGCGCTGGGTAACCACAGCCATGCGCAAATCAGAGGTATGGGATACGCGGCCGGCGTCGGGCGGCTCGATGCCGGTGAGCACCTCCAGCAGGGTGGTTTTGCCACCGCCATTAACGCCGACGATGCCGATGCGATCGCCGCTTTGCACACCTAGGGATACCCCGTCTAGGAGGGTTTTTAATCCATAAGTTTTGCTGACTTGCTCGAGGTTAATCAGGTTTGCCATAACGAGTGTCCATCTTAATACCTCCGCGCACATACCCCCGCATTTCTTCAAGCTATTGCTATTGATTTTCACGTCCAATAGTGTGCGTGTGTATGAAGCATTACACACTTTCCCTCTGCGCGGTGCTCTCTGCCGCGGCAGTAGCCATCGCCTCTTGTTCCGCCCCTACCGAAGAGGAAAAGGATTCCCTGCACTCCCACGAGCACTCGCACAGCGAGGAGGACCACGCCCACGAACACGACCATGAGCATGACCACGCCGGGCACTCACACGAAGGCTTCGAAGCCGAAGAGGGACAGACCGAGGTAGCCCAGCTGCCCACCCGTATCGTTATCTCCCATGCAGACGGCTTGAGCGCTTATGACGCCAAAACGGGCAAAGTAATCGGCGAGGACAAGATGAATGCCTTCCTTCGTCTCAACGATGCCGGCGATAATCGCCACGTCATGGTCACTAAGGGCGATAGCTTCCTCACCTACGACACAGGCCGCATTACCAAGGGCCACGGCGATCACAACCACTACTACACCGCAGAGCCCTCGCTTGGCGACGCCCCTATCAAGGCCCCGCACGCCGGCCACGTGGTCCACCACGATGGCTTTACCGCACTGTTTTCAGATGGCGATGGCGTAGCACGGATTTACAAGACCGAAGACATTGGCAAAGACGATGCCCAGCCGGTCAATACCGTAGATACGGGGGCTGCACACCACGGCGTGGCCGTACCACTGAAGGATGGCTCGGTAGTTATCACCAAGGGAACCGAGGACGAGCGCCACACCATCCAGCATCTGGATAAGGAGGGCAAGGTCCTTACTGAAACCACCAAGTGCCCTGGCGTGCACGGCGAGGCCACCGCTGGAAACGGCAATATCTTCTTCGGTTGCGAGGACGGCCCTGTAGTCTTCGATGGCACAAAGTTCCACAAGGTGGACGCCTCCGCCTATGCCGGAGCAGGCGGATACCAGCGCTCCGGCAATGCTGCCGGTTCGGAGGAATCCGATGTCATTCTGGCCGATAATAAGACCAACAAGGATGCAGAGCTCGAACGCCCCACCTCCGTGGCCCTGGTGGATACCAAAGACTTTTCCGCCAAGAAGGTTGATCTCGATGCTTCCTATTGGTTCCGCTCTCTGGCCCGCGGCCCGCTGGGCGAGGCGCTGGTGCTCACCACCGACGGCAAGCTCAACATCATCGACCCAGATTCCGGCGAAATCACTTCGCAGATCGATGCCATTTCCAGGTGGAAAGAAAATAAGGAGTGGCAGCAGCCGGGGCCCATCCTGCAGGCTGCCGATGGCTACGCCTTTATTACCGACGCCCAGAAGAAGCAGCTCGTGGTCATCGACCTCCTCCAAGAAAAGGAAGTTAACCGCTTCGACCTCGACATCGAGCCCACCGAGATGACGGTGCTCTAGCTACAGCACCACAGCACCGCTAGCGGGTCCATGGGTAGCCACACCCTTGGTGCCGGGAATTTCCACCGTCACTTGGGAGACCACTTCCCTAGCTTCTTCTGCCCCAGCACAGAGGAAGGCACAGGTCGGACCGCTGCCGGAGACGATGCCCGCAAGTGCCCCAGCGGCCACACCCGCCTCCAGTGTCTTGCGCAGGTCCGGGCGCAGGGAAAGCGCCGCCGGCTGCAGGTCATTGTGCAAGTGCTGTGCCACCCGGTGCGGGTCGCCCGAGATAAGCGCCTGCGATACTGCCGCAGTATCCATGTGCGGCGCGCCGCCGCGACCCTTTTCTCGCATTTCATCCAGCTTGTGAAAGACCTGCGGGGTAGATAGCCCGCGGTCCGAAGCGATGAGCGCCCAGTGGTAGGTACCGCGCGCCATCATCGGGGTAAGCTGCTCGCCGCGCCCTGTACCGAGCGCGGTGCCACCCAACAGGGTAAAGGGAACATCCGAGCCCAGCGCCGCGCCTAGCGCGTCCAAGATCGGCTCACCCACCGAGTCGATGTTGTAGTAGCCGCCATAGCAGCGCTCGGCTAAGCGCAGCGCGGCGGCCGCATCAGCAGAGCCGCCCGCCATGCCTCCGGCGGTAGGGATGGCTTTGTGAATTTCCAGCGCTACCTCCGGCAGCGCCTTCGGTCCATGGGTGGTGTATAGGTACTGCATGATGCGGTTGACCGCGGTCCACGCCAAGTTTGTGTAGTCCTCCGGCACCCCCTGTGCATGAGGGCCCGTGACCTTTAATCCTTGAATGCGCGGCTTATCCACCTCGGGATTACCCAAGTCCGTGAGTGTCACGGTGTCATGCAGCTCCAGAGACTGAAAGACGCTGGCGAGCTCATGGAACCCATCCTCGCGCGGTTCCTCCACGCCGAGGTGGATATTGACCTTGGAATGAGCGCGCGCGGTATAGACGAATGGATCGCTATCTAGTGGTGCACTCATTTAGATTCCTGCCAATCGTACGAAGTCCTCCACGGCGAGCTTTTCACCGCGCTGCTTCGGATCGATATCCGCCGCTCGCAGGGCTTCCTCGGCGGCGGCACCCGAACCAAAGTGGCCGGACAATGCCGCGCGCAGGGTCTTGCGGCGTTGGGCAAAGGCGGCGTCGATAACCGGCCAGACCTTAGCCCGCGACTCATCGGTGACCGGCCAAGGAGCATCGTCAAAGACGTCGATGCGCACCAGCCCAGACTCAATATTGGGCGCGGGCCAAAAGACGTTCTTGCCAATCGTGCCAGCCTTGGAGACCTTGCCATAAAAGCCCGCCTTGACCGAGGGTACGCCATAAACCTTGCTGCCCGGCTGGGCCGCGAGACGGTCCGCCACCTCTAGCTGGACCATCACCAGCACGCGGCGAATGGAGGGAAATGTCTCCAGCAAGTGCAGCAGGACCGGTACAGCGACGTTATACGGCAGGTTGGCCACGAGGGCAGTCGGCTCTGTGACGTCAGAACCCGTCACGCGCAACGCGTCCTTTTCCACCACGCGCAGGCGGTGTGCATACTCAGAGGCACGCTCGTCCACGGTATCGGGCAGCTGGGCGGCCAAACGGGAATCGATTTCCACCGCGGTGACCTCCCCCACGGCCTCAACCAAGCCAAGGGTCAGCGATCCCAAGCCGGGGCCTACCTCGAGGACGCGATCTGTGGGATCCAGCTCCGCCGCGGCGACGATGCGCCGGATGGTATTCGGGTCATGCAGAAAGTTCTGCCCCAGCTTCTTCGTGGGCACGATGTCGAGCTTCTCCGCGAGGGCGCGGATCTCTACAGGACCCAAAAGCGCGGCGCCGGTGGAATTAGTCATGCCTTCTAACTTAGTAGAAGAGACAAAAAGGCCGCACACCACAGTGGGCGTGCGGCCAAGAAGCGCTGCGGTTTAACGCAGGCCCAGCTTGGAAGTACATGCCGGCCATGCGCCCCAGCCCTGCGCTGCCTGCACCTTTTCTGCCACGGCAATCTGCTGCTCGCGGGAAGCCTGCCATGCCTCCGGCGCGTACTCAGTGCCGCCGAATGCTGCCCAGGTCGATGGGGTGAACTGCAGGCCACCGGAGAAGCCATTGCCGGTATTAATGGCCCAGTTACCGGTGGCCTCACACTGTGCAATGGAATCCCAGACGGAGCCATCGGCCACCGCCGGCGCAGCAGCACCGGAGTTGCCGCCCTCCTCCGGCTTTTCTTCCTCAGCCTTCTTGGTGCCGCGGGCGATGGTGGCAGCCTTAGGCTCGACGGTCACCTTTTCCTTGATGACGTCATTGGATTCCTTAGCGCCGTCCTTCATTACCAGCTTGTGGGTAATGACGCGCTTGCCCTTAACGCCTTCCTCGCGGACCTCTTCGGTGCCCTCTTCCAGCTCCGGGTCATCAACGTAATTAGGCTCGGCGTCAAACTCTTCTTCCGAGTCATAAACGGTGGTAGATACCTGGTCCACCTTGATGGACATGCCCTCGGTAACCTTGGTCTCCTTGGACGGGAAGACGCGGTCATCGTCATCAACGTCGATATTGCGGGCTTTGAGAACGTCCTCAACGGTCTTAGCGGCAATCTTGGTGTAGGTTACCTTGCCGCCATCATTAATCTTGACGATCTTCGGGGACACAACCTCAAGGTCCATGCCCTCTTCCAGCTGGGCGTCCTCGTCCACGTCAGCATCACCGGACTTCACAGAAGCACCCTTGACCACGCCGCTGAGGTTACCCAGCAGGTCAGAAACGGTGAGGTCGGTGGTGGACAGCTGCTGCTGCACGCCATCGATGGTCACGGCTACTGGCTTTGCGGTGCGCACAGAGATCTCATCGCCATCACCCACGGACTCGGACGGGGCTGGGGAGACGATGTCCTCCTCGCCCACCTGCACGCCGGCTGCCTCCAGCGCGCCGTCGACATCCTTGGCAAAGGTAGCCAACTCCACCTTGTCGCCGTTGATGTCCACGGTGACATCTTTTTGTGCCGCAACGGCTACCACGCCGCCGACGGCTAGGGTGCCCAATACACCACCCGTTGCCAGACGCAGTGGCAGCGAGCGGGAGTTATTGATGCGCTTGATCTGATGAGGTGACATGCTGAATGAATCTCCGATAGTGCAGGTTTCAACAATTACAAGAGTTTAGGCCAGCAAAGTTGTCCACGCAGGCGTTTGCTTTACTGAGAGCCGCTGCTGCCGCACCAATGGTGGCGCTGCAGGATCCTAAAACCTAAACGAACGATTAATAACAATACGATAACAGCCCCACAAAGTCGAGGACTAATCCACCACACGCCTCACTGGACACACAACCGCCACACCAAACACCCCCGCCACCTCTGACCAGCGGGTTTTATTTTTGTGAAAACCGTCACCTAGGCGTTAGCGCAGGCCGTAGACACGATCAAAAGTGTCATTTACCTCCGCCGCTAGCGTTTGCACCGTCTGGTGGCGCACGCGAGCGATGCATTCATATGTGTGCCCGATAAGAGCCGGTTCATTGCGCTGGCCCCGGTAGGGCTCTGGCGTCATATATGGCGCATCGGTCTCCACCAATAACTGGCCGGCCGGCGCCTTCGCCGCCGCCTGCCGCAGCTCGGCATTGCGCTTGAAGGTGACGTTACCGGCAAAGGACAATACGTAGCCGCGTTCCAAGGCTTCCTCTGCCACTTTCAACGGCGAGGAAAAGCAGTGCAGCATAACGGTGTCGGGCGCGGGGGCGTCGGCAAGAATGCGCAGCAGGTTCGCATCCGCCTCGCGGTTGTGAATCATCAGAGTCTTGCCATGGCGCACCGCCAGGTCAATATGCCAGCGCAGGGATTCCTCCTGCTGGGCCATGGTCGCGGTGGTCTCCGGCTCGTGCTGCACCCAGTAGGCATCGAGGCCGGTCTCTCCCACTGCTACGCAGCGCGGATCCGCCACCATCTCCTCCAGTGCCACCTTGGTAGGTGCATCCAACTCGTTGGCGCGCACTGGGTGGATGGCACAGGCGGCATAAACATTTGGAAAGGAATGCGCAGTAGCCAGCGCCGCTGCCGATTCACGGCGGTCATCGCCCACCGTCACCATGCGGCTAATACCGGCGGTGCGCGCGCGATTGACCAGCACCTCATCGGTGTCCTTGTGAGAAAACAGATGCGTGTGCGCATCGATGAGGCCGCTTAGGCCCGGTGCCGGAACGGGAGTGGGACGTCGCTTCTTTTTAGCCATGTAGGCAATTGTAATATTGGCTGCCATGTTGATCAGACCCGCTGGCCTTGCGGATGTGCCCGCCATGACCGAGACCCTCAACTGGGCCATCGAGCACACCGATGTTTTTCCGCGCTACCCCGGCTAACATCGCAGAGCGCGAGGCCTACCTGCGCCGCATCTGGGAAGAGGGCTGCCCGTGCTTCATCGCGAAGTCCGATTCTGGCACCTACCTGGGGTGGGCGCTCTACCATCCTTACCGCGATCCGCAGGTGTGGACGGGCTGTTATGAGACCACCATCTATCTCTCCCCTGCCGCTCAGGGCCAAGGCGTGGGAACCGCGTTGCTTGGCGCCTTGGTAGATGCGGCCCGCGCCGATACAAAGGTTCATTCCCTGCTCGCTCTCATCGTCTCCACCAATGCGGCATCGCTAAAGTTGCATGAAAAGTTCGGGTTTGAAAACGTGGGTACTCTTAAAGAGGTTTGCTACAAGTTCGATCACTGGTTGAGCCTCACCCACCTACAACTTCTGGTGTAAAGGAATTTCTATGCATATCCGTCCTGCTGAGCTTGCCGACGCCCCCGCACTCACCGCTATCTACAACGTCGGCTCCGCAGCGAAACCCGCCGCTAACCTGGTCACGTGGCAAGAAGATGTCTCCGACCGCGAAGAGTGGCTCAAGGAGATGTTTAAGGCCGGCTCCCCGGTCTTCGTAGCCGTGCACGATGATGAAGTCATTGGCTGGGCGGCCTACTTCCAGTTCGTCACCCCCGCCATCTATTACGGCACCGTGGAAGATTCCGTCTACATTGCGCCCTCCGCTCAGGGTAAGGGCGTGGGCTCCGAGCTTCTCGACGCCCTTATGGACGTCGCCGCCGACGACGCCTACGTGCAGACGATGATCACTTATATCGTCGATACCAACGAGAGTTCTATCGCCCTGCACAAGAAGTTCGGCTTCACCGAGACCGGCCGCATGCCGAATATCCATACCAAAGATGGCGTCCGCCTCGGCTTGGTGCACCTCCAGCGCGATTTCGAGCGCTAAACCTGCAACCACCCTTCCCGGCAAGGATTCGGGTATTTCGTACTCTTTCTTTCTAGTCCGGAATACAGAAACGGCCGCGTTATGCCCTTTTCTCCGCCGAAAAGGGAACCATAACGCGGCCGTTTTATGGGCTACTACTTGTTAACAGGCGCCCACTCTGGGCCGGTCTCGCCCAACTCTGGATCAAGCTTAGAAATGAGCGGCTTCGGCTTGGCCAAGGCGGTGCCCGGTTCTACCTGGATGCGCTCCCACTTTGCCTGCTGCTGGGTGTAGTCGCCCATGATAACCGGATACTCGTGGCCCTCTGGCGGCAAGCCAGCACCAACGAGCTCTACGGGGATATCATCCTTGACATCGTGGACCTCTGGCTGGGCTGCCCACTCGCCGCTACGGCCCAAGGTTTCATGGACCTTCTGCGCGGTAAACGGCAGGTACGGCGTGAGCATGACATTGCAGTCAGAAACCACCTGGAGAGCAGTCCACAGCACGGTAGCTAGGCGCTCGCGCTGGGCCTCATCCTTGGCCAACTTCCATGGCTCTTGGTCTGCAATATAAGCGTTGGCTTCGCCGACGACGTGCATGATAGCGGTAATCGCCTGCTTGAACTTGGACTGCTCCAACAAAGCACCGGCGGTCTCGAAGGTCTCTTCCGCCAGCTGCAAGATCTCCTTATCCTTTTCTTCCAGCGCTGCTGGTGCTGGAACCTCACCGAAGTTCTTAAACGCCATAGAAACAGTGCGGTTGACCAGGTTGCCCCAGCCATTGGCCAGCTCATTATTGATACGGCGCACGAACTCATCCCAGGTGAAGTCCGTGTCATTGTTTTCCGGACCGGCCACGGCAATGAAGTAGCGCAGGGCATCTGGGCCAAACTCCGCCAAGAAATCCTTGACATAGATGACAACGCCCTTGGACGAGGAGAACTTGGAACCAGACATGGTCAAGTACTCAGAGGAGACAATCTCCGTAGGCAGGTTCAACTCGCCGTACTGGTGGAGTTCACCGCCCTTGTTGCCCTTGCCGGCATAGCCCAAAAGCTCGGCCGGCCAGATCTGGGAGTGGAAGGTGATGTTGTCCTTGCCTTGGAAGTAATAGTGGCGGGACTCCGGGTGCTGCCAGAAGTCTTTCCACGCCTCCGGCTGACCGGTGCGGTATGCCCACTCGATAGAGGAAGACAGGTAACCGATGACCGCATCGAACCACACGTAGAGCTTCTTAGCGTTATTGTCCTGCCAGCCCTCAACGGGGATCGGAATGCCCCAGTCAATATCGCGCGTCATGGTGCGCGGGCGCATATCCTCCAGCAGGTTCAGGGAGAACTTCAAGACGTTCGGGCGCCAGTCCTCACGGGTGGAAAGCCACTTTTGCAGCTCCTCCTTGATGGAGGGCAGATCCAGCAGGAAGTGCTCGGTTTCAATGAACTTTGGGGTCTCGCCGTTGATCTTGGATACGGGGTTGATCAGGTCCACCGGGTCAAGCTGGTTGCCACACTCATCGCACTGGTCACCGCGGGCGCCATCCGCGCCGCAGATGGGGCAAGTGCCCTCAATATAGCGGTCCGGCAGGGTGCGTCCGGTAGACGGCGAAATAGCACCCTGGGTGGTCTCTTTGAGCATGTAGCCGTTGGCATACAGGCCCTTGAAGAGTTCCTGTACCACGGAGTAGTGGTTACGAGTGGTGGTACGGGTAAAAAGATCGTAGGACAGGCCGAGGTCGGCTAGGTCAGTGACGATCTGGCGGTTGTAGCGGTCTGCGAGCTCGCGAACGGACACGCCTTCTTTGTCCGCTTGAACCAATAGCGGAGTGCCGTGCTCGTCCGTACCGGAGACCATGAGTACGTTGCGGCCACGCATTCGCTGAAAACGTGCAAAGACGTCAGAAGGAACACCAAAGCCGGCCACATGACCGATGTGGCGCGGGCCGTTGGCATAGGGCCAGGCAACATTTACTACTACAGACTCAGTCATGGGTTCTACTGTATCGAAGCCGGCTCCTGCCCACACGATTAGGGCAGACATTTACTCCGCAGGTGAACCGCTTTTTCAGGACAAAGCACCCACCGCTTCCCCACTGCTGAGGAAACGATGGGCGCTATGAAAGTAAACCGTGAAGGGCGCGAATTACTTGCGCTTCATCGGGTGCTTGAGACGCTCGTTGCGGCGCTTCTTAAGTACCTGCGTGCGCTGGTACTCGCGGTGCAAGCGGCGCTCGCGGGCCATCTTGCGCTGGAACTGCTGTGCCTCGCGGTACTCGAGGTAAATAATATCCTCGCTCAGAGCCTTGTAGATGGCGAACATCAGGCCTACGAGAATGAACAGGAACGGCAGTGCAGCAACGATGGTGACGTTCTGCAGGTTAGACAGCGCGTCCTCATTAGCCAAGAGCAGGGTCAGGCCTACCAAGGCAGTCAGTGCGCCCCATGCCGCGGATAGCCACGGCTTAGCGGTAGAAGCACCATTTTGGGACATGGAGCCCATCACCGTGGACGCGGAGTCCGCAGAGGTGACGAAGAAGGTAGCCAGAAGAACCGCCGCAACGATGCCTGCAACGAAGCCGCCAGGCATGGACTGCAGCAGATTAAACAGCTCTTCCTCAGCAGACTCGCCGGTAATGGATTCGCCGTTTTGCTCCATGTGGATAGCGGTGCCGCCGAAGATAGCGAACCACAGGGTGGATACGCCGGCTGGAATAAGCAGGACGCCGAGGCAGAACTCACGAACGGAACGGCCACGGGAGATACGTGCCAGGAACATGCCCACGAACGGGGACCAGGAAACCCACCATGCCCAGTAGAAGATGGTGTAGCCGGACAGCCACTCACCAGCGGTGCCGTTTTCGGACTCGGCGGTGCGGCCGATCATCTCGGTGAAGTAGTTGAGGTAGTTACCAATGGAGCCAGGAATCTGGTTGAGGATGGTAACGGTCGGGCCCAAGATGAACACGAAGATCGCCAGCACTGCGGCAAGGACCATATTCGCATTGGAAATGTACTGAATGCCCTTGCCCACACCGGACATCGCGGACAGGAGGAATGCGAGGGTAAGGACCAACACGATGCCGATAACCACGGAATTGGTGGGGTTATCGATGATTCCGGATGCCTTCAAGCCGGCCTGAATCTGCAGGGCACCCAGGCCCAAGGAGCAGGCGGTACCGAAGACGGTGGCGAAGATGGACAGGATATCGATGAACTTGCCCACCGCACCGTTGGCGTTACGCTCGCCGATGAGCGGCACGAAGGCCTGGCTCAATAGCTGCTTGCGGCCAATGCGGAAGGTGGAGTACGCGATGGCCAAGCCAACGATGGCGTACACCGCCCAGGGGTGCAGCGTCCAGTGGAACATGGCATAGGCCATGGACGATCCAACATTGCCAGTGCCCTCGCCCGGGGTGCCGTCACGGTAGTTAGCCAGCGGCTCGGAAGCGCCGTAGAACATCAGGCCAATGCCCATGCCGGCGGCGAACATCATGGCAATCCACGATGGCGTGGAAAATTCCGGCTCCTCATTAATGCGGCCCAACTTGATGGAGCCGAACTTGGAGGCGGCAATAAAGACAACGAACACCACGAAGACGGTGCCGAAGAGGACATAGGCCCAACCGAAGTTGTCCACGACCCAGGTCAGGGCCGAAGAGGAGAAGTTGGCAAAGTTGTCCGGGGCGGCCAGGCCCCACACAACGATCGCGGCGACCAGAACACCGGCGATGCCGACGATGGACCAATCGATTGGCATATTGTCACGATCGGCCGCGATTTCCACCTCAGGATCGTCATAGCGCTCCGGGTGGAAGCCATCGGAGTGAATCATATCCTGAAGCTGGCCGGTGGCAGATTGTGCGTCCAGCTGTTCGTCTACAGTCTGATAATTCTCAATAGGCTGCCCGCTCGAAGAAGCAGAGGCCGGCTGCGCCTGTGCGCCAACCGGTTCCTTTCCTTCTTCTGGCACGCCTGTGCCCATATTTTCCGAGTTCGTCATGAGCTATACAGTGGTGCGGAACTACTCAATTATCAAACGAAACACGTAGAAACTTCGCTGCTCAACGCCGTTTCCCAGGGATTTTCCACGATAATTTGAAAGGTTTTTACGCTTTATTTGCCCATGTAAATACCGCTTTAAGCTGCCCACACGCCCGAGGACTATAACAATTCAATTACAAATCCCCCGTTAGTGAAGCCGTCTACGCACGCTACGGGGTGTGACGTAATCGAATAAGCGGTGGGGACTAGTCCTTGCGAGCTGCCAAAGCGGCATCATAAAGCTCGCGATTAGAGACCTCGGTGCCTTTGGCTACCTGCTTGCACGCGTCCTTCAGTCGCATCCCCGCGTCCGCTAGCTCGAGCGCCTTGGGCACCAAGTCTGCAGCGGTAGCGGCAGCGGCAGTACCGCCCTCAATCACCACGGTGATCTCTCCCCGAGCACCGTCTACTGCCCACTCGGCTAGCTCGCCCAGATTGCCACGGCGGATTTCCTCATAGGTCTTGGTCAGCTCTCGGCACACCGCGGCCGGGCGGTCGGCGCCGAGAATTTCCGCTGCCTCGGCCAAGGTTTCGGCTACGCGGTGAGGAGATTCGAAGAAGACGATGGCTCGCTTTTCGTTGCGCAGTGACTCCAGCCACGCCTTGCGGGGACCGGGCTTGCGAGGAGGAAAGGCGTCGAAAAGGAAATGCCCCACGCCCAGGCCCGAAAGCGCCAGGGCCGTCGGCACGGCAGAAGGGCCAGGAAAACAGGTCACGGGGATATCCCGCTCGGCTGCCGCGGCCACAAGGGACAGGCCCGGATCCGAAATAATGGGCATGCCGGCATCGGTGACGACGAGGACGGTGCCTGACGCGGCGGCGTCGATAAGCTGCTGGGCTCGGTCCTTTTCATTGTGATCAAAATTGGACACCACCCGCCCGGAAATCTCGATCCCTAAAGCCTGGGCCAGATTGCGCACGCGCCGCGTATCTTCGGCCGCGATAACGTCCGCATGCTGCAAGGCATGCATTAAACGCGCGGAGGCATCTCCTACGTTTCCCAGCGGCGTGGCGGCGAGGATTACCCCGCGTGGTAGTGGATCCAGACCTAAAGCAGACATACTTCTAGCATTCCATACTCTTTAATGCGCGGTTGCGCTACGTTGTCGCCTAGACTCAACCAAGTGACTATTGCTACCGCTGCCCCATCGCGCACCACGCACGACACCGTGGCTCCGCCAGCACCCCGCGCCTATGCGTGGGGCAAGGCTGACTGGATAAGCACTAGCGTCGTCGGCGTCCTTGCGCTCATTACCCGCTTTATCGGACTTACCGCGCCCGTTTCCAAGGGCACGCCCGTCTTTGATGAGAAGCACTACGTTCCCCAAGCCTGGGACATGGTGCGAAGCTGGGATAACCTTTTTATCGGCGGTATCGAAACCAACCCCGGCTATGGTCTAGTAGTACACCCACCGTTGGGTAAGCAGATCGTGGCACTAGCCGAGTGGGTCTTTGGTTATTCCCCTTTGGGCTGGCGTTTTATGACGGCCCTCTTCGGAGCAGCCACCGTGCTCTTGACGATGTCCCTGGCCCGCCGGGTCTCCTTATCCTGGCAGGTAGCAACCCTAGCTGGCCTCATCGCCGTCTTTGATGGCGTGCTCTTGGTCTCCTCCAAGTTCGGCATGCTGGATATATTCCAAGTCTTTTTCGTTGTAGCCGCCGCCTGGGCGCTCGCCCGCGATCATAATCAGATGCGCGAGCGCCTCCACAACGCGTTTGTGAAGGACCGGATGGGCTCTTCCGCCTTCGGCCCGCGCTTTGGATTCCGCTGGTGGCGCCTCCTCGCAGGTGTCTGCCTTGGTCTTTCCCTGGGCGTGAAGTGGTCCGGCCTGTACTTCATCATGTTCTTTGGCCTAATGTCCGTCTTCAGCGACCTTGCCCTGCGCAAGCGCTATGGGGTGCGCCGCTATATCCTCGGTACACTGGTGCGCGATACCCCTGCTGCCCTGGCCTCCCTTGTGCTCGTGCCGGTACTGCTCTACGCTTGGACCTGGCGGGCGTGGTTTTCCTCCGAAACCGCCGTGTACCGCCATGCCAAGGTGGATGGCACCATCGAGGATGGATCGTGGCTGATGCACCTGCCCGATTCTTTGGCCGGCTGGTTCTACTACCATTCCTCTGTCTTGGAATTCCATGCCAGCCTTACCTCCTCCGGCGGCCACCATCACCCGTGGGATTCCAAGCCTTGGGCCTGGCTCGTTGGTGCCCGCCCTATTTTGTACTACTCCTCCACAGACCTGCAGTGCGGTGATGGCAGTAACGAATGCCGCAAGATGCTCTACCTCTTTGGCACCCCGGCCATCTGGTGGCTGGTCATCCCGGCCGTGATGTGGGGACTGTGGTCACTCATTATTCGACGCAACCGTGCCTTCCTTATCCCCTTGGTGGGCTTTGCGGCAGGCTTCTTGCCTTGGCTCGCGGCCTTTGACCGCCAGATGTACTTCTTCTACGCCACCGCTTTTATCCCCTTTGTCATCGTGCTTATTGCGTTAGCCTTAGGACAGCTCATCGGGCATGGCAAGCCTGTGCGGTGGGGATGGCTGAAGAGCTTGGCCGGCGGCCCTGTACGTTGGGGTACCATCGCCGCCGTGTTCTACCTAGCCCTGGTAGTGGCGATGTTCTTCTACTTCTCTCCCATTTTGTACGGCTACAAGATTCCAGATTCCTGGTACCACTCCATGATGTGGCTGCCGAGCTGGACCTAACCGCGCCTGAATGAAGTTTATTGCGGCTGTGCATTGAGGGACTTCCACCACGCGCGCACGAGGTAGCCCTTTTCTGCCGCCCAGGCCCACGCCAGGCTAAGAGTTGCCAGCGCGGTGGCGATGAGGAAATACACCTGCTCAATGGTAACGGTACCCAGCGCTATATCGCGCATTCCAAAGCCGAAGAGGAAGGCAAACATCGTGGCCGATACCGGAAGCAGGCCGGTGACCGCTGCGGGGCGCCAGGCGCTGAAGAATAGGCCGCAGGCCATGCCAAAGCGTACTGCCGCGCCCTCCATCAGCAGGTTGGCTCGCTCCGGATCCGCAGTGGGATCTAGAACTTTTCCTTCCGCGCCTAACGGTACGAGCCCGGAGGCGTGCACGATGAGCACCACTGCCCAGATCGCAAAGATGGCCCCCATAAGCACCATTGCGGCACGCGCAACCGTGAGGTTGGCTTGGCGAGCGCTCGCGGTACGTCGCCATTCCGGCTCCACGCCGGCCAAGATGACATCAGAAAGATCCGTGGGCGGAGCCATGCCGGAATCCACGGGCTCCACAAAGCTCAATGAACGCGATAGCGCGGCCGCCTTGTCACGGAAAGCGCGGCATTCGGCGCAGCTTTCCAGGTGAGTATCAATGACGTCCTGGGACAGATCGGAGTACTCTCCATCCATGTGCGCGGAGATAGCCGCTTGGACCTGGCTATGCGTCAACATTGCTGAGCACCCCGTCCATGCTGGCTCTACCGGAGCCAAAAATTACGATCATCAGCAGGGATAACAGCAATACCAGTGGGTATTCGATTCCACCATCGGCAGCAAATAGCCCGTGGCCCAGGTGCACGAAATACAGGGCACACCCCATGAGCAATGCGAGTGCCCCGGCGACAAAAGTGGTGAGCAGACCAACGACGAGGAATGCACCGCCGGCCATCTCTCCTATGGCGGCGATATAGCCGGAAAGCTGTGGCTGCGGCACCCCCAGGGCGGAAAATTGCCCCACGGTTTCATCCATGCCAGTCATAAACATCTTGTCCACGCCGTGTGCGATAAAGATTAATCCGAGGACCGCTCGAAAAATTAGCAGTGCAGCATCGCGTACGGCAGGTCTATTCATGCTGAACAGATTACCCTGAACCCCTCACCCGATGCGAAGGCAATGGACTACACCCATGCTCCTGGGAAATTCGCCCTTTGGCGGGGGAAGGAAAAGAACACGGCCGCGCGGGCTGTTTCAATGGGAACTACGCACAAAAGATAAAAGGAGAACACCATGAGCGAACCAACCACGCAGTCCGAAGAGCGAACCACCTTGGTCTATGACGATGACGGCCTGGGCCGCCCGCCTTGGGCGATGTCCTCGCCGATGTTAAAGGAGTATTACGACACCGAATGGGGCCTACCCATTTTCGATGAAGCTGCACTCTACGAGCGCTTGAGCCTCGAATCTTTCCAGTCCGGCCTGTCCTGGGCGGTAGTGCTCAAGAAGCGCGAGGCCTTCCGTGCAGCCTTTTGCAACTTCGATCCGGACAAGGTCGCCCAATTCGGCGAGGCAGACGTGGAGCGTTTGCTTGGCGACGCCTCCATTATCCGCAACGAAACCAAAATCCGCGCCGCGATTAATAACGCCAAGGCGACCATCGCTCTGCGCGAGGAAGGCGGGCTGGCGGAGTTCATTTGGGCCTACCAACCTCCGGAAAACCTCTACCCCACCGTGATGGAGGATATTCCGAAAAAGAGCTACGAGTCCAAGCTCATGTCCCGCGAACTCAAGAAGAAGGGCTTTCGCTTCGTTGGACCGGTTACCTGTTTCGCCCTCATGGAGGCCATCGGCATGATTGATACGCACCTCATCGGCTCTCATCGCCGCGGTACCTCCGGGGTGTGGCTGGAGAGCGGCGTGCCGCATTATGGTCTAGCGCAGGAATACAACGCGCTCGCGAACTCGCAGACAGCGAGCGCCGACGAGCTCCACGGCGCTGCTAGCTAGGCCGCCACACGCGCTTATCCAGCGCGGCGGGCTGCTAGGTCATCGCGGCGACCGTAGCCATCCGGCCCGACGTGCGGGCCGTCAAAGTCGCCGTCCTCACCATCGCTATAGCTCAGCGGAAGATGCACGAAGTCCGGACTCTCATCGTCGATTTCCACGACCACGGCGCCTGGGCGGCGCAGATTGCGCGGAATCTTCAGCTCTTCATCCTCGGCGTTGCGCACGCCCAAACGGGCGCGGCGCAGGTGGCGTACACGGCGGCGCATCAGTGCCTGTTCCTGGCGGACCTGAGAGCGAAGGGCGATCAAGTAGGCCACGGTAAGCACGCCGGCGACCGCAGCCAACCACCAAGTCCAGCCACCAACTACGATGCCGAGGGCCACCGTGAGCACCACAGCCACGGCCAGCCCCAGCAGGGTGCGCTGACGTCGCTGGTAGCGCGTTGCAGACTTTTCCTTTTCCGCTACCGGATCCCAGCCACCGCGGCCCAAACGACGCTGGGCAAATTCGACCTCGTCCTCAGACAGGTCGGTATCCAAGCCGGCTTCGTCTGCTTCCGTGGCCGCTTCTAGTTTCTCGGACCCCTTGGCCTCGGACACATCATCCGCGCCGGCAGGCTCTACGGGGTCATTCTCCCTGATCTCGGCCTTGTCTACGGCGCCCGGATACATGAGGTCTACCGGCGAGGTATAGGTTTCGTCGTAGGTATAAGCATCGCTCGCCACGCTAGAGACAGCTGGGGCGCTAAAGACCTCAGCCTCGGCGGCGGCAACTTCGGCGGCATCGTTCTTCGAGGCCTTGTCCGAGGCGTCGTCCTCGTCCTCCAGGAGCACGTCATCGACATCGTCTGCCTCTGCGGTGTTGGCTTCCTTGTCCGCATCAGCCAGCTGGGAGGCAGGAACCGCAGCTGCCTGTGGCTCGACTGCAGACTCGTCTTCTTCTGCAATCGCTTCTTCCACCAATTCGCCGTCGATGGTTTCTGCCTGTTCCTTGGATTCTTCACCCGCGGTGGAAGCGGAAGCGCCAGTAAACGCTCGGCTACCGCTGCCGAAGGGCTGGGACTTGGCCCGGCGTGCGGCACCAGCAATGGTCACGGAGCGCGACGAGGACTTGGTGGTCTCGGCATCGGATTTACTGTCGGCAGCGTCTGCAGGCTCGACGACTTCGTAGTCCGCCTCGGCCTCATCGTCCCGACGGTGGACGTCTTCAGCGCGCAGGCGCGGACGACGCCGGCCGGCGACCTTGCCGGAATCTCCTTCAAAGAGGACCCGGGTATCTTCAAAGGCCTCACCGGTATGGCTCATTGGGCGATTATTCCTACCCAGTAGCCACGGTGCGAGCACGAAGAGCCACACCACGATGATCGCGATAATCGGCACAGCTGTCGACACGAAAAGGACCTTCCCCTTGGATACAGATGATTACTCCACCTTAAACGGTGAAACCGCACCGTAGCACCCCAAATTCGCACAAATTACAATGTTGTTACTTATGTGAAAATTGAGGTGGGAATCCCAGCGGTTAGGCCACTATTTCACGCCAGTCGCCCAGCTTGACGCAGGCGCTCCACCGCCGTGGAGGCAAAGTCTTCTTTCACCAACGCCACGTAGTGGTGGTCCTGCCACGCGCCGTCGATATGTAGATTGCGCCGCAAATACCCTTCATGCCGGAACCCGTTGGCGGCCAAGACGCGGCCCGAGGCGGGGTTGTGCTCCAGATAGGTGGCGGTCACGCGGTGCACACCCACTCGACCAAAGGCGTGGTCCACGCCCAAGGCGGTGGCGGCCGTAGCCACCCCGGCGCCGTGAACCGCGGAATATACCCAGTAGCCAATCCAGCAATCGCGAATGCTGCCATGCTGAATGTTTCCCAGGGTTACCTGCCCTGCGAATTTCCCCTCCACCTCAATGACAAGCGGGATCACCAGCGCCTCACGCGCGGCGGTGCGCAGGTACATCAGGTGATTCCACCACGCCTGCTGGCTATGCGCCGCCGCCCACGGTGCGGCTTGGGTCGGCTCAACCGGACGGAGGAAGCTTTCATCGTCGATGCGCTGACGCCGCCACTCATGGCCGTCGGAACGCAGCAGGGGGCGCAAACGCATCCGCGCCCCCGAGGGAAAGACAGAAGAGGAGGGAAGCTGGACAAAAGGAGTAGATTCCGGCCACCCCGGATGCATGTCATCGGTGGGGCCGGTAGCAGGATGACGGAACCTATCCGCCGCGTTGCCGAAAGGATCGAGCATTAGCTGCGCTGGGTCAAAAACAACACATCAACCACATCGCCTGGGCGGATTTCCGTGACCTCTTCCGGCACGCGAATCATGGCGTTGGCCTCTGAGAGGCCGGCCAAGAGGTGTGCCGGAGCACCTGCGGCACCGCCGAGGCCTTCCACCAAGTAGTCCGCGGTTTCGGCATCGCGCATCAGGCGAGCACGGATGAAGCCGCGCCGGCCGGGGCGAGAATCGATGTGGTTCAACGCACGGGCACGCACCACACGGCGGTGCGCATTCCGCTTCCCCAGCGCCAAGCGGATAAGCGGGCGGATATATACCTCAAAGACCACAAGCGCGGACACCGGATTGGACGGCAGCAAGAACGTAGGAATGCGCTCCTCGCCCATCAGCCCAAAACCTTGGACGGAGCCGGGGTGCATGGCCACGCGCGAGGTATCAATATCACCAAGGTCGTCGAGAATCTCGCGGATCGCTTCGGCACCAGCGCCGCCCACCGCGCCGGAGATAACCAGCACCTCGCTGCGGGCAATGTGCTTTTCCAACGCTTCGCGGATACGACGCGGCTCACCCTCGGCAATGCCCACGCGGTGCACCTCTGCCCCGGCTTCGCGGGCCGCGGCAGCCAAGGAATAGGAGTTCACGTCAAAGACCTGGCCCAGCGCCGGCTCTTGGTCCAAGTCAACCAACTCGCGGCCAAAGGAAATGATGGTAATACGCGGGCGCGGATACACCAGCACCTTTGAGCGGCCCACCGCAGCTAGAAGGCCAATCTGAGCTGGGCCCAAGACGGTGCCGGAGGATACAGCGACGTCGCCAGGCTGGATATCGTCGCCTACCCGGCGCACAAAGTCACCGGAGCGCACCGGGCGGTGGGCGGTAACGCGCTTGCGGCCGCGGTCGGTCCACTCGAGGGGAAGGACGGCGTCGGCAAGCGTAGGCAAAGACGCACCCGTATATACGCGCACCGCTTGCTTAGGTTGCAGGCGCAGCGGCTGCTTGGAGCCAGCAGGAACCTCACCCACCACGGGCAAGGAACGCTCTACCTCCGGCTGCGGGGAATCCGCATCCTCTTCGCTCTCAGTGGACTGTTCTTCCTGGTCCTTGTGGCGCACCCGCAGACCCCGCTCGCCTCCAATATCCACGGCGCGCACCGCATAGCCATCGATGGCCGCCTGCGGGAAGCCCGGCAGGGGTTGGTTAGCCTGTACCTGCTCGGCGCACATCAAACCCAGCGCGTTGGAAATACCGATGCGCACCGGCTCCGGCGTCGTCGCCGCATCCGTTACCAGCGCCAACTGGTCATCAACTGAACGCATAAGGTCTATGCCCGCCCTTTCTTCGCTTCCACGTCCTTGGCCACTGGGAAAATCCCTAGGCTAGGCCGTACTCGTCCTCATACTCGGCGATGATGTGCTTAATCGCTTTATACAGCGTGGGGCCGTACTTTTCATCGCGCAGGCCAAAGTCCACGTTGGCGGGGATATAGCCTCCGGGATTGCCCAAATCATGGCGCTTTCCTTGGTGGACTACCACGTGGACGGGCTCGCCCTCCTCAATGAGGAGCTCGATGGCGTCAGTTAGCTGCAGCTCGCCGCCCTTGCCCGGCTTAATGCGGCGCAGGGCATCAAAGATCTTGCGGTCCAAAAGGTAGCGGCCGGTGGCCACGAGGTTAGAAGGGGCATCCTCTACTGCCGGCTTTTCCACCATGCCCACGACCTTCTTCACGCCAGGGGCATCGGTATCTTCCACGTCGAAGACGCCGTAGTTGTAGGTCTGCTCGCGCGGGACCTCGAAAGCGCACAGCACGCTGCCACCCAATGCCGCGCGCACACGCGCCATATCGGCCATGACGGTGGCGGGCAGCACAATGTCATCGGGGAGCATGACGGCGAAGGAATCCTCGTCTTCCCCAAGGACCTCTTCGGCAAGGCCCACCGCGTGGCCCAAGCCCAGCGGCTTTTCCTGCTCCACCGCAACGGGGTGAATGATCTGGTTGGCGCGCTTAACCTTGGCCACCTGCTCGTCCTTGCCGCGGGATTCAAGGGTCTCTACCAGCTCGGGAAAAGCCTCGAAGTGGCGCATGACTTCTTGCTTATCGGGCGCGGTAATCACCGCTAGGCGGCGCGCACCTACAGAAGCTGCCTCCTCTGCGATGAGTTCGATGCCGGGAGTATCAACAACGGGCAACAGTTCCTTGGGAACCGTTTTGGTGGCGGGCAAAAATCGGGTGCCCATACCTGCCGCTGGAACTACAACCGTGGTGATTCCGCGGGCGGAATCTTCGCGTTCTATAGCCATGCACAATAGCGTACAACGCCACATTATTTTCCCGTGCACCGCTACGCCGCGGGGTTATGATTTATTTATGACCTCTTCCATTACCGCCAAAAACGAGCTGCGGGCCCGCTTGGTCCAGGCCCGCCGCGAACTTTCCTCCGAGGACCACGATGCCTTTACCGCTGGCGTGCGTAAGCACCTCGAATCCGAGCTCACCGAGTCCATGACCGTGGCCGCCTACTGGCCTTTGGGCTCTGAGCCCGGTGGTGCGGACTTTGTGCCGTGGCTCAAGGCCCATGTTTCCCGCGTCCTCCTGCCAATTTCCGGGGAGAATGGCACGCTGACCTTTGCCGAATACCGCGGGAAGGAAGCCATGCACACCAGCCCATTGGGTTTGAATGAGCCCCAGGGCCCAAGCTTTGATAGCAGCGTGCTGGCCGAGTGCGATTTGGTGCTTGCCCCCGCCATGGCAGTAGATGCCAAGGGCAACCGCATGGGCAAGGGCGGCGGCTACTATGACCGCGCGCTGGAGCCGCTTCCCCACGGCAAGCCGCCGGTTTTCGCCATGGTCTACCCCTCCGAGTTTGTAGACGAACTGCCTACCGAGGACCATGACCGCAAGGTTGATGCCGCCGTCACCGCAGAGGGCATTACCCGCTTCTAGTTTTTAGGGCGCGGGAACCATGCGCGGTTTCGGGCAGTCTAAAAGAGTATGCCCACTTCGCGTATGCCCCGTCTCGTTTCCACCCTTCGTACTCCTGGCCACCGCCGCGGCGTTGTAGTGCGCCGCGCCATTGCGGTGGCCCTTCTTATTGCCGCGCTGGCTTCGGCTCTTTCGGCGGCCAAGGAGTTACCGCGCGTGCCCGTCTTTAGCCGCGATCTGCCGGCAGGGGCGGAGCTGGCGCTTGCCGACGTCGACCTGGCCCGCCTTCCTACCTCCTCCATCCCCGATTCGGCGGTAGCTGCAGAGCCAGAAGAGCTGAGCGGCCGGGTCATTACCGCGGCAGCCGGCAAGGGCGAAGTGATTACCGATGCTCGCCTTTTGGGAGAAGACCTCGTCTCCAGTTTGGTTAGCGGCTCCGACGCCGCGACCGCGCGGATGATCCCGGTGAAGCTCGCCGAGCCAGATATCATCCCCCACCTACACCATGGCGATACCGTGGACGTGGTCACCGCCGTCGACGCCGCCTCCTCCCCTGCCGGGGAGGGCGAGGCGCCCGCAACGCCCACCGCGCGCGTTATCGCCACCGGCGGGCGCGTGGTGTCGACCTCCAGCGCCGAAGGCGAGGCCTCTTCCTCTACTGTTTTGCTCGCGCTGCCGCATGACCACGCCAATGATGTAGCCGCGGCGTCGTTAAGCCAACCGCTCACGGTCGTTATTGTGGGTGACCGCGCCCACCCACGGCAGGGCTAGACCTTTTCAGCCACAACAGTTGTGGTTGGTTAACAGCTGCACTAAAGTTTCGCCATGTCCATGGTTTCTAACTACCCTTAGTTATTCCCAGAAAGGTTTGCGCATATCACCATGCTCAAGGGTTTTAAAGACTTCATTATGCGCGGCAACGTCATCGAACTTGCTACCGCAGTCATCATCGGCTCCGCCTTCACCGCGATCGTCACCGCCGTTACTGACTCCATCATCCAGCCGATCATCAATTCCCTTGGCTCTGCTGAAGTGGACGGCCTAGGCTTCCAGATCACCGACAACAAGAACACCCTCGTGGACTTCGGCGCTGTAATCACCGCAGCGATTAACTTCCTCATCATCGCCGCAGTGGTCTACTTCCTCATCGTCATGCCGCTGAACAAGCTCACCGAGGCCGCTAAGCGCCGCCACGGTGTAGACCCTGAGGCTCCGGCACCAACCTCCGAGGAACTGCTCGCGGAAATCCGCGACCTGCTCGAGGCCCAGAATGTCTCCGATAAGGACATCCCGGGTACCGGCATTGACGGTTCCGCCCGCGGCGCTGCCGACGCCGATTACGGTTTTACCGGCGGCGGCCGCCACCAGGCCTAGTTCCCTGCGCTGCATATACAACGCAGATCCCGCGGTTTCATTTCTCCGGAAGCGAAACCGCGGGCTTTTTTAGATACCTCCGCGGCTGCAGACCTGCATCCTGTTTTAGGCACTAGCCGCCGTAGTGTGGGGGCTGATTCTCTCGGTAGAACTGTTCATCGCGCTGGCCGGACTCCCCCTCTGCCGCCGCCGAATCCCCGTCATCAAAGGTAACGATTCTCTCTTCATCGGCACCGTGGGCAGCGGGTGCGCCGGGCTTATCAGCACTACGGTCATAGTCGGCAGCAGCAGATTGGCGAAATACTCGTCGGCGATTTCTCCGCGACGTCATAGAAAATTCCCTGCGTTTACTGGACGCTAGATTGCTGCAGCTGGTCAATGAGGTGGTGTACCAGGGGCGCCAAGGTAGCCATGCCATCGCGGACGGCAGCGCGCGACGAGGCAAGGTTGACCACTACGGTAGAGCCAGAAACACCCGATAGACCGCGGGACGTGCAGGCATCCACCGCGCCGCAGGCTTGGCCAGAAGAACGCAGCGCCTGTGCCACGCCCGGGACCATCTTGTCGATGACAGACCGGGTAGCCTCCGGAGTCTTATCGCGCGGGCCTACACCGGTACCGCCCACGGTGAGGACCACGTCCACGCCACCGACCACGGCCGTCTCAATGGCCTGGCGGATCTTGGATTTCTTGGAACGGACCACGATGGCGCCATCAACACGGAAATTGGCCTCCGCGAGCAACTCACTTACCAGCTGAGAAGTGCTATCGGATTGCTCACCAGGATGGTCAGTGACAATCACAATAAGCCCACGGCGCGGGGCAGCAAGGCTATCCTCTTGTTCACTTGCCAGCAGGAAGGCATCATCGGGTTCGGCAACATCCATCAGGGAATCGCGCCTGGTCGCGCCGTCGGGCTGTGCGGAGTCGGTCACATCGTGCTGCGAATCTGGCATTTTTCTCCTTAAGTTAAGGCATTGCGGCCTTGTGGCGGGGTGAGGTACGGCGCATTTAGCACCTAATGAGGTCTTGCACAGTAATTTACTCGCCTGAGAGGGTTACCTCTACCTGACGAGATTCATCCGAGTCTTCGCGGGTTACCTCCAAGGTCACCGTCGCGCCAAAGTCTTGCGATCGCGCCGCCGCGATGAGCGCATCGGCGTTTTCGATCAGACGATCGTTGACGCGGGTTACAATGTCGCCATCCTTTAGGCCCGCCTTATCTGCTGGGCCACCCGGCTCCACCCCGGCGATGCGGGCACCATTGCCGTCGTCGCGCGCTAGCACCTTCACGCCAAGGGTCGGGTGGGAAACTTTGCCGTCATTAATGAGCTCATCTGCCATGCGCTTGGCAAAATTGGATGGAATTGCAAAGCCCAGGCCAATGGAGCCGCCCTCGCCGGAGGAACTATTAGACAGCGAAGCAATCATGGAGTTCATGCCGACGATATTGCCGTCTCGATCCACCAAGGGGCCGCCCGAGTTGCCAGGGTTTACTGCGGCATCGGTCTGAATGGCGTCAATCAGTGAGGACTCGCCACCCTCTTGGGAAGCGCGAACGGGACGGTTCTTCGCCGATACGATGCCGGAGGTCACGGTAGCATTCAGTCCCAAAGGTGAACCCACGGCCACTACCTCTTGGCCCACAGCGACGGAATCGGAGTCGCCGAACTGCAAGAAGGGCAGGTCCTTGACGTCCTTGATCTTCACGATGGCCACATCCGTATTCGCATCCGAGGCCACCACGTCAGCTTCATGCTTGCTGCCATCATTCATGGTCACCTGCATCATGCCACCGTGCTCAGCACCGGCAACCACGTGGTGGTTAGTCAATACATAACCATCTGGGGAGATGACAGAGCCGGAGCCTTCAGCCCCACCCGTACGAGTCATCGTCTGGATAGAAACCACCGCCGGCAAAACCTTGGAGGCTACTTCTTCCACAGAACCCTGTTCCGGTTCCTTACCGGTGCTATTGTTTGCCGGCTCAGCCTTGAGGGCTTCATTGACCGCGGAGGTATCGTTATTGCCTCCCCCAGAACTCATGCCAACCACAGCGCCGGCAATCGAGCCTGCGGCGATGGCAGCGACGGCCGCCAATGCGGTGGCGGCGCCCAAGCCGATTTTCTTCTTTTGCTCCGGCTGCGGAGGCAGCGGAGTGACCATCGGACCTTCCTGCCCCTGACCGCTAAAGCTTTGGGCCTGTGGGCCATTCGGATAGGGCCCCAGCGAACCTAGCGTTCGTGGGCCATCGCCTTCTGCACCGCCGCGCGGCTGATTCCAGCCTTGCGAATAGGAACCGGTCTCATGTTCCTGCGCACCAGCGCCGTTGTAAAGACCAGTGCTGTCACTGTAGGGGCCAGCACTACCGGCGCCTGCGTCGGGCTGTCCGGTTTCTCCAAAGTTCAGACCACCCTGAACCGGCTCGGCCCTACCCGGGCCTTCCTGGGATTCTCCCTCTGGGGAGTTTCCATCAAAGCCGCGGTAATCGTCATTCCTCATGTTCATGAGAAAACTATGCCTCACTTCGCTTGGTCAAGACTGATATTGATCTGCCAACCTACTAGGAATTCCTGGAAGGATGCTGTATTACCTCACCAGTATAAACGTTTGTACGCTAGCCCTGATTAAACCAACGCTGCGCAAAGATTTCACCTCGGTCGCTCGGGTCTTCCTTACCACCCGGCGGCCCCTCATGCGGGTCTGCCAAACCGTCCACGAAAATCTCACCCGGCACAGGCTTGCCCGGCAAGATGACTTCCATGCGGGTGCCACCATCATTAGACTCGCGGATCTTGATCGTGCCATTGTGGCGTTCAATTACCGATTTCACAATGGCCAAGCCCAAGCCCGAGCCCGGCATGGAACGCGCTTCCGCCGAACGGTAGAAGCGTTCAAAGACCTTCTCCCGCTCCTCCGGTGCAATGCCAGGCCCAGAGTCATCAAAGCGCAGGCGCACCTCGTGGGAGGATAGCTGCTCCATGGATACGCGCACCGTGCCAGTTGCCGGCGACCACTTAGCCGCATTGTCCATGAGGTTAAGCGTTGCACGGCCCAATGCGAAGGGGTCGCCGTCCAGCTCCCACGGGATAAAGCGCACCAAGAACTCCACATCGGGACGGCGGCGGCGCGCACGCTCCAGCGAAGCCATCATGACTTCACAAAGGTCAACCGGTTCCGCTTCGCGCTCATTGCCGTCCTCGCGCGCCAAATCAACGAGGTCCCCAATCAAGGTGGAGAGCTCATTCATCTGGGACATGACGTCATCTTCGAGGTCTTTGCGGTCCTCATCGCTCATGCCAAAGCCACCACCGGCGCGATTGAGCATCATCAAAAGCTCAATATTGGTACGCATAGAGGTCAGCGGGGTCTTCAACTCGTGTCCAGCATCGGCTACGAACTGAGCCTTCTGCGAACGGGATTCCTGCAGTGCCTCCAGCATCTGGTTAAAGGAGGTGGTCAACTGCGCCATCTCGTCGTTATTGGAGACCTCAATAGGACGCAGGTCGTTGGTCTGCGTCACGTAATCCACAGCTCGCTTCAGCCGGGCGATGGGTTGCATACCGGTTTTGGACACGATGAGGCCTGCAAAAATGGCGAGCAAGATGCCAAGGCCAACGATAATCAGAAGCACCGTGCCCAAGATGGCTATGAGCCCTTGCGTAGGTGCGAGAGACTGAGCGACGGCCACGGTAGAGCCGAGATCATGACGCTTGGCCAACACCCGCTCGCCGCCGACGGTACGCACGGAAGTTTCCGTGTAATCCTCCGTCCGGTGGAAGTCCCCGCCCATAGGAATGGTGTCGCCGTAGGAAAAGCTCATGGAGGGCGGTGATAGGGCTACACGGGTGCCAGGGTTATAGGCCTTAAAATCCTTGATTTCCTGGTCCACGTTATCCATGAACCGCGGGTCTTGGCTTTGCCGCAACAAGACATCGGCCTCGGCCTCCAAGCGGTCATCGACGGAGGCAGTAAGGGACATAGAAACTACCCAATACGTTGCCAACGTCATCAAGGCAACGGCTACGGCCACCACAAGGCCGGTAACAGTAGCAAGGCGCCACCGCAGTGGCGTCCGTGAAGCCCAACTCCCCTGACGATCGGAGAACTCGATAAGAGGGGTGGACTGTACCTTCCCGGAAGCCACCGCGGGGGAAGCGGGCTTCCTTAAAATCACGAATTAGACTCCCTCAAAACATAGCCCACACCACGGACGGTGTGGATAAGGCGAGCATCGCTCTCGCCCTCCGTCTTCTTACGCAGGTAGCCGATATAGACCTCGAGAGCATTGCCGGAGGTAGGGAAATCGTATCCCCATACTTCTTCCAGGATCTTGCTGCGCGATAGAACCTTGCGGGGATTTTCCATCAGCAATTGCAGCAGCGCAAACTCGGTACGCGTCAAGGAAATGGCCCGGCCACCGCGGCTTACTTCGCGGGTATCGGCATCAAGTTCAAGGTCTTCGAAGCTAAGCTTGCTTTCCACCGGAGCTTCAGCGGCGATGGAATCTGCAGAGGCACGCCGTACCAAGGAGCGCACGCGGGCCAAGAGCTCTTCCAATGCGAACGGCTTTGGCAGGTAATCATCCGCTCCGGCATCGAGGCCAGCCACGCGATCCGAGACGCCATCGCGCGCGGTCAGAACGAGAATTGGACGGTCCCAACCCTCACTGCGCAGGGTGCGGCATACCTCTAGTCCATCCATGTTGGGCATCATGACGTCCAGAATCACCAATTCGGGATTCTCAGCGCGCACCGTCTCCACGGCTTCCAAGCCGTCGTTAGCGGTCAGCACTTCGTAGCCGTTAAAGCGTAGGGAACGGCGTAGCGATTCACGGACGGCTTGTTCATCATCCACCACAAGGATTTTCATAGTCCTAATTATTACTGATGGCAGTCAACTTCATGAAGTTAAGAGAAATATTTACCCCCAAAGCCCCCCAAATACAGTTAAAACATGCTTATAGGAGGCTTCTAAAGCTAAAAATCCCCGCCCAGCCCTCTAAAGAGAGCGGACGGGGAGATTAAAGAGCGAGCTTAGAACTGCTCTACGTCAACCAGGCCCAGCTTGGCAGCCTTAACCAGGCGGCGCGGGATGCGGACGGTCTGGCCGTCGATGGTGACTTCCTGGAGGGCTACGTTGTCAGCCTTCCACTGGGAACGGCGTGCGTGGGTGTTCGCACGGGACTTCTTAAACTTAGGAGTTGCCATTTTCTACTCTCCTCCTTACGCGTTCTTCTTCTTCTTGCGGCGTGCCATGCCACCGAAGCGCTGGTTGAAGCGCTCGACGCGGCCGGCGGTATCCATAACGCGCTGTGCACCAGTCCAGAACGGGTGGGACTCAGCGGTAACGTCAACGACGATCAGTGGGTACTCGTTGCCGTCTTCCCACTCAACGGTGCGGTCGGAGGAAGCGGTGGACTTGGTCAAAAAGGAGTGACCGGTACCAGCATCACGGAAGACTACCGGGTGGTAATCCGGGTGAATATCTTTCTTCATATATATTCCCTCAGGGTTGGACTACGGGTCGGTTCCACACGCTTGGTGAGGATCGTGCCCGAGTTGGGACGTACAAATTTCACTCTGTTAACCGCGCGCCGCGTGGCACGGGTCAACAACCTGAATTATCCTACAGTCAACTAACCCATATACGAAATTCCCAACCAGCGGCGACCACTCATTTCACTCACGTTTCTTGCATCACACTTGGCGGCACCGCACAGGCAAACACCACCCCAGCACGGCAAACGGCCTAGGTGCCGCAGCGAGGCAGCGATTAGGTAATTCGCGCCCGAGGCTGTAAGATTTTCCCTTGCTGTTGTCAAAATATACGTTTTACGCCCCGTCTACTGGTGTTTGACGATGGCGCCGCACCCGCTCACACCTCACCTTTGAGCACTGCCACCCTCACACGGCAGTCGGCGCTTCATTGTCTATAGCCATGATGTGGGCGGCTAGGAGAAAGAAGACCCATGTCGGCTATTTGCCAGGTAACGGGCCGCAAGCCGGAATTCGGCAAGCAGGTCTCGCACTCGCACCGCCGTACTTCGCGCCGTTGGAACCCCAACGTGCAGCGTCGTCGCTACTACCTGCCCTCTGAGGGCCGTACCATCACCCTGAACGTTTCCACGAAGGGCATGAAGATCATCGACCGCGATGGCATCGAGTCCGTTGTGGCTAAGATTCGCGCACGTGGGGAGAAGATTTAAGTATGGCACGTAACGATATCCGCCCAATCATCAAGCTTAAGTCCACTGCGGGCACCGGTTACACCTACGTGACCCGTAAGAACAAGCGCAACAACCCGGATCGCATCACCTTGAAGAAGTTCGATCCGATTGCCCGCAAGCACGTCGAATTCCGCGAGGAGCGATAATCAATGGCTAAGAAGTCCAAGATCGCTAAGAACGAGCAGCGCAAGGAAATCGTCGCCCGCTATGCGGAACGTCGCGCTGAGCTCAAGAAGATCATCAAAAACCCGAACACCCCGGATGAGGAGCGCCTGGAGGCTCAGTTCGAGCTGAACCGCCAGCCTCGTGACGCTTCCCCAGCCCGCGTACGTAACCGTGACGCTGCCGATGGCCGTCCACGCGGTTACCTCCGCAAGTTCGGCCTGTCCCGTGTCCGTATGCGCGGCATGGCTCACCGTGGTGAGCTGCCGGGCGTTCGTAAGTCCAGCTGGTAAAGGGGTAATTGCACAATGGCTAATAAGCGCAATAACCAAAAGAAGTTCCGTATGGAGCAGAGCCGTCGCCCAAAGAAGAACCCTTTGAAGGCTGAGGGCATCGAGAAGGTGGACTACAAGGACACCAAGACTCTGCGTCTGTTCATCTCGGATCGTCACAAGATCCGTTCCCGTCGTGTCACCGGTTTGACCCCGCAGCAGCAGCGTCAGGTTGCTACCGCAGTCAAGAACGCACGCGAAATGGCTCTCCTGCCGTTCACCACCCGCTAAACAGTAGCTGGGTATCAACAGCGCACTTTTGCCGCTGGCAAGTGTGACACGGTAAAAGAACCATAAGCTTTCGCCGCCTCCCTCCTCGAGGGCAGGCGGCGAAAGTCGTTTTAATCCTCCCCTCCCCTTCCGCGCGGCCCACATGCCCGGATCACAGAACCGAAGTGTTAGATTGAAAGCATTCGTGCACCCCGCAGCCGGCGGGGAAGCATCGGCCCCGCACTAGTGAAAGGCAGTGAGCAATGGCCCTGCACCAATCCCTACTCGATCTTTCCGAGCTCGCCCCGCACTGCCAGTCCCGCGCTACGGCCCGCGGACTGCTCGCAGAGGCCCAAGATATCTTGCGCAATGCGGTCGCCCACCAGGACAATGAGATTGAATTGGCCCACTGGTATTCCCGGCTGATTACGGATATTGTTCGCTCCCCGGGGGTCAACTCCCCGGTCCACCTTACCGGCGCCGCCGCCCGCGGCGACCAGCTGCCCTCCATGCCTGTGGAGTGGGTGGGCCAGGATGACGACCTCCAAGAGGTCTTCGCCGATGTCGGTCTCCAAGCTCACGCAGCCGCCGATTCCATCGCCGTGCGCGTCGACGCCGGCCTGCCCCTTGGAAACAGCGGGGAACAAGCGCTACTAGAAGAAGCCTTGGGCCAGCGCCCGCCTGCCCTAAAGATGGTCGATGGCCTGCCGAACCGTGATGCAGCGGTGGATATTAAGGTCACACTGCTCTCCCCCATCGCGGCAATCGCACGCTGGGCGGCGCCGGGGCCGCGCCCCACGGTGGATCGCTTAGCGATCGGCGTGGAACGCGATCTGCTTAGCGCCGCTGATGCAGAGGCTTTGGACCTAGCGTGGCGCACTGGCTATGCGTTAGAGTTGCGCCGTTGGTACGAGGGGGTTAGTGATCACTCGGCAACATTGCGCGATCTCCCGCCGTTGGACCGCACTGCTTATGGCTCCGCGTGCCGCATTGTCGCGGCGGCGTTTGAGTCTATTGCCCGTCGGACGGAAGAATATAAATAGTCTCTACGGTGCGGATTCGGAAGCAGTACCTAGTCGGGCATAAGATTGTACAGTTGGTTATTAAAAGTGAATTCTCTTTTGCGAAAGGAGGCGTCCCACCGCATGGCAGGCAATGTCGGTAGGCCGCGTAAACACAGTCCGCGGCGCAGGGGCAATAGCGCCCGTGAGGAGATTTTGGACGCCTCCTCCGAGCTTTTCACTACTCAGGGTTTTGCTACCACGTCCACGCACCAGATTGCAGACGCGGTGGGCATCCGTCAGGCGTCGCTGTACTATCACTTTCCGTCCAAGACGGAGATTTTCCTGACGCTGCTCAATTCCACCATCGAGCCTTCCTTGGAGTTGGCCGATGAGTTGGCGGGTACCGACGCGGCCCCAGCACAGCGCCTGTGGTCTTTGGTCGCCGCAGAGTCGCGTCTGTTGCTCACCAGTGGCTGGAACGTGGGCCGCCTGTATCAGCTGCCGGTGGCTAATTCTTCGGAGTTCTCCGAGTATCACGAGTCCCGCGACCGCCTTCAGAATCATTTCCGCTCCACTGCCGCAGCCATTGTGGGCGAGGATGACCCCCGCGTGGAGCTGCCCTTCCACATCGCGCTGTCCGTTATTGAAATGCGCCCCAATAACGGCACCCCTCCGTTCGACGCTTCCCAGTCGGTTCCGGAGACTGCCGCCATGCTTGCTGACGCCGCCTTGGCCGTCCTCGGTGCCTCCGTCCCCGACAACGCCGAGGAAACTACCCTCGAGCTGCTCAAGAACCGCAACGACTCCATTTCTGCGGCCGCCGCCGCAGCGGCCGACCGCAAGAAGAAGTCGCGCTAGCCCCTCGTTTTCCGCGTTAGCGCTGCCACGACTCCGTGAACTCGCCCGTGGCGGCCAATCCGCCGCCCTCGCGCACGCTCACTGCGCTCGGGGTCACCACTATGATCGACGGATCCGCATTGACGTAGTAGTTATTGCCGTCTTGGGTAACGTCGCTCGTCTGGAACTGGCCATCAAACATCGACGAGCGATAGATCTTGTCGCCACCTCCGGTCTCGCAAATGATAACCCTGCCGTCGGGACCAGCCCCAGCGAACAAGGCACGCTCAAAGCGCTGACAGTTGGCGTAGCCACCATCGAGCCATCCGTACTCGTTGAAACCAGCAATGTAGTTTCCCACACCAGTCTTCTGACCGCCACCGGTGGACGACGGGGCCTCCTGCTTTTCCGTCTGCGTGACCGTGACCACCGGAGGCTCCTCCGGGGCTTCCTCTTCCTTGGTTACGGTCTTTTGGGCGGCCGTGGTTTCCTCGGCGTTTTCCTCTTCTCTGTCGGAGTTATTGACCGTGGTCATTCCGCTGCCCTTCCCTTTGAAGCTCGGGGCAGCGTCGTCCGTGGAGTCACTGCAACCGCTCAGCGCGAGGCTGGCGGCCACGAGCGGGACGAAACCTGCGGCAATGAGCGAGCGGAGGCTTAAGCGAGAAGTCATGAGTTTTCCTTTCTACTGGCAGGCTTAGCAGGCAGGGCTGGACCACTGGGTATCGGCCTGCGCTAGGGCTTCGGCCATGGAGGTAAGCACCGTTTGGGTGGAGGCGTACTGGCCATCAGGGGATGAGGCAATCAGTGCCACGGCGACGTCGTGCCCGCCCAGTTGCACGATGCCCATCTGCCGCACATCGTAGCCGCCGGCGAGGCTCGGGCCCCAGCCACCCTTCATCAAGGCGCCCGGCAGGGTGCGCAGGCCGTAGGCTTGGGCGGGATCGGCGACACCCATGGCGTCGACAATCGGCTGGGCACCTTCAACGCAGCGCACCCCGGCCATGAACTTTGCTTGGTTTCCCACGCCCCACATGGTTTGGCCAAAAGCCGTAAATTCCGGCCGGGTGACCTGGGATTGGACTTGGGTGGCGGTATCGCCCGCCTCCGCGATGACGCTTTGTGTGGCCTGCGCGGCTGCGGTCCCCTCCCCTAAAGCTGCCCACGCGGCCTTGGCAGCCTCGTTATCGGAGTAGGTGATTGCAGAGGACACTAGCTGGCTATCGGCCGCACCCGTGCGATTCGCCGCGATGAGCACCGGCACCTTGGAGGTTGACCACGCGGCTTCGGGAGCGGTGCGCCCCGCTTCAATGGTGGTGGTGCCATCGGAGACCGCGATGCCCACATCGCCGTGTTCGGCCACGATGCGGTCAAGCACGGCTTGGACGTCACCAGAAGGGGCCGCGGCCGATGGCTCCGAGGAAGAGGCAGGCGCAGTCGAGGCAGCTGGTGCCGCGGATGAGGCCGCGGGCGCTGCGGTCGTGGTCTCTTTTCCGTAGAGGGGATCTGCCGTGCCGCGTGCCTCGGTGTTGACGAAGGTAGGGGCATTATTCGCCGCGTCCTCGTCGCCGCAGGCGCTGAGGGTGAGCGCGCAGGCGATAAGGGCAGCTGCCGGGCCCCAGGCCCGGCGGATAGGGAATGTCATGGCATTTAGCTTAGGCTAGTGCGCGAAGTGGCGGGTACCGGTCAGATACAAAGTAACGCCGGCTTCCTTCGCTGCCGCGATGACTTCTTCGTCGCGGATGGAGCCGCCGGGCTGGACCACGGCCTTAACGCCGGCGTCGAGAAGCACCTGCAAACCATCGGCAAACGGGAAGAAGGCGTCGGAAGCGGCGAAGGAGCCCTCGGTGCGGTTGGCACCATCGGCCAAGGTGTTAGCGCGCTCGACGGCCAGCTTGGCGGAGTCAACGCGGTTGACCTGGCCCATGCCTACGCCCACGGTGGCATTGTCCTTGGCCAGCAAGATGGCATTGGACTTCACCGCGCGCACGGCGCGCCATGCGAATTCGAGCTCAGCCAAGTCGGACTCGTTGAGGGCCTCGCCCGCAGCCAGGGTCCAGTTGGCCGGGTTATCGCCCTCGGCCTGGTAGGTGTCTGGCTCTTGAGTGAGCACGCCGCCGGAGATGTACTTGCGCTCCTCGTGCTGGTCATCGTGCTCTGCCTGCAGCACGCGCAGGTTCTTCTTGGACTTGAGCACCTCGATGGCGCCGTCCTCATAGGAAGGCGCAACGATGACCTCGGTGAAGATCTCCTTGACCTGCTCGGCCATCTCTACGGTGACCTCACGGTTGACGGCAATCACGCCACCGAAGGCGGACATTGGGTCGCACGCGTGCGCCGCACGGTGGGCGGCGGCGATGGACTCCTCGGACACGGCAATGCCGCATGGGTTGGTGTGCTTGATAATCGCAACACAGGGACGCTCGTGGTCCCAGGCGGCGCGCCAAGCGGCATCCGCATCCTGGTAGTTGTTGTAGCTCATCTCCTTGCCATTGAACTGGGTGGCATTGGCAAGGCCCTTGGAACCGATGCGGGTGACAGTCGCCGCCTGGTGAGAGTTCTCGCCGTAGCGCAGCGGGGCGGTTTGGCCCTCCTCGCTGAGCTGATCCACGAACCACGCGGAGACGGCCGCATCATACTCCGCGGTGTGCAGGAAGGCGTCGCGCGCCAAGCCGCGGCGCTGCTCCAGGGTAAAGCCACCGTTGTTCACGGCCTCCACTGCCTCACCGTAGCGGGAAGGGTCTACCACAACGGCGACGGACGGGTGGTTCTTGGCGGCCGCACGCACCATGGATGGGCCGCCGATATCAATCTGTTCCACGCAGCCATCAAAGTCTGCGCCCGAGGCCACGGTCTCGCGGAAGGGATACAGGTTGACCACGACGAGCTGGAAAGGCTCTACCTCGAGCTCGGAGAGCTGGTTGAGGTGGTCGTCCTTGCGGGTATCGGCCAGGATTCCGGCGTGCACGCGCGGATGTAGCGTCTTGACGCGGCCTTCCAAGCACTCCGGGAAGCCGGTGAGCTCTTCTACCGGAGTGACCTCGATGCCTAGGTCCGCGATCTTCTTCGCGGTGGAGCCGGTGGAGACAATTTCCACACCTGCCTTATCGAGGGCGCGGGCTAGATCCTCCAGCCCGGTCTTGTCGTACACGCTGATAAGGGCGCGCTTTACCTGCTTGCGGTCTTCGCTCATGAGGAGGATTAAGCCTTTCGAAAAGTCTTAGTCTGCGAGTTGAATAGTTAGTTTCTCGTCGTGGACGTTAGCTGCACGCAGCACCTCCACGATGAGATCGCGCTCTACTTGTTTAATGCGTTCATGGAGGGTGGACTCGTCATCGTCCGCGTCAATGACAACGGGGCGCTGCGCGATGATGGAGCCGGTATCCACGCCCGCGTCCACAAAGTGGACGGTAGAGCCAGTGATCTTCACGCCATAATCTAGGGCGTCGCGCACCGCGTGCGCTCCCTTGAAGGCAGGCAGTAGCGCCGGGTGGGTATTGATAGTGCGGCCTTCGAAGCGGTCCAAGAATTCCTGGCCTAGGATCTTCATAAAGCCCGCAGAAACAACAACGTCTGGCTGCGCAGCATCTACTGCGTCAACCAGACGTTGATTCCATTCGGCGCGATCCGCACCCAGCGCCACAACCTCGGTATCAATACCGTGGTCCTGTGCGCGCGCAATACCGTGGCATTCCTTATCCGCCACCACCTTGACTACCTGGTAGTGCCCGGCCTGGGCATCCACGATGGCTTGTAGCAAGGAACCCGTTCCAGAAACGAGCACCACCACTCGGAGGCGTTCAGGGTCAGCGGTATAGCGCGGAGGCATCGGTGAAGTCACGCGCTATAGCCTAGCCCCTCTCCCCCTCCTCGGGGGAATCTTCGCCCGCAGAGTCCTGCTCACTCTCCCCCATTTGGTCCTTGAACTGTTGGCTCAGCGGCTTGGCGACGCCCCTTTCATTGCCCTCCTCAGTCTCTTTTTCCGCTTCCTCTTCCGGCTCCTCCGCCGTTTTGTCGTCCGGAGTGTCCTTTTCTTTCTGCTCTTCTTCCGGTTCCTCTGCGGCCTCGCCAGGTGCGGAATCCTGGGGCCCGTCCTCGACTACCTCGGCATCAACGATTTCCGGATCGGTGATGGGCTCGCTCTCCGGTTCGGCGGGGGCGTCGTCAGTTTCGGCGGTGGCTGCATCGGTCACCTCGGTAGTGGTGGCATCAGCAGCGGGCTCATCGGCGTATTCATCGGTGGGGGCCGCACCAGGTGCTGTGCGGGCCGCACGCCAGGCCACGAAGGCGAAGCCAGCGGCAACGGCGCAGCCAACGACGGCCATCCACAGGGAGGTGAGGCCTGCGGCAGTCCACAGCTGCGGGCCGGTCGAACCGTAGTAGCCGAGGTCACCGCTGACAAGGTAGCAGGCAACCAGCATGATTACTGCGGAGGCCACCGTAGCTACTAGTACGTCCTGAAAGCTCGGACGCTTCTTGTACAACGAGTAGATTGCGGCGCCGAGGGGGACGATCAATAGCGCCACCGCCCAGCTGGGCGCGGATGCTGGAATGCCGCCGGTAATCGGCAGCGGTGGCAGCGGCACGAGGTGGGCGCTAAAGAGGCTTACTGAGCCTTCGCCTACGGAAAACTCCGAGCCCACCAATACCGCCGCGGTGCTCACGATGGCATTGGGAATATAAAGCACGCTCAGCAGCACGAGTCCGGCAATGCCTAAGCCGGAGATCGTAGGATAGTCATTCATCATCTCGCCTTGGCGGGAGATGTTGACCAGGAATACCACCGCGAAGACTGCGGCTGCGCCAATGGCCAGGTAGGCGAGGTAGCGAAGGGCGATCTGGGTGGCGTCGACAAGCGGGCGCGGCACTCCATAACGCTTGGCCAACGCCCGCCACAAGCGCCACCCCATGCCGGCCGCCATGGCGGCCAGGTGCAGAACAATAACGCGCAGCAACGCCTGCGCCAGGTTTGGCGGGGAGACGTCATAGACCTTGCCCGCATCCCACAGCATCAGCCACGCGATGATGGTAAATACCACCGGCACGCCAAGCAGGCAGGCCAAAAGAGTAAGCAAGTCCTTGACGCTAACCTTGTGTTTTACCGCGCTGCGCACCCGAACCGCCACCGCCGTGGCAAGGATAAGCGCTGGCAAGGCCGGCAAAAAGGAAATATGCACATCAGCCGCAGAGACCGGGGCGAGGTTAAAGACCATCCAGGCCTCCGCCACGATGGTGTACCACCACGCCATGGGAGAGCCGGTGAGCATGAGACCGCCAAGCGCGATGGCCATAATGATAAGGACAATAACCACGTTGGGCACTGCCGCCGTAATGAGCATGCGGCGAATGCGCCCGGCTTTGGTCAACGGCGCGGGCGTACGGCGCGCCTTGGCCTTGGAGCCGGCCTTGCGAGCGACGCGCTGCGCCGATCCAGAGGACTGGCGTGACCCACTGGGATGAGGCGCGCGTGGGGTGCGCTGCGCGCGCACCGTACGGCCCCGCGCCTGGCTACGCGGGCGGGGCGTTGACCGAGATTGGGGGCTGGTGTTTTTGTTCATCGGCGTCCACTTTGCCACCTTCCGGAAGTGAAATCGGGGTGGCGCGACGAGACGCTCGCAAAATCACCGGCGGCAACCCCTGTACCTGGGCTATACAAATATATAAGGAGTATAAAATCTACCCTGGTTTCACACCCTTAACTCTGGCGGTAATACTATTGAAGGCAAAGGCCGCTAGTTTTGCGTGACGCACGCGGAGCTCGCGTGGGATCTTTATCGCACTAGTGATATTCCGCGTGCCACATGTTGCCTGCTCGTGGACAATTTCCCCGAGAGGGGCCTGAAAGTTTCTTAATTTGGGTTGCTGTTATCTTTTCGAGACGCTACTGTTACATCTCGTTGGTAACAAGAAGGTCACAATCTCGTAACTAACTCGGTGGGGATGTAACACCCGTTCTGCGCAGATTGTGAAAATGACGAAAGAAGACCTAATGCGAAGCAAAGTTCAGCGTGGCGCCGGCCGCCATCGCAAGATTGTCACCTCGCAGACCGCGAAGGGCCGCATTGCCGTAATGACGGTTGCGGCAGGTGCAGTTTCCACGGCCGGCGTTGGTGGCGCAGCCGCCGCAAACATCCAGTCCGATGACGCGGCCACCACCAAGACGCAGTCCGTTGACTTCGAGCTCGCCTCTGACTCCACCCAAGTTGAGGATGCTGCTGCGGCTCCGGTTGATACCACCCCACAGATCCTCAACGTTGCTGAGGCTAAGCCAGTTACTGATCTGACCGATCAACTCAACAAGGCCATTCAGGCCTCTGAAGAGCGCGCCGCTGCCGACGAGGCTGCTCGCGCTCCGTCCGTAGCTCGCCCTGCCGAAGGCGCATTCACATCCCCATTCGCTATGCGCTGGGGCACCTTCCACAAGGGCGTCGACATCGCCAACTCTCCCGGCACCCCAATCCTTGCCGTCATGGATGGTACGGTCATCGACTCCGGTCCAGCTTCCGGCTTTGGCCAGTGGATCCGCATCATGCACGACGACGGCACCATGACCGTTTATGGTCACATGCAAACTCTTGACGTGGCCGTTGGCGAGCGCGTTCACGCCGGCCAGAAGATCGCTGGCATGGGCTCGGAGGGCTTTTCCACCGGCTCCCACCTCCACTTCGAAGTTTACCCGAACGGTGGCGAGGCAATCGATCCGCAGCCTTGGCTGGCTGAGCGAGGCATCGACCTCTAAGGCCCACCCCAATACCTTCTTGTTAAGCGCCGCAGTGGCTTTCCTGCGGCGCTTTTTCATGTCCACAATTGCCCTAAAGACACCAGCGACGGCTCCCGACCACCGAGAGTGCAGCCAACCTTCCCCAAGACGACTCAAGTGCGTCCCAGCCTTCCCATTGCACCTCTAACAAAGGGCAAGCCCCGCAAGACAAGCGACCCACCACCGGACCCTAGACACGAATTGCGCCGCACAGGCAAGTCCAGTACGCAGCCTTGTCGCAGGTAAATGCACATTTTTCGCTAATCACTGGGCCTGAACGCAACACGCCATTTCCAGAGCGGCACACCCACCCCCAAAATCTACCCCCAGACCCTAAACCAACACTTTACAGACGCCACTCCAATCACATTCGCAACACGCGTAACAAGCTGGCATGTTCGAATAATTTCGAATTATTTCCGTCTCTACCAGCGTTTTTTAAGATTGCGCGGGCTGTTCGGGCGGGCTAACTTTTAACTCGTTGCCACGAGCGATTTCGAACGCAAGCATTTCAGCTTTCGGCGTGTCGCGGTTGGCAGTTGCAAGACCCCGCCCCTCCAGGGGGCGGGCGTCCCGAGACCATGCACAGCCATGAAAAGGACTTTAACTATGAAGCGTATGAACCGCGCACGCAAGAACGTGGCGCTGAGCATCGTTACGCTTGGCACCGTACTTGCTACCGGCACCACCGCTTTTGCTGCAGAGCCAGTGGCTAGCGTGGACGTATCAGACGGCTCTTCCGAGCCCACCGCTACCAATGTAGATAACGCCGGAGTGGTCGACGCCCTTGTTGGCCTCGCCACCACCTCGGTTGGCCTGCTCAACGGCGAGGCTACCCCGCAGGTAGATGGAAACGAATCCGGCGGAGTAAATATCGTCTTGGATCCTAGTTCTGTACCGGGATTGAAGGAAGCATTCGCTCCACAGGGAAATCACTCCGGACTCACCACGAAGCGCGGCAAGGACTCCGCGGGCAATACCGTGGTCTTTCCTACCTCCGGCACGCTTACTTCTGGCTTCGGCCAGCGCTGGGGCACGATGCACAACGGCATCGACGTAGCTAACCCGGTGGGCACCCCGATTCTGGCGGTCATGGACGGCACCGTCATCAACTCCGGCCCGGCACAGGGCTTTGGCAATTGGATCCGCATCCAGCACGATGACGGCACCATCTCCGTCTACGGTCACATGTCGGCAGACCAGCTCAAGGTAAATGTGGGCGAGCGCGTGACCGCGGGTCAGGAAATCGCCGGCATTGGCAACGAGGGCCACTCCACTGGCCCGCACCTCCACTTTGAGATTCACCCAGGTGGAGGAGCACCCGTTGACCCAGTCTCCTGGTTCAACGAGCGCGGCATTACGGTCTAGAGCTTTTCCATCGGCACCCCGCCGATGAGCATCAGCCGGACCTTACCGGAAGAACCAAAATCCACGGTGACCGTGGCACGCTTACCGGAGTCGGACGTCTCAATGACAGTTCCGAGCCCGTACTTAGCGTGATTGACGCGGTCACCCACGGCAAGGTTGAGGTTATTGTTCTTAGGCATTGAGGTCGCCGCTGGCTTGCTAGTGCGTCGCGATGGGGAAGACGCAGCGCGCTGGCCACCGCGGGACCCTCCTCTGCCCCACCCAGACCAGTCGCGGCCGTAGGAACGACCATATTGGTAATCGTCCTCGCCCCACGCGCCGGTCAGGGAACTATCGGAGTCTTCGCGCCGCCAGTTGATGAGGTCTTCTGGGACCTCGCCGAGGAAGCGGCTGGCGGGATTAGTCACCGGATTGCCCCACGCCGAGCGCAAAATGGCGCGGGTAAGATACAACTGCTCGCGAGCGCGGGTAATGCCCACATAGGCGAGGCGGCGCTCCTCGCTTAGTTCCTTCGGGTCACCCAGTGAGCGCATATGCGGGAATTGGCCATCCTCCCAGCCGGTCAAAAAGACTACGGGGAACTCAAGGCCCTTGGCGGTGTGCAGAGTCATCATGGTGACCACACCGGTCTCGGAATCTGGGATCTGGTCAGCATCGGCCACCAGCGACACCTTTTCCAAGAATGCCTGCAGCGAACCGGGCGCGGCTTCGCCCTCCTCTACTAGCTCGGAGGGGTCCACTGCATCCGCACCGGATGCAGCAAGCTGGTTGGCCGCCTCCGAGGTAAATTCGCGCGCCACCGATACCAACTCGTTGAGGTTATCTAGGCGCGCACCGTCCTGCGGGTCATTCGAATTTTCCAATTCCGCCTTGTATCCTGTGGCATCCAAAATGGCGGAAAGCAGCTCGCCCAAATCCGGTTGGCCGGTAACCTCATCGCGCATGGACGGGATCTGATTGCGGATCCCCTCCATCATGTCGTTGAATTTGGTTACTGCGTTAATGGCCCGGGTGCCAAGGCCAGGGACCTCGCCCCGGGGGACATCGGCAAGCGCCTTGCCAAAGCTAATGCCGTGGTTTTCCGCATGGAGGGCGATATGCCCCTGCGCCTTGTCACCAATGGCACGCTTGGGCACGTTGATGATGCGGCGCAGGCTTACCGTATCGTCCGGGTTATCCAAGATGCGCAGGTAGGCCACCATATCGCGGATTTCGCGCCGCTCATAAAAGCGCGTGCCACCCACCACCTTGTACGGAATTCCGGAGCGAATGAAGATATCTTCCAGCGCACGGGAGGCGTTATTGGTGCGGTACATGACCGCGATATCGGAATAGCTGCGGCCCTTATCCGCCAAGGAGTCGATTTCAGAGGCGATGAACCGCGCCTCATCGTGCTCATTATCGGCAACATAGCCTACGATCTGCTCGCCCTCACCGTGGGCGGTCCACAGGTTCTTCTCGCGGCGATTCTCATTCTTGGCGATCACGGCATTGGCCGCGTTGAGAATGGTCTGCGTAGAGCGATAATTTTGTTCCAGCAAGATCGTGTGCGCCTGGGGGTAGTCGCGCTCGAATTCCTGAATATTGCGGATGGTGGCCCCGCGAAAGGCATAAATGGACTGATCGGAATCGCCCACTACGCACAACTCGGGGGCATCGGGGCCGAGCTCTCCCCTGCCCACGAGCGCGGCAACTAGGGCGTATTGGGCGTGGTTGGTGTCCTGGTACTCGTCGATAAGCACGTGCTTGAAGCGCCGGCGATAGAACTCCACCACCTGCTGGTGCTGGGTGAAAATCCGCACCACCTCACCGATGAGATCATCAAAGTCCACGGCATTGGCCGCGCGCAGGCGGCGCTGGTATTCGGCATATACCTGGGCCACGGTGGTCTCAAACGGGTTCTTCGTCTGCTGTGCCGCCTCCAGTGCGGATTCGGGCCCCATGAGTTCGTTTTTGTGGTTAGAAATCTGATTGGCCAGGACCCGCGGGGTATACTTCTTTAGATCCAGCTGCATGTCCTTAGCAATCATGGACAAAAGCCGGCGCGCATCATCGCCATCATAAATGGTGAAGCTGGTATTAAGCCCCGGCACCAGCTGCGCATTTTGGCGCAGGATGCGCACACAGATGGAGTGGAAGGTAGACACCCACATACGCTCGGCCACGGGGCCGACCAGCCCGCCCACGCGCTCTTTCATTTCCGCGGCGGCCTTATTAGTAAAGGTAATGGCGAGGATCTCCCACGGATTTACCCCGCGATGGCGCATGAGATAGGCAATGCGGCGGGTAAGCACGGCAGTCTTGCCAGAACCAGCGCCGGCCACGATGAGCAGCGGGCTGCCCGAGTGGGTAACGGCCTCAAGCTGCTGCGGGTTAAGACCCTCGGTCAAGGCATCGGGAGAATCAGGCTGCGGGCTCGCTGCGCGCGGTGTGCCGAAGCCGCCAAAGGGGCTTGGTGTGGGTGCGCCGCCGGTGGACGGGGAAGGGCTAAAAGGAGAGTTTTCGTTCATAGTGCCTTCCAACCTACTAGCCCCACCGGACACGCCCCGTATCCGCCGTGCAAGCTGCTATTTCCTTTTGCGCGGGCGGGTGGCACAATATGGTCTTATGACCGCAGAAGATAACAAGGACATCGTCGATAACGGCCTGGACATCCGCACGCCTTCGGGTACGGATGATCCCCTATCTGATGCGGAGATCCAGCAGTATCGCGAAGAAATCAACCGCATGGACCGCATCATCTTGGATGCCGCCAAGCGCCGAACGGAAGTCTCTCAGGCTATTGGCCGCACCCGCATGAGCTCCGGCGGCACCCGCCTGGTTCACACGCGCGAGATCGCCATTTTGAATCAGTTCCGCGATGAACTTGGGGAAGAAGGCCCCACCATCGCCTCGGCGCTACTGCGGATGGGCCGCGGCCGCCTGGGTTAGCCGAATAATTACGACCCAGCCGATACTATGCAGTACCCTGAATTAGCATGAATGCAGTTCTCGTCGCCGTCATAGTCATGCTCGTGCTCGCCCTCCTGCGCGTGCATGTGGTGGTAGCGCTCTTCCTAGGAGCCATCGTCGGCGGGCTCCTGTCGGGCATGGGCCTCGATGCCACCATGGTCGCCTTCCAAGACGGCTTGGGCGGCGGCGCCAAGATTGCCCTAAGCTATGCCCTCTTGGGCGCTTTTGCCATGGGTGTAGCCTCGGCCGGGCTGCCCCAGGTCCTGGCTAATTTCCTCATCCGCAAGCTCGGCGGCAGCGGCGAAGCAGACCCCAAAGCCGCCCTGGCCACCAAGTGGATGCTCATCCTCGGACTCATCGCTATGTCCGTGATGAGCCAGAACCTCATCCCGGTTCACATCGCCTTCATTCCGCTCATCATCCCGCCGCTACTTACAGTGATGAATAAGCTGCGCCTGGACCGCCGGCTCATTACCACCTGCCTGACCTTCGGCCTTATCACCACCTACATGTTCATTCCGGTGGGCTTTGGCTCCATCTACTTAAACGACATCCTGCTCTTTAATATCCAGCAGGCAGGGTTGGATACCTCGGATATCAATATCATGCAGGTTATGGGCGTACCAGCGCTCGGCATGCTCGCCGGCCTACTCATCGCCATCTTCATTAGCTACCGCAAACCGCGCGACTATGAAAACCTGCCCATCGCCGCTGAGGAGCATCAAGAGGCCCCCTCTGCCTATAAGGTGTGGGTTTCCGTCGTGGCCATCATTGCCACCTTTGCGGTGCAGATTGTCATGCAGGCGCTCGACTTCGAATCCGATGGCCTGATGGTCGGTGCGCTGACTGGCTTGGGAATTTTGCTGCTTACCGGCGCGGTGGATTGGAAGCACGCGGACGATGTCTTTACCAATGGCATGAAGATGATGGCGCTCATCGGCTTCATCATGATCACCGCCCAGGGGTTCGCCTCGGTCATGACGGCCACCAATGAAGTCGGCCCACTGGTCGATGCCACCGCCAACCTCTTTGGCACCAATAAGGTCCTCTCCGCCGGCGCCATGCTAGTGGTGGGCTTGGTGGTCACCATGGGCATCGGCTCTTCCTTTTCCACCTTGCCCATCATCTCCGTTATCTATGTTCCGCTGTGCATGTCGCTGGGCTTTAGCCCCGCGGCCACCGTGGCGCTTATTGGCACCGCAGGCGCGCTTGGCGACGCCGGCTCTCCCGCCTCCGATTCCACCCTCGGCCCTACCGCGGGCTTGGGTGCGGATGGCCAGCACGACCACATCCGCGACTCGGTCATTCCCACCTTCATCCACTTCAATATTCCGCTGCTTATCGCCGGCTGGGCAGGCGCGCTCATCCTCTAAAAGGCCCCGACGCGGTGGCGCTTTCTGGGCTACGGTGGGAGAGGTACATGTTGCCAATGCGCTAGTTGCCAGAAAGGCCTACCACCATGGATATCACCGCATCTGCCCAGTGGAGCGAGCTCGCGAAGGTTTATGAGGAGAAGAAAGACCTCAACCTCCGCGAGCTTTTTGCCGCCGATGCAGACCGCGCCCGCAACTTCACCTTCGACGCCGCCGGGCTGCACGTCGATCTGTCGAAGAACCTGATCGACGGGGACATCGTCAAGCAGCTGGTTGAGGTAGCCAAGGCCGCTGACCTTGAGGCCCGCCGCGACGCCATGTTCGCCGGTGAACACATCAATAACACCGAGGACCGCGCCGTGCTGCACACCGCACTGCGCATCCCTGCCGAAGATGACTTGAGCGTTGACGGCCAGGACGTCGCCGCCGATGTCCACGAGGTCTTGGGCCGCATGCGCGATTTCGCCACCGCGCTGCGCTCCGGCTCGTGGCTCGGGCATACCGGCCACACCATCAAAAAGGTAGTCAATATCGGCATCGGCGGCTCTGACCTCGGACCAGCTATGGCGGCCAAGGCACTGCGCTCCTATGAGGTCGCCGGCATCTCCGCCGAGTTCGTCTCCAACGTTGACCCGGCCGATATGGCCGCCACGCTCGATGGTCTGGACGCAGAATCTACCCTATTCATCATCGCCTCCAAGACCTTTACCACCCAGGAGACGCTAACCAATGCGCACGCCGCGCGCCGCTGGCTCATCGAGCAATTCGATGGCGATGAATCCGCCGTGGCCAAGCACTTTGTCGCTGTATCTACCAACGCGGAAAAGGTAGCCGAGTTCGGCATCGATACCGAGAACATGTTCCCGTTCTGGAATTGGGTCGGCGGCCGCTACTCCGTGGATTGCGCCATCGGCCTTTCCCTCATGTGCACCATTGGCCCGATGGACTTCATGCGCTTCCTCGAGGGCTTCCACGCCATGGACGAGCACTTCCGCACCACCCCACTGGAAGAAAATGTCCCGGCACTCATGGGCCTCTTGGGCGTCTGGTACACCAACTTCTTCGGCGCCCAGACCCACGCCGTGCTCCCCTATTCCCAGGACCTCGGCCGCTTCCCGGCCTACCTGCAGCAGCTGACCATGGAATCCAATGGTAAGTCCGTGCGCCGCGACGGCACCGCGGTCACCGTTCCATCCACCGGGGAAATCTACTGGGGCGAGCCGGGCACCAATGGCCAGCACGCCTTCTTCCAACTCATGCACCAAGGCACCCGCCTCATCCCGGCGGACTTCATCGGGTTTGCCCGCCCGAAGCAGGACTTCCCCACCGCCGATGGCTCTGGTTCCATGCATGACCTGCTCATGGGCAACTTCTTTGCGCAGACCAAGGTGCTGGCCTTTGGCAAGACCGCAGAGGAAATCGCGGCCGAGGGCGTTGACGAGGCAGTCGTGCCCCATAAGGTCATGCCGGGCAACCGCCCGACCACCACCATCCTGGCCGAGGAACTCACCCCGCAGACCCTCGGCGCGCTCATCGCGCTCTACGAGCACATCGTGTTCACCCAGGGCGTTATCTGGGATATTAACTCCTTCGACCAATGGGGCGTGGAGCTGGGCAAGCAGCAGGCCAATGACCTGGCCCCGGCAGTCTCCGGCGCTGCCGCCGCCGACTCCGGTGACCAGTCCACCGATGAGCTCATCGGTTGGTATCGCTCCAACCGCTAAAGGCCCACTTTGAGCCGCGCTATCCCCTCCCACCTACTCGGCGGGGCGGATAACGCGGCTGCTTTATGGCCTCGCTTGCCCCACGGCGATGTAAAACAAGCACGTTCTGCCTAATGTTCCTTTGATTTGGGGCAGAACGTGCTTGTTTTGTCAGCGGAATGCGGTTTAGAGCTTGACCATCGGCTCCCAGCCGAATGGGATGTGATCAGAGTCCACAATCTTGCGGCCGAACGGGAAGCAGGTCACCGGGATCATCTTAAGGTTGGCCAGCGCGGCTGGGATGCCCACGATGGTCACTACCTGTGCCGCCGCGGTGGTGACGTGGCCAATGGCCAGCCACAGGCCGGCGACTACGAACCAGACGACATTGGAGAAGGTGGACATGGAGCCGCTTCCCTTCACTGGCTGCACCACCGAGCGACCGAACGGCCACAGGGCGAAATTAGCCATGCGGAACGACGCCACGCCCGCTGGAATGGTGACGATGAAGATGCAGGCGATAATGCCAAAGATGAAGTAGGCCAGGGCTAGGAGGAACCCGCCAGTGATGAACCAAATGATGTTAAGAAAGGTACGCATGTCTCCCACACTAGCGCGGTCGTCTTACTGCGCGGGGTGAAGCGGCTGGCAATGCGGGCACCACCAGATGATGCGCTCGAGTTCGCCTTCGTCGCCGCCCTGGTCCACACCGCCGAGCGCGCCCTTGGTGATGAACGTGCCGCAGCGGCGACAACGCTTGCGATTGCGGCCGAAGACATAGGTGGTCTCTCCGGCGCGGCGCACGCCGGTGGTTACGCGCACTGGGGAGGTGCGGTTGGCCCACATAATGCGCCGAGAGATATCGAGGATGCGAGCGGTATCGACCTCGGCCACCGGTGTGGCCGGGTGCACCCCCGCAAGGAAACACGCCTCGGCACGGTATTCATTGCCGATCCCCGCGACGACCTTTTGGTCTAGCAGCGCCGCTCCGATGGCGCGCTGGGGGCGGGAGTTGAGCCGACGCAGGGCCTCCTCGCGGTCCCAATCGGGGTCGAGGATATCTGGACCGAGGTGAGCGATGCGCTGGTGGTAGTGGTCAGCAGGATAGATATCCACGAAGCCCAGCTGGTGGCCAACGACCTCGATATCGCGCGGGGAGTTGGCCAGCTGCAGCACGATGCGGGCGGTATGCCCAGGCTTGCGCCAGCGATCGCCTGCGTAGTGGATGGCCCAAGTGCCTTCCATCTTGAGGTGGGTGTGCACGATTGTCTGGTCGAATTGCATGAAGAGGTGCTTGCCATAGGGCCAGACGCGCTCGCACACCATGCCGTCTAGGTGAACGGTGGCATAGCGTGGCACGCGCACAGAGCAACCGGTCACCTCGCGGCCGGCCATGAACTGCAGTCGGTTGGATAGCTGCAGGACGGAATCGCCTTCGGGCATAACACCTCCTAGGTGGCTTTAGCGGCGGTACCCGCCGCGCGGGCGGAAGCTTCCATTATTGCGCGGAGCGGGCGGCGGATCATCAAAGCTGAGCTCTTCGATGGCCTCGGAGGCCCGGCGTCCTGCGCGCGGGGTGCGCGGAGCGGCGGCGCGGGCGGAGATGCGCACGCCCTTAGGCGTAATCCCGGCGCCGGCGTCGCGCAGGTGGGCCGCCGCATCGGTTTTATGGATGGGGCTGCCATTGCACTTTTCGACGACCAACGGGGACAACGCTCCCCTCGCCACCATGTCCGTGAGCGCGGAAACCAAGCGGGGATATACCTCGGCGGGGTCGATGCCATCGGGCAGCGATTCGATAAAGGTGGTGAGGGTTTTGCCGCCGCGGGTGAGGTGGGCGATGGGTAGGCCGTCGATAAGCACTACCAGCGCACCGGCCGAACGGGTGGGCCCGCCGGTGGCTTTGCCGTCGGCATCATCGCGCTGCGGCCACGGTAGGGCCGCACCGTAGGGATTGGCTGGGTCGCAGGCGGCGAGGACAAAGGTCTCGGGCTCGGTGGTACCAGACGGCCAACCGGTAACGTCCGGGGAATCGGCCAGTCCGCGTAGGCGGTCGATGATGGCGGGCGTGGAGAATTGGGCGGCACCCAGCCCGTCGATGACGTAGCCGCGCATGGCCTTGCCGGATTCCTCAAAACCGGAGAGCACCTTATAGGCCAGTGCGAAACCGCCGAGCACGTCTTCGGCCACGACGGAGCCGCGGGTGAGCACGCCGTAGCGGTCGAGCCAGGCCTCGCCGTGGGCGACGGACCGGGAGGTGGCATCGGTAGAGGCTGGTACCGCGAGCGACCACCGGCCCATGACATCGGGCGGGGTCCCCGCGCCCGCGGCATTCTGCGCCTGGGCGAAGGAGGTACGCCCCATGCGCAGGCGGGAGCGGGTAGGCCGGCGCTTCGAGCGATGCGCGGTGCGGCCTGAGCGCGAGCCGCCGGAAGACAGTCGGGTGCGAATAGGCGCGAAAGAATCGGGACTCACCAGGCCCATCTCTACTAACCCCCAGAGGGCCTCGCGGGTCTCCTCGGTGGTACCGGGGGCCTCGGCGGCAATATCGGCAAAGAGGAAGCCACCGCCGCGGCCGAGAACATCGAGGATGGAGCGCTGCACCATGCTGACGCCCTCGGCATCCGTTTCCGGGGCGAGTTGGGCGGCATAATCCGAGGGCAGCAGCATAATCCAGGGGTCGGCCGCGCCGGCCTTGCCAGCACCCACAATGAGCACCTCGCCATTGGAGGTGAGCTCATCGAGCATGGTGGGTGAATAATCGCCCACCCGGGCGGGCAGGATGAGCGATTCCCACGCGGAGGCGGGCAGGCGCACCCCAGCGAGCTGCTCGATGACGGAAAAGACGCCATCGGCACCGCGCAGGGCCGGGCGCTTTCCAGCCGGTGCGATGCTATGCCACTCCGGCAAGAAACGGGCGAAGGTAGCGCCCGAGACCGGCTCGGTAGCAGCCCGCGCGGCGGCGAGCGAACGCGAGCGGATGGTCTTGAGCACCGCTGCGGCGCAGTATTCCTGCTCGTCGACGCCCTGGCGGTAGCGGCCTTCTACTACCCCATCAAGCGCGCCGAGGACGGTATGCGCGGCGGAGACGGAAATGCCGAAGGCCGCGGTGAGATCGCGCAACACGAAGGGCCCACGGGTGCGCGCCCAGCGCGAGACTAGCTGCGGCAAGGCATCGGAAATGGTGGCCACTTGGGCGGGGATGCCGGGAGGAATGGGGATACCGAGGGCGTCGCGAAGCAGGGGTGCATCCTGGGACTGGGCCAAGTGCTCGCGCCCGCCAATGCGCACGCGCATAATCCGCGTGCCCAGCTGGTCCAGTGCGGATAGCGGCACGTCGGTGTGCTCGCCCAGCCCGTCTACGGGAATCGGCCCGAGCACGCGCAGCAGGTCCGCCACCTCCTCGGTGGTACGAGCTCGGCGCGAGGGATCGGTGCGTTGGAGCTGGGCGTGGACCTCGGCGATAATCTCTGGATCGAGCAACTCGCGCAGCTCCACCGTGCCGAGCAATTTGGCCAATAGCGCAGGGTCGAGGGCCAGGGCGGCCGCGCGCTTTTCTGCTAATGGGGAATCGCCCTCGTACATGAACGCGCCGGTGTAGTTAAACAGCAGCGAAGAGGCAAATGGCGAGGGCTGTTCGGTGGTGACCTCCGCAATACGGATGCGGCGGTGGCCCAGCTCCCGCATGACTTCCGTAAGAGCTGGGACATCGTAGACGTCCTGGACGCACTCGCGCACCGTCTCCAAGATGATGGGAAAGGACGGGTACTTGCGCGCAACGTCCAAAAGCTGTTCGGCGCGCTGGCGCTGCTGCCACAACGGCGCGCGCTTGCCGGGATTGCGCCGAGGCAATAACAGCGCACGCGCCGCACACTCGCGGAAGCGGGAGGCAAAGAGCGCGGAGTTGCCCACTTGCTCGGCCACGATATCCGCTATCTCATCGGCATCGAAGGCGAAGATGGCCCCATCGGGCTCGGATTCTGCCTCCGGCAGGCGCAGCACGATGCCATCATCGCCAGCCACGGCCTGCGGATCCATGCCGGTGCGTTCGCCCACCCGGGCGCCTACTGCTAGCGCCCATGCGGAGTTGACCGGCCGGCCAAACGGGGTATGCAGCACCACGCGCCAATCGCCCAACTCATCGCGGAAGCGCTCGAGCACCAACGTCCTTTCATCCGGGATGACACCGGTTGCTTCATTTTGCTCCTGCAGATAGGCCACGATATTGGAGCGCGCATTATCATCGGCATCCGCAATGATATCCGGCGAGGAAAAGACCTCGCGGCGATACTCACCTAGCGCCTTGCCCAATTCATAGGGGCGGCCCGTGCCATCGCCATTCCAAAACGGCAGGCGCCCGGTATGCCCCGGCGCGGGCGTGACCAATACCTGGTCGCGCGTAATGTCCTCGATGCGCCAACTGGTAGCGCCCAAGGTAAATACATCACCTACCCGGGACTCATAAACCATCTCCTCGTCCAGCTCGCCTACTCGGCGCGGAGCGCCACCGGAGCCCTCACCCGAACCGGTATAGAGGAATACTCCAAACATGCCCCTATCCGGAATCGTGCCGCCGCTGGTCACGGCCACCCGCTGAGCACCAGGCCGCGCGGTCATCACTCCCGTCACTCGGTCATAGACCACGCGGGGTTTAAGTTCCGCAAAGTCCGTGGACGGATACACACCGCTTACCAGGTCCAGTACGGAGTCATAGACCTCCCGCGCCAGATCGCGGTAGGGCCAAGCGCGGCGGACCATCTCGTACCACTCATCGGCATCGAGCCCGTCCTCGCCGGCCGCAGCCACGGCCGCCACCGTCTGCTGTGCTAGCACATCCAACGGGTTGCGCGGGGTATGCATTTCCTCAATGAGCCCGGCGCGCATCCGCGATACCGTCAGCGTGGACTGCACCAGATCCGCGCGGTGCTTGGGATAGAAGGACCCGTGCGAGACCGCGCCCACAAAGTGCCCGGCGCGGCCCACGCGCTGCAAGCCGGAGGCCACGGAAGGCGGCGATTCCACCTGCACGACTAGCTCCACTGCACCCATATCGATGCCCAGTTCCAACGAGCTCGTGGCCACCACGGCCTTGAGCGTGCCTTCTTTCAGCATGGTTTCAGTCATCGCGCGCTCATCCTTAGACACCGAGCCGTGGTGGGCGCGGGCGATAACCGCCGGGGCCTTGCCGGCGACGTCGACCTGCTTCATCAGCTGGGCTGGGTCCCGGCGGGTTTCGGGCGACAGCGAATCCGGATCATGCTCTTGCGCATAGAGCTCATTGAGCCGGCTGGTCAGCCGCTCGGCCGTGCGCCGAGAGTTGACAAATACCAGTGTGGAGCGATGCGCCATGATTTCCGCATAGAGGTCATCTTCAATAAACGGCCAGATGGACTTGGCCGTGGGCAGCGCGGACTCATCCACGGAAGGAGAGCTGATGCCAATCGCATCATCCACCGTCATCTCCCCGATGGTGGAGCCTTGCTCCGGTGTGGGCAAATCGGACATATCCTCTACCGGCACATGCACGTCCAGCTGCCACTTCTTCTCCGCGGCCGGCGCGACAATTTCTACTGGGCGGTTGCCGCCTAAGAAATTCGATACCGCAGACAGCGGACGCACGGTGGCGGAAAGTCCAATGCGCTGGAAGTCCCCTGCCACCTGCTGTAGGCGCTCCAAGGTCAGCGCCAGGTGCACGCCGCGCTTGGTGCCAGCCAGGGCATGAATCTCATCGATAATGACGGTATCCACCGTCTTTAAAATCCCCGCTGCCTTAGAGGTAAGCATCAAATAGGCTGACTCCGGGGTGGTAATCAAGATATCCGGCGGCTTGCGCACCTGCCGCGCACGCTCCGCGGAGGGCGTATCGCCCGAGCGCACGCCCACCGAAATATCCGGGACATCCAGGCCTAGGTTCTCCGCGGTGCGCGCGATACCTGTCAGCGGGGCGCGCAGGTTATTTTCCACGTCCACACCCAGCGCCTTAAGCGGGGAAATATACAGCACCTTCACTCCAGCGGCGGATCCCGATGCACCAGAGCCCACCGGCAGCGCCAGCTGGCCTTCGCGCTCAACCAAATTATTCAGCGCCCACAAGAACGCAGCGAGCGTCTTACCGGAACCGGTAGGGGCCACTACAAGGGCGTGCTCACCGCGGGAAATCTTCTCCCAGGCCTGCGCCTGCACGGCGGTGGGGGCGGCAAATACATCCCGAAACCACTGCGCTACTTGGGGCCGGAAGCGGTCGAGGATGTTTTCTGGCATGCCCACACTCTAGTCCGCGTTGTAATGTGGGCACCATGACCGTCGAGATTTCTGATTCCCGCCTGACCAATTCCCTCGCCCAGGGCTGCGGTGAGATCCTTAAAGGCGTGCGCAACGGGGGCCTGCTACGGGGCCTTTCGCTTGGCGACGCCGGCGATGAAGCCGCCCAAGAATGGATCGCCCGCGTGCTTGAACAGCACCGCCCCCAGGACGGCATGCTCTCTGAGGAAGCCTCCGATGACCTCACTCGCCTCAAGAAGGACCGCGTGTGGATCGTGGATCCGCTCGACGGCACTAAGGAATTTGCCACCGGCCGCCAAGACTGGGCCGTGCACATCGCCCTGGTAGAAAATGGTATTCCTATCCACGCGGCGGTGGGCCTGCCGGATCTCGGCGTTACCTTCAAGTCCTCGGACGTTCGGGCGGTCACCGGCCCGCTATCTAAGAAGTTCGTCGTCTCCCGCAATCGCCCGCCCAAGGTAGCCGGCTACATTGCCGAGAAAATGGGCTATGAAATCGTGGGCGTCGGCTCCGCGGGTGCCAAGGCCATGCACGTGCTGCTCGGCGATTATGACGGTTATATCCACGCCGGTGGCCAGTACGAGTGGGATCAGGCCGCCCCGGTGGGCGTCGCACAAGCTTCCGGTCTGCACTGCTGCCGCCTCGACGGCTCCGAAATCCGGTTCAATAATGAGGACACCTTCATCCCGGATATCCTCATCTGCCGCCCCGAGCTCAAGGATGAAATCCTGGAGCACGCCCAGGCCTTTGCCGAGGAGCACGGCGGATTCTAAACTAGTGCGCATGATTGAGACCCCGTATGAGGATCTGCTGAAGAAGGTCCTAGAGACCGGCACGCCCAAAGGCGACCGCACCGGCACCGGCACGCGCTCCATCTTTGGCGCGCAGCTGCGTTATAACCTGGCCGAGTCTTTCCCGCTGCTGACCACCAAGAAGGTCTATTTCCACGCGGTATTGGGCGAGCTTTTGTGGTTCCTCAAAGGCGAATCCAATATCAAGTTCCTGCAGGACAATAAGGTCCGCATCTGGAATGAGTGGGCGGATGACAATGGCGAGCTAGGGCCGGTCTACGGCGTGCAGTGGCGCTCCTGGCCTACCCCGGATGGCCAGCACATTGATCAAATCCAGCAGGCGCTCGATACCCTCAAGGACAATCCGGACTCGCGCCGCAACTTGGTCTCTGCATGGAACGTCGCGGAGCTGGACAAGATGGCGCTGATGCCCTGCCACTTGCTCTTCCAGCTCTACGTGGCCGATGGCACCTTATCCATGCAGGTCTACCAGCGCTCGGCCGATATGTTCTTAGGTGTTCCGTTCAATATCGCTTCCTATGCGGCGCTGACCCACATGTTTGCCCAGCAGGCCGGGCTCAAGGTGGGCGAGCTTATCTGGACCGGCGGCGATTGCCATATCTATAACGACCACGTAGAGCAGGTCAAAGAGCAGCTCTCCCGCGAGCCACGCCCGTACCCGCAGCTCAACCTGCACAAGGCGAAAGACATGTTCTCCTATGACTTCGCCGACTTTGAGATTGAAGGCTACGACCCCCACCCCACCATCAAGGCGCAGGTGTCCGTCTAATGTTGGGCGCAATCTGGGCACAGTCCTTGGACGGAATTATTGGCGATGGCGAGCAAATGCCCTGGCACGTGCCGGAAGACCTCAAGCACTTTAAGGACGTAACCATGGGTGCGCCGGTCATCATGGGCCGGAAGACCTGGGAGTCGCTCAATCCTAAATTCCGCCCCCTTCCTGGCCGGGAGAATTACGTGCTCTCCTCCCGCACGCCCGGCCAGTGGTCCGCCGGCGCCCAGGTCATCACCGCTATGCCCCCGCTTTCCGACGCCTGGGTCCTCGGCGGCGGCCAAATCTACACCGCCACCCTGGATCAGGTTGACCGCATTGAGGTCACCCTCATGGGCGTCAATATCGGGGATGCTTATGGCGATAGGTCCATCTACGCCCCCGAAATCCCCGAGGAATTCGGCCTCGCCCACAGCACCGACTGGCTCACCTCCGACAACGGTCACCTAGAGCTTCCGGACCAAGAGGCCAGCGATCTCCCCATCAAATACCGCTTTTTAACCTACGACCGAAAGGATGCAGCCTAATGTCTGTTACTACCCCAGAAACCAACTCCGACGTCACCATCTTCTACGCCGATTGGTGCCCATTCTGCGCCAAGCTGATTAAAAACCTGGACCGCACCGAAACCCCATACGAGCTTGTCGACGTCGAGGCCGACAACACCGAGGACATCAACGCTTGGATTGAATCCGTCAACGACGGCAACCGCATTATCCCTACCGTCCTCTACTCCGACGGTACCCACGAGACCAACCCACCAGCTTCCTCCGTGCGCAATAAGCAGAAGGAATTGGCCGAGAGCTAATCCAAGCCCCAGCCATTTCGGGGCGCCCCTGCCCCACTGCTATGATTAGCCAAGTTGCACTAGCAACTCCCAGCCCCAGTAGCTCAGGGGATAGAGCACGGCTCTCCTAAAGCCGGTGTCGGTGGTTCGAATCCACTCTGGGGCACAATGTGAAGTCTCGAGACATCGTTCCGGTCGGTGTCTCGAGATTTTTCGTTTTTAGTTGCCCCGTTGGGGGCTGAGTTCGTTGTCTTTCTTGTTGTAGTAGATCTTTTCTTCGGTGAGTGTGTAGGCAGCGATTTGTGCCCCGGTGGCAGTTGTTTTGATATCGACGTGGTTGTCGATGCAGATCATGGTGATTGGTTCGCCGCCCCATCTGCGTCCGATGTAGAGGCGGCGTAGTTTGCCACCCCATCGCAGGGTTGTCTTGCCGTTGGTGCCTACTTTGTCGGTGCGTAGGCGGTAGTCGTGGTCTGGTTTGATGTCTGCTGGGAGAGCTTTGGGCAGTGCTGTGTAGGCTTCTGCGGGGGTGGTTCTGTTTAGGGCTCTATGGGGACGTTTGTGGTTGTAGTATTCGATAATTTCTTTTAGCTGCGCGTTGAGTTCATCGAGGCTTTGAGCTGGTGTTTTGTTTGCTAGGGCAAGTTTGAGGGTGTAGTGGAAGCGTTCAACTTTTCCTTGTGTCTGGGGGTGGTAGGGTTTGCCGTTTTTCTGCTTGATTCCTAGGTCTATGAGCAGTTGCTCGAATCCGTTTCGGGCGGGGTTTGTCCGGTCTGTGCTGGTTGTGAATGCTCGGCCGTTGTCGGTGAGGGTGGACTGGGGGTAGCCGTGTGTCTGGCCTGCATTAATGAAGCTTTCCATGACGTTTGCCACGGTAGCGTTGTTGTAGGCGCAGCAGGAGATGATGAACCGGGAATGGTCGTCCAAGATGGTGAGGATAGCTACTCGCTTGTGGCCTGCGATGGTCCAGTCACTGTAGTCCATTTGCCATGTTTCGTTGGGCTGATCTGCTTGAAATCGTATCCATGAGCTGCGGGGACGCTTTTGTGGTTGGGCGATGACGTGGCCATTATTTGCTAGCACTCGGTGGATTGTAGATGGTGCTGGTGGTGGGTCGATTCCCTCTTGTTGTAGGTGCCATCGAATGGTGTGGGCACCGGCATCGGTACCGCGTTTTGTTAGGTCTTGGCGCAGTTGAAGGATGCGGTCGACAGTGCTGGGGTTGAGTGCTCGGGGGTTAGTGCGGGGGCGTTTAGAGCGTGGTTCTAGTGCCTTGATTCCGCCTTCTCGGTAGCGGGCTTGAAGTGTTCGGATCCATCGTGTGCTGACGCCGAAATGGTCAGAGGCTTCGGCTTGAGTCATGCCGGTAGCAAGCATGGTTTCGATGATGATTTTTGGGCTTGGTTTTGATTTCTGCTCCATTTTTAAAGCATGGAGGATCGATGTCTCGAGACATCGCTTTTTACCGTTTCTGGGCAGTTTTAGCTTCAGGCACTTCTACCGGAACGATGTGGTGAGACATTGGTGCTGGTTAGACCGGAACGATCTTATGAGACATGCGGAACGATGTCTCCGAACCAGACACACTCTGGGGCACCACGTGAAGTCTCGAGACATCGTTCCTATGGTGTCTCGAGACTTTTGCTTTTCGAATGGCCGGAGTGGCAAGAATTTCGTAGTATGGGTCCATGAAACTGCTTCTTGCCTCATTCCTGCACCCTGACCTAGGCAACTACATTTCGGGCCGTGTGCTATATATCGATGATGCCGCTTCAGAGGTGCGCGATGCACCATTTGCGCAAGCAGAACGGAAAGCAATTGGAGAAGCAGCAGAGACTTTAGTTCCTCTCACCCTGTCACAATCAAAATCAAACGATCTTCAATATGAGATTGCGTCAGCCAACTGCATTTATGTCGCGAGCGGCGAGGTGTTCCGCCTTCTTAATGCACTGAGGTCAACGGGTGCCGATCGTCTGCTAACTGATGCGGTAAATCAAGGAAAGCTTTACGCTGGAAGTTCTGCAGGAGCAATTATTGCCGGCCCGTCAATTGAGCCGGCATCAATCATGGACGATCCCAAAACTGCACCGCAGCTCACCGACTACACTGGGCTAAACCTCACTCCTCATGTCATTGTTCCTCATGCACAAGGAACCACTGGGCCCTATTCAATAGAGGTCATCAGTAAGACTGTCGAGACCTACGGCCGAGAATGGAACCTGCTGCTTTTGAGAGATGGGCAAGCCCTCTTTATGGATGATGAAAAGTCCATTCTCATCTAATCTGCGATGGCAAACACGCCAAGCCGACTAGGAAAGTTCATTTTTCGCCTCAACTACCAGCACTTTCCTCATGACCGAGCAGTTCCCTTAAAAATACTATGTAGGGACCATGAGGGTCATTTGTTTTGGTGAGCTCCTATCTCGCAGAGCCGACGTTGTGGCGCTTTGAGACAGTCTCACTCATTGTTATTCACCTGCTGCCTGGGACTTAGCTTCTTGGGACTCACCGATGGTATTACCAAGCGCTGCGATGAATGCGATTAGGCCCACCGTGATGAGGATGTGTCCAAGACCAGCGATACCAGAAATCATTGCAGACGATTCCTCTCCCAGTACGGTCAGGCATCCGTGCCAGATCATCACGCCGACGGTGACGACCACGCCGACGTTATAGAGCCAGAAGAACGCATTGAACTGACCTCGACTGCGCGACAGGCCGAAGACCTTCTCCAATACCAAGAAGATAAGACTCATCATGAAACCGAGCGCTAACAAGTGAGTGTGCGCCACGCTGAGCTGAGTGAACTCGCCCGCGGGGAAATCGTTGGCACGCGTGAATTCTCGGTAGAACACGCCAGCGCCCAAGCCCAAAAGGAGGTAGAAAATAGATGCCCAATACAAAGCTTTCATGGTCATTCTCCTTCCCAACCGCTGCCACGGCTGGATTAGCGATGAATCAATTACTTTAAGGACTTATCTTTCTATATCTGTCCCGATTTTGAATCACAGGGCTGGTTGAAGCTGCAATCAACCAGTCGGTTGACTGTTTGGTCCATTAGATAAAGAGGGGGCCGACCTCATTAGGGATTTCATCAATGACCACCGCATCCTCCAAACACCCGCTCAAGGGTCCTAAAAATTTACTGCACGTTTACATCGATCCCAAGTTTTCTTAACTTCAGTGCAGTTAGATTGATGTTCCTGATCAATACTCTCTCTGGAGGAAATCCCACGATGAAGTCGAAGCACACTTCTCTCTCTGCCATAGCCCTTGCTTCAACCGTCCTTCTTACTTCGTGCGGTGAGCCTGCGTCCAACCAAGAAGATTCACAGGCGACCAGCGATTCAACCTCCATTACCGTCTATACCTCCGAACCAGAAGAAAAGGTCGATGAGATCAATGCAGCCTTCAATGAGGAATACCCCGATATCGAGGTCAAGGTATACCGCGCTGGCACTGGTGATTTGAACGCCCGCATCTCTTCAGAGAAGCAATCTGGCGACATTGAAGCGGATGTTTTCTGGGCGGCCGATGCACCTACCTTTGAAAATTACGCCAAGGATGGTGACCTCATCGAGCTTGCCGATGTCGATTCCGATGACATCATCGACGAAGCCAAGGACGACGAGAATTTTTATGTTGGCACGCGCATTATCCCTACGGTAATTGCTTATAACACCGACGAAATCGCAGAAGGCGATGCCCCGACCTCGTGGGCGGATCTCACCGATCCGAAGTACAAGGACAAACTCGTCCTGCCGAACCCAGCGGTCTCAGGTGCAGCGGCTTTCAACGCCTCTGCGTGGAAGAATAATTCGGCTCTCGGAGAAGCGTGGATCGAAGACCTGGGCAAGAATTCCCCGATGATCGCAGAGTCCAATGGCCCTACCTCCCAAGAAATCGCCTCCGGTTCCAAGCCCGTGGGCGTGGTCGTCGATTACTTAGTCCGCGACCTGGCGGATAAGGGGTCCCCAGTTGCCCTCGCCTACCCCACCGAAGGATCACCGTATATTTCTGAGCCTGCGGGCGTATTCAAGGACTCCAAGGAACAAGAAGCAGCACAGAAATACATCAACTTCCTGCTTTCAAAGAAGGCACAAGAAATCGCCGTCGAGCAGTCGTACCTCCCGGTGCGTGAGGACGTGGGAACCCCAGCAGGCACCCCTGAACTCACAGACATTGAGCTCATGGACCAGGACTTGGGGAAAATCACCAAGGATAAAGACGCCGCCGTCGAGGTATTCCAAAAGGCAGTGTCTTCCTAGTTCTTGGTGGCCCACTTGTTGAAAAATCCCTCCGTATCCGCGCTACGCGTTGGCGTGTGGCTGATTGCCATTGGCCTGTTCATCGCGCCTTTGACCCTTGTTGTCTCCCTTGCACTGGGCGGAAACCAAATTCCCATCTTGCTAGAGCAAGGGCTCGGCATCGCCACATGGAATTCGCTATTTACCACGGCGCTTTCGGCTCTCGCTGCCGTCATCATCGGCACCGTTATTGCCATCGCGCTAGACCGCACAGATATCTACGGCTCTTCGGTACTGCGCCTATTCTTGCTTTCGCCTCTCTTGGTTCCGCCATTTATCGGAGCGATCGCCTGGATTCAACTCTTCGGCCCGAATCAGGGCTTGAATAAGCTTTTTGAGTTCGAAATATGGAATATCTACGGCGCAGACGGGGTCATTGCGCTGATGACTATCCATTCTTTTCCCACGGCATATGTCATCATTTCTTCAAGCTTGCGCTCCATCTCCCCCGATTTTGAGCTAGCCGCCCGAGTATCTGGGGCTTCCGTGATGACAGTTCTGCGCACGGTCACCCTTCCACTCCTGCGCCCCGCGCTATTGTCCGCGTTCACTCTCACAGCAATTGCTAATCTGGCTGATTTCGGCATTCCCGCTATTATCGGCTCGCCGGCTCGGTTCGAAACGCTCGCGACGATGATTTACCGGTTCATTGATTCCGGCACCGTATCCAACCCCTTACAAGTGGTCTCGACCATCGGCGTTGTCCTCTTATTTTTGGGAATCGGCGCAGTAATCATGGACTATCTCACCTCCCTGAAAAACTCGTCTTCTACACTTGACTCCGGAAGTCCGGCGCGTTTCGCACTGCATTCGGCGCGCTGGCCGGTCACGATCATCATGTGGGTGTGCGGGCTCGCCATTTCCATTGGCCCAATTCTCGGTTTGGCCTACCGCGCATTGCTGCCAGCTCCTGGGGTTCCATTTACCTTAGAAACCATCTCGCTGGCGAACTTTAGCAGCGCTTTATCCAACCCGCGCGTCATCGACGGACTCAGTAATTCCGCATTTCTGTCAATAACCGCCGCGATAATCTGCGGGGTTCTTGGTTGGGTCATCGGAATTCTAGTGACCCGGACTCAGGCACGAGGAAATACGCTTTTAACCCTTTCTGCGCTGCTACCGAGCGCGCTGCCTGGGCTTATCATCGGTGTCGCCTGGCTGATTGCCGGGCGCTATACCGGGCTGTATAACACCATTTGGATAATCCTTATCGCCTACGTCTGTGCTTTTACCGCACTCGTTGTCCAGGCCGTGCGTGCCCCGCTAATAAGCACCCCGGTCACCGTGGAAGAAGCAGCGCGCATTTCCGGCGCCACGCCGCTTAAGGCGCTATTTACTACCACCGGCGCGATGACCATTCCAGCGGCGATATCCGGTGCGGTGCTCGTAGCGGTGACCGCGATTCGAGAACTTACTATTTCCGTACTCCTCGTCGCACCCGGAACGACAACACTCGGTGTCCAAGTCTTCAACCTGCAACAGGCAGGAAATTATAACCAGGCATCGGCACTCGCCCTGCTCTTTGCGCTACTTGGCATCATTGCCGTCGCACTGACTATCCGTGCTCCCAAGGTAAGGACTTAATAATGGCGAAAATTGCAGCTTCCCACCTCACGGTCACTTTTCCGGACGGAACCACCGGCCTGCGCGATATCAACCTCTCCATCGAACCTGGGGAACTCATTGCACTCGTTGGCCCGTCAGGCTCCGGTAAAACCACGCTCTTACGCACCATCGCTGGTTTTATTTCTCCATCGTCAGGTGAGCTTTACATAGATGGCCGGCAGATGACTGCTATTCCTCCCGAGAAACGCAGCATCGGCATGGTCTTCCAACAGCACGCGATCTGGCCGCACATGTCTGTTAAAGACAATGTTGGCTACCCGTTGCGCCAAGCGAAAGTAGCAAAGCCCGAGCGCGAAGAGCGCATTTCTGAGACTTTAGCTCTCGTGGGCCTGCCAGGATTCGAGAACCGCACTCCGGACAGCCTTTCTGGTGGGCAGCGCCAGCGCGTTGCGCTGGCCCGGGCGATCGTTGCTAATCCCAAGGTTTTATTACTGGATGAAGCTCTTTCAGCCCTCGATGAACCATTGCGCGATAATTTGCGCCGCGAGCTGGTAACCCTGACGCAAAAGCAACGCCTAACCACGGTGCACGTCACCCACGATCGCGCCGAGGCGCTGGCAATCGCAGATAGAGTCGTGGTTCTAGATGGCGGCGAAATCCAGCAGATTGCTACCCCACAACAGCTGCTGGAAAATCCCGCAAGCCCGCTGGTCGCGGGTTTTATTGCGGATGCCACAATAGTCCAGGCCGCTATCTCAGGAGGCCGCGTCGAGTGCCCAACCCTTGGCATTTCTTGGCCATTGAGTGAAGTCTCCGTGCGGGGCGAAGGCACTAAGGCCGCCATCTTACCGCACCACGCAACAATCGTGGAGGAAAACCATCCAGGTGCCACGGTTCCAGCAGTAGTTGACTCTGCCATTTACGAAGCCGGCCACTACTCCGTTACCGCCACCCATGGATCGGGAACCACATTCCGCACCACCGCGGACGATAAGCCAGCGATGGGACAAACGGTGCGCATCCGCTTCGCGCCGCCCTTGGTTTTTTAGATCACCACCCCGCAAGAACTATGACCAGCTCAGCGATTGCACGGTGCCGCCGTTTTGCAGCGGTTACACCCGCCGTCTTAAGCATAAAATTTTAGGCTAATACCGATCACAGCCGACACGGAACGCTGGTTATCACACCCATCTTCATCACCATGCTCTCAGAAGGCAGTGTCGTATATTGTCTGAATCCGCTTGAGCTCTAAGCCATAAGTGAGAGCACTAAGCAATCTTCCATTGACCTTAACGGCGTAGAAATTTCGGTATACCGCGCCAACAATCCGGATGACGCCAGCATCCCGCTAGTCCGCTGGGAAAGACTAGTTATCGTTGGAGGAGCACCTGCTGGTGACCGTCGCGGAATGTTCCGCAGTGAACCTAGACATCGTAAACTCTCGGCGCGCGGAGCCAAAGGCGTTTGACGTGCATGTGGAAGGTGACCGCGTAAACGAAGATGGCGCATCTCGTCTGTCCGAGGTTCGCGTGGGCTTTGATCTATCGTTCCCAGATACACCCGAGGACAACCAAGCGCGCAAGCTGGTGGACAACCTGATTCGCATCTCCCACGAGAAGGACTGCACGGTCTCGCGCACGGTTGAGAACCCCACGAGGGTGAAGTTCAGCAACGTCTCGAAATAGCTCTCCTGCATAAATGCGCGACATGCGGTTTCGCTCCAGGGATAATTCCAGACCCCTTGCTATGGTGCAATTGTTCACTACTGTGACAAATGTGATTACTGCAGGAGCTCAACATGTCACCATCTTTCTCCCGTCGCGGCCTTTTTAAGGCTGGGGCTCTCGCCCTGACCGCAGGCGCTATCGGCGCTGCCGCACCGAATGCAGCGGCACTCGGACCGGTGCGCGGCACCATCATTGATTTCTCCGCCGGCGTACCTTCCCCGCAGGCAATTAAGAATGCCGGCCACATGGGCGCGATTCGCTACGTCTCCGACAAGCGCCCCGGCGCTGCGTGGATGACCGGCAAGCCGGTAACCCTCAAAGAGACTAAGGCCAATGCGGCAGTAGGCCTGCCCACTGCGTCGGTCTACCAATTCGGCCGTGCGGAAACCGCCGATTGGAAGCAAGGCGCAGCAGGTGCAGCAGTACACGCACCGAAGGCGATTGCCCTACACAAGAAGGCAGGCGGCCCCACCAACCGTCCGATCTACATCGCGATCGACGATAACCCCACCCGCGAGCAGTACACCCGCCAGATCCGCCCCTACCTGCAGGCGTTTTCCAAGACGCTGGAGCTGGCCGGCTACCAGACGGGCATCTACGGCAACTACAACACCATTGAGTGGGCGATCCAGGATGGCATCGGCAAGTACTTCTGGATGCATGACTGGGGTTCCAACGGCAAGATTCACCCGCGCACCACAATCCACCAGCTGCCGCACGGCAAGCAGCAGACCATCGGCGGCGTCATCGTTGACGTCAATGAGGTCTACGCCGAAGACTGGGGCCAGTGGACGCCAGGCAAGTCCGCGGCTCCTGCACCGGCAAAGAAGCCGACCGCCAATAAGCCACAGCCAAAGCCCGAGCCGCAGACTAAGGCCCCGAGCAATGGTTCGTCGGACCTGGTCAATCAGCTGAGCTCGCAGCTGCAGAGAACGCACCCGGAGCTACCGGAACTTCCGCAGGTCACCGCCGACGGCGTGACCTTTAATGGCAAGACGCTGAGCAACGATCAGATTCGCCAGCTAGCGAAGATCGTCGCAGAAACGGTTGCGAAGGCGCGGTAGTACTACTTCTTGGAAGGCTCGGAGGTTTTCTCCGAGCCCTTCTTTTTGTCTGCGGACTTCTTTTTGGACGTGGTGGATTCGCTAGTGGGCTCCTTGGACGTGGACTTTTCCTTCTTACCCTTGCCGGATTTCTCGTCCTTGTCCTTCTTGCTCGAGGGGGTAGTAGAGGTCTCCGAGGTGGAGGTCTCGATCGGCGGGACGTCCTCGCCGTCTTTGTACTTGAGGAAGCGCTCGGTGGCCTTGCCCAGATTCTTGCCGGTCACCTCGTCCTTGACGTAGTCGGTGAGGTCATCGGAGGAGCCGGTGATAGAGGCGGCGGCGACGAAGTTCTCGCCAAAGGAGACCGAGGAGTTAATGGACTTGTCATTGGACCAGCCCCACTTGCTGCCCACCACGTTGGAGAGCTTGGCGGTGCCATAATCCTGGCGGTAGCCGTCCTCTGAGATGGGATCGGCATGCGCCATGGCTACAAGCACCGGGTGGGTTTCATCGCGGTCGATGAGCTGCGAGATGAAGCTGGCGACGTCATAGGTAGAAGTCTGCGAATAGCCCCACTGCTCGCCGGCCTTGGTGGATTCGAGATTGAATTCATCGGCAATCGCGTCGATGGAATCCGGGTATTTGTCAAAGAGGTCTTCGGCGGACTTATCAGAGGAGCTAGCGATCATATCCAGCGCCTCATATTTGTCCTCGTACTCGCCCTTTTCCATCACGTAGGTGGCGATATAGAGCTTGATGAGGCTTAGCGCCGGGCGGGCCTCGTGCTCCGAGGCAGAGCCCATGTGCATGCCATCGTGCAGGCGGATATAGGTAATTGAATGACCCTCATCGCCCTCCAAGAACTCATTGGTTTCCGGTGGGACGTCGCGGTTGGTGTCTGTTGCTTTTAAGGGGGCGTCGGCAAGCGCATCGCTTTCGCGCTCGCTATTGCTGCACGCGGTGGTGGTCAAGGCGAGCATGCATACGGCCAAAGCGGCACCAGCCTTAACTGATGCCGCCTTGCGGGTCACGGACGTTCTAAGCACGTCCAACCACATTACCGGGTGTGTGCACTTTTCAAGCAATTAATGCTGCACGGGTGCCTCCACGCCCACGCCGGTAAGGGAGCGCACTTCCATCTCTGCGGAAAGCTCCTCAAAGTTGTCCGGCTTGGTCATGATGGACACCAACCAGCCGACGAAGAAGGACAGCGGAATGGAGACCAAGCCCGGCGAGGAAAGCGGGAAGATAGCCCAGTCCGCACCTGGGAACATGGAGCTCTCAGAACCGGAGACTGCCGGGGAGAAGAAGATGAGCACCAGGCAGGACACCACGCCGGTATACATGGAAGCCACCGCGCCCGCGGTGTTGAAACGGCGCCAGTACAGGGAGTACAGGATGGTCGGCAGGTTGGCGGAGGCCGCCACCGCAAACGCCAGGGAGACCAGGAATGCCACGTTCTGGGTCATGGCCAGGATGCCCAAGATGATGGAGACGATGCCAAGGACCACCACAGTGGCCTGGGAGACGCGGACCTGCTCAGCCTCGGTGGACTCGCCGTTGCGGATAACCGCGTGGTAGATATCGTGCGCAATGGATGCAGAGGCGGTAATGGCCAGGCCAGCAACCACGGCGAGCACGGTAGCGAAGGCCACGGCGGAAATAATCGCCATGAAGATGGAGCCGCCGATCTCGAGCGCGAGTAGTGGCGCTGCGGCATTGGCGCCGCCCGGGGCGTCGAGAATGCGGTCCGGACCCACCAGTGCTGCCGCACCGTAGCCCAGGACTAGGGTCATAAGGTAGAAGGCACCGATAATAACGATCGCCCAGGTAACGGAGCGGCGCGCCTCGGTAGCGGTGGGCACGGTGTAAAAGCGCATCAGCACGTGCGGCAGGCCGCCCACGCCGAGCACCAGGGAAATGCCCAAGGAAATAAAGTCCAGCTTGGTGGCGGTGGTGGCGCCGTACTGCAGGCCCGGAGCCATGATGTCTTTAGCCTCGTAGCCCTTCTCCTTAATCTGCTCGGAGGCGGCATGCATGTCGATGGCGTTATTAAACAGAGCGCTAAAGCCGCCGCGCAGGGCAATGAAGACCAGGAAACACATGATGACCACGCCGGCTACCAGGAGCACGGCCTTGATCATCTGCACGTAGGTGGTGCCTTTCATGCCGCCGACCAGGACGTAGACAATCATGAGCACGCCCACGATGCCCACGACGAGGGCCTGCCACTTGAACTCATGGATATCCAGCAGTACCGCAACCAAGGAGCCGGCGCCGGCCATCTGCGCGATGAGGTAGAAAAGCGTGACGAAGAGGGTGGCGATGGACGCCGCCACGCGCACGGGCTTTTGCTTCAGGCGGAAGGACAGGACGTCCGCCATGGTAAAGCGGCCGACGTTACGCATGGGCTCGGCAACGAGCATGAGTGCTACCAGCCAAGCAACGAAGAAGCCTACCGAGTACAAGAAGCCGTCGTAGCCGTTGAGTGCCACCGCGCCAACGATGCCCAGGAACGATGCAGCGGAGAGGTAGTCCCCGGAGATGGCCAGGCCGTTCTGGCGTCCGGAGAAGGTGCCGCCGCCGGTGTAGAAGTCCGAGGCCTTCTTCGTGGTCTTTCCGGCGCGCAGCACCACCGCCATGGTGATGAAAAGGAAGATGCCGAAAATAGAGATATTCAAGATGGGATTGCCGGCGGAAGATTCTGCGGCGAGGGTGGTGGTAGTCATTAGTTGCCCTCCAGCTCTTCACGGATGGCGGCCGACTTCGGCTCGATATTCTTATTGGCGTACTTCACGTAGATCCACGTGATGATGAAGGTGGTGAGGAACTGGGCTAGGCCGAAAACCAGCCCGACGTTCCAGCCACCGCCGAGCTCGATCGCCATGAAGTCAGGGGCAAACACGGCGGCTAGAACGTAGACCACGTACCACACGAAGAAGGCCACGGTCATAGGGAAGGTAAAACTCCGGTAGGTGCGGCGCAGCTCGCCGAATTGGGCGGAGTCGCGCATCGCAATGAACTCGCTACCGGTGGGTTCGCGGCGCGAGACAGGAGTTGCAGCTACGTCACTCATAGAGCATCGTCTCCTTGGGTGAGAGGAACTTAGGTCACACGAGATAGTGTGTTACTTCTCACTATCCACGCTGATCTGTAAGTTACAGAACATTTTCTGCAAGGTTGTAAACTCTGCCAAGAAAAGCTTCCACTCCCCCACCCTTTTAACCCCATAGGCTTCACTGAACTGGAATAACATCTTTAGCAAACTACCCCCGAAGGAAGAATTTTTTACCCCTTGTAAAGATTGTTAACAGCCGCTTGGCAAAAGAAAAAGCCCCTGTGAGGGGGCTTAATCGGCGGTTGATGTTACTCTTCGTTGCCTGGGAATTCGCGCGGGTCATTGAACATGCGGCCAAAGCCTTCCTGGCCCTCAAGGGCGTCAATGGCAGATACTTCCTCCGCCGTGAGCTCTAGCTCGGTGGCGGCCAAGTTTTCCTTCAAGCGCTCGGTGCGCGCGGACTTCGGAATGACGGAGATGTCCTTGGACATGAGGTACGACAGTACTACCTGTCCCTCGGTGGCCTCGTGGTCAGCAGCAGCCTGCTCGATTGCGGGGTTATTGAGCACAACGCCACGTGCCAGCGGGGCCCATGCCTCGGTGACGATGTCATTATCGTGATGGAAGGCGCGCAGGCTGGATTGGGTAAAGCCCGGGTGAATCTCCACCTGGTTGAGCACCGGAGAAATGCCGGTGGTGGAAATGAGATCCTTGAGCACGTCTTCGTAGAAATTCGCCACACCGATGGACGCAATCTGACCCATGCCCTGCAGGCGGGCGATAGCCTCAAAGGTCTCGTTGTACAGGCCACCCTGCGGCCACGGCCAGTGGATAAGGTACAGGTCGAGGTAGTCCAGCTGCAGATCCTTAAGCGACTGCTGGAATGCCTCTTCCACCTTGTGCTCCCCCTGGTGGGAGTGCCATACCTTGGAGGTAATAAAGAGCTCATCGCGGGTGACGTCGCCGGCATCCATTGCCTGCTTCAGGGCGGTGCCTACTGCCTCTTCATTCTTGTAGAGCGTGGCGGTATCGAAGTGGCGGTAGCCCAAATCGATGGCCTCGCGGATGACGCGGATGCATTCCTCGTCATATAGCTTGTACGTACCCAAGCCCAGCTGGGGCATTTCGCGGTCATCATTGAAAGTTACGGTTGGCACAGTCATGCCCTCCATTGTGCCGCAGTTTTTCTGACCGCGCCGAAAACGACGAAACCCCAGGGCGAACCCTGGGGTCGAGCGCTTCTAGTCGGCGCGGATGAGGTCAATGATAAAGACCAAGGTGCGGCCGGATAGCGGGTGCGCGCCACCGGCGGGGCCGTAGGCCTTTTCCGGCGGGATGATGAGCTTGCGGCGACCGCCCACCTTCATTCCCGGGATGCCTTCTTGCCAGCCGGCGATGAGACCGGTCAGCGGGAACTCGATGGACTGGCCACGGTCCCACGAGGAATCGAATTCTTGGTTGGTCTCGTATTCAGCGCCGACGTAGTGGACCTCCACTACGGCACCAGGCTGCGCCTCAGCACCGTCGCCGACGACGATGTCTTCTACGACAAGGTCGGTCGGCGCTGGGCCAGACTGGGCTTCAATAACAGGCTTATCCATGGGGATTATTCTCCTTGGGAAATCTAGTTTGTTCGTGCGGTCGCATTAAAAACCGAACCGAGCTGCACCTATTATAGGTGCTACCACCCGATTCGGCTTAATTTGGCGACCCCGCGGGACGCTTTAGCGCTCGTTACGTGGGGTAACCTTGCGCAAAGTCTCGCCGGTGTAAATCTGGCGCGGACGGTTGATCTTGGTGTTGATCTCCAGCTGCTCGCGGTACTGTGCAATCCAGCCCGGCAGGCGGCCGATGGCGAAGAGGACGGTAAAGAAGTCCGTCGGGAAGCCCATGGCGCGGTAGATCAGGCCGGTGTAAAAGTCCACGTTCGGGTAGAGCTTGCGGGAGACGAAGTAATCGTCACTGAGCGCAATTTCTTCCAGCTTCATGGCCAGATCCAGCATTGGGTCGCCGCCCAAGTGATCGATGATCTCGTGGGCAGTCTCCTTGACGATTGCCGCGCGTGGGTCGTAGTTCTTGTACACGCGGTGGCCAAAGCCCATGAGGCGAACGCCCTTTTCCTTATTCTTCACGCGGTTCATGAAGTCGGTAGCGTCACCATCGTGGTTGTTCTGGATATCTTCCAGCATCTCCAGAACGGCCTGGTTTGCGCCGCCGTGCAGCGGGCCGGACAGGGCGTTAATGCCGCCGGCGATGGAGACAAACATATTAGCCTGAGCGGAACCAATCATGCGCACGGTGGAGGTGGAGCAGTTCTGCTCGTGGTCAGCGTGGAGGATAAGCAGCTTATCCAGGGCCTTAGCTACAACCGGATCAACCTCGTACTCCTCAGTCGGGTAGCCGAACATCATGCGCAGGAAGTTTTCGCGGGCGTTCAGGCTATTATCCGGGTACATATAAGGCTTACCCTGGGAAGCACGATAAGCATAGGCCGCCAGCATTGGAACCTTAGCCAGCAGACGGACGGTGGCCTTATCCAGCTGCTCCGGGTCCAGCGGGTCAAGCTGATCCTGGTAGTACGCGGAAAGAATGTTAAGGGAGGAAGCCAGCACGGCCATTGGGTGCGCGTTGCGCGGGAAGATATTGAACGCGGCCTTGAAGTCCTCATCCAACAGGGTGTGGTGGCGGATTTCGCGGTTAAAGTGGCTGAGCTCTTCCTCGTTAGGCAGATGCCCCTTGATCAGCAGATAAGAAACCTCGTTAAAGGAAGCGTTTTCCGCCAGGTCCGCGATATCGTAACCGCGGTGGCGCAGGATGCCCTCTTCACCGTTAATGAAGGTGATCTTGGACTCGGTGGAACCGGTGGAGGTATAACCAGGGTCGAAAGTAACGAGCCCGGTCTCGTTACGGAGCTTGGAAATGTCAAAGCCGGAGTCACCCTCGGTGGACTGCTTGATGTCCATCTCGTACTCGCCGCCTGGGTACTGGAGCACTACCTTGTTGTCTTCAGAAGCCACGGAAGTTCCTTTCTCTATGTGAAGAGTCACTATTAAGCACTAACTTAAGGAAGCTAGCTTGATACCTCTTCACACTTTAGCAAACTTTGTGACGCCGCCAACAGGATTTGGCCGGCTAAAATAACTGCCGTTCGACCGGAACTGTTCTACACTGACTTGCATGAGCACACCCGAACTTACGCTGCCTGCCGACCTCCTGCCTGCCGACGGCCGCTTTGGCTGCGGCCCCTCCAAGGTTCGCCCCGACCAGCTTGCGGCCATTGACCCCGCGGTCATGGGCACCTCCCACCGCCAGCCGGCGGTAAAGAACCTCGTAGGTTCGGTGCGAGAAGGCTTGAGCGATCTTTTCTCCCTGCCAGAGGGCTACGAGATCGTCCTTTCTCTAGGCGGCGCCACCGCCTTCTGGGATGCGGCCACCTTTGGGCTCATTGAGCGCCACTCCGCCCATCTCACCTTTGGCGAGTTTTCCACTAAATTTGCCAAGGCCGCCGCGGGTGCACCCTGGCTCGATGCCCCATCCATCGTGGAGTCCCCCGTGGGCACCGCACCCGACCCGCACGAACTTTCTGCGGAGGCGGACGTCGTCGCTTGGGCACACAATGAAACCTCCACCGGCGCGATGGCAGAAGTCACCCGCCCGCACCCCCGCAACGATCAGCAGCTGGTGGTCGTGGACGCCACCTCGGGTGCAGGCGGCCTGCCCGTAAACATCTCCGATACGGACGTCTACTACTTCTCGCCGCAAAAGTGCTTTGCTTCCGACGGCGGCCTGTGGTTCGCCGCCATGTCCCCCGCCGCACTGGAGCGGATTGAGAAAATCAACGCCTCCGAGCGCTATATCCCCACCTTCCTCAACCTGCAGACGGCAGTAGATAACTCCCGCAAGAACCAGACCTATAACACCCCGGCAATCGCCACCCTGCTCATGTTGGATAACCAGCTCCAGTGGATGAATGCCAACAGCGGCCTGGACGGCATGGTTGAGCGCACTACGGAGTCCTCCACCACGCTGTATAGCTGGGCCGAATCCCGCCCGGAGACCACTCCCTTCGTCGCGGAGCCTGCGTCCCGCTCGCTCGTGGTGGGCACCATCGACTTCTCCGAGTCCGTCGACGCCGCAGCGCTCGCCGCCACCCTGCGCGCCAACGGCATCCTGGACGTGGAGCCGTACCGCAAGCTGGGCCGTAACCAACTGCGCATCGGCATGTTCCCGGCTATTGAGCCGGCCGATATCGCCAAACTGACCCAATGCATCGACTATGTCTTGGATGCGAATTAACGCATCACCCCCAACATGCCCCGCCGCCTCGCAGGCCGCGGGGCATTTTCACGTTATAGTTGAATGCATCACAGATTTGTCCGCCGTCGATAGGCAAAAGGAGCGCCCTATTATGCGCGAGCTGTTCCCAGTTGACAGCGAATCGACCGAAACCTCTTTGGTGCTGCGCACCGAAGACGGCGAAGAGTTTTTCCTCTCCATCACCGATGAGCTGCGCGAGGCCCTGCAGGGCGAGCCGGTAGAAACCCCGGAAGAGGAACCGGCAGCTCCGGCCATCAGCCTGGCCAAGCCCACCAAACCGGAACCGGTGGAAGAGACAAAGATCCGCCCGGCGGAGATCCAAAACCGCATTCGCGCCGGCGCCTCCGCGGCGGAGTTGGCGGAAGAAATGGGCGTGACCGAATCTCGCATCGAGCCCTTCGCCTACCCGGTCATGCTGGAGCGCAACCGCATCGCGGAGATTGCCAAGCAGGCACACCCCGTCCGCGAGGACGGACCGGCCAAACTCACCCTGTGGGAGGTTCTGGCCACCGCCTTTGCCGCCCGCGGACACTCGCTCTCCGAGTCCAGCTGGGACGCCTACCGCCACCAGGGCGAGGCCTGGATCGTGCGCGTGACGTGGAAGGCCGGCTTGTCCGAGAACGAGGCGGAGTGGTACTTCAAGCAGTCCATGTCCTCGCCTGCCACGGTGGAGGCGCGCAACTCGGTGGCCGCGGACCTGACAGACCCGGATTTCGTCCAGCCGGTGCGCTCGCTGACCTCGCTGGGCAGCGGCCGCTATGACGAAGCTATCGATGGCGACCAGCCGAGCAACGTCACCGACCTCACGGCGCCGACCACCCCTCCGGAAGAGCCGGAGGAAGAGGAGTTCTTGCAGAACCCCTCGCCAGAAGAAAAGCCCACCAAACGCCGCCGCCAGGCTGTCACCCCGCATTGGGAGGACGTGCTGCTCGGTGTTCGCTCCAATACCAAGCGCCCTAGGGACTAATCGTGGACATCTCTCACGCAGTACTTACTCTCTGGTACATCTCTCAACCCAATGCGGAAGAGGTGTTGAAGACCGAGCCCAAGGCGGATCGCGGCTTTGGGCGAAAATTCCTCGCCCAGCTGGACCCGACCTTCCCGGTCACGCCGATTGGGCAATTCCCGCTCAACCGCTCCGCGCAGACGGATCCGAACGAGTACTACATCGGCGGCTACCCCGGCATCACCGTGGTGCAAACGGTCTGCGAGGGGGATTCTGTTCTCCTTTCCCAGCTGCCAGAAACGCTCCTTAATGCGGTGCCCGCCCAGCGCGTCATTGCGCTGGCCAGCAACGAGAAAGAAGGCTATGCCGGCTTCGCCCTGTGGGAGGGCGGCGAGCTCAAGCGCTGTCTATGCGCTACCCGCGAGCACCTCTACGAGGACACCGGTCTGCCTGAGCCCTTCGAGGCGCCCTACTGGGCAGGCGAAAAGTACGAGCCGATCGGAGGGATTTCCCTCCCCTTTGAGCCGCAGGGCATCATGCAGGCAGCCCAGGAACACTGGCTCGGCATCGAGGTGGGCCATGATGGCCCGGATCTGGACGTTGTGGGCTACGCCGTCGATGGCCGCCCAGAGCCAAAGATCGACCCGCCGAAGCCCAAGCAAACCGTGGGGGAACTAGCCGCGCAGTCGGCCAATAAGCTGGGCCTGAACGACTATGACGACTACGAGGATCATAGCGCCGAGCCGGAATCCACCGGCGAGGAAATCATCTCCACCGCCAAGCACTTGGGCTCGCTCATTGGCAATTGGAGCGCTCAGACGTTTAAGTCGCTCAAGGAGCGCTGGCGCTCATAAAAGGAAATGGCGGCGGCGGTCGCCACATTAAGAGAATCGGTGCCAGGGGCCATCGGTATGCGTGCGCGTATATCGGTGGCCTTCATTGCGTGTTCGGTAAGGCCGGGGCCCTCCGCGCCTACGAGCATCGCCACCTTATCCAGGCCATGCATGGCCTCGGCCAAGTGCACCGCCTGGGGGTTGGGGGTTAAGGAAATGAGGGTAAAGGAGGCGTCGGCAAGCGCCTGCAAGGAACGCTGCCAGGTAGTAAACCCGCCCTCTAAATGGGCAAAGGGCAAGCGCAGCACGTGCCCCATGGACACGCGCACCGAGCGACGATAGAGCGGATCCGCCGCACCGGAGCCCAGCAGCACCGCATCCACGCCCATGCCGGCGGCATGGCGGAAGATGGCACCGATATTTTCATGATCGCCTACGCCCTCGAGCACGGCGATGGTCTTGGCGGATTCCACGATCTCGCTCACCTCCGGCTCCGGGGCGCGGTCCGCGGCGGCGACCAGCCCGCGGTGCATATCGAAGCCGGCCACCTCCGCTAGGGTCTCGCGAGAAACCTCGTAGATGGGGGACTCGGGTTCGCCATACTCGGAAATATAGGCCTCCACCTTCTTGGGAAAGCCCACGAGGCAGCGCATGGGGAACCGGGATTCGGCCAGCCGGGAGACCACCAGCGGGCCCTCTGCAATGACGAGACCCTCGCCGGACTTATCGGATTTGTTGAGGTTCCGAATATCGTCCAGGCGAGGGTCTGCAGGGTCAGTAATCAGCATGCCCTTAGGCTAGCCGATAGCATTGGAAATCGGATCCATGCCAAAGAAAATCACGAAGAGGCCTGCCAAGAGCCACATGATCCAGTGCACGTCCTTGGCCTTGCCGGCGAAGGTGGACATGAGCGCGAAGGAGATGAAGCCCACGCCGATGCCGTTGGCAATGGAATAAGTAAACGGCATGGTCACGATGGTCAGGAAGGCGGGGATGGCGATCTCCATCTTGGTCCAGCGGATCTCGGTCAGCTGCGCGGCCATCATCACGCCCACGATGACGAGTACCGGGGAAGCGGCCTCGATGGGCACGATCTCATAGAGCGGGGTCAGGAACATCGCGGCGAGGAACAGCACACCGGTCATGAGGTTGGCTAGGCCCGTGCGGGCGCCATCGGCAATACCGGCGGAGGAATCCGCAAAGACGGTATTCGAAGAAGCAGAGCCCAGGCCGCCGGCCACTGCACCAAAGCCCTCAACGACGAGGGCCTTCTTCATATCGGGGAGGTTGCCGTCGGCGTCGACAAGCTTGCCTTGCTTGCCCAGGCCGGTCATGGTGCCCATCGCGTCGAAGAAGTTGGTGAGCAACAGGGTAAAAATCAGCAGGATGGTGGAGACCACGCCGATCTTCGTAAACGCGCCCACCAGGTTCACATCGCCCACGATGGACAGATCCGGAATGCCGCCGAGCGCCTCCGGCTTCACGGGCGCGGCCATGCCCCAGTCCTCGGAGCCGGTAAACGCCTGGATAATAAACGCGATGACGGTGGTGAGCACTATGGCGATGAAGAGCCCGCCCGGCACGTTCCGGATGACCATGAACGAACAGATAATGAGGCCGATGACAAAGACCAGCGCGGGCCAAGTAGAAATCGAACCATTGATGCCCAGGCCCACCGGCACGGTGGTGTGCGCGGCGTCCGGCACGCGGGTGACAAAGCCACCATCCACGAGGCCGATCATGGCGATAAACATGCCGATGCCCACGCCCATCGCCGCCTTCATGGACTGCGGGATGGCGTCAAAGACGGCGGTACGGAAACCAGAGATGGCCAGCAGGACGATGATGATGCCCTCGATGACCACCAGGCCCATGGATTCCTGCCAGGTCAGCCCGCTGGTGGCGACCATGCTCACGCCCACGAAGGTATTCATGCCTAAGCCTGCGGCCATAGGGAAGGGATACTTGGCAATCGCGCCGAAAAGGATGGACATGACGCCGGCGACCAGTGCGGTGGCGGCGGCGACCTGTGGCACGCCCAGCGCGTAGCCCTCCGCGTCCTCGGTAGTACCGAGGATGAGCGGGTTCAAGAGAATGATATAGGCCATGGCGAAGAACGAGACCGTTCCCGCGCGTAGCTCGGTTCCAATGGAGGAACCACGTTCAGAGATATGGAAGTAGCGATCGAGAGTGGCTTTCAACGCCTGCGCCTTTCACGTACAGCGAGTCTTACGCCATAAGTGTGCTGCCTTAATCCTCGATTTCAAAATCCTGGAAGATGGGCTTTTCATCATCGAAGGCCACTTCCGGGGTCTTTTCTTCCCGCACGCGCGTCTGCGAATGCGCACCGCAGCCATAGCGCGAGTGCACCACTCGGCCGTCCGCCGAGTACTCATTGGCGCAGACGCCGTAGTTGTCCATCAGCTGCACATAAAACGCGCAGGTGCGGCATTGCAGGCGCGCCTTGGCCGCCATATCCGTATTCGGTCCAAACTCGGTGCGCCAGCGCTTCTTGGCGTCTTCCAGGCCGGACTTGGAAAGTTTGTCACCGTCTAGCCGGGAATCATCCACGGCCGGTGGCATCAGGTCTCCGGGTCCAAGGTCACCGGGGCGCACGCGGTCCTCATAGGGCACCCATTCCGGCGGCTGCAGGGCCTCCCCTCCCGGCACCAGCGCCACCTCATTGACGGTGACGTAGCGCGATCCTTCCGCGCAGGCGAGCACCGCCTGCCATTCCCAGCCAGGGTAGCCAGGCATTTCTGCTTCAAATCGGTGGGTAGCAACGTTTCGGCCCATCCCGGCGACGCCGATATGCTTGCCGACGCCCCCTTCCCCCACCTCATCCAACGCCTCGCGCGCGATGCGCACGGCGCGGGAATCGATCAACGGATTTGCTTTTCGCTTACTCACGCCCCTCATTATTCATTATGGAGCGCACGCGATGGTACATATGGTGCATGTCGTTTCTTTCCCGCGCCGCCTGCATTCTCCTCCCCTGCACGCTCGTCGCCTGTTCCTCTACACCAGCAGAACCCGAAGTAGAGCACCTCTCCGTCGAGGTTCTCGGCACCGCTTCCTTGCCGCCCAATTCCTTTACGCAGGGCCTCGAAACCGATCCGGACGGCAACCTGCTCCTGGGCACCGGCCAATGGGGAGAATCCCGCTTGGAGCGCTTCTCCCCCGAAACCGGCGAAACCTTGGCCGAAACGCGCCTGGATAGCAGCTACTTTGGCGAGGGCATCACCCAAGCCGGCGATTCCATCTGGCAGCTGACCTGGAAGTCCGGCCAAGCCCTGAAATACGACCACGACCTGCGCCAAGTAGATACCGCCACCTACTCAGGCGAGGGCTGGGGCCTGTGCAATACCGGCGAGGATCTCCTCATGTCCGATGGCTCCGCGACCCTGCGGCACATGGACCCAGAGACCTTCGCGGAGCGCTCCACTACCGACGTCACCCTAGAGGGAAAGCCCCTCGAAGACATCAATGAACTCGAGTGCGTGGGCGATGACGTCTACGCCAATGTGTGGATGGATGACAACATCTACCGCATCGATCCCTCCACCGGCCGCGTGACCGCCGTAATCTCCACCGACGCGATTGATAAGTCCCGCTATACCGACCCCGATGATGTCCTCAACGGCATCGCGCACATCACAGACGATGAGTTCTGGCTTACCGGCAAGCGGTGGGAAGAACTCTTCCACGTTCGAGTAAGGTAAAGGCCCATGGCAACCCGTAAGGAAGCAAGGAAAAAGTCGCTGCTGCAGATCTTGGCCCTCATCGTGGTCGTGGCGGTCATCGTCGCCGCCGTAGTGATCTTCCAAAACTGGTGGAACCAGCGCCCGGGTCCCGATCCCCGCGACATCAAGGTCACCGCCTCCGTGGGCGATAAGTCCATCGACGTCGCCCCGTACATTGCATGCGAGCCCGGCTCCGAGTGCCCGGAAGGCGAGGTTCCGAACCTCACCGTGGGCGATGATGACACCCTCAAGCTCGATATTCCCGAAGAAATCTCCGACCACGAGTGGAAGATTCTTTCCATCTACGATGACCCCGCCGCCAACGATGAGACCGCGCACGGCGCAAACGAGACCACCGAGGTATCGATCCCCGGCTCGGTAGAACCCATCAAGGCCTCTACCGGCAAGCGCCCCCGACTCAAGGTGGTGGAGATTTCCTCCATGATGATCGGCACCGATGACAACGGCGACGAAACCCCCTTGGCCACCGTGTGGTCGCTGACCACGATGACCGATAAAGAACGAGAAGCCTCCGCGGAGGAATCCACGAAGGCTTCTGATTAGCTATCCAAATCCTTCGCGATTGCGCGGAGGATTTCTGCTACCTGGCGCCCAGTCTTGCGCTCCGGGTAACGACCGGAATTGAGCACCGGCTGAATCTGCGACTCCAGCAAGGTCATTACGTCAGAGACCATGCTGCCGAGCTCTTCCGGCTTGCGGGCCGGCGTGCGGCGACGCGGCTTATCCAATACCTTGACCCGCAGCGCCTGCGGACCGCGGCGCCCGGCCGCGAAGTCGAAGTCGATGCGCTGGCCGGGGAACAGTTCCTCTACTCCCTTGGGCAGCACGTTGCGGCCAACATAAACGTCTTCATCGCCCGGGTTGCTGACGAAACCGAAACCTTTCTCGGCGTCATACCACTTCACTTTGCCAATAGGCATAGGTACCCACCTCTTCTCTAGGGGAAAATCTTTATTTTAGCCGCCTGGTCAAAACAACAGAAGTCGCGCACTCTGATGCGACACACCCGCTTTACATGACATAGATCACAAGTTATTGCTCACCTGCAGAAACGTCCCCTTACCCACCACATTTGCCCCTTTTCTTTCCCGTTTAGTGCCCATAACGTGACACTTTCGTTATAAACCGCTACGCTGTCCTCCAAACACTTAAGAGCCGTTAAGAAAGTTGCCCTCGCCCGCCCTTTCTTTTTGGTACATATTTTTGCACTTAATGCGGGCACACAGAGAGGACTAACTACATGGGACGCCACTCCGCTAAGAACCGTATGGCCGCTAAGTTCACCGCCGGCACCGTCGCCTTCGGCGCCGCCGCTGCCATCATGGCACCGACCGCATCCGCTGCCCCAGATTCCGACTGGGACCGCCTGGCACAGTGCGAGTCCGGCGGCAACTGGCACATCAACACCGGCAACGGCTACCAGGGCGGGCTGCAGTTCAACCCGCAGACCTGGCAGGCCAATGGTGGCGGCCAGTTCGCTGCTACCGCTGACCAGGCTACCCGCGAGCAGCAGATTGTCGTCGCCGAGCGCGTGCTTGCCTCCCAGGGCTGGGGCGCATGGCCGGCTTGCTCCGCTTCCCTTGGCCTGAACTCCGCTCCGACCCAGCGCACCGCTCCGTCCGCTGCCCCTAAGGCTCCGGCCCAGGCACCGGCTCCGGTCAAGCAAGCTGCCGCTCAGAAGTCCGACGAGCTGGCCGTTGATGCTCTGTACAACACCATCAAGAATGCCGCTAACTCCTACGGCCTGGCTCTGCCCCCGCAGTTCACCGAGCTGTACAAGGCTAACCGCCACGACTTCAACAACTTCTACTCTGCCAACCGCAACGTCATCGACCCGATTGCGCAGATGATTGAGAACATCACCCGCTAAGGCATAGCGATAAAAGGGCCCCTTTGCAGTATGAACTGGCCCCCGAAAGTTGGACTGGTTTAATTCTAGGCGGTTAGGGCTTCAAGGGTCTGATTTCGATATTGCATCGGGGTCAGACCCTTGAGTCGTTGTTGGATGCGTTCGGTGTTGTACCACTGGATGTACTCGTCGATGGCCTGGTTGAACTCTGCGACGGTGTCGAAGACTTCTCCGTGGTACATCTCGGTTTTTAAGTGCCCGAAGAAATTCTCCATGACCGCGTTGTCGTAACAGTTGGCTTTACGCGACATTGACTGAACACCACCGTTGTCATGAATCAGGTTGCGCCAGGACGAATGCTGGTACTGGAAACCTTGATCGGTATGCATCATCCACCCAGGCTCAGGCGCACACGTTTTAATCGTCTTAGTTAAAGAATCGGCGGTAAACGCTGTCGACGGCGATGTAGCCACGGTGTGGGCAACGATTGAACGGTCGAACAGATCCATCACCGGTGACAGGTAGACCTTGCGGCCTGCGACCCTGAACTCGGTGACGTCGCTAACAAAGACGGTATTTGGCTTATCTGGAGTGAACTTGCGGTCAAGTGTGTTGTCGGCAATGTGGCTGATCGTCCCGTTATAAGAAACATATGGCCTGCGCTGGCGGACCTTGGCTCGAAGACCCATCTCGCTCATGAGTTTGTAGACGAGCTTGTGATTGACCACCCATCCCTGGTTGCGCAGGTCAAGTAGCACTCGTCGGTAGCCGTAGCGATGCTTGTTACGCTCGAAGCTTTCTAAGATTGCGTCTTTGAGCGCAGCGTGCTTATCCGGCTCGCTGAGTCGTTTCTGGTGGTAGAAGAACGTCGACCGTGCCATGCCGGCCGCATCCAAAAGGTATTGCAGACGATGCCGTGACTTGAGGATGACAATCGCCTGAACTTTCAGGCGTGTCCCTGATTCCTCAAGTCCCGCAATTTTTTTAGATATGCGTTTTCCGCTTCCAACCGCGCGATCTGGCGACGCAGCTTCGCTTCCTCCGAGAGCGGCTTCGGCGTGACCGAGCCTTTGGGCCTGCCCTTTGGCTTCGGTTTTAGTGCCTCATCGCCACCTTTACGCCATTTCCGCGACCATCCGCTGACCAGCTTCTCTGATGACAGGCCAAACTCGCGCGCAAGATTCATCGCTGTCTCACCAGAAAGGTGGCGTTGGACAACTTCCTTCTTGATTTCGAACGAATACTGCTGCTTAGTCGGTTTTTCCACAAGACATAGTCTGCCATGCAGTTTAAACCGACGATAGAGCATACGGGCGGCGTATGTGGAGACACCAAGAGCAGTAGCAGCGGCACGATAGCCTATGCCTTGCTCAAATAGTTCAACCAACTGCTCCCGCTGATGCTCACTCACCAAACTTCGGGCTCTCAATGAAAACTACTCCCCACTAATCGGAAACTGATTTCTCAGTCCAACTAATGGGGAGCAGTTCAGTAGCAAGGGGCCCTTTTTGTATGAAAGAAAAATCCCCGCACCAAGGCGGGGAAATACTCTAGCGATTGATGCGAGTATAAGGGTGAACGTAGTTCAGCTTCTCTGCCGGCATCGGCAAGATCAGATCATCGCCGTAGGGGCTGGACGCACCAGCAAAAGGCGCAGAGATTTCCGTGATTGCATGCTCGCGATTTTCGTTCTTCGGCCAAGCCGGGGAAACGTGACCCTTCTTCTCATTCGACATAGCCCTTATTATTTCAAACCTTGCGCAAAAACGTAACTCAAACGATAACTAAACTGGGGTGACATCATGACTCAGTCTTCCCACCTCCCGCATTTCCGCACGTGGCTCGCCTCCCTTGAGGAAGAAGAGCTCGCCACCATCCTCCGCAACCGGCCGGATGTGCTCAATCCCCTACCCCCGAGCATCGCCGCGCTCGCTACCCGCCTGCTACTGCGCACTTCTATCGCGCGGGCGCTCATGAACTGCACTGCACGGCAGCTTGCGGAAATCGAAGCCATCGCGCGCCGCGGAGGAGAACTCGAAGAAGTAGAAGACCTTAATCCGGATATCACCCGCCAGCTCAAGGAGCGCGGCCTGGCCTACGGCAACATCCTCATCCCGCCCGAGGTCATGCCTGCTCTTCCCACGGGTTGGTCCCTCCTCGACCAGGTCCAGGTTAGCCCGGAGGACATCGCAGAGCTGCCGGATGAAGAACGGAAGGTTCTCGAGACCCTGTCGCGTTCCAATGGCCTGGGCACCACGCGGGATGCGGCCATCGATGCGGATCCGGCCCGGCCGATTCCGCGGCTCATCGCCAAGCAGCTGCTCCAGCGCGTGGACGCCACCACCGTCCGCCTGCCTCGCGCCGTGCACCTGGCGCTCAACGGCAAGCCCACCGCCCCAATCCCGGTAGAGGGGATCACCGAATCCCCCGCCGCGGATCCCAAGGCCGATGATGCCGGTACTGCGGCCGGGCTTTCCGCCGTGCGCGGCATGCAGCGCGTCATTGACGCCCTAGGCGCACGGCCGATAGAACTGCTCAAGGACAAGACCGTCGGCGTTCGCCAACTCACCAACCTGAGCAAAACCCTCACTATCGATGAAGGGGAGCTGCGTCGCCTCATTGAGCTCGGCATGACCGCCCGCCTGCTCAGCCGCGGCGAACCGAAAAACTTCGACGGCAATTTCCTCGCGCCAACGGAGCTCGCCCAGGCCTGGCTCGACGCGAGCCTCGCCGAAAAGTGGCAGGTCCTGCTCGAGGCGTGGACTGCCTCCCCATGGACCAAGGAAGGCCGCACGCTAGCGCACACCAACGACCGGCTGCCGGAATTTAGACAAAAGGTCCTGCAGGTCTACCTGCGCGGGGCGAAGCCCACCTTCGGGGAGTCCCTGCGTTTCCACTTTCCGCTCTTTGCCACGCACACTTCGGACGAAACCATCGCGGAACTCCGCGCGGAAGCCGAGTGGATCGGCGCCATTGCCCTTGAGCGCCCCACCAGCGTGCTTATCGACGCCCCCGAAGCCGCCGCCCGCCTGACCCCCGACACGGTCGATTACTTCCTCATCCAAGCGGATATGACCGTCCTGGTTCCCGGCCCGCTCGATCCGGAGACCCACCAGCGGCTCGAATCCGTCGCCGACCTCGAGTCCCCCGGCCTGGCCAGTGTCTACCGCATCTCGGACGCTTCCCTGCGCCGCGGGCTCGATCGTGGCATGACTGGGGAGGAAATCCAGGCCTTCTTCGCAGCCCACGGGGAGGTACCGCAGACGCTGGAGTTCCACATCGGGGACGTCGCCAAGCGCCATGGCACCCTGCGCTCCGGCCCGGCGCTGTCCTACCTGCGCAGCGAGGACCCGGCTCTCCTCCAGATTGCGCTCAAGGCAGCGCCCTTGCGCCTGCTCGCGCCCACCGTCGCGGTATCCCAATTGCCGGTGCACGACCTGCTGGAGCGCCTGCGCGACCACGGACTCTCCCCCGCGGCCGAGGACGAAAGCGGCGCCAGCCTCACCGTCGCGCCCGAACCGGCCACCCTGCCGACGCCCACCGCCCGGCGAGCCACCGCTTCCCCGGACATCGCGAAGGCCATGCGCACCCTGCGCGACGACGCCGCCCCTACTACTCCCAGCCTCGACATAGTCCACGCCGCCGCGCGCACTGCCCGGCCGATCACCATCGGCTATGCGGATAAGAACGGCAACGAAAAGAAACGCACCGTCACCCCGCTGACCGTGGCGGGAGGGCAAATCGACGCTCGCGCGGCCGATGGCTCTACCATCCGGTTTCCCTTGCACCGAATCACCTCCGTTACGCTGGAGCCATGAATGGACCATTGATTGTGCAGTCGGATAAGACCGTCCTGCTCGAGGTGGATCACGCCCAGGCCGCTGAGGCCCGCGCCGCGCTCGCTCCCTTTGCGGAGCTCGAGCGCGCCCCTGAGCACGTGCACACCTACCGCATCACCCCGCTCGCGCTGTGGAATGCCCGCGCGGCCGGGCACGACGCTGAGCAGGTCGTCGACGTCCTAGAAACCTACTCCCGCTTTCCGGTCCCCCAAGCCCTGCTTGTCGACGTCGCCGAAACCATGTCCCGCTACGGCCGCGTCCGCCTCCACGCTCACCCGGCCCACGGCCTCATCCTCGAGTCCGATGAGCCGCCCATCCTGGAAGAACTTACCCGCGGCGCTACCGGAAAACTCCTCGGCGCCCGCATCGACGAGAACTCCATCGCCGTCCCGCCCTCCGAGCGCGGCCGCCTTAAACAAGCCCTCCTCAAGGCCGGCTGGCCGGCAGAAGATCTCGCCGGCTACGTCGATGGCGAGTCTCATCCCATCGCCCTCAATCACGACGGCTGGCAGCTACGCGACTACCAGCAGTACGCTACCGAAGCCTTCTGGTCCGGCGGCTCCGGCGTCGTCGTGCTCCCATGCGGCGCCGGCAAAACCATCGTCGGCGCCGCTGCGATGGCCAAGGCGGAATCCACCACGCTCATCCTGGTCACCAATACCGTCGCCGGCCGCCAATGGCGCGACGAGCTCCTGCGCCGCACCACCCTGACCGAAAACGAAATAGGCGAATACTCCGGCGAAAAGAAGGAAATCAAGCCCATCACCATCGCCACCTACCAAGTGGTCACCCGCAAAACCAAGGGCGAATACCGCGCCCTCGAGCTCTTCGATTCCCGCGACTGGGGCCTCATCATCTACGACGAGGTCCATCTCCTTCCCGCCCCGGTGTTCCGCATGACGTCGGACCTGCAATCGCGGCGTCGGCTAGGGCTTACCGCTACCCTCGTGCGCGAGGACGGCCGCGAGGGCGACGTCTTCTCCCTCATCGGACCCAAGCGCTACGACGCCCCGTGGAAAGAACTCGAAATGGCCGGCTATATCGCCACCGCCGAATGCATCGAGGTCCGCGTGGATATGGACGCCGAGGAACGCATGCTGTATGCCACCGCCCAACCCCGCGACCGCTACCGCATCGCCGCCCAAGCCGCCGCAAAGCTCCGTGCGGTGGACAAGATCCTGGCGCGCCACCCAAAGCAGGCGCTCATCATCGGCGGTTACGTTGACCAGCTCAAGGAGCTCGGCGCACATCTCGACGCCCCCGTTATCGACGGCTCCACCTCCACCGCCAAGCGCGAGCGCCTCTTCCAACAATTCCGCGACGGCACACTTCCTGTTCTCGTGGTGTCCAAGGTGGCCAATTTCTCCATCGATCTTCCCGAGGCAGCCCTAGCCATCCAGGTCTCCGGTACCTTCGGCTCCCGCCAAGAGGAGGCCCAACGCCTCGGCCGACTGCTGCGCCCCAAGGAAGAGGAAGCCCTCTTCTATTCGCTGGTCACCCGCGATAGCCTCGACGCGGACTACGCCGTGCACCGCCAGCGTTTCCTCGCCGAGCAGGGATATGCCTACCGGCTTATCGACGCACTAGACTTGGAACAATGAAAATCTTCAAGTTCGACGTAGACGAGTCCTTTGCCAAGGCCAATAACGAGCTCTTGCGCGATTCCAACCGCCTTCGCATCTCCGGCCTCGTGCTGGGCATCCTGCTCATCATCGGCGGCGCGGCCATCTGGTGGGGATTTTCCTGGGGCATTACCATCGGCCTCGGCATGATTCTATTCGGAATCATGGTAGCCATCGTCGGCTTTGCCGCCGCCCGTAAAGTCGGCACCGCCCAGCAACTCTATGACTCCTATCCCCTCGCTCCGGCTGTCATCGCTGAGGTTAACGAGCGCGACATGGTCCTGCTCGCCCTAGTCAACACCAACGTGGATCCTTCCCTGTCTCCCCGTTGGGCCGCTTGCCTGCGCACCGTGACTGCCATTCCCGGCATCCAGCGAACCGTGGGCACCAAGGTTCCCGTCGCCGCTGTTTCCGGCCGCGCGGACAACAACCACTGGCAGCAAATCACCCCTATGCCCATCGCATGGGGCACCCCTGACGCCGAAACCGTCACCATTGCCCGGAAAGCCATCCCCCAAGATCAGTGGCAGCGTCTCGAGCGCGCCCGCAAGCGCCTTTCCGACGTAAAAGCTACGAAGTTCGACCTCCTAGTTCTCTAGGGCTCCACAAACCTTTCTGGGTACAGCATTACTTCTAGGAGCGGGTCCGGCCACTTGTTGAGAACTATCCGGGCGACCTCTTCCTCCCTTTCGGAGAAATGATCCCTCGCTAGTTCCACCCAGAATTGCCCGCAAGACCGCGCCTGCCAATCTGGATCAGATTCGGTTCCACGCTTCGCGTACTCCCACGCAGCGTCATTCTCACCGATTTCTTCTAAGGCTTTAGCTGCCTCTTCGAAATAAACCGCGTAGCTACCCTCAGCCAGGTGTGTACGAATGATTGCTTCGACGTCTTGATCTAAAACCGCAAAGCGCTTCTCCATATACTTACGGCGGATAACATCTGCGTTTTCCGCCCAAGCGCGCACCCGAGCCAGGCCGTCTTCTCCGAGGACCGTTGAATATGCAACAGGGTCAAGATCGAAGTAATCAACCTCGTTGCTCTCATGGAAATCAATGAACCACTCGGCCAGCTCCATTGGCGCAGGCTTGGCGCGCTGTGCGCTCTTAGCATGGAGCTCGATAAGCTCTTCAACAACCTCACTTAACATGCCAAGTGAGTCATCCGCATTGGCTATCACATCTACGGCAATCTCCAGCGCTTCTTGCACAACCGAGAATACTTGGGCTGGATCCTCCGAAGGGTCCTCCACGGCAAAATCGAGCACGCCAATTCCATTTTGCATTTTCAGTGCACGTCTAGCTGCCCGGTCCTCATCAAGAAAGGATCGGGTCCTACTCTGAAAAAATGGCAAGGCGATGGCAGCCAGTGAGCTCATCAGTTCGGCCTCCTCGGTAGGCTGTCAGCCCATTTTAACGGCATCCCCTACCCTTTTGAAGTGCCCCGGGTTTTGTTCCTAGGCATTTGCCTTGATTTCTATTATTGCTTGCGGCGGGTGCTGGTCCCAAAATTCGGTTTCCACTTCGACCGGGGTTCGGTATCCCAAGCTTTGGTGAAGCCT
>NZ_CAKAKD010000002.1:0-25915 GCF_916618765.1 Corynebacterium sp. Marseille-P4611
CACCCGAATCCGGATGCAGTGATTGTTAGCCGGGTATTCGAGACGGCCTGACAACACAGGCACATAGCGTTGATCACACAATAAAAACGGAGCTTTCTTGGCTCCCGCCCCAAGTTGCAACAGCACCAGATGATCCGGGATCGAGTGGGGTCGGCCAGTGCACGACCCAGGCGGTTCATCACGTCGAGACGCGAAGCAATAGTCAGCATGCGCTGAACTATACAGCGCCCGCTGAACTAGTCAAGTTCCGGGTAGCGGTGCAGCTGTGCGCGCTGCTGAAGAGACAGTGAAAGTAGCAGAGATGGCGCAGATTCCGGCAAAGTTGCGAAAACAGCTGAACCACGTTCGTTTCTGATGATCGGCCCATGTGCGATTTGTGCCGCGCCGAAGGCAACCGAATTGGCTCGAAGTTCCGTAGCGTTGAAAGTTTCCGCTCGAACCATAAGTCACCGGAGGTGCTCACCTTTGACGAACTTGTCGAACGTTCACCGTGGAGCGTGGAGCTTGCCGAGAGGCAGGAAGAGTCGGAAGCGGAATTTCCTGACTTCCCGTTCTCAGGAGCGCTCCTGCTCACGTCAAAAATTTACTTCTGTTGTGTAACCCGAGGCGAAACTGCGTGTAACCGGGGTGTTGCCGCGGACCTAATACATCTGGTCAGGAAGTTTCATAAAAGCCCCTCGTCCGTCACGGGGCTTTCAAGAAACATCTTCAATCTTTCCACGAAACCCCTGGCCGGCCGAAGGAAAACGGCGCTCAATAAAAGGAAACTCCCCTAGTGCTTCTCGTCGTTGGGAGCACTAGGGGAGAAGCCACCTGCGGGGGGGATTGTGGCTTTTTATTTTCCTTCCGTCCGACTATGCGCCGGGGGAGGTGCGCTGCGGACACCCAAAACCATACCGCCTTACAACGCGCCCGCAACCGGAATATCCCTCAGCAAGTGGATAGCTTTAAATTTCGAGATGCGCATATATGCATATGTGCATATCAGTACATGCGCATAAAGTGATTTTTAGTTCAGCTCTCTACTTAATGGTTTCCCTCCACATAGCATGATATACACACATGCGCATGTCGCTACCTGGAGAGATCTTCTCTAAATCTATTCTTGCTTTATGACTCGAGTAATTTCCGTGATTCAGTCGAAGGGCGGGACAGGGAAGACCACACTTTCGGTAATGCTCGCAGAGGCAATTCGGAAGATGGGTTATACGGTTGCAGTCGCAGACGGCGACCCCCAGCAATCTGCCACCCGATGGGCGAGCAGAGTAAAGGATTTTCCATTTCCCATCGAATCTGTCCGCAGTTCAAATGATTTCCCTGGAGTAGTCAGGAGAGGGAACAATCCGGACTTTCTTATAGTCGACACCCCTCCAGGTGGTTTAGCTTTCATAACCGAAAGCGCCGAGGCTGCCGATTTAGTCCTTCTTCCAACTGGTGTTTCCCCGATGGATATTGATCGAACGCAGGTCACACTTTCTTGGCTAATAGAAATGGGGATACCAACAGCAGTTGTTCTGTCGAATGTCGACAGAAGGGAAAAACTTCTAGATGAAGTCCATGCCGAACTGGAGGGTGATGAAACTGCAGCGCTTGCTGAAACAGTCATCCCAACGAGGGCGGCTACACGTCGCGCTTTCGGAACAAAGCCCAGTAGTACGAAGGTTTGGGATTCTTTGGCTCGAGAAGTAGTCGCAGCATTTGAGGATTAAGGGGTAGGCAATGGCAATTCCAAAGGCTAAAAATAAGGCGCGGGAAGAATCGTCTGGAAATAAGTCGGAGGTCTCGCCTTCAACAAAGATGTTCGCCCAAGCTAACGATAAAGCGACACGCCTTCAGTTGTACGTCCGCGATCGGCAATTGATTAAAGAGCTCAAACTCGCCGCAGTGGAAGAAGAGAAGAGTATCTCCCAACTTTTTGAAGAGTGGGCAACACGATGGCTCGAGGAAAGAAGCTAACTATCTGGTGTATATACCTACATACACATATGCGGATATAGGTATATACACATATGCGCTCTAGTGCTTTTACCTCGCTGTTTCTAGAGCTCTGGGCCTTGTTCTTCTTCAAGGTCGTCAGCAGGTGCTTGTTCGTCAGTGGTATCGCTGTCGCTGGTAACGCTTTGTTGCTCGCCACCTAGGCCGAGGCTAGCGAGGAAGTCGAGGCCTGCTTGTGCGCCCTGGTGCAGATCGCCGGCGTCTTCGTCCTGGGTGTTGTCGGTGTTGTCGGCTTCTGGGGTGGTCTCAGGTGCTGATGGTTCTTCTTCCACCTCGTTGTAGGAGGTGTCTGGCTCGTCATAGTCAGTGGTGTCGTGCTCGTAGGCGGCGGCGATGGTGTCTGCCATCATGTCGCGGATGGTGTCTTGGGCGGATTCGTCTATGCCGAGGCGGCGTAGTTCGTAGGTGCGTTGTGCGGCCAGGAGGTTTACTTCATCGGCGATATAGCCTGCATGGTCGGCAACATCGTTCGGGATTTCTTCTTCGCGCAAGCGGGTAGCGATGTCGGCGCGGTCGGCCCAGTCCATTTTCTCGCGGCGGATAGTATCGAGGCGTTGTTGCAGCCTATCGGTGTGTTCGCTGTCGTACTGTTGGGCTGCGTGGAGGCGCTTGTCCCATTCTTCGTGGTCCTCGGCGCGGTAGCAGATTTCCTCCCACAATCGTGCCTCCGGAAGGTTAGCGCCGGTGTCTTCAATGGCCTGCTGCGCTAGGCTGCGGCGCTGTTGCGCCTGTTCAAGACGCTTGTGCGCATGGTCTATGCGCTGTTGGTAGGTGCCATAGCCTGCCGCGTCGTGGTCATAAGCCCGCTCGGCTACCGGGCGGGTGTAATCATCAGCCAGTAGGCGTTGGTGCTCAATGTCTGCCAGGGCAGCTTCTTCTTCACGCAAGGCGGAACTGTGGTCTGCCATGGCCTGCTCATAGGCGCGAATACGCGCAGCATCAAGACGCACCTGCTGGAAGTTAGCCTTTACCTCGTTAAGGGCTGCGTCTTTGTCTTCGTAGAGGCGAGTAGTAATACTTGCTTCCTGCCAAGTGAGCGATTCCACCTTGGAACGAGCAAAGCGTGCGTGCTCTGCCAGCACCTCCTGGTTGAGCTGGTTGAGGTTTCCTTCCTTTCCAGTAAGTCGAGCAGTTTCCGCGCGGTCGTAAGGGTTGTGGGTGCGCAGCCACGTATCGAGTTCTATATCTGTCTGACCAGATACAGGAGGAAGCTGGTTGCGTTTGCCCGTATCGCGCAGGCGGAGTTGTTCGTCTAGGCGGTAGCGGATAAGACGTGCCGGATCGTGGGCGTTGTCAATATCGCGGGTAGCAGCGTCCATGACGGTGCGCGGATCAATGCCTGCGTCGATAAGTTTTGCCCAGCCGTGGCGGATAGGTTCTACACCGTCGTTACTGGTTTCAATCTTGCGGGCAAGGTCGCCGGGCAGGGTGTCGATCCAGTCTGGCAGGTAGGAGTCGATGAAGTCGTTGGTGGCTTCGTCTTTGCCCATAAGCCACAGGCCCATCATGCGATCGGGTGAGGTTTGCTCGTCTACGACTTCGGCGATGACCTCGCGTGCGGCCTTCGGGGTGGTATCGCGCGAGATTGCCTTGTCGAAGACGTCTCTAGCACTTGGGGCGTGGTCTATGCCTTGGTAGTGGTAGTGGCCTTCTTCGGCCAGTTCATCTAGCTGGTGTTCGGTGACAGCATAGATGTGGTTGGCGATTTTGCCGCGTGTAAGTGCGACATACAGCCCGGCCCTATCCACGTGGTGGTCGATTACCGCGCGGGTGCAGTCCACGGTGCTGCCCTGGGCGCGGTGGACAGTAGCGGCATAGCCTAGCTGCACATTGTCGTGTACGTAGTCTGCTGGCAGGCACAGGGTCTCACCGGTTGCTGTGTTGCGGGCGGTGATACTGCCGTTGTCGGCAATGGCGGTGACTGTCATAAGGGTGCCGTTGTTGATCCGGGTACTGGTCGCGGTCTCATCGTCGTAGAAAGTCTGGTTTTTGCGCGCCAGAATCGTATCGCCAACGCCTGCTTTTTCGCCTCTAGAAAGCTGGGCTTCCACGGTGGTGTCAACAATGCCCACGGCGATGTAGTGGGCGCGGATTGTCTCGTTAAGCTCTGCCACATCGCGGTTGGTGGCAGCAATAAGAAGACTGGTTTTACCGCTAGAAATATCAGCCAGGTAGTCTGCTGCGGCCTTATCCAGCATGTCGCCGCGTGCGCCACCATTGACCCAACCACGCTTTAGATAGAAGTCGAACGTAGACGACTCACCGTCACGCAAGCGCAAGCTGATAGCGGATTGCTCACGGTCTCCGCCGAAGCGCACGACTTCGGAGAGTTGATTATCACTGCGGCCAGAAGCATTGACCATTGCGCCGAAAAGTCCGCCGTTTTCCACCGCGCCGAGCTGTTTATGGTCGCCGATAAAGCGCACGACTGCGCCTGCTTCTTCGGCAATTTCTAACAGTGAGCCGATGTTAGGGGTCGAGGCCATGCCGGCCTCGTCAACGATGATCATATCGCCTGCGTTAATGGATACCGGAAGGTCTTTAAGACTATGGCCGGGCTTTGTTGGGTGGTTTCCGCGCCAGGTGTAGGTGAGTTTGTCGATGGTAAAAGCGTCAAAGCCTAAGTCTTTAAACAACACATCTGCCGCCTGCGCAGACGGAGCCAGACCAATCACATTGCGGCCCTGGTTCGCCCACGCGTTGGCAACAAGGCGCATAGATGCGGTCTTGCCGGTACCTGCCGGGCCTACGCCGGTAGCCGCCAGTGTGCCGCAGGTAAGCAGGTAGCGCGCCATGGACTCCTGCCCGGCGTTAAGACGGAAGCCAGCCTCATTTTCGTGCTCATCAAGAGCCTTATCAATCGCGTGAGAGGGCGCGAATGCAGCCACCGGCTCGTTGAGTGCAGCCAGTGCTTTGTCTTCGGTAGCGAGGATGTCCTGGGTGGTATAAAGCTCACTATCCGCGCGGCTATCCCGGGCTTTACCCGCCGCATTTTTCAGCGCCTCCGGTGGTTCCAGGACGTCAAAATCATTCAAGGAAATGGCCTTATCGCGCACGATAGCCTCCACCACAGTGGCGTGGATAAGGTCGCGCTCGGAAAGAGAATTAAAGCGATAGCCTTGGAGTTTTCCACCCGCAGCAGTTGCTACATGCGAGGCGCGAAAGTAGGAACGACGCCTGACAACGGTGTCTAAAACCTCGTCGATAAGACCCGGAAGGTGGTCTTCGGCGTGAAATACTGGGCGCTCATCATGGCCAGAATCTGCTGCAAGTTGGGCGATGGCAGCGAGTTCTTCTGCCCCAGTATCACGGGCGGAAACTTCCGCTTTCCAGCCTGCGCGAAGCTCTGTAAGGCTTTCTGGTTCACGCTTCGCGTCACGGGTTTCCAAGATAGCTTGCTGCCACAAACGACCCACCTCAACCGAGTTTGGCGTTGTGCCACGCGCGGCAACAAACTCTTCCACCAGTCGCTTGTAGACCGGCTGCGCGCCGCGTCGACGCTTAGAAAACGACTCCATCAGCGACTCGGAAACACCCTCGATCTCCCACGTGGGTTCCTTGTTGACCCCGTGGTCGCAGGCGGTGAATGTGTAGCCCATTTGGTTAGAAAGCAGGGTGTTCAAGATGGAGTCATAGCGGTGCGAAATGGCCTGCGCTTGCTTGTGCAGCGCCTTGGAATCAAGCGATAACCAACGTCCGTCTTCGGCTTGAACCTTGTTGGATACCAGCACGTGCGAGTGCAGATCAGGGTCTCCTGCGCGCGTATCGTAGTGCTTAAACTCGGACGCAATAACACCTTTTGTCTTAACTTGTTCACGCCCTTGCTTGCCAGAGCGAGTGAAAAACACGTTGTCTTCTGCCCACGCTATGGCCTCTTTCACGGCCTGGTGATGAAGCGCCTCAATGCGCCGCGCGGTCTTCTCATCAGACAACGCCCACGCCACCGACACGGACTTAGCAGGCGAAAAGGTCAGGTCAAAACCCGAGACAGATTGCCGAACATTGTCCTTTAACCCGTTAACCCAGTTGACGACTTCCCGGCCCGATTGCGGCTCGACGCCGTGTTCTTCAATGAAGAACTCCCGGCCAATATCCTGGACTAACTCGGCGCGCTCCTGCTTTCCCATCAGCGTGCCCGTTGTCTGACGGTGGCGGCGTTCCGCGTCACGCAAAGCAACCAAAACCGGCACATCATTCGTGAAATTAGCAAACGGACGCCCCAACTGGACGTCCTTGATTTTCTGACCTTCGGACATCTTCATATCCGCATCTGGGTGCAGACCCTCGCCGTACAACGCGGCCATGTGAGACTCGGTAACTTCCCCACCCTGCACGACGTTTTCGGTGTTCAAACCGGCCAAACCAGAGCCTAACCAACGACCTGGTGGAGTTCCCTTCGCGTCGTAATACTTCGACAAACTTGGCGCTTCTGTCGGCCCATCATTGGTAGCCACAGAGCGCAACAGGTACTCATAACCTGTTCCGCTATTGACTACGCGCAGGGTCATCATGCGACCTAGTCTAGCAGCCAAAACCCGATTAACACTAAGAGTGCCAATAGTGTGTTGTAAAAAGGGCGCTCGCGCCCGCCGTGGCAGGTCTGCAGCGGCGTTAAAAACCTGCGGGAATAGTCCACTGATTTCTTCTGCTTGCGCCGAGCTTCCCACGTGGTGTTTGTGTCAGGTTTGGGACGGTGTGTGGGATGGCATTGTGGGGTTATGGTTACCGCAAGTAGAAGTTTGAAGAATCGTCAGAAACTGCGGCAGCATCTCGAAGAGGAACAGTGTAAGCTGCGTGACCGCAAGAAGAAGCTCAACTCGCTACTGTCGCTTATCGACCAGCGTGAGAATCTCAACGAGAAGATTGGTCACGCCTCGCAAGCAGTTATCGACCTAGGCGAATCTAAAGAACTCGTACGCGAGCTCATCGGCGTGAGCCAACGCGATTTCAACGCAATGCTCAAGACTGCTAAGGAATCCTCCCCTAGTGCCGAAGATTCCTCTGGCGAAGATGAGGCGAACGCTGGCGATAGTGAGCGCCAGGACAACGACGAAGCCGCCAGCGCCCTCGGTAGAGAGAAAGTCAGTCTTCGGCGTTAGCGGCTGCGGCTACTGTTGCTCGTTCGGGTCATAATACTCGCCGGGGCTGGCGGGCGCGTCTTCGTACGTGTTGGAGTATGGCGAGTCGTTCGTTTCGTCCGTAACGTGCTCGTAGTGGTCAGCCATGGAGCCAATCATCACGCCGAGGAAGGTGAGGCAGTACCAGGCGATTACCCTGCCTAGTGCTCTGATGATTCCTGTCCCCAATCCTGCGCGTCGTATCTGGGCAATGAGCGTCCAGACCGGCATGGCAATGAGTGCAGCTGGGGACATGATTGGTAGCCGATAAATGGCAGTGCGTCCACGGAGGCGTCCTTCCTCTCTGTGGCGCGTGCCGCTCATGATGCTGTTAAAGAGTTTGAGAAGACTCCTCCAGTCTTACGCGTGGTAAACATTGTTTACAGAATGTCGATTAAACAATTCTATCGACAGTCCCATCAAGTGGCTGCAGACTTCGAAGAGAAGACAATCAACAACTTGTTTAACCAAATAATGCTCAACGGGATAAAAGACGAGCCCGAAGAACAAGAGTGACTCCACTAATGCCTTAGGTTCCGAGCAAGCTTCATCAAAGCAAACAGCCGATAAGACTTCTTGGCAAGAGCCGCCACCATTACTAAATCTCCCAGTAAGTCACACTGATGTGATTTAATAGGCGGAGAAAATAAAAAGGCGTGCCCCACACCCGTGGGGTGCGCAGCGCGAGCGGCACACACCCTCGGTTCAAGTCCAAGGCGCGCACGTTCCTCAAAACATGAGGAAACCCCCGCATCATCGAGCTGCAACTCTAGCGGGGGCTCAAACCAAAAATCGACACCACCGTGTCGGTTAAGACTTTACCACTTCCACACGGACAGTGAGCAAAGCACAACACGGGCGGTGTCGATAATCCGAAAGGAGACCACGACACCATGCAGCCCCCACACAGCCCAGATGAGCGCCGTGCCAAGCTCGAAGCAGTCAAAGAACTAGCCCGCAGGCAAGAACACGACGCCGCACAAGAACTCCTGCAAGCCCAAGACGTCGGCTACACCTCCAAGCTTTTTGTCCAAGCACTCTTCCCCTACCGCAAAACCGACAATAAAGAACGAGTTCTTCAAAACGGAGATGGAAAAATTGTCATCTATTCAGGCGAAGGACTCCCCTACGGCAAGTACCCGCGCCTCATCATGGCCTACATCATTACTCGCACTGTAGAAAACGCGAGGCGTCTCAAAGAGGGGAAGATTAATCACGAAGAAGCGCTACACATCCCACTTGGTCGCTCGATGAACCAATTCCTCCAAGCAATCGGCATTGGCCAGCGCGGCACAGGGGGAAGCAAGGGCACTCTAACTATCGTCCGAGAACAGCTCCTGCGCCTAGCCGATTCACGAATCACTGTGAAATCCGATGATGGAATTCGAGCACGCGGAAAGCACACCCAAATCGTCGACGATTGGGATCTTTGGTTCGACACCCGCGACCCCAACCAGGGCAGTTTCATTGAGTCTTACCTCAAACTCACACCCCAGTTTTTCGAGCACGTTGCCGAATCCCCCATCCCTATCGACCTCAACGTCCTACGCGAGCTCAACAAACCACGAGCCATGGACTTGTACATCTGGCTTACCGTAAAGCAATACTGGCTGGCTAAAAACAACCGCGACGCCTACACCTTCACTTGGGAGATGATCGCTACCAGCTTCGCCACCAAAGAACTTGCGACCGGACAAGACTGGGCCCACTTCCGTGCTGAGATTAAAAAAGCCATTCTTGAACTCAGCACCGCGTGGCCCAACGCCGGCATTACAGCCGACACAGACGGAGTAACGGTCACGAGAACTGCCCCATCAGTTCAGCAGAAACCACCACGCCCCGAACTAGACTAAGCAGAACGCAGAAGACTAGCGCCCTACGGGGCGCTTTCTTTTTACCCAAAAGCCCCTGCGCAGATTTACCGATACGACTGCGCAGATTTACCGATACCTCAGAAGCCGCAGGTCAAACTGCGCAGATTTACCGATACCTCAAAACTAACTGCGCAGATTTACCGATACGACTGCGCAGATTTACCGATACGACTGCGCAGATTTACCGATACGACTGCGCAGATTTACCGATACACGCCTAGTTATCCACAGGGTTTTACCTGCGGGTTTACCTATTTTCCCAGGTGGCTTATAACTATATCCCTGTATATCTATATCCTCAGCCGATCAACCAACAAAACGTCATCTTATGGGTTACGGTGTAGGCTCCCGCCTCGCCTGACGGCTCGTTGGGCTGCCGCCCAAATCAATAGATTTGGTTGCCACCACACACCCCACAACAACCACACACCTTATTGCCCTCCACGTGGCCGTTTTATCTTCTAGAATCTTAGGACAAAGAAAAAGAGCGGCAAAGAATCAGAAAAGGTAACTAAGTGCCCCAGGGACGCTACATCGACGCCCCACGCTTTAGACGTGACCTCGAAGACATCCTAGAGCGCCTAAAAGCCCAAGAGGTCACGTCTCCACTTTCCGGGGTTCGGGCCCATTGAGGGAGATCCCCGCGTCGTTGAGCGCTGCCCGCCCGGCGGGAGTGAGACGCACGGCCCGGGTACGACCCCTGCGGGAAAGCCATTCCTTATCCAGCAGAGTCTTGCAGATTCCCGTGCCGAGAGGGCCGGCGAGGTGGAAGCGGCGTTCGGTGGAGTCCATGCACGACCTGCCCGTGTCGAGCATCTTCGGGGGCACACCCCACTGTATGAACAAGCGATGACCTTGATTAGTGACCTGACAGTGCGAGTCGATGAACTCGTGCTCTTCCAGTTGTTCAGCCAGGCGCACCCCGAGCTTACCGGCGAGGTGCTGATAACAGGTGCGGCCTTCACGTAGGTTCGCATTCGCCCGTGACGCGCTGAGGCTGTGAGGAGTGGGCAGGGGCGAGCGGGCGACCACGCCAAGGCTCTCGACCACTCGTGCGATGTCTTCCCCGGCCAGGCGAATGTAGCGGTGCCGGCCCTGCCGAATGTCGTGGACGAGACCGTGGGTGACGAGCACGTCAACATGCTCGCTCGCCGTCGACCGGGCCAGGCCCGCGTACCTGCCCAGTTCACCAACCGTCCAGGCCCGCCCGTCCATGAGCGCAGCACACATGGCCGCCCGCGACGAGTCAGCCAGAGCCGACGCGACTGTCGAGATATCCGGGACCGCTTCAGGAAACACGCGCGCAACCATGCCTCCAGTGTGCACCCGGAACTGTTCGGTGACGACCGAACAATCGCAGGCATAGTCTGAACTCACCAGATTCATTGCATCAGGAGGCGAAGGGAGCGATCGCGATGAACGGGGACCGCCAACGGCTACGCGGGCACTACGATGAGGACTTCTACTGGGAACGCGTTGACCGCAACCTGGGTTGGCTCGGCGACACCACCGAGGAACAGCGTGAACGCCAAGCACGGTTGCGCGATGCCGTGATCGGCATCGTCGGCACCGGGGGCATCGGCGGTGCCGCAGCCGCCCGCTTGGTGCGCATGGGCGCACTCAACCTGAAACTGGCCGATCCCGACCACTTCGACCTGACTAACGTGCAACGCCAGTACGGCGCCGGGCGAGACACGATCGGCCGCAACAAGGCCGAAGTCGTCGCGGAGCAGGTCTTCGCACTGACCGGGGATGTCAACATCGATGTCTTCCCCGAGGGCATCACCCCGGACACGGCTGAAGAGTTCATGGACGGCTGCGACTATGTGATGGACCAGATGGAGTTCTACCAGATCAGCAACCGCTACGCCCTCCATCGCGCCTTCCGCGCCTCGGACCGGTGCAGGTTCATGTTCAAGATCCCGACCGTCGCGCACTCGACGGTCGTGTTCACCTACACGAAGGACTCGATGCCCATCGAGGAGGTCTACGATCTCCCCGAGGATGCCGAGTTCACCCCGGACGTGATCCACCGGCTGATGGAACGCATCATGCCCGAGCATCAGGACTTCCCCTCGCCAGGCACGCTGGATGAGTGGTTCGTGGAGAAGCAGACGATGCCGATCTTCGGAGCCTGCCCGCCCCTGGCCGAAGGCGTCCTCGTTGAACGCCTCGCCCAAGAGATCATGGACTTGCCCGGCCGTACGCCTCTGCCCGTGCAGCCCGGGTACGCGCTCTTCGACACCCTGACCTGGGAAGCGAAGACCGTTGAGAAGGCGTGGTGGGCGAAATGACACGCATGGTGCTCTTCACCGAGACCAATTCCGTCTTTGGCTCTTACTTCCTCACCCGACTTGCCAGGCACGATGATGTCATCCTGGCGGCTGTGGTGCTGCGTGAACCCGGCGCACTCTGTGACTACTACCTCGATGAGCCCGAGCCCCTCGACCTCGCGAAGGACGCCGCCGAGCTGGATGTGCATACGCTGCGGCCGGCGCACATCAACACCGACGAATTCATTACCGCCATTGGGGGCCTGGCGCCGGACTACTTCATCGTCGCCAACTACCAGCTGCGGCTCGGGCAGCGACTCCTCGCGGTTCCGAGCTACGACGCCCTCAACTTCCACCCCAGCCCGTTGCCCCGCTATGCGGGGCTGGCACCGTTCTATTGGATGGCCGAGAACCACGAGACCCAGGGCGGAGTCTCCGCAGTGCGAACGACAGCTGGGCTCGACGAGGGCCCCCTCGTCGCCCAGCAACTCCTCGCGCTCACCGGGGGAGAGACGGCCAGGGAGATCCGGGACATGCACTTCGCCGCGTCCTGGCGCCTGTTCGATCTGGTGCTGCCGACACTGCTGGACCGGTCCTACCGGACCTGGGATCAAGACCTGAGCAAGCGCACCTACTTCGGCCACCCGCCCGCCGAGGCTTCGCTGGAGTCTCGCGTATGACCGCGCATCGGCGCACGGCGCTGGTCGCGACCCTCCTCGGTTTCTTCATCGTCATGCTCGATACGACCATCGTCAATGTCGCCCTCGCCGAGATCGGCACTGACCTCGACACGACGGTGGGCTCACTGCAGTGGGTCGTCGACGCTTACACCCTCGTGTTCGCCGCGTTCCTTCTCACAGCTGGGGCCGCATGCGACCGTCTCGGGGCCCGCAGGGTCTACCTCGCTGGCCTGGTGGTCTTTGCTGTGCTCTCGGCCGTGTGCGCCCTCGCTCCCACAGGCGGGTTCCTCGTCGCTGGTCGCGCCGTCCAGGGCGTGGGCGCGGCAGCGATCGTGCCGGGCTCTCTGGCATTGCTGTCGGCTGTGTACGACGATCCGAAGGAACGAGCACGCGCCATCGGGCTGTGGGGCGGCGCAGGAGGTGTTGCCGCCGCGATCGGACCGGTCCTGGGCGGAGCGCTGGTGTCGACGATCGGGTGGCGGGCGGTGTTCTGGGTCAACCTCCCCATCGTCGCTATCGGCTGTCTGCTCACCTTGTGGGCAATTCCCGCGCTCACGGGCAGTCGCGCGAGACGGGTGGACCTACCCGGACAGGTGCTCTCCGTGCTCACGCTGGTGGCAGTAACCTATGCAGTCATCACCGCAGGCGAACACGGATGGTCACCCTGGCAGGTAGCCGCGCTGATCGCCGGGGGCGTCTTCCTCGCCCTGTTCATCATCGCAGAGCGACGACACCCGGACCCGATGCTGCCGATGGCCTTGTTCACTCGTGCCCGGTTCTCCGTGGCCGCAATGGTAGGGCTCGCGCTCAACATCAGCTTCTTCGGACAACTCTTCGTGCTCTCCCTCTTCTTCCAGCAGTACCTGGGATACGAGCCGTGGCTGGCAGGCCTCGCGCTGGCACCACAGGCGTGCAGCGCCGTGATCGCGTCACCGCTGGGCGGCCGTGCCGTCGCCCGGTGGGGCGCGTTCCCCACCATGCTCACCGGCCTGGTAGTCGGCACGATCGGCTTCAGCAGCCTCGTGCTGCTCACCGCAGAAACCCCTTACGTGGTGGTCGCGGTGTTGACCTTCACGGCTGGATTCGGGATGGCCTTCGCGATGCCGGCCGCGACCTCGGCCGCAGTGGCCTCGGCCCCGCCGGAACATGTCGGCATTGCAGGAGGAGTCATCAATGCCGCCCGCCAGACCGGCAGCGTCGTCGGCGTCGCAGTCCTCGGCGTAATGGTCGCCAGTGGAGCGTTCCTCACAGGCTTCCACACAGCCGTCGCGGTCGCCGGTGGAGTCTTCGGTGCCGCAGCGCTCGTAGTTGCTGCCACCATCATCAGTCACCTACAGGAGCCAGTTACACCTGAAGTTTAGAATCATTGTGTGATGAAGCACCATCGGAGGAGGTCGAAGAAGCCGCCAGTCGAACGCGTACTGTGCTCCGAAACTGGTAAACGCGAACACGAGCACTATGATGACGCCGTGCATGTAGCACTGAAACGGTCGCGACGGGCAGGGCCGCTGCGGATCTACGAATGCCCTCGTGCGGGTCGTGGCACCTAACCAAGCGCCCTGACTGGGGCAAACCACCGGCGAACTAATGACACTGTACGGGTCTGTCTCGGCGAGGAACGCTCCGGAGCGCGTCTTTCCTGGACGCTCCAGGAGTTTCGTTCTCATGCATAGGCAGCCGAGGCGCGCTGCAAGGCTTGTAGCCCTGAGGCCAGTCGCCTAGGGCTTTGTACCATGAAACTAGGCGCGCCAGCGACCATAGGCCATGGTCAGAGAGTATGAACACCGGTGACCAGATAGCAGGTCGCTTGTGTCAGGCAATGCGCCGGCGCATTGCCTGACCAGTATGAGCAACAGAGCGCGCTCAAAACGTTAGGGCGCGCACGCGCAAAAGAGAGCAGTCCCTTTTCGTAGTCACCTATGCTCCTCAGCCCACCGGGGTATGCACACAGCGCTCATACACTAAAAGAGTCACACCGAGAGAAAGGACCACTGTGACGACAGCAGTTATTTTCAACCCCACCACCAATGAGGAGTACTTCACCACTCCATGCTTCAGGACTCGCGCCGAAGCCTGGGCATGCGCAACCGGGTTCATCTTGGCGCTGATAATGGGAATACAGGATCGGAACCACGTGGAATGACCCACTTCTTGACTGGCCATGATCTCCTCATGTGCCTTCAGCGTGATCTGTCTTCCATGTTAGTTCCGACCCTGTACCGCAATCTGGTGAATCCGCCCATGACCTTATAGGAGCGTGACGTCTCCACCGTGACCACCCCGGCAGGTGTCTAGTGTAGTCGTCCCATCAGCGTCTTGTCTGCCCGGAAACCCCGGATCGCGGGTCACCCGCACGTTTGCTCACAGACAGGACCTGATCCCCAATGTCTACCACTTTCGACTGCCCCACCGGCCCCGTTGCCGGAATCGACACCCACACCGATACCCACACTGTTGCCGTTATTTCGGACACCGGCCGGCACATCGCCACCGACACCTTCCCCGCCACCAACCCTGGCTACGTGGCGATTTCAGAGTTCATGGCAACCTACGGTGTCACCACCGTCGGTGTGGAAGGAACCAGCTCCTATGGAGCAGGCCTGACACGCCACCTTCGCACCCAGAAATACTCAGTCGTAGAAGTCTTACGCCCTACCCGGGCCGTTCGACGCCGGGACGGCAAATCAGACCCCGTTGATGCTGTCGCTGCCGCCCGCCAGGTGCTCACCGGGGAAGCCTTAAGCATCCCGAAAGACACTTCCGGGCCAGTGGAATCCCTCCGTGGGTTGCAGATCACCCGCCGTCAGCTCGTGATGACAGCAGCGAAACTGATGACAACGATCAAATCGTTGCTGGTCACAGCACCCGATGAGATTCGACGCCGCTATAGTGCGATGTCCACATTGGTCATGGTGGAGGCCTTGTCCCGGTGCCGACCATCAGCTGACCTGGCCGACCCCAGAAATGGGGTGCTCCTCGCGTTGAAGACATTAGCCACCACCTATCGTGATTTACAGAAACAGGGTACGCAGCTGGAAAAACACATCAGTATCCTGGTTGAGATGATCAATCCGCATGTGACCTCGATATTTGGGTGTGGTTCCGTGGTGGCTGCTGATCTGATTGTCAGTGTGGGGGATAATCCAGGCCGGATTCACTCCGAGGCAGCATTAGCTCATCTGTGCGGGGCCGCACCGATTCCGGCTAGTTCTGGACGGACTCATCGGCACCGTCTCAACCGGGGTGGTGATCGTCGGGCGAATTCTGCGTTGCATCGGATCGCGTTGGTGCGGATGCATCATGACCAACGCACCAGGGACTACGTAGCCAAACGCACCAAGGAAGGATTGTCGAAAAAGGAGATCTTACGGTGTCTGAAACGCGCCATTGTCAGGGAGGTCTACCGGGTGTTGTGCTTGGGTCAGGCCGTTCTTCCAACGGGCCAGGTAGAGGTTGATGAACTCAAAGCTCGACGGATCGAGAGGCAGTTATCGCAAGCCCAGGTTGCTGAAAAACTCGGGTGTGCCCCGGCGAGAATCAGTGATATCGAAACCGGCAAGCGCCCTTTGCCGGAGTTGAGGTTGGCTTATGAAGAACTTCTCAAATCAGCTTGACACAACATAGGAGCATCACGCTATAGCGGGGAGCAGGACGCCGCAGTAAGAGGCAACCTCGCAGACGCCACGCTGAACAAGGAATACGAGTTTTACTCCACGATCGACCTACGTCAAGCATCGCTCTACGGCCCTCCAGTCTCGATACGTTCTCAACGACTAACCCCAGCAAGACAAACAAAGGCGGCACCCTTTGAGGCGAGTTCCTTTTACCTAAAGCACCTGCGCAAACTTACTACTTATTGCTTAATTGATGAATCTCAGTTCCTTTGCCATTAGCATTGAAGGCGAGCAACTTAACTACGATACCTAGTCGAGGTGGCCAGTGTGAAAGTCCGCAATTTAATCACCGCTTCAATGGCAGCTTTCCTTCTCTTGTCTCCGAATTCAGCTGTTGCTGCAGAACCTGCCCTATCTTCTTCTCAACCAGTGGCCGCAATTCCTTATGGGTGGACAAAGGTCGATGGACATCCAGACGGCACGCCCAAAAAAGAGTGTGGTCCATCCAACGATGGGGAAATGGTTGAAACCGAAGACGCCGAGGGAGGACGACGGTTCTGGTCGTGCAGGCACATAAACCCCATTTTCAAGGATCCGTACTGGGAGTGGAGCGAAACTGTACTACAGTAGAAAATTAACTTAACCATGGAACTAACACCTAGGGCACAAGAATGCTTCGCGGTTGCCGCTTCAATCGCAGAACAAGCTGGTGTAGACAAAATAGGCGCCGAGCATTTGCAACTAGCTCTCCTACAAGATGAGGACTCAATTCCTTATCAAGTTCTTGACGCTGAATATGATGCTGACATGTTCCGGAGAAATCTATCCTCCTACTTAGAAAAGGAAGGATATAAACAACCGACTAATCGCGCTTCTTTTCTTCCACGTAAAAACTAATTTGATCATTGATCAAAACATGATCGCCACTAACTTCGCCACCAAAGCATTAGACTCCACCCAAGGAATGGCAGGAGTGGCGGCTGTAGGCGGTGTGTCTATAGGTAAATATTGCGCCGGTGGCCGACATCGATGACGTTAATGATTACGGTGTCTTCGTGGATAGAGGAAATTACTCGGTAGTCTCCTACTCTCCACCGCCACAAGCCAGACTTGTCTCCAACAAGTCCCTTACCGCGTACATGTGGATCGCCTAGCTCTGCTACCTCGCGGAGAAACTTACTGATGTGTTTTTGTACAGGTTTATCAAGCTTCCGGAACGATTTCGCAGCACGCGGGGTGAACCTAATCGACCAAGCCACACTCGTCCTCTAGTTCCTGGAGCGAAATTGTCTCTAGTTCACCGCGTCGAGCTGCCTCAGCTTCTGCCTCAAGTATGTATACGTACTCAAGCTGATCTAAATAAGAATCAAGGGCCTTGCGTAGATAAAACGCTCCAGACCTTCCCGTGCGAGAAGCAAGCGCATCCAAGCGCTCCTTTTGCCGGGTGTCAACGCGCAAGCTAATTACCGATCCACTCATGTAAACATGTTTACACCAGGTGAAACGATTTGTACACCTATAGTGCCTTCAATGCCCGATACACCGTAGGGCGAGTGACTCCGAATTCTCGCGCCAAGGCTGCTTTCGACTCCCCCGTCAACACGCGCTGCTTAATCTCCGCTACCTGCTGCGGGCTGAGAGTTGGTTTGCGGCCTTTGTACTTGCCTGCCTTTTTCGCCAACGCAATCCCCTCCGCCTGGCGCTCGCGGATAATGGCCCGTTCAAACTCCGCGAACGACCCTAAAATGCCGAGCATTAAATCCGCGCGTGGATCTGTGGTGTCTTTCGCAAACGCGAGGTTCTCATGCAGAAAAGTAACAGTCACACCTTTGCCGGTAAGTTCATCAACAATCCCGCGAAGATCCGTAAGCGATCGGGCGAGGCGGTCGATCGACGAGACAACGAGTTCGTCCCCGTCGCGCACATACGCCATGCACTCCTTCAGTCCAGGGCGGGCAGTCTTGGTGCGGCCGGAAATCTTATCTTCAAAGAACCGGTCGATCCTGCCGGAAGCGTTGAGTAGTTCTTTCTGGCGCTGATTATTCTGCTCCACCGTGGAAACTCGGATATAGCCCACTCGCTGACCATGCGAACCGGAGTCATTGGCCATTAGTCTTCGCTCCGCGAGGGTTTAAAGGCAGCATTCTCTTGTTCTATGACCGCATCGCGATAGGACTCGATTGCATCCGTGAGGGCGTACAGCTGAATGCCGTCGAGACCATCAGCGTTAGCAAGCAAAGATTGCACAATCCTGCCCAACGCCTGCTGCCCCGACGAGAGTCCACCATGCAGATCTTTCACCCGCGCCAACGCGGGTACAGAGTCAATATGACTTTCAATATGGAAACCGTCAGACGATAACACCACACTCACCGCTTTCTGTATAGGTAAGGTCTAAGCCCCATTATACAGGTGTAAAACAACGCTAGGAATGGCCCTATTTTACAGGAAACATTCTGCCCCAGAACGGCGTAACAATAGGGTGTACCTAATCTAATCGATTTCGATGTGTACATGGCGATAGTAAGTTCTTATTTGGCAGACCAAGAGGAAGGAAAGACTATGCCATTAGCCCTAGTGCACAACCCCGTTACCGGCGAGGTCTACTACACGACGCCGATGTTCGACACCCGCAAGGAAGCATGGGTGCATGCCTCCCAATTCGTTATGGCCCACCGGAGTTGGGCCGGTAGTGAAGGGGTCATAGGTAATATCCGACATTCTGAAGAGCTCAAAGAATACGAGCTTTGCGGAATCATCGACTTACGGCAGAACGAAAGGCTCGGGCGTCCCGTCTCTATCGAAATCAGGGACTAATTGCCGGGTGAGATTCCCTAGTGAGCACCCCGCCCCGGGGGTCTAGTAGCGCGGCAGATTTTGCGAACGTAAAAAGAAACCTTCAGATCCTCGTAAAGAGAATCTGAGGTGCTGTTGCAAAGTTGGGGCAGTAGAAAGACCGGCGTGAAATAATCAGAGCCATGGGCATCTTCTCCGGTCGGCATTTCCCCCGTGACATCATCCTGTGGGCGGTGCGGTGGTACTGCCGCTACGGCGTGAGCTACCGCGACCTCGAAGAAATGATGACCGAGCGGGGTGTGCCAGTCGATCACACCACGATCTACCGCTGGGTGCAGAAATACGCCCCTGAGCTGGATAAGCACACTCGCTGGTACCGGCAGGTACCCGACTGGCAGGCCCAGTCCTGGCGGGTGGATGAGACCTATATCCGGGTCGGCGGCACGTGGTGCTATCTCTACCGGGCTATTACCGCCGGTGGGCAGACCTTAGACTTCTACCTCTCACCAAAACGGAATGTGGCTGCGGCCAAGCGTTTCCTGGCCAAGACGCTGCGATCGAATACGACAGCCGGGTCCCCGCGGGTCATCAACACCGACAAGGCACCAGCTCTGGCCAAGGCAATATCCGAGCTGAAGGCGGAGGGAATCTGCCCTCAGACGGTGGAGCACCGGCAGGTGAAATACCTGAACAACGTTCTCGAGGGAGATCATGGCCGACTTAAAAGAATCCTGGGACCGAAGGGGGCGTTCAAAAACCGAATTTCCGCCTACCGGACGTTGAAAGGGATGGAAGCGATGCATTCATTACGGAAAGGTCAGGGCACGATGTTTGCTTATGGGCACCCCAATCCGGACGCGGTGATCGTCAACCGGGTCTTCGAGACGGCCTGAGAACGCCGGCACGCAGCGGCCATCAGGAAATGAGAAACTGGGTCGTCTCGGCTCTCCGCCCAACTTTGCAACAGCACCCGTGAGGGGACGGCCGTCGCCAAGGCAAAGGGCCGGCTACGCGGAAAACAACCCAAACTCTCCAAAGCCCAGGAAGCACACCTGGTTTCCGTTCACCGGGCGGGAACGCACACGACTGTTGAAATTGCCGAACTTTTCGGCGTAGCCCGGTCCACCGTCTACCGTGCCATCAAACGCGCTGGCGAGCCCGCCGCTTAGATCCATATAATTTCACCGCCCGAGCCGGAGCGCCCTTAGCGTGAATTTCCGGGCGATTCTTCCCCGGACCCCGATAGGACCGATCATAGGGCAGTAGGCGTTCCAGCAGATCCCACGCCACACGGGCGGTTGACGGCTCCGTGTGGTTCATGCCCTGCAAGGGCCTGCAGTATGGCAGTGGCGGCGTGCTCCTCAATTTTGAGACGAGTCGCGGCCACGGCAGATCCCAGGTGTGGCGTGAACAGCGTGCGGTCCTGCATCGCCAACAGCTCGGCGGAGATGGCAGCGGGCCGGTCCGGTCGGGACAGGTCCTCGAACTCGAAAACGTCAGCCGCGAAGCCACCGAGCTGTCCGGCGCGTAGGAGCTCGATCACCGCGGATTCGTCGACGACGGAGCCGCGGCCGACGTTGACGAGTAGCGCCCCCGGTCGTATTGACTCGAGCCGATTCCGGTCGAGCAAGTGGACTGTCTCCGCCGACAGTGGGGCGCAGACCACAACGGCGTCGCTGCGCTCCAGCAGGTCGGACAGGTCCGCACGCCGGATGTCGAGTAGTGCTTCATCGGCCGCCGATAGCGGTTCAGGGTCGAAGTAGAGCAACTCGGGTGCGAATCCCCGCAACATCCGTGCAACAGCCCGGCCGAGGTTGCCCGCCCCTACGATGCCGATCGTCGATCCTACGAGGGTCCTCCCGTAGAGCGTCGGCCGCCACCCGGCGAAATTCGAGCGCACCCGGCGGTCCCCGGCGGTGATGTTCCGCGCGAGCCCGATGAGCAGTCCGACCGCCAGTTCTGCGGTGGGCTCGGTCAGGAGGTCCTCGACCCTGGTCAGCCAGATGCCTCGCTCTGTGCAAGCCTCGACGTCGATGTTGTCGTTCCCTTTGAGGGCTCCCGCGACCACCTTCAGGTTGGGGCATGAGTCGAGGAGCTCTGCATCGACCCGGTCGGGCATGAACACCATCAATCCTTCGGCCTCTGCTGCGCGGCGCCGCACCTCGGAGGCCGGGAGACTGCTGTCGCTCTGGTTGGCGACAACTTCGCAGCTTTCGCTGAGCAATTCGAGGATCGGCGCATGCACGCGGTGCGTCAGTACGACCTTCGGACGTCGACTGTGTTGTTTCATTGGAACCTCTTTCGCAACGCTCCGCCGAGAGCGTCGACTACGGTCACGGTGGCCAGGATGACGAGCAGGATTGCGGCGACCTCGTCGTACTGGAAGGTTCGCAGGGCGGCGATGAGTTCGAAGCCGATGCCGCCGGCGCCGACGACCCCGACGACGACCGACGCTCGGAAATTGTACTCCCACCTGTAGACGGTGACGTCGGCCATCTGCGGCAGCACCTGGGGCAGGATGCCGTGGAGAATCACTTGGGCCGGGCCGGCTCCTGTCGCCCTGGCGGCCTCGACAGGGGCTTCGGCAGCGCGCTCAATCGCTTCGGCGAAGAACTTTCCCACCATGCCGGCAGAATGGATCCCCAATGCCAAAGCCCCGGGCAGCGCGCCGAAGCCGACGGCGGCGACGAATACGATCGCCATGATCAGTTCGGGCACTGATCGCAGCACGTTCAGGATGAGCCGCGCGACCCAGTAGATCGCCGGGTGCGGTGAGGTGTTGCGTGCTCCGAGCAATGCGAGAGGGACGGAGAGCAGCACAGCCAGTGCTGTGGCCGCGATGCTCATTGTCATCGAGTCGAGCAGGGGCCCCCACCAGCTGTTCAGATGGGTGAAGTCCGGCACCCACATCTCGCTGAGCAGGTCGGCAATGTCGGCGAGGCCTGTGACCATGCGGTTGGCGTCGAGCAGACCCACGGCCCAGGCACTCAGGATCACCGCGACGAGGATCAAGCCCGTGATGGAGAACGAGCGCCTCCAGCCGGATTGTGCCTGGTCGGTGATTCGCTGGTATTCCTGCTCTCTGCGATCCTCGCGCGGCACGCTGACCGCGGGGCTGCTCACTGGTACTCCTCGAGATCGATGTCGAGCAGCGGAGCGAGGTCGCGAACCTGATCGTAGTCCGAATCGGCAACCTCTGCGAAGCCGGCGGCTCCGAATGGTTCGAGCACCTCGGGATCGTCGAGTTCCAGGAACGCCGCCCGCAGCTTCTCCTTCAGGTCCTCGGGCAGATTGGACTGCATCGTCCAGGGGTAGTTGGCATAGAGATCCGATTCCTGGACTTTCACGACAGTCTCGGAGTCGATGAGCCCCTCCTCGACCATGCGCTCATAGATGGGCAAGCTCATGCCCCCCGCGTCCGCATTGGCGTTCTGCACTGTCAAGGCCACAGCATCATGGGAGCCGACGTACTGTTCCTCGTAGTCACCCTGGTCTACTCGGAGGTCCGCCTCTTCGGCGAGCATGGCCTTGGGAATGAGGTGACTGGACGTGCTGGTCTGGTCTCCCCACGCAACGGTCTTGCCGGCGACATCCGCGAGGTCCTCGATGCCGGAATCCGCGTTGGCGATGAACACTGCCTGGTATGTCGGGTCCTCACCCTCGACTTCCTGCAGGGCGGCGAAGGGCTCGATGTCGGCCTTCTCCTGGGCGAGGACGTAGGACAGAGGGCCGAAGTAGCCGAGGTCGATGCGGCCGTGGGCCATCGCCTCGATCATCGAGGAGTAATCGGTCGTCACCACGAGCTCGACGTCAAGCCCGAGTTCCTTTTCGATGTACTCCTCGAGGGGCTCATTGTTCTTGATCACCTCCGACGCGTTCTCGTCGGGAAGCAGCGCAACGCGGAGGGTTTCCGGGGCGGTGGTTACCTCTGAACTGGCACCACAACCGGAGAGGCCGAAGGCGAAGGCAGTCGTTACAGCGATCGCGGCAGTCGCCAAGCGGGTGGGTCTAGGCATGGGAATTCAATCCTGTTTCAGTAGTTCGGAAGGTGGTCGATCTCGGGGGTGGCGGTCGAGGTTATTGAGTCCTGAGCGTTTGCTAGTCAGCAGAAGTCGGCAGCGAAACGGTCTGTGCCGACAGTGGAAGGGCATCGGCCTGCTCGTCGGCGGGCACGCCGCCGTAAATCACCAGCAAATCCTCATCGGTGACCCCGGCTGCAGGGCCGTCGTAGACGATTTCCCCGTGTGCCAGGCCGACGATGCGGTCGGCGTGCTCGAGCGCGAGGTCGACCTGGTGGAGGCTGGCAACCAGGGCGATGCCGCTCTCCTGACAGACTCGGCGCAGCAGCTCCATCACGAGACGCGCAGAGTTGGGATCGAGGCTGGCGACCGGCTCATCGGCAAGGATCAGGTCCGGTTGCTGCGCGAGCGCTCGAGCGATGCCTACTCGCTGCTGCATGCCACCGCTCAGGTTGTCTACCCGGGTCAGGGCCTTGTCCAGCAGTCCGACGCGTTCGAGCGCTTCGAGCGCGATGCGCTGGTCGCCGCGACTGGAGGGCAGGATGCTCTGCCAGAAGCTGTGATAACCGACCCGGCCGAGGAGCACGTTGCGCAAGGCCGAGAAGCGTGGGATCAGCTGGTGGTGTTGGAATACCATCCCCGTGCGGCGGCGGTGTCGACGCAATTCGCGGCGGGAGTCGAGTAACGCCGTCCCGTCAACCCGCACGGAGCCGGTGGTGGGTTTGGCGAGCAGGTTCATGCATCGCAGCAAGGTCGACTTGCCGGCACCCGACGGGCCGAGCAGCACGGTGACTTTTCCGCGCTCGATCGACAGATCGGTTCGGGCCAATGCTTGAACGCCGCCTTCGTAAGTCTTGCTGACATCGACGAGCTCTATCATGAAAGTCCTCTATACGAGTGCGCTGTACGAGTGAAAGCGTATAGAGGACTTGTGAACTCCGGGCGCTGTGGGAGTGAACGGTTTGTGAACTCCGATGAAACAGCCCGTTAACCCACAGCAGTTAAGGCGGCGTACACATCCAGGCAAGAAGCAAATGTCAGGCTGATCAGCCATGACACCCTTTACCCCGGACGGCGCAGTGAGCGATCTGGTGATCGGCCATGCCTCCGCCGTGCTGCCGGACGTGGTCATCGAGGACGCCAGGCTAATCGTGCGTGGTGGCCGGATTGCGCACGTCGGGCCGCATCCTCCCGGGGCCTCCTGTGACCTCGATGTTCGCGGGGCATACCTGCTGCCGGGCCTCATCGACGTCCACAGCGACATGTTGTCGCGCGAGATGAGGCCCCGGCCGGGAGTCGTCCTCGATCCGAGTCTTGCCATTGCATCGGCTGGTGCGCGCCTTCGAGCTGCGGGGACCACCACGGTCCTCCACGGGCTGGCGTTCCAGGAGCGATCGATTGTAGGGACCGCCATTGACTCTCCTGCCGCGTCCGAGCTTTCGGAAGCCCTCGCTTGCACGGACGACAGGCAAGTCGACCACCAGGTCCTGCATCGGCTCGACGTACGCTGCGAATACGGCCGCGAACTGCTCGAGAAGGAACTTGAGCCGCGAGCCGAGCTCTTATCCCGTCCTGCTGACCGCTCCGGAAGCCCGGCGCCTGAGGGCCGGGGCGCAGGTGTGCCGGTCGTGTCATATGAAGACCACACGCCCGGACAGGGGCAATTCGCAGATCCGATGACGATGCAGCGCTGGCTCGTGCTGAACGAGGGAATGTCGCAGGATGACGCCGCCGACCACGTCGAATGGTGGCGCAGCAGCCGCGAGAAACGACAGGGCGTGCGGGATCGCGTGCTTGCATGGCTGGAAAGCCTTGCCCGGAAGGGCCTGATCCGGCTCTTCGGTCATGACTTGGCGACGCGGGACGACGTCGAAGCGGCGGCCGCGCTCGGATGTTCGGTGGCAGAGTTCCCGACGACGTTAGAAGCGGCGCGCGCCGCCCGAGACCAGGGAATGCTCGTCATCGCTGGAGCGCCGAACGTCGTTCGGGGTAGGTCCCACACGGGAAATGTTTCTGCGGCTGAGCTTGTATCTGCTGGCCTGGTGGAGGAGAACGAAAAGCAGTTAAGACTGGTCCAGGAGCTGTCCCGCAAACAGACCGAACAGGGCCTTACAATGCGCGACCAGACCACGATTCAAGAGGCGATGGAGCGCAGCGACATGATGTATCGCCAGCTGCTGATGGTGTCGAGGGGGCTGGTCGAGTCCTCGGCGAAGAACGGGAGCAACGTCGCGGAGATTTCCGAGAAGATGCTGGCGAGCCTGGAGGAGATGCGCAAGCACCTGCACGTGCTGGTGGGGATCAAGACGGATATTCACCTACGGAGCGAGGACGTAGAAAGGATCGCAGAACCCGTAAGCGCGGCTTTGAAGAGCTACGTAGACAGCTCAATGAGCAAGCTGAAAAGCGAGACGAAAGAGATGCTGGAAACGAATTTGGCCCAGACCTCTAGCAAGTACACGCAGACGCTAGAGGATTTAGTCCAGCGCCAGGAGGCTGCAGCCGACCGTGCGGAGGAAGCAGCCGAAGAGGTAAGGCAGGGGTTAGCCGCCCAGGAGGCTGCACGCGGCTGGCAGAACCAGGCTATAGCGACGTTAGGAGCTATTGGGCTGCAGGCTGCGACGGTGATTTTGGGCGCTTTAGTTATTCTCGGCCCGATAGCCGCTGCTTTCGGGCTAACAGACGCACCTGGATACATGCAGTGGCTGTTGGATTTCGGCGGCCAGGGCATCGGTCACGGGGTACTGGCCGTGCTACTGACGGTTATCTTCGTCTCTGTCGTAGCGGTGCTTATTGTGGCGGGTTATTACCTGCTCGACGGGGTCTTACAGGGGCGCGTAGGCATAAGGAGTCTGCACGACTTGTGGGACTACGCCAAGCGAGTTAGGGCACGCGGGAGCGGCGAGGACCAGGAGCCGAACGTAGGAAGCTAAAAAGGCACAAGGGCACGCATGAAAATTAAAAAGAAAGCGAGCATTAAGGCGTAGCGGATTCCCGCTGCGCCTTTTTTGCACGCTCTAGCGCCCTATACAGCGTAGGACGAGACACGTTAAAGCCTCGGGCCACGGCAGAATAAGAATGCCCGTCCTCGATCAGCCTTTGGGCGGTGTGGGCCTGCTCTGGAGACATTTTCGGCTTGCGACCGGGATAGCGGCCTTGGCTGCGGGCGTAGGCAACGCCGTCTTTAGTGCGCTCGCGCAGTAAGTCGCGCTCCCACTCAGCTAGGGAGGCCAGGACGTGCACCATGAGCTTGCCATTAGAACTAGAAGTATCCAGCTCTGGCTCTAAGACGAGCAGGTTAACACCCTCTTCGGAGGTGCTGTTGCAAAGTTGGGGCAGTAGAAAGACCGGCGTGAAATAATCAGAGCCATGGGCATCTTCTCCGGTCGGCATTTCCCCCGTGACATCATCCTGTGGGCAGTGCGGTGGTACTGCCGCTACGGGGTGAGCTACCGCGATCTCGAAGAAATGATGACCGAGCGGGGTGTGCCAGTCGATCACACCACGATCTACCGCTGGGTGCAGAAATACGCCCCTGAGCTGGATA
>NZ_CAKAKD010000003.1:0-2392 GCF_916618765.1 Corynebacterium sp. Marseille-P4611
ATATTTTCCGCCAAGATGCGGTCCTCTACAAGACGGACCACACGATCCTTCGCATCCTGGTCAAATTTTCTTGGCATATTCCAGATTTTCCCATCTACTCAAACGGAACAAAACCTGGGACACTTCATTTGGAGGTCTTCCTTTCTGTTCGTTGTTGTTGGTGTGTGAGGTATTGGGCCCAGGTGTGGTTCCAGTGGGTGTGGTGCGTGGCTAGTGGGCCGGTGGGGTGGGGCCCGACCCCCGGAAAGTGGACACGTCGGGGGTTAACTATGCGACTTTAGCCAGTGTAGCTGAAGTCGCGGCTTCAAAGACATCAGGAGCCACAAGATTGCACCAGGAGTGGCGCCTGCGGGTGTTGTAGCGCATGCACCACCGGAAGACCTCTTGGCGACAGCTAATTGGGTTGTCAAAGACTTTCCGCTCTCGCAGTACTTCCCGCTTGAGCGTGGCGTTAAACGATTCTGCTAGGGCATTATCGGCACTCGTTCCTACCGCTCCCATGGACTGGCGTACACCCAGCGACGAGCAGTAGTTTCTGAACGCTTGTGAGGTGTACACGCTGCCGTGATCGGAATGGAAAATAGCCCCGTCAAGACTGCCACGCACACCGTGTGCGTGGGCTAGAGCATCAATGACCAACGAGACACGCATGTGGTCTGCGAGTGCATAACCTGCAAGTTTACGCGAATAGGTATCAATGACTGTAGCCAAATACATGTTCTTTCCGCACTTACACGGCAGGTAGGTAATGTCGCCGACATACACACGGTTCGGCTCGTCAGCGGTGAATGTACGGCCTACTAGATCTGGCATGACACGGTGACCAGGCTTACGCCTGGTAGTGATGCATCGACGGCGTTTGCTAAAGCCTTTTAGTCCCATGGTTTTCATGATTCGTGCGACCTTCTTGTGGTTGACCGGGGTATACGCCGGGTCTTCCTTGAGGCTTGCGGCGATGCGTTTAGCACCATAAAGCCCGTGCTCATCATCGAAGATGGCCTTGATTCTTGCACCAATAAGACCGTCAGAATATATCTTTAACCTGCGCTTTTTGCGGGTGCTCACCCACTTGTAAAACGAGGAACGATTGAGCTTTAACACATCGCACATCCGCTTAACCGAGTACTCGGTTCGGTGGTCATAGACAAACTGGAAGCGGATCACCAGCGTGTCTCTTCGGCAAAATATTTCGCGGCCTTGCGCAGAATATCGCGTTCTTCGCGCAGCTTAGAGACTTCCTTTTCTAGCTGGCGGATTCGCTCAGAATCATTCGCCTCTTGGGCTTTATCGTGCACGGCTTTTATGCGGGCACGTTTGCCGGTGCCGTACTTCTTGACCCATGAATGTAGCGAGGCTCGGTTGATTCCGAGCTCGGCTGACGCTGAGTTCAACGAGAGGTCCTCGTTGTTCTCATAGAGGGCCACGGCATCGCGTTTGAACTGTTCGGAATACCTGGACATGGTGGTAGATTACCTTTCTTCCCAGCTCGACTGGGCTGGATATCAGGTGTCCACCAAATGGGGGTCAGTTCAGTGGTCTAGTTGGTAGGTACCGTCGTGGTGGAGCCAGGCGATGGTTCCGGTGATGGGGTCGAGGATGTAGTGGATTCTGCGGTCGGTTTTGATGTTGTGGTGGTGTTGGCAGAGGTTGACTAAATTATCTGGGCTAGTAGGCCCGCCGAGGTGGTATTCGATGCGGTGGTCGAGTTGACACCGGGTGGCGGGGACGGTGCAGCCGGGCCAGCGGCAGGTGGCGTCTCTGCCTTGGGTGTAGGCCCGGATGTCGGTGCTGGGGGTATAAGAGTCTACCTCGTCGGCTAAGAGTCGGCGGATGAAGGTGTTGTCTGTGGGGGCATGGTCGAGGTTTATCCATCCGGCACCGGGGTGAAAGACGAGGTTGGGCCTGACCCCCGGAAAGTAGACACGTCGGGGGTTAGCTATGCTGCTTGGGTCAGTGTAGCTGATGTGAGTGCTTCGAAGTCATTGGGGGCTAGAAGGTTGCACCAGGAGTGCCGTCTGCGGGTGTTGTAGTGAAGCGTCCTGGGTTTAGTTCCTACCTCAGCTAAGGAAGGATTGAACTATGCCTAGAAAGTATTCCGTCGAGTTCAAGGAGAAGGCGGTCCATCAGATCATCGAAATGGTCCGCCTGGAGTCTTGCTCACTGCAACGCGCCTACACGGAGGTCGGTGAGCTGCTTGGAGTATCTCACCACACGTTGCGGGCCTGGTACCGTGACAGCGCCTCAGTACGCGATAATTCTGACGCTTCTTGAGTTCAGAGGGTCGTTGCAACACTTTCCCTTAGGAGGGTGTTGTTGTGTCTGAGATTATTGGCCCGTTTCATTCGTTGTCTGAATCGGATCGTCGTGGCTTAGTTGCCTTGGTTGGCAGTGG